>NZ_JBPXMT010000010.1:0-240491 GCF_051842835.1 Microbacterium sp. A93
CGCCGGCCGCCGTCGGCCATTGTGGGGTTCCCACAATCCCCACGCGTCACGCAGGTCACGTCCGTCCCCTGAAGGGGCCTATGCTCGAGAGCATGTCCGAGGCCCGCAGCACCCCGCCAGCCCGCGCGATCTCCGCGGAGTCGCTGCGCCGGCTGCGGGCCCATCTGGGGGTCCTGAACACCGCCACGCTCCAGCGGCTGGACAGCACCCTGCCGTGGTACCGGCGGTTGACGCCGGATGAACGGTCCTCCCTGGGGCTGATCGCCCAACGCGGACTCACCGGCTTCCTCTCCTGGTTCGAGCGCCCCTCCACCTCCATCACCACCCTGCTCGGCGAGGTCTTCGGCGGGGCCCCCACCGAGCTGACCCGGTCCATCAGCCTGCAGCGGGCCCTTCAACTGATCCGCACGGTGGTGGACGTGGTGGAGACCCAGGTGCCGGAGATCGTGCAGGACCGGGACCAGACTCTCGTCCGTGAGGCCGTGCTGCGGTATTCACGGGAGATCGCCTTCGCCCTGGCCGACGTCTACGCGCGGGCCGCCGAGAACCGGGGCGCCTGGGACAGCCGCAACGAGGCGGTGCTGCTGGATGCCGTCCTGCGTGGCGAGGCCCCGGATGAGATCCTCTCCCGGGCCGCCGCCGCCGGCTGGAACGGCGGCAAGGGCATCATGGTGATCGCCGGGCCCACGCCCACGGCAGACCTTCCCACCCGGCTCGCCGGCGCCCGCCGGTCCGCGGCCCGTGCCGGCCTCGACCTGCTGGTGGGTGTCCAGTCCGAGCGCATCGTCCTGGTGGTCGGCGGCGTGACCGAGCCCCACCGGTCCGCCGAGGTCCTCACGCCCTGGTTCGGGGACGGACCGGTGGTCCACGGCCCCGTCTCGGAGACCCTCGTGGACGCCCACCGCAGCGCCCGGGAGGCGCTGGCCGGACTGGCCGCGGCCGCTGCCTGGCCACGTGCACCGCGCCCCGCCCATGCCCAGGACCTCTTGCCCGAACGGGCGTTGCACGGCGACCGTGCCGCCGTCGAAGTCCTGGTACAGCGCATCTACACCCCCTTGAAGGCCGCGGGCAACTCCCTGCTGGAGACCGTGGACGCCTATTGTGAGCTCGGGCATTCCCTGGAGGGCACCGCGCGCGAACTGTTCATCCACGCCAACACCGTCCGGTACCGGTTGCGCCGGGTCAGCGAGATCACCGGCTGGGACCCACTGGTCCCCCGGGACGCCTACGTGCTGCAGACGGCTCTGGCCGTCGGACGCCTCCACCGGCCGGACTGAGGCGGGACGGATGGTGTCCAGCACCCGTGCCGTTGTAGGAAACCTCTAAATCTCGAGGGTGAGCTTGGTGCCCCTGCCGCCCCGGAACATCGCGGTGGCTTTGACACAGTTAAGGGCATGCTAGCGATCGTGTGCCCCGGACAGGGCTCTCAAACCCCTGGGTTCCTCACGCCATGGCTCGAACTGGACGGCATGACCGAGACCCTCGGCACCTGGTCGGCGGCCACCGGTGTGGATCTGACAGCCCACGGCACCGTCTCGGACGAGGCCACCATCAAGGACACGGCCGTGGCCCAGCCGCTCATCGTGGCCGCCGGCCTCCTGGCCGCGCAGGCCCTGGACCTGCCCTCCCTGCCCGCCACCTGGACGGCCGCCGGCCACTCCGTGGGTGAGATCACCGCGGCCGCACTGACCGGCGTGCTGACGGCCGAGACCGCCCTGGAGTTCGTCCGCATCCGCGCCACGGGGATGGCCGAGGCCGCCGCCGCCGAGCCCACCGGCATGGCCGCCGTCCTCGGCGGCGATCCGGACGAGGTCCTGGCCAGCCTCGAGTCCCATTCCCTGGTGCCGGCCAACGCCAACGGCGCCGGACAGACCGTGGCCGCCGGCTCGGCCGAGGCCCTGGCAGCCCTCGCTGCGGACCCCCCGGCCAAGGCCCGCGTCATCACCCTGAAGGTGGCCGGCGCTTTCCACACCCCGTACATGGCCTCGGCTGTACCGGCCCTGCAGGCCTACGCCGAGGGGCTCACGGCGCAGGATCCGGCCGTCCCCCTGCTGTCCAACCGGGACGGCCTCCCAGTACGGTCCGGGCGGCAGTTCGTGGACCAACTCGTGGACCAGGTCACCCGTCCGGTGCGCTGGGACCTGTGCATGGAGAGCTTGCGCCAGGCCGGCGTCACCGGGATCCTGGAGGTCCTGCCGGGCGGGACGCTGACCGGACTGGCCAAGCGTGCGCTCAAGGGGACCGCCACCCTGGCCGTGAAGTCCCCGGAGGACCTCGACGCGGCACGGGCCTTCATCGCCGAGCACAGCACCGCCGCCGGCGGCTGACGCCCTGCCGGTGCGGACCGGCCATCGCCGCCCGCACCCGGCACGCCACTGAGAAGCACCTGCAGACAGCAGACAAGACCACTGAGACCTGAGGACACCATGACCGTCACCCTGAAGCAGTACCAGCCCGTTGTCGGCAGCCGCATCCTGTCCGTCGGAGCGGCGCGCGGCAATCTGGTGGTGACGAACGATGACATCGCCGGTCCCATCGACTCCTCGGACGAGTGGATCCAGAAGCGGACCGGAATCGTCACCCGGCGCCGGGCCGGCCGGGACCAGTCCCTCAACGACCTGATCACCACGGCGGCGACCGAGGCCATCCAGAAGGCAGGGCTCACCGGTGCGGACATCGACGCCGTCATCGTCTCGACCGTGACCTCGCCCTACGCCACCCCCTCCGCCGCGGCCGCCCTGGCCCACGCCATCGGCGCCACCCCGGCGCCGGCCTTCGACATCTCCGCCGCCTGCGCCGGCTACTGCTACGGGGTGGCCCAGGCCGACGCCCTGGTGCGCTCCGGCATGGCCCGGCACGTGGTGGTGGTCGGCGCCGAGAAGCTCTCCGACTTCATCGACGAGACGGACCGCTCCATCTCCTTCATCCTCGGCGACGGTGCCGGTGCCGTGGTGGTGGGTGCCTCCGAGGAGACCGGGATCTCCCCCAGCGTCTGGGGTTCCGACGGCGAACGCTGGGAGACGGTGAGCATGACCCGCTCCATGCTCGACCTGCGCGATGCGGCGGAGACCGCCCGCACGACCGGGGACACCTCCGGGCTGACCGATCCCGAGAACAAGCTGTGGCCGACCCTGCACCAGGACGGGCCGAGCGTGTTCCGGTGGGCCGTGTGGTCCATGGCCAAGGTCGCCCAGGAGGCCCTGGAGAAGGCCGGCATCCTGGCCTCGGACCTCGCCGCCTTCCTGCCGCACCAGGCCAACGAGCGCATCATCGACGAGATGGCCAAGCAGCTGAAGATCCCGGACACCGTGACGATCGGCCGGGACATCAAGGAGACGGGCAACACCTCCGCAGCCTCGATCCCGTTGGCCATGCACCGGGTCCTGCAGGAGGACCCCTCCCTCAGCGGGGGCCTCGCCCTCCAGATCGGTTTTGGCGCCGGGTTGGTCTACGGCGCCCAGGTGGTGCGGCTGCCCTAGGCCGCGCTGACTGAGCAGACCTCCACGTCATCCGACGCTGGATCACCATCACCATCCACAGCAGCATCTACGGCTAAGGAGCCACCATGGCAGCTAACAAGGAAGAGATCCTCGCGGGCCTCGCAGAGATCGTCAACGAGGAGACCGGCCTGGAGACCGAGGAGGTCCAGCTGGACAAGTCCTTCACGGACGACCTGGACATCGACTCGATCTCCATGATGACCATCGTGGTCAACGCCGAGGAGAAGTTCGACGTGAAGATCCCGGACGAGGAAGTCAAGAACCTCAAGACCGTCAACGACGCCGTCGAGTTCATCGCCAACGCCCAGGCCTGAACCGGTGGTGGAGATCCACCACCCGTGAGGAATCCGGCCGGCTGCGGGAACAGGACGATTCCCGACGCCGGCCGGCCCCTCCCCCGGCGGGCCGACTTCCTCTCCGGCACCCCTGAACAACCAGCACGGGTCCTCCGACCCGGCAGATTCGAAGGTAGAGACATGAACCGCAAAGCCGTCATCACCGGGCTCGGTGCCACGACCCCCATTGGCGGTGACGTCCCGACCGTGTGGCAGAACGCCCTGGCCGGGACCTCCGGCGCCCGTCCGCTCAAGCAGGAATGGGTCACCGAGTACGAGCTGCCGGTGACCTTCGCCGCCCAGGCCACCACCCCGGCCTCCGAGACGCTCTCCAAGGTGGAGATGAAGCGGATGGACCCCAGCACCCAGTTCGGGATGGTGGCAGCCCGCGAGGCCTGGGCCGACGCCGGACTGGCCGTGGAGAAGGGCGCCGACCCGCTCGTGGATCCCGACCGCTTCGCCGTGTCCTTCGGCACCGGCATCGGCGGCGTCTGGACCCTGTTGGACGGCTGGGACACCCTGCGCAACAAGGGGGCCCGCCGCGTGCTGCCCATGACCGTCCCGATGCTGATGCCCAACGGCCCGGCCGCCGCCATCAGTCTCGCCCTCGGCGCCCGCGCCGGTGCCCGCACCATGGTCTCCGCCTGTGCCTCCGGCACCGAGTCCCTGGACATCGGCCTGGAGCTCATCCGGTCCGGGAAGGCCGACGTGGTGCTGTGCGGCGGGGCCGAGGCCGCCATCCACCCGATGCCCATCGCCGCCTTCGCCTCGATGCAGGCCCTCTCCCGACGCAACGACGAGCCGGAGCGTGCCTCCCGTCCCTATGACCGAGATCGTGACGGCTTCGTGCTCGGTGAGGGCGCCGGCGCCCTGGTCCTCGAGTCCGAGGAACACGCGGCCGCCCGTGGCGCCCGCGTCTATGCCGAACTGGCGGGCACCGGCGTCACCTCCGACTCGTTCCACATCACCGCCCCCGAACCAGACGGGCTCGGAGCTTCCCGCGCCCTGCGCATGGCCCTCGAGGCCGCCGGCGCAGCCCCCGAGGACGTGAGCCACGTCAACGCGCACGCCACCTCCACCCCGGTCGGTGACCGTCCCGAATACCTGGCCATGAAGTCCGTGTTCGGCGATCACCTGGACCAGGTGGCGGTCTCCGCCACCAAGAGCCAGACCGGTCACCTGCTGGGGGCCTCTGGCGCTCTGGAGTCCGTGTTGTCCGTTCTGGCGGTTTACCACGGCCAGGCGCCGGTCACCATCAACCTGGAGAACCAGGACCCGGAGATCCCGCTCAACGTGGTCTCCGGTCAGCCCCGCCAGCTACCGCAGGGCCAGCGTGTGGCGATCAACAACTCGTTCGGCTTCGGCGGCCACAATGCCGTGTCCCTGTTCAGGACGGTCTGAGTTCAGGACGGTCTGCGTTCTGGACCGTCTGAATGCAGGTCCATCGGAGCCCGCTGCTGTCTCCGGCTGCCGTGAGTCGTTGAACAGTTGAACAGTTGAACGGCTAAACACCGATACCCGCCAGGTGATCCTGGCGGGTATCGCTGCGTTCGGGAGGAACGCCGGTGGTTGAGGCTGGGCTAACCCACCTGGTGCAGCCAGCGGACCGGTGCGCCGTCGGCCGCCTGGCGGAAGGGTTCCAGCTCCTCGTCCCAGGCTTCGCCGAGGGCCAGGCTCAGTTCGTGGAAGACGGCCGAGGGATCGCCCTGGGCCTGCTCGTACGCATAGCGGATGCGGTCCTCGGAGACCATGATGTTGCCGGTGACGTCCGTGGTGGCATGGAAGATCCCCAGTTCGGGGGTGTGGGACCACCGGCTGCCGTCGGCACCGGCCGAGGCTTCCTCGGTGATCTCATAGCGCAGGTGTGCCCAGCCGCGCAGGGCCGAGGCCAACCGGGACCCGGAGCCCTGAGGACCGGACCAGATGATCTCGGCGCGGTAGGAGCCGTGCGACGCCGTCTGAGGCGCCCACTCCAACTCCTCTTGGGCACCCAGGACTGCGCCTACCGCCCACTCGATGTGTGGGCATAGCGCGGCCGGGGCCGAGTGGATGTAGAGCATTCCACGGACCATGGTTTCAGACATACGTTCCTCCCAGTGCTGTGCGGTACGTCTTCCCCAACGACCCCACAGGCTCAGAACCACAATGGTTCACGGGAGGTGGCAACCAGTGCCCGATGCCTCGATGTATTCAGTTTCTCACTGCCGGGCGGCAACATCCGATGTCAGTCCTACGAATGACACCGGTGTGCTTCCGGCACCATTGTGCCCCACCAGTCGCCCGGGTGCCAACCGCGACACCGTCGACGGTCTTTTCAGGCCTGTTCCAGCCTCCCCACCCCTACTCGTCCCTACTCGTCCCTACTCGTCCCAATTCATCCCTATTCATCCCCGGCCGGCCCAGTTCAGGCCCGGGGATGCGCCCGCCGGTATCCCTCCCGGAGGCGTTCCACCGAGATGTGCGTGTACAACTGCGTGGTCTGCAGGGAAGAGTGGCCGAGCAGTTCCTGCACGCTGCGCAGATCGGCCCCGCCGTCCAGTAGGTGGGTGGCGGCGGTGTGACGCAGTACGTGAGGTCCGCTGGCCGCGGTGTCGCCGAGCCCTGCCAGAGCACGGTTGACCACCTCGCGGATCTGCCGCACGCCCATCCGTCCGCCCCGCACCCCGAGGAACAGCGCCGCCGATTGAGGCCGCGGCGGATCACCGGACGTCAGGGCCAGGTGCCGCCGGCCCTGGTCCAGCCAGCGGCCGAGGGCGGCGGCGGCCGGCGCTCCGAAGGGAACGGTCCGCTGTCTGTCGCCCTTGCCGGTGACCACCAGCGTGCGCCGCTCGTGATCCACGTCTGACCGGTCCAGGCCGGCGAGTTCGGCCACGCGCACCCCGGTGGCATACAAGAGTTCCAACAAGGCGGCATCCCGCAGCGCGATGGCCCGCTCGCGGGGGTCCTCGGGCTCCTGGCGCTCGGCAGTGGCGAGGAGCCGATCCGCCTGTTCGGCGCTGAGCGCATCGGGCAAGCGGCTGTCTCGCCGGGGGGACGTCAGCCGCAGGGAGGGGTCGTGGTCCAGGTGTCCTTCTCTGACAGCCCACGCCATGAAGACCCGCACGGAGGCCGTCTTCCGCGCCAGCGTTGACCGGGACCGTCCCGCCGCGGAGAGCCGCCCCAGCCAGCGTCGGAGGTCGGCCAGGTCCAGGGCGCCCAGCACGTCCGGCCAGGCAGAATCCTCCGGCACCAGCGCGGACTGCCGGGCCACGTCATGGATCAGGCCCTCCAGGTCCGACACATAGGCCCGGACGGTCTGGGGCGATCGGTTCCGCTCATGGACCAGGTGGTCGGCGAAGCCCTCCACCCAGGATCGGTCCCGGGCCGACAGCCGGGAAGTGCCCCTGGCGGGGCCGGTTCGCGCGGCGGATGATTCGGGCATCTCTCCACTGTGCCACGGGCCTATCCCCCAGACACCGGGCCGCGCCGCCATCCTGACTCACGCTGCTCGGCCAGGGACTGCCGTTGGAGCTTCTTCAGGGTGCCCATGACCGTTCCCGGGCCGAGCCCCGCGACCGCGCAGAGGCGGTCCACGGGGACCGGGCTGCGCAGCGGAAGCGCCTCATAGACCAGCAGCTCCTCGACCGTCAGGTGATCGTGGATCCTCCCGGCCGGCGCCCCGGCGCCGGAGACTGTCCCGGCGACGGTGCCAGAGGCAGTCCCTGTGCCGCCCGCACCGCCCGGCATGAGGGCCAGTGCCTCCTCGAGGTCCGTCACCACCACCGCCGGCGACTCCCGGAGCAGCCGGTGGCACCCGGCGGACTGTGGTGAGGTCACGGGGCCGGGCACCACCCCCACCTCCCGGCCGAGCCCCAGCGCGTGCCCGGCGGTGTTCTGTGCCCCCGAGCGCCACCGTGCCTCAACCACCAGAACGGCCCCGGACAGGGCGGCGATCAGGCGGTTGCGTTGCAGGAAGCGGTGCCGCGTGGGGCTGGCACCGGGCGGCATCTCGGAGAGCAGGATCCCGCGGGACGAGACCTCCCGCAGCAGCTCCTCATGGCCCGCCGGGTAGTAGCGGTCCAGGCCGCCGGCCATGACGGCCGCAGTCAGCGGAGTGCCGGTCCCGGAGGCCAGTGCAGCGCGGTGGGCCATCGCGTCGATGCCGTAGGCGCCGCCCGACATCACGGTCAGGCCGCGGGCCGCAGCGCCGCCCGCCAGTGTCCTCGTCACAGACTGTCCGTATCCGGTGGCGTCCCGGCTACCGACGACGGCCAGGGTGGACGCTCCCCGGGGCACCGCTCCCGAGCCCCTGAACCAGAGGGCCACCGGTGCGGCCGGTCCCAGGTCGTCGACGCCCGCCGGCCACCCTGGATCCCCGGGGATGAGCAACCCGCCCCCGAGCCTGCCCATGGACTCCAGATCCCGTTCCGGGGCCAGGCTGGAGGTCCGCGCCGCCCAGCCCTGCAGGGCCTTGGTCCAGGTCCGCTCGGTGAGCGCGGCCCCCTCCCCGGCCAGCACGAGGCTGAGTTCCTGGCGTTCGTCCGGGACGGGCCGGTCTCTGCCGGCCAGGATCTGGAGGGCCCTCTCGGGTCCCCACACCCGGACCGCGGTGGTCCCCAGGACCGACCCGGGTTCCAGCAATCGGGTCAGGGCCGCGCGGGCGATGCGCTCGGCGTCCAGGCCGGCGTCCTGGCCGACGTTCAGGCCGGCGTCCTGACCGACGTCCTGACCCGCACCCTGGGAACCGTTCTGTCTCATACCGTCTCCTCACCCTCACCGCGACGCCTGAGGTACAGGGCCGTGTCCACATCCTGGGCCTGTGGCCGGTCCGCTCCGCGCAGATCCGCGATCGTCCAGGCCAGTCTCATCACGCGGGCGTGCCCCCGTGCGGTCAGTTCAGCCCGGTCGAGGGCGGCATCGGCCCCGGCGCGCGCCCGGGCACCGATGGCCACCGCGTCATCCCGCAACAACGCCGCCGGGATGTGCGCGTTGCGGGACAGTCCGAAGGGGTGCAGCCGCAAGGCCTGCCTCGTCACCGCCGGCAGGATGCGCTTCCGGACGGCCTCGGAGCCCTCACCCGCCGTACCGGAGGTCAGGGCCTTGGCCTCCACGGCGGGCACCGTGACCTGGATGTCCACCCGGTCCAGCAGAGGCCCGGAGAGCTTGGCCGTATACCTCCGACGCTGCAGCGATGAGCAGCGGCATGCACTGCCACGTCCGCCACCCCAACCACAGGGACAGGGGTTGGCCGCCAGGACCAGCTGGAATCGGGAGGGGTAGCGGACCACCCCGGAGGAGCGGTGCAGGGTGATGGTCCCGGATTCCAGCGGCTGCCTCAGGGCGTCCAGGGCGCGGCGGTCGAACTCCGGGGCCTCGTCCAGGAACAGCACCCCTCCGTGGGCGAGGGAGGCCGCACCGGGCCGGGCCAGTCCGCTGCCACCACCCACCAGGGCCGCCATGGACGCCGAGTGGTGGGGCGCCTGGAAGGGGGCTTGCCGGATGAGGCGGGCGGTGGACTGGGACCGCCCGGTCAGGGACCGCACGGCGGTGGCCTCCAGCGCCGTCCGGTCATCCAAGGCCGGCAGGATGCCCGGAAGCCGCTCGGCCAGCATGGTCTTCCCGGCACCGGGGCTGCCCTCGAGCAACAGGTGGTGCCCGCCGGCCGCGGCCACCTCCAATGCGAAGCGGGCCTCGAACTGACCCGCGACCTCGGCAAGGTCCGGCACCGGACCGAGATCCTCGGCCGCACCCTGGCGGGGCCCCGGAACTGGTTCAGCCAGAGCACTGGCCAACGGCGCGTCCGGGCTGCCGCCGAAGGCCACGATCACCTCGTGCAACGAGCGGAAGCCCCGCACCCTCGCCCCGGGGACGAGGGAGGCCTCCGCGCACGATTCCTCGGCGACGATCACCTCGGGGTGGCCCGCTGCCACGGCGGCCATCACGCAGGGCAGCACCCCCGGGGCGTGCCGCAGCCGTCCGTCCAATCCGAGCTCCGCCAGGAACACGAGACCTGCGGTCCCGCGCACCCGGTGGTCGGCAGCGTAGGCCGCCATCAAGATCGCGAGATCGAAGCCGGATCCCCGCTTGTGCAGGGCCGCGGGCACCAGGTTCACCGTCAGGTGCCGGCGGGTAAGGGGCAGCCCGGAATTCCTGGCCGCGGCCTTGATCCGGTCCCGGCTCTCCTGCAGGGACTGGTCCGGCAGCCCCAGCAGCACGAATCCGGGCAGGGACTGTCCGATGTCCGCCTCCACCTCCACCAGGTGGCCGTGCAGGCCGGTCAGTGCCACCGCGAGGGTCCGTCCCAGGACGGGCGGCCCGCTCACGGCCTGATGTCCTTGAGCACCTCGACGGTCATCCCGCCCCCGGCCGGCAACAGGACCGAGACCGCGTCCACCCGCCACCCGGCCAACCGCTGGGACTCGGGGTGGGCGAGGGCCCATTGCAGCGTCAGGCGGTGCAGTCGGCGTAGCTTGCGGCTGGTGATGGCCTCGAAGGGATGACCGAATCCGGTCCCCCGCCGGGTCTTGACTTCCACGACCACCCACCAGCCTTGGTGGATCCCCACCAGGTCGATCTCTCCGTCCGGGCAGCGCCAGTTCCGGTCCACGATCTCGTAGCCCTGGTCCTGCAACCACCGGGCGGCCACGTCCTCGCCGAAACGACCCAGTGCCGTGTGGGCTGATGATTCCTTCGGCCGGGTCCCGGCCGGTGTCGCATGCTCCATTGATGCACCTCCACCCACCACCCTGCGCCAGGTCCAGTCCTGTCGGGGGTGGGGAGGTCGCCGCTGTGGACGGGAGGGGCCGGTCGGCGGGCTGTGGAGGAACGGGCCTTAGAGCGCCGGGCCGTCCTGGGGCAGCTGCAGATCGTCCCGGGGCGGGAGCTCCTCGACATTGACGTCCTTGAAACTGAGCACCCGCACCCGCTTCACGAAGCGCGCGGTGCGATAGATGTCCCACACCCAGGCATCCTCGAGCAGGACCTCGAAGAACACCTCGCCCCCCTCGGTACGCGCGCTCACCTCCACGGAGTTGGCCAGGTAGAAGCGTCGCTCCGTCTCCACCACGTAGCGGAACAGCCCCACCACATCGCGGTATTCCCGGTAGAGCTGCAGCTCCATCTCGGATTCGTAGTTCTCGAGTTCGTCGCCGCTCATGCCGTCCATTCTGCCTGTTCCCCGCCCGGAGCCCGCCCCAGTCCGAGGTTCCAGCTCATCCGGTGGTAGGGGCTCGGGCCCTGCGCGGCGATCGCCAGCCGGTGCGCGGACGCCCCGTACCCCTTGTTCCCGGCCCACCCATAGGCGGGGAAGGCCTCCGCCAGCCCGGTCATGAGCCCGTCCCGCTCCACCTTGGCCACGATCGACGCGGCGGCCACCGAAGCACAGGTGGCATCGGCCTTGACCTGCAGGTGGACGGCGCCCGGCCCCGGCGCGAGCGCTCCGCAGAGCGGTGCCGGCGCCTTCGGCAGCCAGTTGTCCCGACCATCCAACAACAACAGGTCCGGGGTCCGGCCCAGGTCCCACACCACCCGGTGCCAGGCCCGCCGCCCGGCCAGGGCGAGGGCCGCGGTGATCCCGTACCGGTCGATCTCCCCGGGTTCGGCATGTCCGACGGCGGCCGCGGCACCCCAGGCGAGGATCTCCGGGACCAGCGCCGTGCGGCGCTTGGCGCTCAGGGCCTTGGAGTCGCGCACGGCCGGGTATGGGCCGGCGTCGGGCACGCTGACGACGACGACTCCGACGCTGACGGGGCCGGCCAGTGCGCCCCGGCCCACCTCATCCATGCCGGCGACGAGCAACGATCCCTCCGCCACGCCCGTCTGCGCCCGATGGGCTCCGGCGAGTGAATGCTCCAGCGCCAGATCCGGCAGCACCGGGGCCGGCCGTGCTGTCCTGACCGTCATTCGGACCCGGTTCGCGCCGGTTCGGGTGCCGGGACCTGCTCGAAGACGTCGCGGTCGCCGCCGGCGTCTCCCCACCGGGACAGCGGCCACGCGATGACCTCGGCGCGTCCGGTGACGTCGTCCAGGCTGATGAAGCCACCACCGGGGCCGTCCTGGTGCATGCGGGAGTCGGCCGAGGCATCGCGGTGGTCCCCCATGACCCAGATGTGCCCCTGGGGCACGGTGACCTCGAAGGGGATCTCGGACGGCACCGAACCGGGGTACAGGTACGGCTCGTGGACGGCGGTGCCGTTGACGGTGAGCGTGCCCTCGGCACTGCAGCAGGCGACCCGGTCCCCGGGCAACCCGATCAGGCGCTTGACGAGGTGCTGTTCGGAGGAGTTGGGCATCAGGCCGATGAACTCGAGGACGTCTCGGACGGGGTTGGAGGCCACCGGTGCGGGCTCACCGAGCCAGCCCTTGGTGTCCTCGAAGACCACCACGTCCCCGCGGTCCACGTCGAAGGGACCGGGGACCATGAGGTTGACGAAGATCCGGTCGTTGATCTGCAGCGTCTGTTCCATGGATCCGGAGGGGATGTAGTACGCGCGGAACAGGAAGGTCTTGACCAGGAAGGAGGCCAGGATGGTGATGAGGACGATCAACACGACCTCGCGGACTGCGAGCCAGAGGCGGCGGCCGCCGAACGGCTCCACGGCATCCGGTCCGGCTGGCCGGTCAGCGGCGCCGCGCTGAGGCTGCGCCGGGTTGCCCGGGCTGCTGTCCTGCGCCATCCTGCCGTCCTCTCCGCTGGTCCAGCCTGTCACTCTACCGCTCGGCGGGTGCCTCGAGATGCTCCAGTGAGGTGCGTCGGTCCGGCGGCCACGCGATTCCCGTCACCCTGCCGATGACCGCGGATTCGGCGATCATGCCGCCGCCGGGGGCACCGAGCAGGGCGCGGGAATCGAGCGAGTGGTGCCGGTTGTCCCCCAGCAGGAACAGCCGCCCCTCGGGCACCGTGACGGTGAACGGCACGGTGGAGGCGGGCGGTTCTGCCAGATAGGGCTCCGGCACGGCCTCGCCGTTGACCTGGAGCAGGCCGTCCACGGTGCAGCAGGAGACGATGTCCCCGCCTACGCCGGCCACCCGTTTGACCACGGCGGTGGTGTCCGGTGCCAGCCCGAGCCATTGCAGTGCGCCGTCCACCGATCTCGCCAGGGCCGGGCGGGACTCATAGGGGACGAAGCTGCCCGCGCCGTCCACCACCACCACGTCCTGGCGCCGCACGGCCGCGGTGTCATAGGCCGTCCGGTCCACACTGATCCGGTCGCCCTGGTGCAGCAGCGGTTCCATGGAACCCGAGGGGATCAGGTACGGCTCGGCCACCGTGCTCCGTACCAGCGCCGAGGCGAGGACGGCGGCGAGGGCCACGGCCACCACGACCACCACCCACCGAGCCCGGAAACCACGACGCCGCGGGCGCCGGTCCCCCGGTGGGGTCCGCCCCCCGCGGCGCTGAGGAGACGACGGGTCCTGAGACAGGTCCGCCCTCCTGGGTGCTAGACCGATCAGGCCTTCTTGGCCGCGGACTTCGGCGTGGCCGTGAAGTCGCGCTTCTCCTTGATCTTGGCGGCCTTGCCGTGGCGATCGCGCATGTAGTACAGCTTGGCGCGACGCACGTCACCGCGGGAGACGAGCTCGATCTTGTCGATCACCGGGGAGTGCACCGGGAAGGTGCGCTCCACGCCCACGCCGAAGGTCACCTTGCGGACGCGGAAGGTCTCGCGGATGCCATGGCCGTGGCGGCCCATCACGAAGCCCTGGAAGACCTGCACGCGGGCGGTCTTGCCCTCGATGATGTTCACGTGCACCTTGACGGTGTCGCCGGGGCGGAAATCGGGGGCGTCGCTGCGCAGCGAGGCGGCATCGACGGAGTCGAGGATATGCATGGTGGTACTCCTGGTGAACGCCACAGGTCCTTCACGTGGTCTGCGGCCCGCCGGCCGGTGCCTCCGCAGGGGAGGCGTCGGGATGGGCAGGCCTGAAACTGGTGACCGGTCAGTCCCTGATGGGCGCCGGCTGGCCAGACTGTCGGCATCCGCCCCCTGTGGCAGGTCGGATGTCCAGTTGACACAGCGACCCATTATGCCAGATCCGGTGCCCTGCTGTCTTCTCCTACGCCTCTGGCCGTTCGGAGGCGTCCTGGACCAGGTCGGGCCGGCGTGACCGGGTGCGGACCAGCTGTTGTCCACGCCGCCAGGACGCGATGCGACCGTGGTCTCCGGAGAGCAGTACCTCGGGGACCTCACGGCCCCGCCAGGACGAGGGCTTGGTGTACACGGGGTATTCGAGCAGCCCGTCGTTGTGGGACTCCTCCACGAGGGACTCGGGGTTTCCCACGACGCCCGGTACGAGCCGGCCGACGGCCTCGATCATGGCCAGGGCCGCCACCTCACCGCCGTTGAGGACGTAGTCCCCGAGGGAGACCAGACGGACGTCATAGAGCTCGGTGGCCCACTCGAACAGTCGTTCGTCGATCCCCTCATACCGGCCGCAGGCCACCACCAGGTGTTGGGCCTCTGCCAGGTCCTGGGCCACGGACTGCCGGAACACCAGGCCCGACGGCGTCGGCACCAGCAGGACTGGCCGCTCGGCAGGGGTGCCGGCCGGGATTCCGGCCGGAGTTGCAGAGTCGGCGTCGGCGGCGATCCCCTCCAGGGCCAGCGCCCAGGGTTCGGGTTTCATCACCATGCCGGCCCCGCCGCCGTAGGGCGTGTCGTCGACGGTGCGGTGGCGGTCCACGGTGTGCTCCCGCAGGTCGTGGATCCGGATGTCCAGCAACCCGTCCCGCCGGGCCTTGCCGATCAGGGACACATCCAGTGCCGCCAGGTACTCCGGGAAGATCGTGACGACATCGATCCTCATGCAGGATCCCCCGGTCCGGGCGTCACGCCACCGACCTCGTCATTCAGGGTCAGCAGACCCGGCGGTGGGGTGAGGGTGATGGTGCCCGACTCCAGATCGACCTCGGGGACGATCTCGTCCACGAAGGGCACCAGCACCTCCGTGCCGCCCTGCACCTCGATCTGCAGCAGATCCTGGAATTCCCCGGTCTGCAGGCCCGTCACGGCACCGACCCTCCGGCCCGCGACCAGCACCGCGAGTCCCACGAGATCCTCCTCGTACCACGCATCGTCCTCGCCCCCCTCGTCCGGTGCGGCGAACAGCTCCGTGCCCCGCAGCTCCTCGGCCTGGTTGCGGGTGAGGACCTCGTCGAAGGACAACAGCAGGATCTCCTTGTTCCACCGGGCCCGCACCACGGTCAGCTGGCCCCCACGCCCGCCACCCGTTGCACCCCCACCGCCGTTCCCGGGTTGCGCGGAGAGCACGGCGCCGGGCACGAAGCGCTCCTGCGGCTCGTCCGTATAGACCTGCACGGTCACCTCCCCGCGGATGCCGTGCGGCTTGCCGATCCGGGCGACGCGGACCTGCTCAACCCCGTCGACGGACGGGCTCTGATCGCCTGGCTGGGGCATGGTGGTGGGGTCCTCTCCTCGGGGTACTTGCCGGGTGTCACGTTCTGTGTCAGGGGTTCAGACACCGATGGCCCGTGCCGGACGGTGTCCGGACACGGGCCATCATGTCATGGTGCTGCCCCACCGAAACCTGCGGGGTGGGGCGGCACGGTACTGCTACCGGCGGCGGTCGGTGTCCACCACGTCGACTCGCACGGGATGGCCGGCGAGGCCGTCCAGCACCGTGCGCAACGCGGTGGCGGTGCGGCCCTGACGGCCGATCACCCGACCGAGGTCGGAGGGGTCCACGCGGACCTCGAGCACCTCACCCCGCCGGTTGGTGCGCAGGTCGACCTGGACGTCTTCCGGGGAATCGACGATTCCCCGGACCAGGTGTTCGAGCGCTTCAGTCAGCATGGTCACTCAGAGGTCTCGTCGGCCGGAGCCTCGGGGCTGTCCTCTGCGGCGGCAGCTTCCTCGGCCGGGGCCTCAGCAGCGTCCTTCTTCGGGGTGATGGCCTCGGGGATGATGACCGAGCCCTTCTGGGGGGCCACGAAGGGATCCTTCGCCTGCTTGGTCTTCAGGGTGCCTTCGGCGCCCGGCTCCCCCTTGAACTTCTGCCAGTCACCGGTGATCTTGAGGATGGCATGGACCTGCTCGGTGGGCTGGGCGCCCACGGACAGCCAGTACTGGGCCCGCTCGGACTTGACCTCGATGAACGAGGGCTCCTCGGTCGGGTGGTACTTGCCGATCTCCTCGATGGCACGGCCGTCGCGCTTGGCGCGGGAGTCCATGACAACAATGCGGTAGTACGGGGCGCGCATCTTGCCGAAGCGCTTCAAACGGATCTTAACGGCCACGGGTGTGGTAGCTCCTGGTTCTTGGTGTTGGCGCAGCGTTCGTGCCGGCCGTGGGGTTGGCGCGGATCGGTGGCTACTGACGGAACGCCGGCTGGAATGATAGAGGGTCGCCCAGACGGCAGTTCAGTACCGTCCCATTCTGCCAGACGTCCGGGCAATTCTCCTAGTTGCCCCTCGTTGACCCTGGTTGCCCGTTGTTGCGCCTAGTTGGACGCGGCGCCGGCCGGAGCCTCGACCTCAGACAGTACGAGCAGCGTGTTCCACGGGTCTCGGACCTCGAGGCCGCGGTCCGTGCGCTGCGCGATCCTGCCGGCACCCTTCAGCCGCTCCTCGGCCGAGTCCAGTCCTTCCCCCGGTGGCAGCGTGATGTCCACGGCACCCAGGCCCAGGGTGTTGCGCCGGGGGCCGACGCCGGTGGAGTTCCAGGTGTTCATGGCCATGTGGTGGTGGTATCCGCCGGCGGAGACGAACAGGGCCATGGTGCCCAGTCCCGTGGTCTTCTCGAAGCCGAGGTCCCGGACGTAGAACTCCTCGGCGGTGGCCACATCTCCCACCTGCAGGTGGACGTGCCCCACCGCGGCCGGCGCGGTCCGCAGCCTCGCGACCGAGTCCTCGGTGAGATGGGTGTTCAGGTACTGGTCCCACGGCAGGTAGCTGGTGCCCATGGCGACCTGACGGTCCGGACCCCACTGCCACTGCTCACGGGGGCGGTCGACATAGAGCTCGATGCCGTTGTGGTCCGGGTCCTGGAAGTAGAACGCCTCGGAGACGAGGTGGTCAGAGCTGCCGACGAACCGGGACTGATCGTGGCGCACCGCCGAATACACGGTGGCGGCCAGGTCGGCGGCCTGCTCGAACAGGATGGCCACGTGGTAGAGCCCCGCCTCCCCCTCGCCCGGCAGCTTGAGCCCATCGGCCTGTTCGATACCGACGAGCGGAGTCCCGGCCCGCCCCAGGATCACATTCGGGCCGTCCTCGGCCACCGCGACCAGGCCCAGGGCCTGTTCGTAGTAGTCACGCAACCGGGGGACGTTGTCCGTCTTGAGGGTGACCAGTCCCATGGCGAGCCCGGCCGGGAGCAGCTCCGCGAGGGGCCGGCCACTGATGGACTCGTACCGGATGGAGGCTGCAGCAGCCTCGCCGGCCGGATCGGCGGTCGGGCCGGTGGCCGGGTGGGTGGTCGGATGTGCTTGGAGGGACATGGGGACTCCTTCGGGGTCATGGCAGCTGGTCTGGAGGATTGCCTTCAGTACAGCACAACATGGTTGATGCTTCAACTATTCCGGTGGGGAGATCCCTCACAGACCTCGGGCCGCCCCCACCGGCAGGTGGAGGCGGCCCGTAGACAGCGATCAGCTCAGATGAATCGGTTCAGATTGACTCAGTTTCCGCCGAGGTACTTCTCGAAACCCTTCGGCAGGTTGAGCGAGGACGGATCGAATCCGTCCGGGCCGCCGTCGGCCCCCTGCCCGAAGGCCGAACCCTGCGGCGGTGCGGCCGGACGGTTGCGGCGCTCCTCGAGCTCACGCATCTCCTGCGCCGCCTTCACCGGGTTGCCGGACCGCGGCTTGGCCTTCTTGCCCTTGCCCTTGCCCTTCTTGGACCCGCCGCCGCCGCCGCCCGGCATCCCGGGCATCCCCGGCATGCCGGGCATCCCGCCACCGGCGGCCATCTTCTTCATCATCTTCTGAGCCTGGCCGAAACGTTCCAGCAGACCGTTGACCTCGGAGACCTGGGCGCCGGAACCGCGCGCGATGCGGGCCCGACGCGACCCGTTGATGATCTTGGGCGCCACCCGCTCATGCGGGGTCATGGACCGGATGATGGCCTCGATGCGATCGATCTGCCGGTCGTCGAACTGCTCGAGCTGCTGCCGCATACCCTGGGCACCGGGCATCATCATGAGCAGCTTCTTCATGGACCCCATCTTCTTGATCTGCTGCATCTGATCAAGGAAGTCGTCGAGGGTGAAGTCCTCCTGGTCCACGAACTTCTGGGCCATCTTCTCGGCCTCGGCCTTGTCCCAGCTGCGCTCGGCCTGTTCGATCAGGCTCATCACGTCGCCCATGTCCAGGATGCGCGAGGCCATCCGGTCCGGGTGGAAGACCTCGAAGTCGGACAGGTTCTCGCCGGTGGAGGCGAACATGACCGGCTTGCCGGTCACCGAGCGCACCGAGAGCGCGGCACCACCCCGGGCGTCGCCGTCGAGCTTGGACAACACCACGCCGGTGAAACCAACGCCCTCGTTGAAGGACTGAGCGGTGGCCACGGCGTCCTGGCCGATCATGGCGTCGATGACGAAGAGCACCTCGTCCGGCTGCACGGCCGTGCGGATGTCCGCGGCCTGCTGCATGAGCTCGGCATCCACGCCGAGACGTCCGGCGGTGTCCACGATCACCACGTCGTTGTGCTTCGCCTTCGCCTCCGCCACGCCGTTGCGGGCCACCTGCACCGGATCGCCGGTGGCGTCCTCGAACTCGCTGGAGACCCCCGGGTGCGGGGCGTAGACGGGCACCCCGGCCCGCTCACCGTTGACCTGGAGCTGCTTGACCGCGTTGGGCCGCTGGAGGTCGGCGGCCACCAGCAACGGCGTGTGGCCCTGCTCCTTGAGGTGCTTGGAGAGTTTGCCGGCCAGCGTGGTCTTACCGGCACCCTGCAGGCCGACGAGCATGATGACCGTGGGCGGGTTCTTGGCCAGGTTCAGCCGGCGGGTCTCACCGCCCAGGATGTTGACGAGCTCGTCCTGGACGATCTTGACGACCTGCTGGCCCGGATTCAGGGCCTGGCTGACCTCTTCACCGAGGGAGCGTTCCTTGATGTGGGCGATGAACTCCCGGACCACCGGGACGGCCACATCGGCGTCCAGCAGGGCCCGGCGGATCTCGCGGGCAGTGGCGTCGATGTCCGCCTCGGACAGGCGTCCCTTGCCCTTCAGGTTCTTGAAGGTGGCGGCCAGGCGATCGGACAGGGAGTTGAACACTGCGGTGCTCTTCCTTCGGGTTGGGGGCGGCACGTGCGAATCTACCGGTTTCCAAGGGTATCAACTCCGATGGAGCCGGGACCCCGCGGAAGGGGACACGACCTGAGGCCCGCCGGCATCCACGGTCTCCGTGTAGGACGTGCCCATCCCGCCGCCGCCGAACTCATAGGCGATCTCGCGGTGCAGGGACTGGTCCAGGCCGAGTTCCTCCTCCTCGGCGGTGACCCGCCAGCCCATCGCGGCCTTGAGTGCGGTGCCGATGACGAAGGTCACCGTGGCGGTGTATCCCACGGCGATCACCACGGCCACGATCTGGGCCAGCAGCAGAGAGACGTCACCGCCGTAGAGGAGACCGGCGCGGCCGTCCGCCATCGGCCGGCCCAGCAGTCCGATCAGGACCGTGCCGAGGATGCCGGCCACCAGGTGCAGTCCCACGACGTCCAAGGAGTCGTCGAAACCGAGCCGGTACTTCAGACCGACAGCCAGGGCACAGCTCGCGCCCGAGAGGAAGCCGATGACCAGGGCGCCCACCGGATCGACGTAGGCGCAGGCCGGGGTGATGGCCACCAGGCCGGCGACGATGCCGGAGGCGCTGCCGATCGAGGTGGCCCGCTGGCCGCGGAGCCGCTCGGTGAGCAGCCAGCCGAGCATGGCGGCGGCCGGGGCGGCCAGCGTGTTGACCCAGATGAGGCCTGCCTCCGCGGCATCGGAGGCGGCACCACCGTTGAACCCGAACCAGCCAAACCACAACAGGGCCGCGCCGAGCATCACGAAGGGGATGTTGTGGGGACGGTGACCGGGATCGATGCCGAACCCCTGGCGCTTGCCCAGCAGCAGGGCCAGCACCAACGCCGCCACGCCGGCGGAGATGTGGACGACCAGGCCGCCCGCGAAGTCGACGGCCTCTCCCACGGCACCGCCGATGAGTCCGTCTGCGGAGAGCAGTCCGCCGCCCCACACCATGAAGGCCAGCGGGCAGTAGACGAGGGTGACCCACACGGGCACGAACACCATCCAGGTGCTGAACTTGGCACGGTCGGCGATGGCCCCGGAGATCAGGGCCACCGCGATGATGGCGAAGGTGGCGCCGAAGCCGATCCCGATCAGGTCCTCGGTGCCCAGGAACCCGTAAAGACCGACGTCCGTGAGGGGGTTGCCGAACAGCTGGAGGATGCCCTCGCCGCCGGACATGTTGTAGCCCCACAGCACCCAGACCACGGCCACCAGGCCGATGGACACGAAGGACATCATCATCATGTTGAGCGAGGCCTTGGCCCGCGTCAGGCCACCGTAGAAGAAGGCCAGGCCGGGGGTCATGAGCAGGACCAGTCCGGCACACACCATGGTCCAGACATGGCCCGAGGTCAGTTCGATCGTTTCCACAGTCATTCCTCTCGCCGAAGGACCATCCACCGCGCCCCGACGCCGGATGGTCCGGGTCACCGGTGTGACCCGCGAGCGGGGTGCGGCTGGTCCTGATAGAGAGGATGGCGGAGGCGTGTTTCACCTGGCCCGCAGCACTGTTTCGGCCAGGTGACGAATCACCGGTCCAGGTGAACGCCGTGTTTCAGACGGTGCAGGCTCAGCTCTGGCGGCTCATCCAGCCACCGCGCGTGATGCGCACCACGACCGTGTCCGAGCCGATCTTGATGGTGACCTTGGTGGCCCCGTCCGAGTATTTGCTGGTGGAGACGGAGACCTTGGCCGACTTGCGCGCCGGGGCGATCACGGAGATCGTGCCCACGCTGTTGCCGTGCCGGCCGAACGCGATCTGGTCGGTCGGGACACGCACCTGCTCCTGCGGGTAGTAGTGGCCCCTCGGGTGCGGGTTCTCCACGGCGTGGTAGAGCGCGGTCTCCCCCCGGCTCAAGGCCTTCGGCCCCCAGAACGGCACCTGCACGAAAGTGGTCTGGGTGGAGGACCCCGGGGCGGAGGATCGGACCACCGAGCGGTTGACCCACTCGGAGCGCTGGTCCGGCGGGAGGTTCCACAAGGTCTGGACGGTGTGGGTCTTGGACCGGTCGTTGATCACCGTGCGGTCCAGCACCACGGAGACGTCCGGGTCGTCCATCACGAGCGTGCCGCGGGTGCGGTTGCCCTGGCTGCTGAACTGCTGGGTCACCTCGGCGAAGTCCCCCCAGCCGGCGGCCGGGTAGTTGGTCCGGGTGATCTTCGCCGGGCCGCCGGCCGACATCTTGGAACTGGGGACGTAGATGGTGTTGTGGGCCAGCTCGCTCATCGCCCACCCACGCCACTTGCTCGAGACAATCCCCGGGTGCCCGGCGTCGACCAGGACATCCCTGCCGCGTGCGGTGTACAGGAACTGCAACAGATCACCCTTGTGTGCCTTCTTCTCCTTGCCGCTGCCGGCCCGGAGCATCCACGAGGGGTAGTCGCGGAATCCGGTGGTGGAGTTACCCCAGGAGGCACGGCCCTGGATGTAGCCGGCGTCCAGGAAGGTCCGCACCCGGTGGCGGGGAGCCTTACCCTGCTTGCCGTCCGTGGCCGCATACAGCGCCTCGGAGGGCACCTGCCGGTTGGCCTGGTAGATCGGCGAGTCACCGAACTGCCAGTAGTAGCCCAGGTTGTTGGTGAAGTGGGCCATGTTTTTGCCGAAGGTGGTCAGCTGGGGGCTGATGGACGAGGTGCTGTGCCCACAGCGCTCCATGAGCTCGGCCGTCTCCAAGATCAGGCGGTAGTTGAAGAGCATGTAGTGCGGGGCGGCCTCGTTGCTCAGGCCCTCCCGGCTGATCTGGATGGGCAGGGCCTGCTTGACCCGGGAGATCGCGTGGTCCTGGTAGTCGCGGCGGCCCAGGAGGCAGCCGGCACCCAACAGCGCGCGGTTCTCCATGGACCCGTGGTTCCAGGCGCCGGACCACCGGGCGATGTTGTGTTCGGCATGGCGGTGGATGATGTTGGTGAGCCATCCGTACGAGCTCGGCAGGGATCCGCCGTTGCGTTCCATGACCACCTCACGGAAGCACAGCAGCGTGTTCAGGCGGTGGGTGTTCGCCTCGATGTCGTCATGGTCCTTCAACCAGGACCCGGGGTGATCACGGATCCAGTCACGGATGATGACCTCGGCCTTGTTCAGGGCCGTGGTGTTGCCGTCCCGGCCGGCCTCGATGCTCGGGCCGATCCACCGCAGGCTGGCCAGCCACAGCCGCCAGCCGGTGTCCCGGTGCGGGTCCAGGTTCCAGTTGATGTTCCCCTTGCCGTCGCCGACCTTGGTGGAGGGGAAGATGTACCAGTTGTACACATCCGCCTGGTTCGAGGCCACCGTGTTGTAGCGCGGCAGTTGGCCGTAGGCCTGACACGGGTAGACGGCGTTCGGGTTGTTCGCCGCAGTGGCGGCTTCGACCTTCTCCTCCGCCGCGTCGATGCCCTCGAGCTCCGCCTCCAGGTCCATGACCTCCGCGCCCTCGTCCCGGGCATTCAGTGACTCCAGTTCCTGACGACTGGGGATGGACCAGACCGAAGGGGCTGGCGACGGGGTCGAGGAAGGAGTCGAGGGAGAATCAGTGGTCGATTCCGCCGGGGTCGGCGCCACGGTGGATGGCGCCATGGTCGACGGCGCGATGGTGGACGGCCCGATGGTGGACGGCCCGTCCGAACCCGGTGCTGTCGTCGACGGCACGTCCGGGCTCGGTGCGGCTGTGGACGGCACAGCCGGCGTCGGGGCCGCCGGCGTGGTCCCGTCCGCACTGGGTGACGGGACCGCCGTGGTGGATGCCGCCAGTGACGGCGACGGTGCGGTCAGGACCAGGGTGGCCCCGAGGGTCAGGACCAGGGTCCTCGTGAACCAGGTGTTGAGACGAACGCGAGACATGTGGACCCCTTGAGTGCGGTGATGTTCCCCACGCACATAGTAGCCCCGGGCACGGGGTTGTCCCGAGTGATCCGCCATTCTTCTTGCATCTCTCAGGCGCAGACCCTACGATCCGGCGGCCGCGGGCTGGACTGCAGCCGGCGGGCTCAGTCCAGCAGTGCGTCCACGAAGCCCTCGGCGTTGAACGGGGCCAGGTCATCCGGCCCCTCGCCCAGGCCCACCAGTTTGACGGGCACGCCGAGCTCGCGCTGGATGGCCACCACGATCCCGCCCTTGGCGGTGCCGTCCAGCTTGGTGAGCACGATCCCGGTGATGTTGACGACCTCGGCGAAGACCTTGGCCTGGGCCAGACCGTTCTGGCCGGTGGTGGCATCCAGGACCAGCAGGACCTCGTCCACCGCGGCCTGCTTCTCGATGACGCGCTTGATCTTGCCCAGCTCGTCCATGAGGTTGGACTTGTTCTGCAGCCGGCCTGCGGTATCCACGATGACCACGTCGGCCTCTTGGTCGATGCCGGTCTTCACGGCCTCGAAGGCCACCGAGGCCGGGTCCGCGCCGTCCTCGTGCGAGCGGACGGTGTCCACACCCACCCGGGCGCCCCACGTGGCCAGCTGCTCGGCGGCGGCGGCACGGAAGGTGTCCGCCGCGCCGAAGACCACGCGACGGTCCTCGGCCACGAGCACGCGGCCGATCTTGCCCACGGTGGTGGTCTTGCCGACGCCGTTGACACCGACGACCATCATGACGGCCGGGCGGTCCTGTTTGCGCGTGGCGTCCAGCCGGCGGTCCATGCCCGGATCCACCATCTTGACCAGTTCCTCGTGGAGCATGGCCTTGACCTGCTGCGGGTCCCGGGAGCCCTCCACCGTGACCCGCTCGCGCAGGTTGTCCACGAGTTCCAGGGTCGGCGCGGTACCGAGGTCGGCCAGCAACAGGGTCTCCTCGACCTCGTCCCAGACGTCCTCGGTGATGTTGTCACTGGAGAGCAGGGCCAGCAGGCCCTTGCCGAAGATGTTGTTGGACTTGGCCAGGCGGGCCCGCAGCCGAGCTAGGCGGCCGGCGGCCGGGGCCGGGGTGTCCAGGGCGGGAGCGGTCTCGGTCTCCACCACATCCGAGGCCGGGGCGGCCGGCGGCGCCTCAGGTTCGGCGACCGCGGTACCGGAGGGGCCGGCGTCGTCCGTCTCCGGGCGGTCCAGAACGGCCGTGCCAGCACCCGCCACACCCCCGGGCGCCGGGTCGTTGGCATCACGCGTCGTCGGGTAGGTGCCCTTCGGCGGCTTCGGCGGACGGCCGATGAAGGCCAACAGGCCCAGGCCGACGATGAGGACAGAGGCTAGCGAAATCAAGATGATCGGATCCACCGCTCCAGTCTGTCACAGCTGCCTCACAGCACGGCTGTGACCAGGGTGGCAGGATGGGAGTCATGGCGCGCTCACAGACCTCCCGGACCGGACAGGTCCCCATCCCCCGGGAGATCAAGGTACTCATCGCGGCGGCCTTCATCATCGCCATCGGGTTCGGCATCATCGCCCCGGTGCTCCCCCAGTACGCCCAGTCGTTCAACGCCTCGGCCACCGCGGTCTCCGCCGTGGTCTCCGCGTTCGGCCTCACCCGGCTGCTGTTCGCGCCCTTCTCCGGGCGCATCACCAGCCGCTTCGGCGAGACCCCGGCCTACATGACCGGCGTGTTGATCGTGTCCGCGTCCATGTTCCTGATCGCGTTCTCGCAGGAGTACTGGCAGCTGCTGACCTTCCGGGCCGTCGGCGGCATCGGGTCCACCCTGTTCACGGTCTCCGCGATGTCCTTCCTGGCCCGCAAGGCGCCGCCGAGCATCCGTGGACGGGTCTCCGGCGCCTATGCCTCGGCGTTCCTGATCGGCAACATCGCCGGTCCCGTGGTGGGCTCGGCGCTGGCGGTCTTCGGGTACCGCGTCCCGTTCCTGATCTACGGCTCGGCGCTCGTGGTGGCCGCCGGGATCGTCTTCGTACTGCTGCGCGACTCCCGGTTGGCCGACCGCGGCAAGCCGGACACCCGCCCGGAGATGCGGGTCGCCGAGGCGTGGGAACACACCCCCTACCGCGCGGCGCTGACCTCCTTCTTCGCCAACGGCTGGGCCACCTTCGGTGTCCGCAACTCGCTGACCCCCCTGTTGGCGGCCACCGCCTTCACGGGCACCGGCTTCTGGCTGGACGGGCCCCAGATCGCCGGCGCCGCGCTGTCCCTGTTCGCAGTGGGCAACATCGCCGCCGTCACGTTCTCCTCCCGGCTCTCCGACGTCCACGGCCGCAAGCCGCTCATCATCATCGGCCTGTTGGTGGCCGCGGTGGGCACCGCGTTCATCGGCTGGATGGACAACGCGTGGTTCTTCCTGGCCCTCTGCGTGCTCGCCGGCTCGGGGACGGGCCTGCTCAACGCGCCCCAGCAGGCCGCCATCGCGGACATCGTGGGGCAGGACCGCAAGGCCGGGCCCGTCATGTCCACGGCGCAGATGGCCTCCGACCTCGGGGCGATCTCGGGCCCGCTGCTCGCGGGACTCGTGGTGGACTCGGCGGGGTTCGGCTGGGCCTTCATGCTGACCGGCGGCATCCTCGCGGTGGGCGCGGTGTCCTGGACCTTCGCCTCCGAGACCAACCTGCCGGTGGCCCCGGGCGGACCCCGCACGGGGGCGCTGCCGACGGTCAGTCCGGCGGAGCCGGCGCCGCCGTCTGCGAACGGGCACCGTCCAGACGCTGGCTGATCACCGTACTGACGCCGTCCCCGCGCATGGACACACCGTAGAGCGCGTCCGCCACCTCCATGGTGCGTTTCTGGTGGGTGATGATGATCAGCTGGCTGTCCTGCTGCAGCTCCCGGAAGATCTCCAACAGCCGCCCCAGGTTGGTGTCATCCAGCGCGGCCTCCACTTCGTCCATGACGTAGAACGGGCTGGGCCGGGCCTTGAAGATCGCCACGAGCATGGCCACCGCCGCCAGGGAACGCTCCCCGCCCGAGAGCAGGGACAGCCGTTTGACCTTCTTCCCGGCCGGGCGCGCCTCGACTTCGACACCGGACTCCAGCAGGTTCTCCGGATCCGTCAGGAACAGCCGCCCCTCGCCGCCCGGGAACAGGGTGGCGAAGACGTGCTGGAACTGGGCCGCCGTGTCCTCGAAGGCCGCCGAGAACACCCGTAGCACGGTGGCGTCCACGTCCTGGATGATGGACAGCAGGTCCCGGCGGCTGGAATCCAGGTCCTCGAGCTGCCCCGTGAGGAACCGGTGGCGCTCCTCCACCGCGGCGTACTCCTCCAGGGCCAGGGGGTTCACCCGGCCCAGGGCGGCCAGCTCGCGTTCGGCACGGCGCAGCCGCTTCTGCTGCTCGGCCCGGTCGAAGGGCACGGTCTTGGTCTCGGTCTTGGTTTCGGTCTCGGTGTCGGGGTCGGTGTCCCCGGCCTCGGAGTCCGACGCCGGCCCGTCCGGTACCGCAACTTCGGGACCGAAGTGCTCGAGCAGGTACTGACCCGTCATCCCCAGATCGTCGAGGGACTTCGCCAGGAGCTGGTCCAGTCTGAGCTGCTGCTCCTGCCGGGCCATGCGCGCCGTGTGCAGCCGGTCCTTGGCGCGGGCCACCGCCGCGCGGTGCTCCTCGGCGGCGCGCTGCAGCCCCTGGCGTTCCGCCGTGAGCTCCTCACCCCGGCGCTCGAGTTCCGTGCGGTCTGCCTCCGCCCGGGCCACGGCCCGCTCCAGCGACGCCAGCGCCTGCCCCAGGGCCCGCGAGACGGCGGTGATCCGGGCCAGCCACGCGAGGCGCTTCTGCTCGGCGCGTTCCCGCTCCTGATGGGCCACGGTGGCCGAGGCCATCTGACGCCGCGACTGCTCCGCCCGGGCGGTGAGCTGGGACAGCGTGGACTCGGCCGCCCGCAGGGCCAGCCGGGCCTCGGTCTCCTCGTGCCGGGCCTCACCTGCCCGCACCTCCGCGGCGTCCCGCGCCGCCGGGTCCGGGACGGAACCGGTCTGCGTCCCGGGGTCCGACTCGGGGTCCGCCTCAGGGTCCGACTCGGGGTCTGCCTCGGACTGCCGCCCGGCGGCCTCGACCGCATCCTGAACGGCGGCCGTGGCCTCGGCGAGCTGCTCGCGCAGTCCGGCGAGTTCTCCACGCTGCCGTTCCGCGGCTTGATCGGCATGGCCCAGCTGCTGGTTCAGCCGCGCCAGATCCTCCGTCACGGCGGTGAAGCGGGCGTCGGAGGCCTCCAGCGCCGCGAGGGCAGCCCGTTCCGTGGCGGCTGCCTCCTGGACCTCGTGCAGTAGCCCGGACCGTTCGAAACGCAGTCGCTCGACCTCGTGCAGGGTCTGCCCTGCCACCGCCGCCGCTGCATCGGCGGCAGCCTGCCGTTCCAGCCGGCTCCCGGCACCGGCACCGCGGCCGTCCGCCCATCCGGGCCCGAGCACGTGACCGTCCCGGGTCGCCAGACGGACCGTGGCACCTCGGTGGTGCACGGGAATCGCGCCGGACTGCATCAGGTTCCGGGCCGTGGCGAGGTCCTCCACGAGCAGCGTCCCGGTCAGCAGTGAGCGGACCGTGCCGGCGATGGCGGACTCCGCCGGCCCACCCGGGAACCGCACCACCGCGCCCGCGTCCGTGACGCCGTCGGGCAGTGCCTCAACCTGTGCCGCCGGCTCGCCTGCCGCTGCCGGCGTCTCCGCCGGCTCCGCTGGCTCCTGCGTGCCGCCGTCCCACGCGAACAGCAGGCGCGCGTCCGCCGCGTCAGCCTCGGACAGCCGGCTCGCGGCCGCCACCGCCGCATCCAGGCCGTCCACCACGAGTTGCTCGGCGGGTCCCCCGAGGGCCGCGGCGATCGCCGCCTCCCAGCCCTGCACCACGGTCAGGGCATCGGCCAGGGCGGTGGGGTCCAGGTCTCCGAGTGCTGAGGCGGCGGCTCCGGCCTCCGGCTCGAGGGCCTCGACCAGGGCATCCCGCCGGGCCACGGCCGCGCCCTGGGCGGACTCTGCTGCGGCGAGCGCCTCGTCGAGGCGGGCGAGCCGTTCCCGCAGGCCACCGGCCACCCCGGCGGCCGTCTCATGCTCGGCGTCCAGTTCCTCCTCGGAGTCGAGGGATCCGGCCAACCGGTTCTGGTAGTCGACGAGCTCGGCGCGCAGCGCCTCGGCCGACCGCTCACTCTCGGCTACGCGCGAGCCCGCCTGCTCCCACTGTCCCTGCAGGGAGCGTTCGGTGGCCCGGGCGGCCTCGATCCGGCCCGCGGCCACGGCGGCCGCCTGGCGCCGGTCCGCCGCCTGTTGCAGGAGCCGGGTGTAGGCCTCGTTGGCGGCGCGGGCGGCGTGTTCTGCGTGCTGGCGCTGCTGGGTGGCCCGTTCCAGGGCGGTCTGGGCTGCCGTCACGTCCGCCTCGGCACCGGCCGCCTCGGCGGCGGCACGTTCGGCGAGGTCACGGGCGGTGGCGGGATCCGGGCCCTGCGGCGGCGGCACGGGGTGGCGGCGGGAGCGCTCCCGTTCGGCGGCGACGGCCCCCAGTGACCGGTACCGTTCGGCCAGGGTGGACAGCCGGTACCAGTGGTCTCGGGCCGCGGCCGCCGCCTGGGAGGCGGTGCCCACGTCCTCGGCCATGGCCGCGGCCGCCTCGGTGGCGCGGTCCACCTCGGCCTGGGCGCCGGTCACCGCGAGCTCAAGTTCCTGGTCCCCCGCGCCCAACTGGTCCAGGGCCGCCTGTTGCCGGGCCACTTCGTCAGCCAGCAGCCGCGAGCGGGCGTCCCGGACGTCGTACTGGATGCGCTGGGCCTTGCGGGCGGTCTTCGCCTGCTTGGACAACGGGCCCAGCTGGCGGTGGACCTCCTCGCTCAGGTCACGGACCCGGTCCAGGTTGGAGCGCATGGACTCGAGTTTGCGGACGCTGCGTTCCTTGCGGCGGCGGTGCTTGAGCACCCCGGAGGCCTCCTCGATGAAACCACGGCGCTCCTCGGGGCTGGCCTGCAGGATCCGGTCCAGCTGGCCCTGGCCCACGATCACGTGCATCTCGCGGCCGAGTCCGGAGTCGGAGAGCAGCTCCTGGATGTCCAGCAGCCGGCAGGGGGCGCCGTTGATCGCATACTCGGATCCCCCGCTGCGGAACAGGGTGCGGGAGATGGTGACCTCTGAGTACTCGATCGGCAGGGCGCCGTCCGCGTTGTCGATGGTCAGGGAGACCTGGGCCCGGCCCAGCGGCGCCCGGCCCGTGGTCCCGGCGAAGATGACGTCCTCCATCTTGCCGCCGCGCAGGTTCTTGGCACCCTGCTCCCCCATGACCCAGGACAGGGCGTCCACCACGTTGGACTTGCCCGAGCCGTTGGGCCCCACCACGGCGGTCACGCCGGGCTCGAAGTGGAAGGTGGTGGCCGAGGCGAAGGACTTGAAGCCCCGGACCGTCAAGGTCTTGAGGTACACGGATCCGGTGCGTTCAGCGGCCGGCCACGAGGCAGGACTCAGCCACTGAGGCCGTCCTGGAACTCCGGCATCCTGGATCCGACGCCCAGCAGTGCGGCGATCGCCGAGACGGACCTGGCGGCCGCCTGTCCGTCACCGTAGGGGTTCACCGCGTTGGCCATGGCCTCATAGGCCACCGGGTCATGGAGCAGGGTGGAGACCTCGTCCACCACGCGCTCCTCCTCCGTGCCGATCAGGCGGACGGTTCCGGCGGTGACGGCCTCGGGCCGCTCGGTGTTCTCCCGCATCACCAGCACGGGCTTGCCGAGGCCGGGGGCCTCCTCCTGGACACCGCCGGAATCGGTGAGGACCACCGTGGACAGGGACAACAGGTGGGTGAACTCCCCATACGGCAGCGGTTCGGTGACGGTGATGTTCCCCAGCCCCTCCAGCAGTGGCAGGATCGCCTCCCGCACCACCGGGTTCTTGTGGGCCGGCAGCACGAACTCGACCTCGGGGTTGTCCCCGGCCAGGCGTGCCAGGGCCCGGCCGACCCCGCGCATGGCCTCGCCCTGGTTCTCCCGGCGGTGCGTGGTCACCAGGACCAGCTTCCGCCCCCGGCGCACCTGATCCGCCAGGACACCCAACTGGGGGTCGCTGAACGCGATCTTCTGGTCCACGACGGTCAGCAGGGCATCGATGACCGTGTTGCCGGTGATGTAGATGTCAGCCGGGGCCGTGTTCTCCCGCAGGAGGTTGTCCCGGGAGACGGAGGTCGGGGCCAGGTGCAGCGCGCTGACCTGGGAGGTGATCTTGCGGTTGGCCTCCTCGGGGAACGGCGAGTTGATGTTGAAGCTGCGCAGGCCGGCCTCGGCGTGCACCACCGGTATGCCGCGGTTGAAGGCGGCGATGGCCCCGGCGGTCGAGGTCGAGGTGTCCCCCTGGACCACCACGGCGGCCGGCTGTTCCCGGACCAGGACCTCGTCCAACCCGGAGATGGTCTTCGCCATCACCATGTTGAGCGTCTGCCGGGGCTGGATGATGTTCAGATCGTGATCCGGGACGATCCCGAAGAGCTCGTTGACCTGGTCCAGCATCTCCCGGTGCTGGCCGGTCACGGTCACCACGCACCGCAGGTTCTCCGCGCGCTGCAGGGCCGTCACGATCGGGGCCATCTTGATGGCCTCCGGTCGGGTCCCGTAGATGGGCATGATGGTCAATGGACGAGTGGTCACGGTGATCGAGGACTCCTCGGTGGACGGGACACGCCGAGGGTGGCGGCCGATCTCCGGCTGCGACTCGGCACGCTTGCTCCCGAACATCCTAGGCGAGAGCCGCCCGATCCCGGCCAGCGGACCCGGTCGGGGATGCCGGAATCGGCACCGGTGACGCGGTTATACTTGCTGACACATCGGCTCCGCCCGGCTCCACCGGGTGTGCCGGACCCTGCGGTCCGGACGTCCCACCCCGCGGACGCCGCCAGCCAACGTTGAAGGATTCAGTTGCCACCTGTCGATCAAGCGCCGGAGGCCGGACCCACCGTCAGGACCATCAGCCTGGAACGCGGCGAGCTCGTGCGGGTCGGCGCACGCCCTCCGATCCTGGAGTACCTGCGGCAACTCTGGAAGTACCGCAGCTTCATCATGTTCGACTCCCAGTCACGGGTGTCCGGTGACAACAACGAGAACACCCTGGGCCGGCTGTGGCTGGTCTTGAACCCGATCCTCAACGGCGCCACCTACTACTTCGTGTTCGGCCTGTTGCTCGGGACCGGCCGCGGCATCGAGAACTTCATCGCCTACCTGATCATCGGCGTGTTCATGTTCCGCTTCACGTCCTCGGCGATCACCAGCGGCGCCCGGTCCATCACCAACAACCGGGCGGTCGTCAGGGCGTTCCAATTCCCCCGCGCCACCCTGCCGCTGGCGGTGAACGTGCGTGAGCTGCTGGTCCAGATCCCGGCGTTCATCACCATGTTCGTGTTGATCCTGGTGATCCCGCCCTTCGAGCCGATCACCTGGAAGTGGCTGATGTTCGTGCCGCTGGTGGCCCTGCAGGTGCTGTTCAATGTGGGGCTCAGCCTGCTGCTGGCCCGCTGGGTGACCAAGCACACCGACATCGTGAACCTCATCTCCTTCGGAACCCGGATCTGGCTGTACCTCTCGGCCGTGTTCTTCAGCCTGGACCGGTTCGAGGGCAATCCGGTCGTCATGTCCATCATGGAGCTCAACCCCATGTTCTGCGTCCTGGACATCGCCCGGGACTGCCTGCTGTACAACACGTGGCCCGACCCCCAACGCTGGATCGTCCTGGGCGCGTGGACCGTGGTGATGCTGGTGGTGGGCATGCTGGTGTTCTGGCGCGCCGAGGAAACCTACGGGGTGGAGAACTGATGGCCGGGACCATGGATTCCGCGCTGGCACCGGGCGCGGCGGTACCCGCTCGGGACCCGCTCGTGGTGGTGGACCAGGTCGCCATGACCTACGTGGTGCGTTCGACCTCGCACCGCGGGGCCTCCGGCAAGACCGAGCGCAACCGCAGCGCCTCCGGACTGACCACGACCCACATCGAGGCCCTGAAGCCGCTGTCCTTCATGGTCGAGCACGGCGAGAGCGTCGGGGTGATCGGGACCAACGGCTCCGGCAAGTCCACCCTGATGAAGTTGGTCACCGGCCAGCTGCACCCCACCGGCGGAACCGTCTACGCCACCAGCCGGCCGATCATGCTCGGCGTCAACGCCGCCCTCGTCCAGCAGATCTCCGGTCAGGACAACATCATCCTGGGGTGCCTGGCCATGGGGATGTCCCGGGCCCAGGCCGAGAGCAAGCGGCAGTCCATCATCGAGCTCTCGGGCCTGGAGGAGTCCATCCACCTGCCGCTGAAGGCCTACTCCTCCGGCATGGCCGCCCGGTTGCAGTTCGCCATCGCCACCAGCATGGACCCGGAGATCCTGGTCATCGACGAGGCGCTGAACACCGGTGACGCACAGTTCCGTGAGCGCACCGGCCAGCGGATCTCCGAGCTGCGTGAGAACGCCGGCTGCGTCTTTTTGGTCAGCCACTCCCTGGGCACCATCCGGGAGATGTGCACCCGCGCCCTGTGGATCGAGCGCGGGGAACTGTTGATGGATGGAGACCCGGACGAGGTCACGGCCCGGTACCAGGAGTACTCGAACCACCTAGGCCGCAACCGCGTCAAGGGGGCCCGCCTCCTGCGGGAGGCCTGCCAGCGCGAGCTGGTCCGCACCCGGTTCAACTGGACCGACGGCAACGCTGGCCGCCGCTAGGGCGGGCCGGCATGACCGAACACGCCGTCCCGGGCCCGGCCGCACGACTGTCCGCCCTGGCCCGCGGTGCCGCGGTGCGCGCCCGCCGGGGCGGCCGCACGGCCCGGTCCGGACTGGACCGCACCCTGGCCTCCACGCGGTGGGGTCTCCGCGGCCTCGCGGGAGCCACCGGGGTCCCGGAGTCCGCCTGGTCCCGCGCCACGGTGCCCGTTCCGGACGCGGCCCCGGCCCTCCAGCGCCTGCTCCCCCTGCCGCCGGCCCTGCACCTGTCCCGGTGGCTCTGGGGCACGACGACGGCCGGCCAAGACGGTGGGGATCGCACCGAGGCGCGTCTCGGCCTGACCATCGGCCCGGACGGCGCCGGGGCGCCGGCCGGGTCCTTCAGCACCGCTGAGCTGGCGTCGCTGCTGGCCGGCCGGCCGTGGCACCACTGGCCGGCCCGGTCCCCGCGGCTGGTCATCCTCACCGCGACCGGCCAGGCCGAGGCCGTACGACAGGCCGTCCGGGCCGCCGGCGCCCGCCGGGTCGCGCTGGTCCTCGAGGACCCCGGCCCCGCACGCCGGGCGGAGGTGCTGAGCCTGCTCGGCGCGGTCGCCGTCCCCGCCGGTCCACGGTCCACCGGCCAGCTGGCCACCGAGGCACAGGCGGCGGGGATCATGGTCCTCGTCCACCCGCCCACGGCACCCCTGCCCCGAGACCTGGGCAGTCCCGAGGACCGGCGGGTGGCCGGACGGGCCGCCCGCCACACCCTGGCCGCCGCCGCCGGAGACCTCCTGCCCGCGCTGCCCCAGCCCCCACCCCACGCTCGGGTGACGATGGGTCTCGAGCCGCGCCGGGTGGTGGTGGCCGGGCACGATCTGAAGTTCGCCGGTGGCCTCGTCGAGCACCTGCGGCAGGCCGGGCACGAGGTCCGCCTGGACACCTGGTCCGGCCATGCCCGCCACGATGCCGAGGCGAGCCGCAGCCTGGCCCGGTGGGCCGACGTCGTGCTGTGTGAATGGGCCTTGGGCAACGCCGTCTGGTACTCACGGAATACCCCCGCCGGCACCCGGCTGACCGTGCGGCTCCACCTGCAGGAGGGGGCCACGGTCTTTCCGGGCCAGGTGGACACCGCGCGGCTGGACCGGGCCGTCTTCGTCGCCGAGCACGTCCGCCGGCAGGTCGTGCGGGACCACGGCTGGCCCGCCGAGCGCAGCATCGTGGTGCCCAACGCCGTGCGCATCCCGGCTCCGCCGGGCTCCCGCGATCCGGGCCTGAGGTTCAGGCTGGGTCTGGTGGGGATGGTCCCGGCCCGCAAGGGGCTGCACCGGGCGCTGGACGTCCTGGCCCTGCTGCGCGGACAGGACGAGCGGTACCGGCTGAGCCTGCGCGGGCACCGTCCCGGCGACGTCGCCTGGCTGCATGGACGGCCCGCCGAACAGGAGTACTTCCGCTCCCAGCTGGAGCGTCTCACCACCGATCCCCGGTTGCGGGGGGCGGTGGAGTTCTCCCCGCACGGTCCGGACATGGACCGGTGGTTCGCCGGGATCGGCGTGGTGCTCTCGACCAGCGACTACGAGTCCTTCCACTTCACGCTCCCGGACGGGGCAGCCCACGGCTGCGTGCCCCGGTCCCTGGCCTGGCCCGGTGCCGACCTGTTGTACCCCATCGGATGGCTGGCCGCGGACACCGCCGGCCTGGCCCGCGCCGTCCGCCGGGCCACCGCCGAGTCCAGGTCCTGGGCGCAGGAGGCGGCCCTGGCACGGCAGGAGGTGGCCGCCCGGTATGGCCGGGAGAACGTGCTGCCCCGACTGGCCGCGGAGGTCCTCGGTGCGCCGCTCCTCTCCGGCCCGGGCACCGGTAGCGTGTGAGAGAGACCTCGGACGGTGACACCACCTCCGGACCGCAGCCCTCATCCGACCGTCCCCCGCCAGCCAAGGAGCCCCCAGCCGTGAACGACACCTCTTCCACCCCTGACCGACGACCGCACATGGTGATGGTGGTGGGCAACCAGGTGGTGGGTGACTCCCGGGTGGAGAAGAGTGCCGTCACCGCCGAGCGGGCCGGTTACCGGGTCACCGTGCTCGGTACCGGGCACCGCACCGTGTTCCCCATCGGCCAGTATCAGGGGATCCCGATCTACCGCACCCCGGCGGTGTTCCGCCGTCAGGGCGCGCTGAACCAGTGGAAGGCCCTGCGCCCCTCCGTCTCCCCCACGTGGGAACGGCTGGCGGACGCCGACGGCACACCGACGTTCGGCCCCGGCGAGCCGCTGCCGGCCCCCCGGGAAGGCGCTGGCCGCCCGTGGCGGGACCGGCTGGCCGAGAGGGCGGAGTTGGCCCGGGACCGCGTCCTCGCCAAGACGCCCGGGGGCTGGCGGACCGTGTGGCCGCACATCGCCGACTACGAGGAGCTGTTCCTGGCTCCGCTGCTGCACCTGGCCCCGGACATCATCCACACCCATGACCGGCACCCGCTGGCCGCCGTCCACTCGTACGTGCAGCTCATGCAGGCCCGGGGTCGCACGGTGCCCTGGATCTACGATGCCCACGAGTGGGTCCCGGGTCAGGAGATCGTCGGTGGCGCGCAGGCCCGGATCGGCTGGGTCGCCGCGGAGGCGGAGTTGATCAGACACGCGGACGCCGTGGTCTCGGTGACCGATGAGCTGGCCGACCGGATGAAGAGCCGCCACCGACTCCCCCAGCGTCCCACCGTGGTGTACAACGCACCCCTGGCCGCGAAGACCCCGCTGGACCCGGAGCAGCGGCTGCCCCTGCGCCAGGAGTGCGGACTGGACGAGGACACCCCCCTGTTGGTCTACATCGGCCGCCTGGCGGATGTGCGGGGCATCTTCACGGTCATCGACGCCCTCCCGCAGCTGCCGGGGGTGCACGCGGCCTTCGTGGGCAACCAGGACGACGCCTTCCGCCAGCGCATGCGGGACCACGCCGACCAGATCGGCGTGGCCGACCGCCTGCACATCGCCGACTACGTGTCCTCCAGCTCCGTCACGTGGTACATCCAGTCCGCCACCTGCGGGGTCAGCCCCCTGCTGCCCACCCCCGCCCACGAGCTGGCCATCCCCACGAAGCTGCGCGAGTACATCCAGTCGGGGCTGCCCCTGGTCGTCAGCGACCTCACCGAGCAGGCGGCCTTCACCCGGGACAGCGGCCTCGGCACCGTGTTCGCCCCCGGGCAGCCAGAATCCCTGGCCGGCGCCGTGCAGGAGCTGCTCGACCGGCTTCCCGACTTCCGCGCGGCCGTCCGGAACCCCGAGCTGCAGTCCCAGCACACGTGGGAGGGCTCGGAGCAGGCCCTCACCGAGCTCTGGCACCGGTGGTGCCCGGTCCCCGAGTCCCCGGCTGAACCGGCCGGGTCTGCCGGGCCTGCTGAACCGGCCGCGCCGACTGCCACCGGGTCTGCGGCAGGCGAGACCGCCGGCCCCGTGCTGGCCGTGGTGGCCGAAGATCCGGCGGACCAGTCCCTGGTCCGCGCCTGGCGCGAACACGCCGGTCCGGCGCACCGGATGCCCGGGGCCCGGGAGTGCGGCGACGGGCAGGGTCCGAGCCTGCTCGAGGCACTCGATCGGTGGATCCGGGTGGACCGCACCGCCGACGGGGTCCTGTACGCCGGAGCCGTGACCGCCTCCGGACGCCTGGACGGGGGTTTCTCCGCCGAGATCCGCTCCCTGCTGGACCGGGGCAAGCCGGTGGCCGTATGGACCGCGCAGGCCCCGCTCGCCGACCCACAGCTGCTGGCAGAGGTCTCGGAGGGCCATCCCTTCTCCACGTTGCCGCGCGAGGCGGCGGAACGCTACCGGCGGCAGGTGCGACGCTCGGCGCAGTCGCTCCTGGACCTCCAGGCGGGAGGAGCCCTGCAACTGTTGACGGGTCGGCAGGCCGATGCCCGGCTCCTGGGGGCCCGGTGGTGCCCGGTCCCCATCCCAGCCCCGGCCTCCGATCCGTCCCGGGCCTCGGGCCAGCCATCGGCGGAGGCAGGGTCTGGAGCCTCAGCCCGGCCCGTGCAGGTCCTGGTGGTGCCGACCATGCGCACCCCGCAGGAGGAACAGGCGGTGGATCGGATGGCTGAACGGGCCGAGGCGGCAGGCCTCGAGGTCCTCCGTCCCCGGCACCGGAGATTCGTCCCCGCCATGGCCGCCACGGCGGACATCGTGATCGATGCCCTGCACCTGGGCGAGTCCTCGGATGCCGCCGCGTGGGCCTGGCGCTCCGGGCGGATCGTGGTGGGCCAGTCCCCTGTTGTTCCGGCCGGGACAGCCGGGACAGGCGGAACAATGGCGACAGCCGGGACACCGGCTCCGGTGGTGCCCGCCGGGGACCATGACCTAGTGGACCGCGTGCTGGAGCTGGCGGAATCCCTGCAGACCGGTGGGGCCGAGGAGCTGATCCGGGCCGGACAGGACTACGGGACCCAGGTCCACGACGGGCGTCTCAGCGTCCAGGTCATCCGCGCGGCCCTCGGGATCTAGGCTCGGGCCCGGTCGGGATCTAGGCTCGGCCCCGGTGCCGGTCCGCCGGGGCCCGGCACCGGGGATCTGCCGTCGGGAATCTGCCGTCAGGGACGGACGTCCGCGGTCCGGTCCAGGTGGGCGATCAGCCCGGCCACCCGGACGTCCCAGGTCTCCTGCTCGCGGGCCTGCGTCAGGCCCGCCAGGTCGTGGCGCAGCAGGGCCTGGATCCCCTCCCGGACGCCGTCCTGGGAGCGGGGGCAGGCCACACCGATCCGGCGGTCCTGCACGAAGTCGGCGATGGCCATGTCCTCGAAGCACAACACGGCATAACCACGCTCGATCAGGCTCATGGTCTTGTACGGGAAACTGAACCGGGCATAGGAGCCGCCCAGCAGGACCGCACCGATGGTCCGCCGGCTGCGCGGGACGTACCATTCCAGGGACTCGGTGATCACCCGCAGCCCGGGGTGTGCCTGCAGGCCGTGGAGTTCGAGCATGGCGTGCAACCGGCCCACCTCCAGGGGCCGCACCACGAAGTCGAGCAGCAGTGACTCGTCCAGGCCGTTCAGGGCGGCCAGGTACTCGTCCAGTCCGTACAGTTCGCTGACCCCGCCGGCGTACAGCAGGGTGGTGGACTCCTCGTCGGCTCCGATGGCCTCCGGGAGGCCGGCGGCCGTGTTCTGCGGGGCGACCGCAGGAGGCAGCGCGAACCACGTGCGGGCCGGTTCGCCGTGCCGCTCCAGCAGCGCGTTGAACCCGGTCCCTGCGGCGTCGCTCGGCGCCACCAACACGTCGACGGCGGCCTCGACCACCTGCAGCTCGCGCAATCCGTCATGTTGCATCTGGGCGCGGCGGTCCGCCTCGTCCAGGTATCCGTCGAACTCCTCCAGCCAGTGCAGGTCGCGTACGAACCACGCCGAGCGTCCACCGTGGCGGCGCATCGTCTGCGCCAGGGTGGCCACCGCACCGGGGATGTGTTCGAAGGGGATCGGCGAGGTGGAGTTCTCCCCGTACAGCAGTCCGGCCGGCCGGCCGGAGTCCAGGAGGCGCTCCACCAGTTTCGCCCGCCGTTCGAAGACGCTGGGGGTCGAGTACAGGCGGACGGAGGAGCCCTGCCGGTCCAGGGCCGTGGCCATGTTGCGCACCCGCTGCGGCCGGGCCCCGTCCGTGCGGTCCTCCAGGGGCGAGGTGGAGAAGAAGACATTCAGCGGCCCGCTGTCCTGGAGCGCCTGCAGCTGCTCGTAGGAGCGCTCCACGGGCCGGCCCATCGCGGCCAGATATCCACGGAGCAGGTCCTGTCCCGGCTGGGTTCCGGAGGAGGGGCCCGACGGCTGACCGCCCTGATCCTCCCCGTCGTCCGCGGCGGACGTGAGGTCCAGCACCTCATGCAGGGCCCCGGCCAGTCTGGCGCCGCGGCCCGTGCGGGTGAACCCGCGGTCAGCGGCCCAATACCCCATGCCGATGGTCTCCTCCACCACCAGCCGGTCTCCGTCCCCGGCCTCGAGGAGCAGGTCTGCGACGGCCTGGTGGTCACGGGAGCTGCCCGTGAGCACCACGTGGGTGAATCCCTCGAGTCGGGCGGCGGCCGTGCCGGCCAGCGGACGGCGACGGTGCACGTCACGCCTGCGGTACAGGGCTGAGGCGGACAGGGTGGTCAAGGTGCCCCCATGGTGCTCCGCGACCTGGCGGAGCATCCCGGCCTGGGCCTCGCACCGGTCCTGCGCGACTCCCTCCGGATGGAGCATGACCACCTGCGGGCCCGACGGCCGGCGGTCCAGCATCGGCACCCCGGTCGCGAGGGTGCCGCGCGGGTCCAGGTGCAGCAGGTGGGCGCTGCGGGACGACTTGGACAGCGCCTTGTCGAACTCGTACTCGTCCTGCAGGAAGATCCGGTCCACGGCTGCGGTGAGGTCCTGGACGTCCTCCGTGAGCAGGGTCCGGGCTGCGGAGAAGTCGAGATCCCCCCGCCACAGGACCGGGACGAACCCCTCCTCCAGATAGCGGGCGGCAAAGCCCGCCGCGGGCAGGGACATCGTGAAGACGGCGTCGTAGGCACCTTGGTCGATGACCTTGCGGAGCATCCTGGCGACCTGGTTGCGCGCCGAGCGCATCGGCCAGTAGGTGGCCCAGCGGTTCAACCCGTGTCCGTTCTGGGGTGCGCTGCGCTGCAGCCACCCGGGGCCTTGGACGTCCAGGATATCGACCTGGTGTCCGCAGCCGGTGGCATGGTCCACGAGTGCGGCCTCGGCCGGGCCATAGTGCGAGACCAGAAACAGTGCCCTCATGAGGCGTCCTCCCCTTCGGTGGCGTGCACGGGGCCAGGCCCGTCAGACGTGAGACCCATCAGGGCCATCTCCTGGACCACCGTCTGCTCCGGTCCGCTCTGCCGCGTCACGCGCTCAGCGGCGGCCGCGGACATCCGCTGGAACAACTCGGGGTGTTCGAACAGCCTGATCATGCCGCGCACCATGCCCGAGACGTCCTCGGGACCTGCGATCACGGCGCTGGCGCCGTCCACGAACTCGGGGATGGCGCAGACGGCATTGGTGACCGGCACCAGCCCTGAGGCCATGGCCTCATCCCGGGAGACGCCCTGCGAGTCCCAGCGGCTCGGGACGAGGAAGACCCCGTAGTCACGGTGCAGCCGCGCGATCTCGTCCTGCGAGGCGAAGCGCCGCTCCACCTGGACGTTCTCGTCCTCGGCGAAGGCGTCCTCGAACCCCTGGAAGTGCATTCCGTCGCCGATGATCCGCACGGACAGCTGCGGCCAGTACCGGGTCTCCCGCAGCGCCTGCAGCGCCTTGACGGCGAGGTCCGGTGCGTAGTTCAGGTTGGCTGCCGAGCGCACCCAGAGGATCTTGTACCGCTGTTCAGCGTCCTTGGGGTGGTAGGTGAAGAGCTGGGTGTCCGTGACGTTGTGGATAACCGCCGTGCGCTGGGCCGGGTAGACCAGCTCCATGTCGTCCTGGGAACCCCGCCGCCACCACCGGGAGACGAACACGAACCGTTCCGGGCCGTTCGGGTGGGCCAAGACCTCACGCCAGAACCTCTGCCGGATCAGGGTGTCCTTGATTCCGTTGGAGAGCGGTTCGGGGGAACGGTAGTTGCGGATGGTCCGCACCCACCGCCGTGACTCGAAACCGTGCATGAAGGTGAACCACCGCAGGCCGGCGAGGCTGTCGCGGACCTGCTCCCAGATGAAGGCGTTGAGGAAGTGACTGGAGGCCGAGGTGTACTGGATCCGTTCCAGCAGCTCTCGCACCTCGGCGCCCCGACCGACGAGGACCGGGACCCCGTCATACACCGTGGATTCAGGCTCCACCTCCGGTGCCACGACGGCGACGTGGACCTCGATGCCGGCTTCCAGGAAGTACTTGACCCGGCGGTGCACGAAGCCGTTGCCGTACTCGTCACCCTCACGCGGGTACTGGTTGACGATGACCAGGTGCCGAGGCGGCGCCGTGGGGGCGTCCTCAGCGCCGTAGACCTCCCGGACGCGGCGGAGGTACTCCTCGACCCGGCCGGGAGCGGCTGCGGCGTCCTGCTCCTCGAAACCGGTGGCCGGCCACGGTGGGAGGGGCTGGTCGTAGAGGGCCCGCTTCAGGTGGCCCAACTCCAGCTGCAGGTAGGTCGCCTGCTCCGACGTCGAATAGGTGGACCCGGCGTCCGCCAGGGACAGGTACCCACCGAACCGTGCCGTCGCCCCGCGCAGCGCCGGTCGGCCCGTGAGGATGCGGCGAACCCGCTTCTTGGCGTCGTACCGGTCCGGCAGGGCGTGGAACGCCTGCCGTGCCAACCTGGCGACCGGTTCCGGCGCCGCATGGACCTGTTCGCCGCCGAACTTGATGACTTTCCGCAGCCACCGTTTGGCCTGGTCAGCCGACGTGGGACTCACAGCGCAACGGCCTCCCCGTGGTCCGCGGAGAAGATCATGGCCTCGGCCACCCGGAGCACGTCCAGACCCTCCTGCAGGGAGACGTGCCGGGAGGTGCCGTGGAGGATGGCATCGCGGAAGGCCTCATGCTCCGTGAGCAACGGTTCCTGCTTGGGGAAGGCAAAACGGACCACATCCCCCTCGGTGACACCGCGGAAGTTCGCCAGGGACTCCCACGTCGTCTCCACACTGCCGTTCTCGTAGAAGGTCAGATCCGCATTGAGCGTGTCCGCCACCAGCATCCCCTTCTCGCCGGTCACCACGCAGAGCCGCTCCTTGGCCGGTGAGAGCCAGTTGACGATGTGGCTGGTGATGGCGCCGTTGGCCAACCGTCCCGTGGCCACCAGCATGTCCTCGTGCTCACGGCCCGCGTTGCGTGCGGTCTGTGCCGAGACCCGATCGAACTTGGACCGGGCCAGCCACGCGGTCAGGTCGATGTCATGGGTGGCCAGATCCTTGACCACACCGACGTCGGCGATGCGTGCCGGGAAGGGACCCTGCCGGCGTGTCGCCACCTGCAGGATGCGTCCCAACTGGCCCTCGTCCACCCTTCGGCGCAATTCCTGCAACGCGGGGTTGAAGCGTTCGATGTGCCCCACGGCACCGGTCAACCCGCGTGCCGTCACGGCCTCGAGCATGCGTTCGCCCGCCGCGACGCTGGAGGCGATGGGCTTCTCCACCATCAGGTGGACGCCGGCCTCGACCAAGGTCAGGGCGACCTCCTCGTGCATGCCGGTCGGCACGGCGCAGACCACGGCGTCGACGCCGTGGCCGATGAGCTCCTCGATCGACCGGTACAGCGGCAGTCCACCGGCCACGCCGTGGGGATCGCCCATGGCGTCGGCGACGGCGACCAGTTCGGTGCCCTCGACCGTACGCATCACGCGGGCATGGTGACGGCCCATCATCCCCAGGCCGATCAGTCCGGTCCTGAGGGTCATGCGCCAGCCTCCTCGACCACGGTGTTCACAGCGTCGACGATGCGCTGGAGATCCTGCTCGGTCAGTGACGGGTGGACGGGTAGCGAGAAGACCCCGGCCGTGGCGATCCGCGTCTGGGGCAGATCGGCCGGTTCGTTGAAGGAGGGCAGCTCGTTGGTGGGGACCGGGTAGTAGATCCCGGTACCGATGCCGAACTCGTCCTTCAGCCGGGCGAGCATCTCACCGCGGCGTCCGGCCAGTGCCTCCGGGAGGCGGACCGTGTACTGGTGGTACACGTGCTCGGCCCCGTCCAGCACGACGGGTGTCTGCACGCCTCTGAGTCCCGCGTCGAGCACGGCGGCGTTGCGCTGACGCTGGCGGGTCCACCCGATCACCTTGGTCAGCTGCACGCGACCGATCGCCGCGTGGATGTCCGTCATCCGGTTGTTGAAGCCGACCAGCTCGTTCTGGTACTGCGTCTCCATGCCCTGGTTCCGGAGCAGGCGCACCGTGCGCCGCATCTCCGGGCCGTCGACGGAGACCATGCCGCCCTCGCCGCTGGTCATGTTCTTCGTCGGGTACAGGCTGAACATCCCGAAGGTCCCGAAGGTGCCGACGGGCCGGCCCTGCCACTGGGCCCCGTGCGCCTGGGCGGCATCCTCGAAGATCATCAGTCCGTGCCGCTCGGCGATGCGGCCGAGCTCGTCCATCCGGGCCGGGTGGCCGTAGAGGTGGACGGGCATGATGGCCCGCGTCCGCTCGGTGACCAGGGATTCCACGCTGGCCGGGTCCAGGTTGTAGGTGTCCAGCTCGATGTCGGCGAAGACGGCCGTGGCTCCGGTGAGTCGGACCGCGTTACCGGTCGCCGCGAAGGTGAAGGCCGGGACGATCACCTCGTCGCCGGGCCCGATGCCGGCGGCCAGCAGGCCCAGGTGCAGTCCGGAGGTCCCCGAGTTGACGGCGACGCAGTCCCGACCGCCCACCAGGGCGGCGGCGAACTCCTCTTCGAAGGCCGCCACCTCCGGGCCTTGGGCCACTATGCCACTGCGCAGGACCCGGTCGACTGCTTCGCGCTCCTCGTCGCCGATGATCGGCCGGGCAGCTGGGATGAACTCAGGCATCAGTGGCCACTTCCCTCTCCGTTGTCGTGGGGCGCGACGGTCCCGTCGTCACCCAGGCGCGTCAGCGCCTCGCCTTCCTCGCAGTACCGCTCGCCGGTGTCCGGGCACACGAGCACCTCGCCGTGACGTTCCAAACGGCGGGCCGTGGTGCCCACCCAGCCGATGCGCCGGGCCGGGACCCCTGCCATCAGCGCGTGCGCGGGCACGTCCCTGGTCACCACCGAGCCGGCAGCCACCAGGGCCCAGGCGCCGATGGTCAGGGGGGCCACGCAGACGGCACGTGCACCGATCGAGGCACCCCGTTCGATGACCACGCCGACCGCCTCCCAGTCGGAGGCGGACTTCTGGGTCCCGTCGGCATTGATGGCCCGCGGATAGGTGTCGTTGGTGAGCACCACCGCCGGCCCGATGAACACCCCGTCACCGAGCTGGGCGGGCTCGTACACCAGGGCGTGGTTCTGGATCTTGCAGTTGTCCCCGACCGTGACACCGGTGCCGATATAGGCCCCGCGCCCGACGATGCAGTTGCGGCCGAGCACCGCCTGTTCCCGGACCTGGGCCAGGTGCCAGATCTTCGAGCCCGCACCGATGCTCGCCTGGTACGAGACATCGGCCCCGGCAGCCACGGTGACGTCCACCGACCTCTGCGCTTCAGTCATGATCGCCCTCAGCCCTGGTCAGCGGGCTGGCCGATGACCCGGCGCTGGACGGCGGTCCAGCGGCTCGGGTCGGTGATGTTCCGACCGTCCACGAGGGATCGGATCCCGGGGATCTGTTCCGGGGCCAGGTCACGGTATTCGGCGTGGTCCGTCTGGATCACGGCGGCGTCGGCCGGCTCACCGAGGTGGAACGGGGCGAACCCCAGCTTCTCCAGTTCGGCGTCCTGGTAGAGCGGATCGTGCACCAGCACGGTGGCACCGCGCTCGCGCAGTGCTCCGACCGCGGCGAACACGCCGGAGAAGGCGGTCTCCTTGACCCCTCCCCGGTATGCCGCGCCGAGCACGGCGACCGTCTGGCCGGTGAGGTCTCCGTGCGCCTCCTCGAGAAGGCCGACGGCGAAGGCCGGCATGTCGGCGTTCACGGCCCGGGCGGTGCGCACGATCTCGGCTGCCGGGTCGTTCCAGAGGTAGAGCCGCGGATAGACCGGGATGCAGTGTCCGCCGACGGCGATCCCCGGTCGGTGGATATGGCTGTAGGGCTGTGAGTTGGACGCCTCGATCACCTGGTAGATGTCGATGCCGTGTCCTCCGGCATAGCGGGCGAACTCGTTGGCCAGGCCGATGTTGACGTCCCGGTACGTGGTCTCGGCCAGCTTGGCCATCTCCGAGGCCTCGGCGCTGCCGAGGTCCCAGACACCGTTGCCCCGGCCGAGGTCCGGCCGGTCGTCAAAGTCCAGGACGGCCTCGTAGAACTCGCGGGCCGCGTCGGCTCCGGCGGGGCTCAGGGCACCGATCAGCTTGGGGTACTTGCGCAGGTCGGCGAAGACCCGGCCCGTCAGCACCCGCTCCGGGGAGAACACGAGGTGGAAGTCCTGCCCCTCGGTCAGTCCGGACCCCTCTTCGAGCATGGGCTTCCAGCGCGTGCGGGTGGTCCCGACCGGCAGGGTCGTCTCATAGGAGACGAGCGTGCCGGTCGTGAGGTGCTTGGCCAGTTCCGTGGTGGCGCCGTCCATCCAGCCGAAGTCCGGCCGGGCCTCCTCGTCCACGAACAGCGGGACCACGAGGACGACTGCCTCGGCATCCGGGATGGCCTGGCCGTAGTCGGTGGTGGCCCGCAACAGGCCCTTCTGCACGGCCTCGGCGAGTTTCTCCTGCAGCTGGTCTTCGCCCGGGAACGGCTCCTGGCCGGCGTTGACCAGCTCAACGACCTGCTCATTGACATCCACGCCGATCACCTCGTGCCCCTTGGATGCGAACTGGACGGCCAGTGGAAGTCCGATCTTGCCCAAAGCCACGACGGCGATCTTCACAGTGGGAACACCTCTCAGTCAATGTTCAGCCCGCAGGGATACCCCCGGGCCCGCCCGCGCCGAATCAGCCTCCGGCACGAGCGCGTCCATCGTAACAGCCGGGCGGCGCCCGTTCGGGGAGATCCCGGGGCCCTCCCCGGGCTATGTCGCGCCGAGCAATACCCGAGCCCAGGCACGGGCCACCACGTGTTCATCGAACGGTCCGGCCTGGGTGCGGGCGGCATCCTGGAGCGCTGCGAAGGTGTGGTCCTCATCCGCGGCGAGGATCCGTGACGCCGCCGCGGCGGTGTCTGCCACCACGAAGTCGTCGCCGAAGATCTCCCGCACCCCGGGCCGGGACCACAGCACGGGCACGGACCCCGCCGCCATGCCCTCGGCGGGGGCGAGGTGGAAGCTCTCCACCGTGCTGGGCGAGAGGATCCACCCGATGCCGGCCAGCCAACCGGCCATGTCGGCGCCGAACGGCTCGAAGGCCACCGACTGCCGCAGAGGGTCCTTCCCGAGCCGGGCGAACAGGTCCAGGTAAGCCTCACGCTGGTCCGGCTTGCGCCATTCGTGGGGGTACTCCCAGGGCATGCGGCCCCGCACGTGCAGGGTGTACCGGTCATCGGTGCGGTGCAGTTCCCGCAGCAGGTCGACGGCCCGGTCCAGCCGCTTGCGCAGCGGGACGAGCCCGACCAGACCCAGCCGGAAGCGGCGGTCCGGGACGGGTGCCTCGTGGCGCCGGTCCAGGTCTGCCAGGCTGACGGCATTCGGGATGACCGTGACCGCATCCTCGGCCAGCTCCAGCCGGGCGGCGAGCAGGCGGCGGTACTCGGCGGAGACGGTCACAAACCGGTCCACGGCGCCGGTATCCAGCTGATCGAGCCAGGCTCCGCGCAACTCGAACATGTGCAGGCGCACCACGAGACGTTGACCCGGCCTCTTGTGGCGGGCGTACCAGACGGCGTTGGGCCCGGCCCATTCACACATCACCACGTCCGCCCACTGCACCAGTTCCCGGGAGGCCCGCTCGTCATGGCGGTGCAGCCCGGACCAGTGGTCGAACCTCAGGTCCACCCCCGGGTGGTCCGTCAGCAGGTCCACCAGCTCGCCGGCGAACTTGAGGTCGTGCCCGGCCACCACCACGCGAATGGGCGTGGACCCCTGCGGCGCGGCCGCGGCGGGTAGGCCCACACGGTCCAGCCACCCGCGCAGCACCGCCGCGCGCTGTCCGATCCGGAATCCCTCCACCGCCCCGGCCACTGCGGTGCGCAGGGCGGGAAGCCGAGACGCGGCTCCGGCGATGAGCTCGGCCACCGCCTCGGCGTCGTCATGGCCGGCGGACTCCACGAACAGCGGGTAGTCCTCGCCGAGCAGTTCCTCATGGGCACTGGTGCGGTTGATCACCGGAGGGACACCGAGAGCACAGCTCTCCAGGACCTTGGAGGAGATCTCCAAGCTGGAGTCCAGCCGGGAGGAGCGCCATCCCAGGGACACGTCTGCTGTGGAGGTCCGCTCGAACACCTCGGAACGACGCATCGCCCCGGCGAAGACCACATCCTGAGGCGGAACCTCCATGGTCTGGCGCATGGTCCGGGTCCACATCGTGTCCTCGGGATCCCGCTGGATCTTGTCCCCGATCAGTTCCAGGCGGGAGCTGATGCCGCGGGAACGCAGCAGGGCGGGCAGCTGCGGCATCAGGTCGGTCCGCCAATGTCGTGCGAACTTGCCGGCGTAGACCATCCGCAGCGGACGGTCCTCGGAGCCGATCGGGGGACGTCCTGACCCGACTGACCCGACTGACCCGACTGCCCCGTCTGAACCGCCCGTCTCGTCCGGCCCCGGCGCGGCGCGCAGGTCGTCCGGGATCATCGGGGTGAGCACCTCGGTCCGTCCGGCGGCGGCGGGGACCAGCGCCTCGAGCACCGACCGTGCCGCCGGGGTCTGGACCAGCACCAGCCTGCTGGCCTCGGCGATCTGTTCCAGCGTGCGCACCAGTTCCGGGTCCGGGGCGGGTGCCGGGTACTCGAACTCGGTGACGTAACACCAGAGCCGTCCGGCGAGGGAGTCACGCCGGACGACCTCGCGGCAGGCGTGGATCCCGCGGACCATGATGACGTCGAAGGCCGATTGCGCATCTTGGGCCTCCAGTGCGCTGGCCGCGTCCGCCGGCGTCAACTGCTGAGGGAGCCGCTGGCCGGGCTGGCCGGGAGGCCGCTGGTCCGGCGCGGTCAGGACTCTCACCCCGGGTTCGGCCCGCAGCTCACCCGTGAGCAGGTCCCTGCGCTCGGGGGCCTTCAACTGGACGTGGACCTCGGCTCCGGCAGCCACCCAGGTCCGCGCCATGGCGACGAGCCAGACGGCGGAGCCGTCCATCACGTTCAGATCGACGTCCCCGTAGAGGAGCACCTTGACGGGTCGGGTGGTCATGGGTTCAGTCCTCCTTGCGCATCACGTCCGGTAGGGGTGGTCCCCCGCCCGCCTTCCGGGTCCGCCGCGTCCTGGTCCAGGGCGCGCAACAGGTCCAGGATGCCCAGCGGTGCATCCCCCGGATCCTCAGTGACATGGGGCGACGCCGGCCGCGCACCGACCATTACGGGCAGCAGGGCGCGGTGCTGGCGCAAGGCGCCGGCCCCGATGCGGTGCCGGTTCCGGCCGCGGTCCACCAACCAGCAGGTCACCCCGCGCCCGGCGGAGGCCTCCACCGCTGCGGCCAGCTCGCCCCACAGGGCGATCCCCCGCGCGTCCAGGAGCCCGCCCCAGACGCCGTGGGCGGCCTCGAGGTCGAGGACCACCACCTCGGCACGGCTGGCGGCGGCCTCGGCGGTTCCGGGGATCCAGGGCTCCCAGTGGTGCCCGGACTGCTCCAGGAGGCCGCGGAGATCCGCGGCGGCCAGTCCGCCGACGAGCCGTCCGCCGGAATCGGGCCGGGCCTCGGGACCGCCGCCCAGGGCGCGGTCCAGGCGGAGGGAGGCCTGCGGGTCCGCGGCGACGGTGGCTGCCGCGCGTCCGGCGCGGACCCGGGTGGGTGTCTGGGCTCCCGGCGCCGGCGGTGTGGCCAGGCCGAGGGGGTCTGTCGGTGTCTCGGCCAGGCGCGGAGGGGGTGAGCCCGCCGGCCCGGGGGCGCGGCGGACGGGCGGTACGGGCAGACCCAGGACCTTCCTCAGCGGCTCTCGGACCACGCTCGGCAACCGCCGGCCCAGGGCCCGGGCGGGTGCGCGGAGCCGGCGTCTGGCCCGCGGAGGGACGAGGCGCAGTCCGGAACGGATCCATCGACGCACTTCGGAGGGATCCATGGTGCACCCTTCCTGCGGGACGTGGGGGTCAACGGCGGCCGGCGCCACCGTGACACGTTACCACCGGGCCCGTGGATCAGGGGGTCGGGTGGACCCCGAGCCCGGCGTACAGGTCCCGGTACCGCTCCGCGTTGCCCGCCCAGGTGCGCGACTGCAGGGCCCAGTCCCGGCCGGCCCGGCCCATCCGATGCCGCTCCCGGGGGTCGCCGGCCAGCCGTTCCAGCGCGGCGGCCAGTGCCCGGTCATCTCCGGCCGGGACCAGCAGCCCGGTCGTCCCGGAGTCCACCAGCTCGGCGAGCGCCGGCAGGTCCGAGGCCACCACGGGGCGGGCCGAGGCTGAGGCCTCGACGGACTTCATCGGGGTGACGGACCGGGTGACGGGCAGGTCGCGGCGGGGCACCACGAAGACGTCCAGTGCCGCATGGTGCCACGGCGCGTCCTCACGCTGCACGCGTCCGGGGAAATGGCACCGGCCCTCGATCCCCAGTTGCCGGGCCAGGGTCTTCAGTCCCGGCAGGGCCACGCCGTCCCCGGCCACGTGCAGGCGCAGCCCGGGCAGCCGCGGGCTGAGCAGGGCGACGGCCCGCAGGAGCGTGTCCAGTCCCTCGTAGTCGACGATGCTGGAGACGGTCCCCACCACGAAGGTCCCCTCCGCCTCGTGCAGGCCCAGGTGCCGCCGGGCCTGCGCCTGGTCCTTCGGCGGGTTCAGGAAGACGTCGCCCACCGCATTGGGGCAGATGACGATGCGTTCGGGGTCCACACCGTCGCCCACCAGGACGTCGCGCATGCCCTCGCCCAAGGTGACGACCGCGTCGGCGCGGCGGGCCACCTCGGCTTCGCGCTGCCGGAAGAGCCGGTACCGTTCCGAGTCGCGGGCCCCCGGGCCTCGGGTGGAGGCCCAGGTGTCCGCCAGTTGGCCCCGCACCTCGTAGACCCAGGGGATCCCGTGGGCCCGGGCCACGGCGTCCGTGACCACCCCGTTGGTGAAGTGGGTGGTGGTGTGCAGCAGTGCGGGACGGAACCGGTGCACCGCCTCGGAGAGCAGCCGCGCGTGCTGGTCCAGGCGGTCGGCCTGGCCCTGGGCCAGTCGCCCCGGGAGCAGGCGGTGGTAGGTGATGCCATCCACCGTGTCCTGGATCCCGGCCCACGGTACCCCGATCTGGACGGGGTATCCGGGCCGGGTCATCGCCCCGACGTCGAATCCGAGGTCGGTCAGCGAACGGAGGATGGAGTGGCTGCGCTGGGCATAGCCGGAGCCGGTGTAGGGCAGCGAGTTGGTCAGCACGTGCATGATCCGGCCGGGCACCGGCGGCCGGGCGGTCACCGGCGGCACGCGGATCGGCGAGGACCGGAAGGCGTCCCGCTCCCCGATCATCCGCCGGGCCAGGTTCCGGTTGCGGTCGTCGCGGACCGCGAACTCCACCGCCGCGTCCAGGTCACCGTTGTAGGCGGCGAGCCGTGCCGCCGAGGCCGCCCAGGGGGCCGCGCGTCGGCGGGGGGCGACGCGGTCCAGCAGTCGGGCGGCCAGCTCGGGTTCGCCGAGGCCCAGGGCCGCATCCGCCCGGTGCACCTCGGAGGTGGCGGAGCCGGTGGCGCCGGCCTCCCGCTCCAAGGCCTGCACCGCCTCCGGGCGGTCACCGAGCAGTTCGTGGCCGATGGCGGCCGGCACCCCGCCGGCCAGTCCGCCGGCGCGGCTCAGGACCCGCCCGATCAGGTGGGAGGCTCGGTGCGGGGCGCGGCGGGAGACCTGCAGGATCAGCTGCACCGGGTCGTCCACCACGTGTTCACGCACCGTCTGGAGCGTCAGGGCCGCATTGCGCAGCCAGGGGGTCGTAGCGGGCCGGGCGTCGCGCGGGGTGGGGCTCTCTACACTCACGGGTTCCTCGTCATTCTTCGCTCTGCTCCCTGTCACCGGCCTGCTCCCTGTCACCGGCCTGCTCCGTGTCACCGGCCTGCTCCGTGGCGACCGGGAGCAGGTAGGCGGTGAACCCCCGGTCCGGGACGGTCCCGGGTACACCCTGGCCGCTGGTCGCGCTCGACCGGACGACGATGCCGGCCAGCTGGCCGAGGCGGTGCTGCTCCGGCGGCATGAACTTCACCGAGATGTCCCCGGTGGGGTCCCTGCGCTGCCCCCAGGCGATCACCTCGACGGCGCCGGCCGAGCCGGGTGGGAAGTGGGTCTGCGCCACCGTCCGGTCCCCGTCGTACAGGCGCAGGCCGCAGAGCAGCCCCGGGTCCTGGAACCGCAGGGTCAGGGACAGGTGACCCTGCGCTGTGGTGATCATCTCCTCGGCCTGCACCCGGTACCGGCGGCCCAGCCGGATCCGCTGTTCGGTCCCGGGGTCGATGACGTCCTCGGCGACGGTGTGGTCCCGGTCCCGGCCCGCCAGCGCGTGGTCGAACCAGGTGGCCAGGTGGGCGCGGGCGTCGAAGCTGTGCTGCGTCAGCTCCAGCGCGCCACCGGCGACGGCCGCGGGCCCGGGCGCCGGGCCGCGGCGCGCGAGTTTGAGGCCCGCCTCCCGGACGGTGTCGGCCCGGGTGATCCAGGGGCTGTAGGGGTCCGGGTCGGGAGACCGGCGGTGCCGGGTCGTGAGCACGGTGGAGCCCGCGCAGAGGGCGTAGGGGGTGAGCGGTGGGTGGGCCTGCCGACGGCCGTAGTGGACCGGTTGCAGGCACACCACCGGCCGGCTGAACAGTTCGGCCAGTCGCTGCAGGCCGGCGGTGTCCAGCTCGTCGAACGTGACGTTCTCGTGCGGGCCCGGCAGCTCCGCGAGGACCCCGGCGGCCCACGGGTCCTGTCCGGCGTGGACCGAGGTGGCACCGGTCGCGGCGGGGCCAGCGCCCCGGTGCCGCACGGCGGCCAGGAACGCGGACTCCACCAGCCCGGGGACCCGGAGACAGTGCCCGATCCCCTCGAGCACGGCCGCGTCCGCGGCAGGTGCCGGACCGACGCGGGCCACCGCGTCGTACTGCCCCGCCTCCGTGGCCGACAGCCGTTCGGGGCCGAGCACGCGGACCGTGGCGAGGCCGGCCTGGCGCAGGATCCCGGCGTCTGCCGGCGTCAGGCCGATGCCGTCGGTGAGGACGAGCAGCCGAACCGCGGTCCCCTGGAAGGCCTGGACCACCTGGTGGACATCGACGGTCCGGTCATGGCCCACACCGCCGGGTTCGCGCACCACCTCCCGCACCACGGCGGACCCCGGGCCCCAGACCATGGCGTCCCGGCCCCAGTCGCGCAGCTCCCGCAGGATGACATCGGTGGCACCGAAGCGGCGGGGCTCCCGGCCGTGGACCACGGCCACGTCCCGGGTCACCTCCCGGGTCACGTCCCCGGGCGCGGGCTCGGGCCGGTCGAGGGTGACCTCCACCCGCTCCCGTGCGTCGGTCTCGGTGGGACCCGTCGGGGCCGGGGTACGGCCATCGAACCGGTGGAACCAGAGTTCGCGCTCCACGGGATCCAGGGTTCGCCAGCTGTCGTCGACCATCAGTGACTCCAGGGCCAGGACCCGGGACCGGGCGCTGAAGGAACGGTCGAACCGGTCCAGTGTGCGGGCGCTGAGCTCCGCCAGCCGGCCGGAGTCCAGGACCGTGCCGATCCACTCGTCGGCCTCCTCGATCGAGCCGCAGACGGTGAGCTCGGGAAAGGAGGGGATGGCGGGGGCCCCGGGGATCACCGTGACGGTCGGCAGACCCATCGCGGCATACTGGATGACGCGGCTGGGCAGGTCGAAGAACCCGAGGCCGTCGAGCCCGGGGAACCAGGTCGGCTGGTCGCGGTGGTCGGTGAAGAACTGCGGGATGTTCAGGGCCACCCTGGCCCGGCTTCCGGCCTGGACCACCTCGGCGTCGGTGTCCAGGAAGCCACCGCCGAGCCCTGCCGGGTCGTCCCCGGTCCGCCCATAGACCGTGACCTCGTGCCGCATCGAGGCCAGTTGCTCGTAGCGCCGCCGACGCAGCGGCCCGACCACGTTGCCCAGGAACAGCACCGTGGTGTCCGGCTCGTGGCGCCCGTGGACAGCGGGGAAGGCCTCATGGTCGGTCCAGAAGGGGAAGTTGACGCCGGTGGGGCGCCCGAACTGCCGCTCGTAGAACCGCAGGACCTCGGCATTGCCGCAGTGCAGCACGAGGTCATACAGCTCCAGGGCCGGCCCGTAGGAGAGGTCGAAGAGGACCGGGTCGTCGGACAGCCAGGCGGCCAGGACCGCACCGGTGCCACGCAGCGCCTGCAGCACCGGGAACGGCGCCGAGCTCGGGCGGAACACCAGCACCAGGTCGGGCCTGAAGTCCGCGATCCGCTCCAGGTGTGGGGCGATCACCGGGAGCAGCCCCTCGAGGTCCGGGAAGAGGTACCCCGCACCGAACCGCCGGGTGTTGTAGACCTGATGGCCGGCTTCGATCAGGGCCCGTTCCAGGGAGGCCGCCACATGTGACTCCTGGATGCCGTCATAGATCACGACCCTCATGACGGCGCCCCGGCCCGTCGAGGTGCCGGGTCACCGGCTGAGCCATACGGCCGGGGACCGCGGTCGAACCGGACCCGGTCCGCGGCGACAGGCCGTGGCAACAGGACCCCTCCGGCCAACCGGCTCACGGTGGCCGCGCGCAGCGTCAGCTGCGCCGGTTCCCTCGTGTAGCCGACCACCGGGACGTCCGTACGCAGCCATCGGAGATAGCGTGCCCAGCCGGACCCGCCGACGTCGGGCCCCTGGAACCGATCCAGGTCGATGAGCACCGCGCCGACCGAGTGCGCCGGTACGGCGGGGAGCCCGCCGGGGCCGGAGTCCCGCGGGTCCACGTGTTCCCATCGGCCGGGAGCATCCTCCTCCGCCAGCAGGGAATCACGGTCGGCGTGACCCATCACCAGGCAGCAGGGCCCCTCACGGCGGTCCAACCGCAGGTCCCGCCACGCCTGGGAGGCCGGGGCGTCGCGCAGCCGTCCGACCTCACGCTGCAACGCCTCCAGGTCCTGGCGCACCGGGTCCAGGACCCCCTGGAGGGCGCCGGTCACCTCCTGCAGATCCCGCCGGACGTCGGACGCCGCTCCGGCCGCCTCGGCGTGCTCCTGGATCAGCTCCCGCCGCAGGCGGCCCAGGCTGGACTTCAGGGTGCGGGCCTCCCGCAGGATGGACCGGGCGGTCAGCGCCAGATAACCCAGCACACCCCCGGTCCCCACGGCGAACAGTGCGGGCGCCCAGCCGGAGTCGGAGAGCAGGAAGACCGGGACGGACACCACGATCAGCGCCAGTCCCCCCAGGGCGGCACCCGCCAGCCAACGCCCCAGCCTCATGGTGTCTGCCGACCTTCTGTCATCGCCTGCGGAATCACGTGGAGCCCCACGTCCCCGCCGATTGTACCGCCCACTCCGGGCCGGACACCGCCGTGCCGCTACGATGGGCAGCGGCACCGGACCGCCTGGTCCGGCCCGAGGCCAGGGTCACGGAAGGCGGCTCCAGATCGTGAGTTCGACGTCTCACCACCGGTGGCAACATGAGCTGCGTGGCCGCCCGAGCCAGACCGGGACGCCACTGCGCGTCCTGGTGGTCCGGGGCAACCGGAAGGCCACGCGTCGTCAGGAGGACCACGATGTCCTCCACACCTTGCGTCACCTCGGCCATACCGTCTTCGACCTGGACGTCGACCGCCATCCCCTGACCCTCGCGGGTCCTGCCGGCGCCGGCGCACTGTTCAGCCATGAACCCGTGGACCGGATCTTCTCCCGGTTCTCCCCCGGGCTCGTCCTGATGGGTGGCCTCGGCTGGGGGTTGACGGAGGCCACGGCAGAACGGCTGCGACGTGACGGCGTCCCGGTGGTCTCCCTGACGCCGGTGCCCGGTGCCCACCACGCGACGGCCCTGGACCTGGCCGGCGCGGTGACCCGTGCTGAGCTCCTCCGTGACCAGCCCCCGCCCCTGGACCGGATCCTGCGCGCCCTCGACTCTGGACACCACGGCTCTGCACACCGCGGCCCGGGCGGACCGGCGCCCTGTGACCAGGCCGAGCTGCGGGCGCAGCTCACGTCCCACCGTCAGTGGTCAGAGGTTCCCCCTGAACTGGCCGCCCGGGCCCTGGCCCATCTGGCCTCGAACCACCTCTATGAGCACCGGCTGGAGGCGATGATCGGTTCGCTCGGCCTCCGCGCCGGCGCACCCCGGCCGCGGACCGTCCTGTTCTCCGGCTACTACGGCGCCGGCAACCGGGGTGATGAGCTGCTGCTGCAGGTGCTGCTGGAACACCTCGAGGCGAACGTCCCCGGAGCCCACCCGGTCGTGGCCGCCTCCCGCGCGCCGGAGGTCGAACGCCTGCACGGTGTCCAGGCCTTCCCCCGGGCAGATCTGCAGGCCTCCGAGCTCCACGCCGCGACCGCATCATCCCTCGTCCTCGGACCGGGCGGCCACTGGCACGACTACTCGATCCGGCAGGCCGGTGGTGCGGCCGGTATGGTCCGGGCGGCCACCGTCTCCCCCGCCCACATGGCGCAGCTGCCCCTGCTGGTGGCCGCCTACGGCGGCACGGTGCACGTCCACGGCATGGGGGTCGGGCCGTTGGACGACATCGCCGCCCGAGCGGCGGTGCGGCTGACCGGTCGGCTGGCCCGGACCGTGGTGGTCCGTGACCGGGAATCGGCCGAGATCCTGGAGCCGCTCGCCGAGGACTGGGCGGCCGAGGTCACCATCAGCCCCGATGTGGTCTACGGGCTGGCACTCCCCGCATCTACCCCCGCACTTGCCCCTACAGCCGCCCCCGATGCCGCGCCAGCCGCCGGGGCGGGGCGCCGTCCCCGCTATCTGGCCGTCAACCTCCGCCCGTGGACCGATGCGGATCAGGACCGCCGGCGACTGTGGCAGACGCTGTTCGAGGTGGCCCGTGACCACGGTCTGCAGGTGGTGGGGGTGCCGATGCAGTCCACCGACGAACAATCCCTGCAGGACTTCGCGGCCGCCGCCCCGGCCGGGGTGAGCGTCGAAATCCTCCCCGCGGACCTCGGTCTGGAGGATTTCCTCACCGTCCTGCGGGGCGCGGAGGTGCTGGTGGCCATGCGTCTGCACGCCAACCTGCTGATGCACCGGTTGCGCCGGCCGGCGCTGGGTCTCGCCTATGACCCCAAGGTCCGCTCGCACTTCCTGCAGCTGGGCCGTGCGGAGGCTGTCCTGGACTTGGATGCCCCGGCGCCGCAGCTGCGTGCGACCCTGGAACGACTGCTCTCCGAGCGCGGACTACCGGAACAGACCACGGAGGCCCTCGACGGGCTCGAACGCCGTGCCGCGGCCGATCTGGACCGACTCAGCGAGTCCTTGCGTGACGCCCCCCTGCGGATCCCGGACCCCTCGTGGATCCAGCATCCGGCGCCTACCCCTGTCTCTGCCGCTACACTTTCACCTCAACCTGCACCTGCTGCTGGATCCGAACCGGTGACCGCACCGGAACGCACACCGACGCCAGTGCCGGGCACCACCCCGTTACCGTCCCCGTGGAAGCGTCAGCTGCGGCGGGTGTACCGCGGCCTGCGCCGGCGGTTGCGCTGACGGCGGTCGGCTGACCCGGTCCGCCGAGCTGCGAGGGTGCCCGGGCCGGCACCGCCGTGGGGCCGGCGTCGGCTCAGATGCCGGGCGTCTGGCGCCACTGCCCCCTGGTGTCCACGACGTGCTTGCCGGCCGCCAGCTCCTTCAGCTCGGCGAACGGCGCGTGGTCGACCAACAGCACCACGATGTCGGCCGCCTCGATGGCCTCCCGCGCGGCAGCCTTCTCGAGGTTCGGGAGGGAGGTGAGTCCAGCCGGCAGGGTGTCCACATGCGGTTCAACGGCCAGGATGCGGCTGTCCGGGAACTGCTCGCCGAGCTGGCGGGTGATGTCCAGGGCCGGGGATTCGCGCAGGTCGTCGATGTTCGGCTTGAAGGCCAGCCCGAGGGCGGCGATGACCGGCGGCTCGCCGGAGCTCTGCAACACGTCGTAGGCAGCGGCCTTGACCTGCTGGATGACCCAGCCCGGCTTGGCGTCGTTGATCTCCCGGGCGCTGCGGATCAGGCGTGCGGCCTCGGGGGCGGCGTCCACGATGAACCAGGGGTCCACGGCGATGCAGTGCCCGCCGACGCCCGGTCCCGGCTGCAGGATGTTCACCCGCGGATGATGGTTCGCCAGGTCGATGAGCTCCCAGACGTCGATGTCGAGCCCGGCGCAGATCATGGAGAGCTCGTTGGCGAAGGCGATGTTGACATCCCGGAAGGCGTTCTCCACGAGCTTGGCCATCTCAGCCGTCCGGGTGTTGGTCAGCAGGATGTCCCCGCGGCAGAACAGCAGGTACAGGTCACGGGCCCGTTCGGCTGCCCCACGCGAGGAACCGCCCACGATCCGGTCGTTGGTCACCAGCTCGGCCATGACCTTGCCCGGCAGCACCCGCTCCGGGCAGTGCGCGAAGTCTAGGGAGCCGCCGTCCTCGTCCATCAGGTCCGGGCGGACGCCGTAGACGACCTCGGCCAGCCGCTCGGTGGCCCCGGGGGGCGAGGTCGACTCGAGGATGATCAGCTCGGAACCGCGAAGCTGGGCAGCCAGGGTGCGACCAGCGGCTTCGATATAGGAGAGGTCCGGGGACTTGTCCTGGCGGAACGGGGTCGGGACGGCCACGATGTACGCGTCGGCCGCAGGGGTCTCCACGCTGGCGGTCAGCCGGCCGGCGGCGACGGCGCGCTCCACGTAATCTCCCAGTTCCGGCTCCACGAAGGGCACGGTCCCGTGGTTGACGGCGTCCACCGTCTTCTGGCTGACGTCCACACCGTGCACGCGCAACCCGGACTCCGCGAAGATCGCGGCGGTCGGCAGGCCGATGTAGCCCAGCCCGACCACAGCGATGCTGGAGATGTTCGTCATGCACGATCCTTCGTTCGGGAGGGTAATGGACAGCGTCGAGTCTAGTTCAGAGGTCTGCTTCAGAGCTTTGCGGGCACTCTGCCCGCCACCACGGCCTCGGCGAGCTGCACGAACCGGGCGCCCAGCAGTGGCAGGTCGGCGTGTGCCGAGAGCCACCGGCGACCCCGGACCCCGACGTCGGTGCTGTCCGGGTCCGCAGCCAGCCTGCGCCACAGCTCGGCTACGGCGCCAGGATCTGCCGGCACCACGTCCGCGCTGCCGGTGTCCTCGAGCAGCCGAGCCGCCTCACCGGTCACCACCCCGGTGATATGCCGGCCGACTGCCAGCAGCTCATAGGTCTTGGAGGGGATGGTCATCTCAAAGCTGGGCCAGTCGGGCCGAAGCGCCACCACGCAGGTGTCCGCCCAGGCATACTGCTCCTGCAGCTGTGCGCCGAAGGCCGAGTCGAGCATCTCCACGGGATACCCGAGGGATTCGTTGAGCTCCACCAGTTCACCGTGGCGCGTCCCTCGACCGACCATCCTGACCCGGATCCGCTCTGGTCCCCCACGGACGAGGGCCGCTGCCCGGATCACATTCTCCAACCCCTGGCTCTCACCGTGGTTGCCGAGGTAGAGGACGTTCAGTTCCCCGTGTCCACGGACCCGCCGCGGCACGGCGGGGATGGACTCCACCGCCACGCCGTTGCCGATGGTCACCACGGTGGCAATCCCCCGCTGGCGCAGACGCTCGGCGAAACCGGCGGTCACGGTGACCACTGCCTCGGCGGAGCGTTGGGTCCCGGTGACCACCGACTCCATGGTCTTGCTGAGCACACCGCCCCGCACCCCTGACTCACGGGCGAGGTCCGGCCAGGCGTCCCGCATCTCCACGATGAGCGGCACCCGGCGCAGCCGGGACAGCGTCCAGCCGGCCACGGCGCTGGGCAGGGCCGGGATGGTCACCACGATCACGTCCGGGCGTGGCGCCGCCAGCCCCACCGGGATGGCCGCCACGGCGTTGACGATGTGCCCGGCGAATCGGCCGGCCCTCGTGGTGGGCAGGCCGGAGGGCATCCAGGTGCGCCGTACCCGCTCCCCGCCGGGCCCGGTCCTCGGCAACGGGCCCTGCCGCGCAGCGTCGCGTGAGGGGGTGTGGTGCGGGTCCGGCGGTGGGCAGATCACGTCCACCGCCCAGCCGGCGCCGCGGAAGGCCGCGGTCAGGGCAGACCAGCGTCGCTCCGGCGGGGTGCGCTCCGGCAGGTACGAATGGGTGATCAGCTGAACCCGCATGGTCTAAGCACCCGCACAGACGGAGGCCGGAGCCTGAGTGGAGGCACTCCCGGTGGCGGCGGGGCCCGAACCGGACGGCCCGTCCGTGGCCTGCTCGCTCGCCTGATCGCCCGCCTGATCGCTGGTCTGCCCGCCGGGCGAGCCGGTCGCCTGTGCGGACCCAGAAGCCGAGGCAGCGTCCGAGGCGGAGGCCTCCGGGTCTGTCCCGGCATCCTCAGAGCCGTCAGAGCCGTCAGAGTCATCAGAGTCATCAGAGGCCAAGTACTCGTCCATCCGGTCCTGCTGCAGGGCCTGGCGCAGTTCCGCCATGGCCTCCTCGTCCTGAAGCACGATCGAGGCCCCGCCCGGGCCCTCGGCGGGTGGACCGTGCGGGATGGTGAAGGTCTCGACGTCACCGGAGCGGATCCCGTTCAGCTGCAGTCCGTAGCCCGCGATCGTGGCGGCGTCGAGCCCCTCGTCCACGGAGATGAACGGCACGATGGCGTTGACCACATCCATCACCCGCTGTGGATTGGCCAGCGTGTCCACCGTGAGGATCTGGTCCACCATGGCGGATACGAAGCGCTGCTGGTTGGCCACCCGCTCGAAGTCGCCCCCCAGGAAGGCCTTGCGTTCACGGACGTACCGCAGGGCATCGGTGCCCCGGAGCAGGATCTCCCCCTGCGGGAAGTAGGACGGATTCACCTGACCGGAGGAGAAGACGGTCGGGTTGCACACCTCGACACCGCCGAGGGCCTCCGTCAGTCCGTTGAAGCCCTCGAAGTCGATGACCGCCAGATGATCCACGTTCACGCCGAACATGTCCTCCACCGTGGCGGTCACGAGGGGATAGCCGCCCAGGCCGAGGGCCGAGTTGACCTTGCGCTCCCCCTCACCGGGGATCTCGACCCAGAGGTCCCGCACGATCGACATGACGACGATGTTCTGCCGGTCCTCGGGCACGTGCACCAGCATCATGGTGTCCGAGCGTTCGCCGTCCTCGCCCTTGTTCTCCGCGGTGTCCTGCCCAGTGCCCCGTGAGTCCGAGCCCATCACGAGCACGTTCAGCGCCCCGTCCGAGGCCGCCTGCTCGGTGGCGATGCCTGCGTCCACGGTCTGGCGCTTGTCATTGAAGGTGGAGGCGATGGAGGCCACGTACACGCCCACCAGGACCAGGACGACGACCAGCAGAGCCGCCAGCACGATCAGGGCGTTGCGGACGGTGTGACGCCTCCGACGGTTCCGGCCACGCGACCGGCGCGGCAGGTAGTCGTGGTTCTCGGTGTGAGCCAAAGGGTTTCCCATCCATGCAGAAAGTTCCAGACCATCCTAGACCGCGGCCCTGACCACGAGCGCTCCGCGGTGACGCCGGGAACCGGTTGCAGGGCCACCGATCACCAGCGCGCGCGCCGGGGAACCGGTTGACACCGCGGGCAATAGGCGGACGACCGGTTCATGAACCGGTCCTTGAGGATCAGGCTATCCCGCCCCTCGGCGGCGCAGCGCGGGCAGGGGCGGCCAGCCCGTCCGTAGACGTTGAGGGAGCGGTCGAAGTAGCCCGACTCGCCGTTGACGTTCACGTACAGGGAGTCGAAGCTGGTACCCCCCTGGGCCAGGGCATCCTCCATCACCTCCTGGACGGCGGCCAGCAGCCGGGCCGACTCGCTGCGATTCAGCGTCTCCGTGGGGCGGGCGTAGTGCAGGCGGGCCCGCCAGAGGGCCTCATCCGCGTAGATGTTGCCGATGCCGGAGACCAGGGACTGATCCAGCAACGCCCGCTTGAGTCCGGCCTTGCGGGCCCTCAGCCGCATGTGGACCGCGGCCGGGTCGAAATGGGGGTCCAGGGGGTCCCGGGCGATGTGCGCCACGGAGGCCGGCAGCAACTGTTCCGGCCGATCCGCCGACGGCACCAGGGGATCCAGGAACAGTCCCCCGAAGATGCGTTGGTCCACGAAGCGCAGTTCCAGCGCGGCGTCGCCCTCCTGGGTGGCGGTGTCCCGGACGCCGGTCCCCTGGACGCCGGGATGCTCCAGCAGGATCCGGATCCGGAGGTGCCGCTGCACCGGGTCCGAGGGGGTGCTGACGAGCAGCTGCCCGCTCATGCCCAGGTGTGTCACGAGGCACAGCTGGGGAGCAGTGGACAGCTCGCCCCCGTCACTCCCGGAACCGGTCAGGGGCACCCACAGGTACTTCCCCCGACGCTGAGGTGCAGCCAGCCGGCGGCCGATGAGCTGGGCCTCGAAGGCCGCCGCGCCACCGGGCTGCCGCCGGACGGAGCGCTCATCCAACACCTCGACCGCGGAGACCGGCCGGCCCGCCGCCCAGCGGGCCAATCCGCGGCGGACCACCTCGACCTCGGGAAGCTCAGGCACGACCGGCTGTTCCGGCGGCCTCGGCGGCCGCCTTCACCTCGTCCCAGGATCGGGCAGCGGCCTGGCGCTCCGCCTCCTTCTTGGACGGTCCCGTGCCGGTGGCATAGGTGACGGCCCCGATGACCAGGGTGGCGGTGAAGACCTTGTCATGGTCCGGACCGGTGGACTCCATCCGGTACTCGACGCCCCCGAGGCTGCCGTTCGCGGCGGCCTCCTGGATGAAGGTCTTCCAGTCCGTGCCGGCCCCCATGGCGAGTTCGTCCTCGAGCAGGGGCACCACGAGGCGGTGGACCAGGTCATGGGCCGCACCCAGACCGTGCTCCATATAGGTGGCGCCGATCAGTGACTCCATGGTGTCGGCCAGGATGGAGTCCTTGTCCGCACCGCGGGTGCGCCGTTCACCCTCACCCAGCAGGATGGAGGGGCCCACCCTGATGGTGCGCGCCACCGAGGCCAGTGCGCGGGTGGAGACGACGGCGGCACGCATCTTGGCCAGGTCACCTTCGGTGAGGGCGGGATACGTGCGGTAGAGGTGGTCCGTCACCACGAAGCCCAGGATGGAATCGCCGAGGAACTCGAGGCGTTCGTTCGTGGGCAGCCCACCGTGCTCGTAGGCGTAGGACCGGTGGGTCAGGGCAAGAACAAGCGTCTCGGGGTCAAGAGTGACCCCGAGACGCTGGTGCAGGTCTTCAGTTGACTGTGGCGCCACGGGCACCTCAGGCGTCAGCGACCTTGCGGCCCTTGTATTCCAGGAACATCGGCGTACCGGCGGAATCGGTCACGACCTGGGCCTGATGCGGCAGGCGGTAGGTGACGCGGCCGTTTTCCACGGACTTCACCAGCGGGGGCACGGTGGCCTTCCACTGGGAGCGGCGGTTACGGGTGTTGGAACGGGACATCTTCCGCTTCGGGACTGCCACGGCTATCTCTCTTCTGTCTCGTCGGATGAGGTCTTGGGTTCCGGTCCGGCATCGCCGGACGCGGGGGTCTTCGTCAGTTCGGCCAGGGCCGCCCAGCGAGGATCCAGCTGTTCGTGGACGTGGTCTTCGCCAGCGTCCTCCAGTCGGATACCGCAATCGGGGCACAGACCCTGACACTCCGGCCGGCAGACCGGCTGGAACGGCAGGGCGGTGACCACGGCGTCCCGGAGCACTGGCTCCAGATCCACGGTCTCGTGCACCACCAGGCGCTCTTCGTCGCTCCCACCCTCGGGGGCGGCCGCGAGGAACAGCTCCTGCAGGTCCACGGTGATCCCGTCCTGAATCGGGTCCAGGCACCGACTGCACTCCCCCACCAGCTCGGCGTGAGCCTCACCGGTGACCAGAATGCCCTCGTGGACCGCTTCCAGACGCAACTCGACGTCCACGGCTGAACCAGCCGGGATGCCGATGAGCGGAGTGGACAGTGCCTCAGGGGCTGGCCACTGCTCCTCCAGAGTCCGCATGGACCCCGGGTTGCGCACCAGATCCCGGACGGAGTGCACCCAAGCCTCCGTTGCACCGGCTGCGTTCGGGGACGATGACGCGGACATCAGCATTCCTTCCGATCGGCAGTGGTGACGGTTCGGATCCCCTCACCCGGCTTGCACCGGGCTCCGGCATCCAGGCAGGACAGAACCCGCGGGACCGACTCACCAGTCTAATGGCTGATGCCCTGCGGGCCAAATGACCTGCCGGAGGTCTCCCTCAGAGTTCTGACTCAGAGTTCTGCGACGAATTCCTTCAGCCAGGGACGAAGACCCGGGCCGAGGTCCTCGCGGGCGCTGGCCAGCTCGATGACAGCCTTGAGGTAACTCAGCTTGTCACCGGTGTCATAGCGTTTGCCGCTGAAGACGACCGCGTGTACGCCGAACCCCTCGCCCTCGCCCTGGGCCAGGACCTGCAGGGCATCAGTCAGCTGGATCTCGTTGCCGCTGCCGGGCCCGGTGCGCTCGAGAACGTCGAACACCACGGGATCCAGGACGTATCGGCCGATGACGGCCAGGTTGGACGGGGCCTGGTCCACGGGCGGCTTCTCCACCAGTCCGGTGATGCGCACGACGTCCTCGGGGCCTCCTGGCACCGCGGCGACCTGCGCCACACCGTAGGCGGAGATGTTCTCCCGCGGGACCTCCATCAGCGCGATCACGGACCCGCCCTTCTCCTGCTGCACGTCGATCATGCGTTCGAGCAGGTCGTCCCGTGCGTCGATCAGGTCGTCGCCGAGCAACACGGCGAAGGGCTCGCGGCCCACGTGCTGCTTGGCGCACAGGACGGCATGGCCGAGGCCTTTGGGATCGATCTGGCGGAAGTAGTGGATGTTGCCGAGGTTGGTGGCCTCCTGGATCTTGTCCAGCTTGCCGAAGTCCCCCTTCAGCTCCAGGCTCCGCTCCAGGGCGGGAACACGGTCGAAGTGGTCCTCCAGCGCCCGCTTGCTGCGGCCGGTGATCATCAGCATGTCATCCAGCCCCGCCGCCTTCGCCTCGGCGACGACGTACTGGATGGCCGGCATGTCCACCACCGGGAGCATCTCCTTGGGCATGGCCTTGGTAGCCGGCAGGAACCGGGTTCCCAGCCCTGCGGCGGGGATGACGGCCTTCTTGGTACGGGGGTTCTGCGGGCGTTCAGTCATGGGTGCAGGATAACCTCTCACGGTAACGGCTGGTGGTCGGGGTCGGTCAGCTCTCGTGCAGCCGGCGCATGACAGCGCGGGGGACGAACTCGGAGATGTCCCCGCCGAGTTGGCCCACTTCCTTGATGAGCGTGGAGGACAGGTGTGCGTACCGGCCGTCCGTGGGCAGGAACACGGTCTCCACCCCGGTCAGGTGGCGGTTCATCGCGGCCATGGGCATCTCGTACTCCAAGTCCGCGGTGTTGCGCAGGCCTTTGATGATGGCATTGGCCCCCGCCTTGCGGCAGAACTCCGCCAGCAGGCCGTCACCCATGGGCACCACCGAGATCCCCTGCAGGGAGGAGACCGTCTCCCGGATCATCTCGATCCTGGTGTCCACATCGAAGCGGTACTTCTTCGCATAGTTGGTGGAGACCGCCACGATGACGTCATCGAAGAGATTGGTGGCCCGCGCTATCACCTCCACGTGACCGTTGTGCAAGGGGTCGAAGGATCCTGGGCAGACGGCTCGGCGCATGCTCTCGAACATACTATGGAGCCCATGCCCGCCGCATCACAGCCACCCCGACCCCACGTCACGCCACGACATCCACCGTCCGTCTTCGAGACCATGACCCGCCTGGCCGCCCGTCACGACGCCGTGAACCTGGGCCAGGGCTTTCCGGACACCGAGGGCCCCGACTGGGTCCGGGCGCTGGCCGCAGAGGCCATCCTGACCGGCCGCGCGAACCAGTACGCACCCGGGCGCGGTGATCCCCGTCTACGCCGGGCCGTGGCCGCCCACCAGCACCGCCACTACGGCCTCGAGGTGGATCCCGATCGGGAGGCGGTGGTGACCACCGGGGCCACCGAGGGTATCGCGGCGGCCCTGCTGGCCTTGGTGCAGCCGGGGGACGAGGTCGTGGCCTTCGAGCCCTTCTATGACTCCTACGCGGCGATCACGGCCCAGACCGGGGCCCGTTTCGTGACCGTCCCGTTGACGGTGCCGGACTTCCTGCCCGACCCGGAGGCACTGGAGGCCGCCATCACCCCGCGCACCCGGCTCCTGCTGCTGAACACGCCCCACAACCCCACCGGCTCCGTGGTGCCGGCCGATGTCCTCACCCGGCTCGTGGAGGTGTGTGCCCGGCACGGCATGCTGATCCTGAGTGACGAGGTCTACGAGCACCTGGTGTTCGACGGCGTGCACCGACCCGTGGCCTCCGTACCCGGCGGCTGGGACCGCACCCTGACCGTGTCCTCGGCCGGCAAGAGCTTCTCCCTGACGGGGTGGAAGGTCGGCTGGGCCACCGGGCCGGCGGACCTGGTGGACGCCGTGTACTCGGTGAAGCAGTTCCTCACGTATTCCTCCGGCCCCGCGTACCAACCGGCCATCGCCCGCGCCCTCGCGGAGGGCGAGGGCTTCCTCACCGAGCAGCGTCGCCGGTACAGCACGGCCCGCGACGGGCTGGTGGCCGGGCTGCGGGCAGCCGGGCTGGATCCGGTGGTGCCCGCCGCCGGCTACTTCACGGTCACGGATCTGGCTCCGCTCGGGGTGACGGACGCCCTGGGTGCGACCGCCCGGCTCGCGGAACGGGCCGGCGTCGTGGGGATACCGGTCAGCGCCCTGTGCAGCCCGGCGGCGGAACCGGGCGGGCCGCCACCACTGGCGTCCTGGATGCGCTGGGCGTTCTGCAAGTCCCCGGCGGTCCTGGCCGAGGCGGTGTCACGGTTCCAGCGCCTGCCCGGCGTCTTCGGCGTCCCCGACCGCTGACGGCGAGGCGGGCGCCAGGCAGAAGTACAGCGTGGTCTCCCCGTAGCGGCGTACCTCGAGGGGTTCGAGACCGGCAGGCCAGTCCGGTTCCGCCGACCGGGAGGACCGCTCCAACACCAGCAGGCCTTCCGGCACCAGGACGGCCGCGATCCGCCCCAGGGTCCCCGCCAACGCGGCTCCCGTGAGCGGATAGGGCGGGTCCGCCAGGACCAGGTCCCACGGTCCCGCACCCGCCGGCGAGTCCAGCACCCGGTCCACGTCGGCCGCGCTGACCTCGACCACCGGCCGTCCCACCCGCTGGTTGAGCGCCTCCGCGTTCTTGCGGCAGACGGCGGCGGCGCGCCGGTCCCGCTCCACGAGCAGGACGCGCCGGGCACCCCGGCTGGCGGCCTCCCCGCCGAGGGTGCCGGCCCCGGCGAAGAGATCCACGACGGCGGCGTCCTCCAACCAGCCCCGGCTCGCCAACCAGGAGAACAGGGCCTCGCGGGTCCGGTCCGTGGTGGGGCGGGTGGCGTCCCCGGGCACGGACTGCAGCGTCAGTCCCCCGGCCTGGCCGGAGATGATCCTGGGCATGGTCGGAGCCTCAGCCCTTCTCGATGTAGTCGCCGGTGTCCTCGTGTCCCGCCTCCCAGGCCGTCACGGCCTCGGTCAACGGCGGGTGGTCCAGCGTACCGTCCGCGGTGACGTGCCGGGTGATCCAGTCCGCCGCCAGCTCGATCAGTTCGGCGTGCTGGAGCACCCTCAGGACCTTGAGCCGGCTGCCGCCGTGCTGGCTGGCGCCGAGGACGTCCCCCTCCCCGCGCTGCTGGACGTCGGCCCGGGCGATCTCGAGCCCGTCCTGGGTGGCCGCGAGCACGTGGAGGCGGTCCAGCGCGGGGTGCCCATCCGGCAGGCGCGTGGCCAGCAGGCAGATCGCGGGCGCGGTGCCGCGGCCGACCCGGCCGCGGAGCTGGTGCAGGGTGGACAGGCCGAAGGCATCGGCGTCCAGGACGGCCATGACCGTGGCGTTGGGCACGTCCACGCCGACCTCCACCACGGTGGTGGCCACCAGCACATCCACCTCCCCGGCCACGAACCTGCCCATCGTCTCCGCCTGCGTCGGCTGGTCCTGGCGGCCGTGGAGGCCCGCCATCCGGAGCCCCCGCAGCGCCGGGATCGAGGCCAGGCGCGGCAGCATGTCCTGGACGGCCGCGTCGTGCCGCCGGTCCCGGGCCTCAGCGGGACCGGACGGGCCCGCCCCGGGCGCCTCGCCGTCGTCGGGCCCCTCCGACTGCTGGCCGTCCTGCGCCGGCTCGATCTTCGGGCACACCACGAACGCCTGGTGGCCGGCGGCCACCTGTTCGGCGATGACCTCCCAGACGCGGGCGATGATGCGCGGGCCGTGGGCCATGCGGGCCACGTGGGTGGCCACGGGCCGGCGCCCGGAGGGCAGTCCGGACAGCACCGTGAGGTCGAGGTCACCGAAGACGGTCATGGCCACGGACCGCGGGATCGGGGTGGCGCTCATGACCAGCAGATGCGTGCCCGGATTGGCCCGGCGCAGCGACTCACGCTGGTCCACGCCGAAGCGGTGCTGCTCGTCCACCACCGCCAGGGCCAGGTCCGCGAACTGCACGGTGCCGCCGAACAGCGCATGGGTGCCGACCACCAGACCGGCCTGCCCGGAGGCGATCTTCAGCAGCGCCGCCCGGCGCTGGGCCGCCGTCAGCGATCCGGTCAGCAGCACCACCTCGGTGGCCGGCCCGTCCGGGGCGTCCAGCCGCCCGGCCTGCGCCAAGGGTCCCAGGGTGGCCGTCAGGGAACGGTAATGCTGTGCGGCCAGCACCTCGGTGGGGGCCACGAGGGCCGCCTGGCCACCGGCGTCCACCACCTGGAGCATGGCCCGCAAGGCCACGAGGGTCTTGCCGGAGCCCACCTCCCCCTGCAGGAGTCGGCTCATGGGCCGGTCACGCGCCAGGTCGTGGGCGATCGCCGCCCCGGCGGAGACCTGTCCCTCGGTCAGGGTGAAGGGCAGCCGCGCGTCCAGGGCGGCCAGCAACCGGTGGCCGACGGCGGGGCGCGCCACCGCGTCCGGCAGGGCGGCCGCATGCCGCCGCAGGGCCAGGGCGCCCTGCAGCACCAGCGCCTCCTGCAGGGCGAACCGGCGCCGGGCTCGGAGCGCATCGGCCACCTCCGCCGGCCGGTGGATGTCCGCGTAGGCGGAGGACAGGGACGGCAGGGGCACCCCGTCCGTGCTGGCCGCCTCGAGCAGCTCGGCCGGGACGGGATCCACGAGGGCGGCGGAACCCGGCGGAGACAAGGCATCCAGGACGGTCCCGATGCTGGCGCGCAGGACCCAGCTGGGGACCTTGGCCGTGGCGGGATAGATCGGGACGGGGGACAGATCCTCCTCCCCCGGCACCTCGGCGTCGTCCAGGACGGAGAAGTCGGGGTTGTTCAGGGTCAGGTCCCCCCGGTACAGGGCCGTCTTCCCGTGGAACATGGCCCGCTGGCCCGGCTGCAGGCGGCGCAGCGCGTCATAGCTGTTGAAGAACGCCATCGCCAGCCCGGACGGGCGGTGGGCACTGCCGGCGCCCCCGTGATCCTGCAGATCCCGCAGATCCTGCGGAGCCTCATCACTGACGATGACATCCACGATGAAGCCGCGCCGCGAGTGCATCTGCCGGCGTTCGACCGAGACCACGCGGGCCACCACGGTGACCTGCTCGCCCACGGGCAGGGCGGCGATCGGGGTCAGCTCCCCGCGCTCGATCCAGCGGCGGGGAAAGTGGTGCAACAGGTCCCCCACCGTCGCCAGCCCCAACTCCTGGTTCAGGCGCTGCCCCGTGCGGCCGCCCAGGAGCCGTTCGAGCGGCTGCAGGAGCGGGTCCGGACTCATGCTGAGGCCTCCGGCCCCGGCACCTCTCCGTCCTGGGTGGAGGCATCCGGGTTCCCGGTGTCCAGGGCGGCGCCGACTGGGTCGGCGCTGACTGGGTCGGCACCGTGCCGCAGGGACGTGATCACCAGGTTCTCGGGCGTGCCGGCCTGACGGACGAGCGCCTCGGCTGCCTCGTGGTCATCCACGTGCACATGCAGGCGCCACCGTACCGGCGTGTCGGCCTCATCCTCCCGGTGGTCCGCGGCCGCCGCGTCCTGGTGATCCGTGCCGGGGCGGTCACCCGCCGAGCCCAGGGGACTCATGATCACGGAGTTGCCCATCTCGTTCAGCTCGAACCGCAGCGTGGCGGCGGTGAGCGGGTCCAGGTCGATGCTGCACATCAGTTCGTAGCCCACCGTCGACTCGCGGTCGGCATGGATGTGCGGGGCGGAGGCGGAGAAACCGTGCAGCCCGTCGAGCAGGCCCGGATCGATCCGGGTCCCCATGACGGTGGCCCGGAGGGAGTCGAGGATCAGCATCAGGCCCACCCCACCTGCATCCACCACGTTGGCCTCGGTCAGGGCCGGTAACTGGTCCTCCGTCCGGACGACGGCGTGCCATGAGGCCTCCACCACCGCGTCCAGGGCCGCCCCGAGTTCACGGCGGCTCATCGCCTGGTCCTCCGGTTGGCCCTGCAGCCCCGCAGCGTACTCGCCCGCGGCGCGGGCCGCGGAGCCCAGGACCGTGAGCATGGTGCCGTCCTGAGGATCGGACAGCGCGGCCCAGCAGCTGGTCCGGGCACGTTCCAGGGCGATCGCCAGGGTGGGCGCCGCCAGCCGTTCATGCCCGTTGAGGGGTTCGGACATGCCGATGAGCATCACCGCCAGCAGGGTGCCGGAGTTCCCCCGGGCCTGGTCCAACGCGGCGCGTCCGGCCGTGGCCAGCAGCACACCGACGTCCTCGGTGGTCGACGCGTCGACCGCGGCACGCGCGGCGCGCACGGTCCCGTACAGGTTGCTGCCGGTGTCACCGTCCGGGACCGGGAAGATGTTCATGGCATCCATCCGGTCCGAGGCGTTGCCGACCACGGTCTCCGCCAGTTCCAGCCACTGATGCACCCGCGAGGGGGTGCGGGGGGGTGTCTCGTCCCTGGTCATGCCGGGTACCTCACCGGAATCGCATGCCCGTCAGCGCCTTCTGGTTCGACGACTGTCCCTTGCTGGAGGGTCGGCCGCCGTTGGAGCGGCGGGCCGAGGTGGGCTCCACGGTGTCCGCCTCGTAGGCGTACTGATAGGCGTAGTACGTGCCGCGCTTCTGCGGCACACGGGTCAGCACCAGACCCAGCAGCCGGGCATCCACGGAGGCCAGGCTGTCCAGGCCGCCCTGCAGCTGTTCGCGGTGCACGTAGCCGTCCACGCGGTTGACGAGCAGCACGCCGGAGGTCATGGCGGCCAGCACGGACGGGTCCGTCACGGGCTGCAGCGGCGGGGCGTCCAGCAGGACCACGTCATAGCGGCCCTCCAACTGGCGCAGCAGCCGGCGCATGGCCTCGGAGCCCAGCAGCTCGGAGGGATTCGGTGGGATCTCGCCGGAGGTGATGACGTCCAGTTCGCCGTCGGCACCCCAGGACTGCAGTGCGTCCTCGAGGTCGATCTGGCCGGACAGGATGGTGGACAGTCCCACGGCGCCCTCCAGCCCCAGGGTCTTGGCGACCCCTGGACGGCGCAGGTCCGCATCGATGATGATCACGCGGCTGCCGGACTCGGCCAGCATGATGGCGAGGTTGCAGGAGGTGGTGGTCTTGCCCTCACCCGGGATCGAGGAGGTGACCACCACGGACTGGGTTCCGCCGTCCACATTCGTGAACTTCAGGTGGGTCCGCAGCTGACGGTAGTTCTCGGCACGCGGGTCGAACTGATCGTCCAGCGCGATGATGGGTTCGTCCTCGGCCGCCTTGTGGTCCGCGAAGGCCCCCAGCACCGCGGCGTCCGTGATGCGTTCCACGTCCTCGCGGCTGCGGATCCGTGAGTCCAACAGGGTCCTCAGCAGGGCGAAGGCCACCCCCAGTGCCGCGCCGACCACGAGGCCCAGGACCAGGTTCAGGGCGACACGCGGGCTCGAGGGTGACAGGGGCACGGAGGCCTCTTCCACCACCGAGAGGTCCACCAGGGGATTGCTGCTGCCCTCGGGGCTCTCCACCTCGTACACGGTGGCGATCAGCGATTCAGCCACGGCATTGGCGATCTCCGCTGAGCGGGCCGGGTCCTGGTCCGTGGTGGAGAGGTTGATCAACACGGTCTGCGGCGGGGCAGTGGCCTCCACGGTCGCCGCCAATCCCTGCACGCTGGTGTCCAGGCCCAGGTCGTCGATGACCGGCTGCAGGACCCGCGGGCTCGTGGCCAGGGTGACGTAGGAGGTGACGCGCTTCTCGGAGAAGCTGGACCCCTGCAGGATGTCGCTCGCGGTGTCTCCGGAGTTCACCGCCACGAAGATCTGTGTCCGGGCCGTGTAGCTCGGTTTCGTCAAGGCGGTGGCACCTGCTGCCACGGCGACGCCCAGGAGCGTCACCAGCAGAATCGACAGCCAATTGTTCCGCAGGATCCGGATGTAGTCGCGAAGGTCCAAGTCGCGTCCTTTCGTGTGAGTTCCGGTCACTGACCGGAAAGGTACGAGGCCATGTCGTCGTGGCTGAGCGCGGAACCGATGTCCGCAATGGCCTGCTCGTCCGGCCAGACGACAGACTGACCTCTCGCGCGGCCCACCCCGTTGGTGGGCACCGTGAACATCTCCAGATCATCCGATCGAACGTCGGTCATGGTCCGTCCGATGGAGACCAACTCCCCCGAGTTCAACGTTTCATCCAGCGTCAGATATGGAGACAACCCGCCAACCATATCGGATATTCTGGCCGGATTTGTCAGGATTCTCGGCGTCAGGACCTTCTGGGCCACGGCCTTCAGGAACAGTTGCTGATGGCGCACCCGAGAATAGTCCCCATCGGAGAACGCATACCGCTCGCGGACGAAGGAGAGCGCGGTGTCCCCGTCCATGTGTTGGGTGCCGGCCTGGAAGGACTTTCCGCCGTTGCCCGACCGGAAGGACTCGGGCACCGTGATGTCCACGCCGCCCAGGGTATCCACCAGGCCCTCGAACCCGGCCATGTCCACGGCCGCCACGTGGTCGATCCGGGTGCCGAACATCGTCTCCAAGGTCTGGACGGTCTGGGGCACACCGCCGAAGGAGTAGGCGGCGTTGAGCTTGTGGGTGCCCTCCCCGGGGATCTCGACCCAGAGATCGCGCATGAGGGACATCACATAGACGTTTTGGCGGTCCCCCGGGATATGGACCCACATCATGGTGTCGGAGCGTCCGGCCTGGGGCACGTCCGCCAGGTTCTCGGTCTCTCCCGACCCGCCACCGGAATCGGAGCCCAGCAGCAGGATGTTCAACGGCTCTTCCCTGCCGTCCTCCGCCGGAGCCTTGCTCGGGCGGGTGTCCGCCTCCGGGAAGGTCGTCTCGAAGCGCTCGGTGTCATTGTCGAACGTGGAGGCGAGGTTCATCAGGTACCCGGCGGCCACCACGCCGGCCCCGATCACCAGCACCAGGAGCACACCGAGCGTCCACCAGACCGCCTTGTTCTTCCGCTTCCGAGGCCTCGACCGGTGGGATGCGGTGCCGACCTGGGCGTCCTGCGGGGACTCCAGGTCGTCGGTGGGGCGTTCAGACACGTGGGTCCTCCGTGGTGTGGGCGATGGCGGTTGCACCGGTCAGTGGCTGCGGGGTGGATGACCGCCGCATCACGGTGGTCACCGGCACGCCGGCCACCGGGGACGCCGCCCGAGCGGGCCGACACCGTGAAGTGCTCGCTCCATGGTACGGCACCCCCGCACCCGGACATCGTAGGCTGTCTTCATGTTTTCCCCTGACCTGGTGACCTCGATCAGCCCTGCCCCGCACCGCCGCGTCAGGGCCTTGGGAGCGCTGGTCCTCACCGGCGCGGCCCTGGCTGTCAGCGGGTGCGGCGGACCGGTGGCGAACGTGGAACCGGCTCCCGAGGCCACCGATCCCGTCTGCGCCGAGGCCATGGTCACCCTCCCGGACGTCGTCGCCGGGTTGGAACGCCGCGAGACGGACAGTCAGGCCACGGCCGTCTGGGGTGAGCCCTCCGCCGTCATCCTCCGCTGCGGGGTCCCTGTTCCGGGGCCCACCACGGAGCATTGCGTCACGGCCGACGGCATCGACTGGGTGACCCGAGATGACGGCGAGTTCTGGACCCTGACCACCTACGGCCGGTCCCCCGCCGTCGAGGTCCTCTTCGATGACACCCGGGCCGGGTCGAGTTCGGTCATGGTGGACCTGGCCACGGCGGTGGGCCGCATCCCCGCCACCGGCGGGTGCACCAGCACGGCACCCACCCAGGCACCTGCCCCAGCCCCCAGCCAGGCGCCGAGCCAGGCGCCGATCCCGCAGACGGACGCGCCGTCGTCGTAGTCCTAGTTCTAGTCCCGTACAGTCCGGACCCGCCGGCAGGCGTCTAGTGCAGCCCGGTGCCGCGCTCGAGCGCGAGGGCCAGCAGTTCGTCGATCAGCTCTGGGTAGGACAGTCCCGTGCGCTCCCACATGGCCGGGTACATGCTGATCGGCGTGAACCCCGGCATGGTGTTGATCTCGTTGATGATGAACGAGCCGTCCGGCGTGTAGAAGAAGTCGACCCGGGAGAGCCCCTCCCCGTCGACCGCGTCGAAGGCCTGGACCGCCAGCTGCTGGACCCGGGCGACGGCCTCCCGGGGCAGGTCCGCCGGGCAGGACAGCTCCGCCGCGGAGTTGTCCTGGTATTTGGCCTGGAAGTCGTAGAAGTCGTGCTCGCCGCTCCCCTCGTGCACCACGATCTCCCCGGGCAGGGAGGCTCGCGGCGCCGAGAGGCCGTGCCCGTCCAGCACGGCGCATTCGATCTCGCGGCCCGCTATCCCGGCCTCCACGACGACCTTCGGATCGAAGCGCCGGGCCTCCTCGATAGCCCCGACGATCTCCTCCGGGGTGGACACCCTGGTGATGCCGAAGGATGAACCTGCCCGGGCCGGTTTGACGAACAGCGGCAGGCCGAGGGCGGCCACCCGCTCCACGGCGGCCTCGGGATCGGCCCGCCATTGGCGGTCGGTGATGGTCTCCCACGGCCCCACCTGGAGCCCGGCGGCCTGGAAGGCCACCTTCATGAAGTGCTTGTCCATGCCCACGGCCGAGGCCAGCACCCCGGCGCCCACATAGGGCACGGCGGCCATCTCCAGTTCACCCTGCAGCGTCCCGTCCTCACCGAAGGGGCCGTGCAGCAGCGGGAAGACCACGTCCACGGCCCCGTGGGAGGTGCCACTGGTGACGGACACGAGCTCGTGGGTGCCGGCGGAGGTCAGATGCAGCGTCAGCGGGTCCGTGGGCTCCGGGACCCGGGGCAGGTCCCCGCCGGGCAGGTTCCAGCTCTGCGGATCCGGCCCGAGGCCATGCCATTGACCGGTCTGGGTGATCCCCACCGGCACCGCCTCGTAGCGTTCCGCGTCCATGGCGTTCAGCACGCCGGTGGCGGTGATGCAGCTGATCGGGTGTTCACTCGAACGGCCTCCGAACAGCACGAGCACGCGCAGACGACCGCCGTCTCCGGATCCCGCGGGGTGGTTGCGGTCAGGTTCCGTACTCACGTTCGTCCTTCCGATTTGAGGTCACGGGACAGCAGCAGGCCGGCCAGGGTGTGCACATCGAGGGTCTCGGCGATGACCGCGTTCATGGCCTCGCTGATCGGCATCTCCACGCCGTGCCGCCGGGACAGGTCCACCACGGCGGACACGGATTTCATGCCCTCCGCGGTCTGCTTGAGCCGGTCGGTGGCCTCCGTCACGCTCAGTCCCTGGCCGAGGTACCGGCCGGCCGTCCGGTTCCGGGACAGCGGCGAGGCACAGGTGGCCACCAGGTCCCCCAGTCCGGCCAGCCCGGCCAGGGTCCCGGCCTGACCGCCGAGGCTCTCGACCAGTCGGGTGGTCTCGGCCAGCCCGCGGGTGATGACGGAGGCCTTGGAGTTGTCCCCGAAGCCGAGCCCGTCACAGATGCCCACGGCCAGCGCGATGACGTTCTTGACCACGCCACAGATCTCCACGCCGGTCACGTCCGTGTTCGTGTAGGGCCGGAAGTACGGCCCGGCGGTCCGGGTGGCGATCCATTCGGCGGTGACCAGATCCGTGGAGGCCACCACGGTGGCGGTGGGCTCCCCCCGCGCGATCTCCAGGGCCAGGTTCGGTCCGGACACCACGGCGAAGCGGTCCGCCGGCAGATCCAGTTCCTCGGCACACAGCTCACTCATCCGGGCGTCGGTGCCCCGTTCCAGTCCCTTGACGAGGGAGAGCACGACGGCGGCCGGGTCCAGGTGGGCGCGGATGGCCGGCAGGTGCCCCCGGACCTGCTGTGCGGGGATCGCCAGCACCACGAGCCCGGCCCCGGCCACGGCCGCGGCCAGATCGGTGGTCGAGCTCAAGCACTCCGGCAACTCGATCTGGGGCAGGTAGTCCTCGTTGCGGTGGTCCCTCGTGATGGACTCCGCGATCTCGGCCCGCCGGGCCCACACGACGATCTCGGGTGCGGGGACCCCCCGTTCCAGGGCGGAGTCAGCCAGGACCTTGGCGAAGGTGGTCCCCCAGCTGCCGGCCCCCACGACGACGAGTTTCTCGGGCCGTGACGGCGTGCCCGTTGACTCCGGTGCCCCCGCACTCACGGGGTTCCCCGTTCCGGCGACGACCCGCCCGGATCCTGCCGCCCGAGGATCGGCTCGCGCCGTGCGGTCCGTGGATTCCACCGCCCCTCGGGCGCCGGTTCGCCGCGCAGCACCTCCAACTCACCCGTGATGACGGACATGATGCGTTCACTGGCCGCGTCCAGGACGTCCCGCGTCAGGGCCGAGCCCCGCAGGTCCTCCAGGGGCACGGGCGCCCCGATCCTGATCCGACCGGTACGCCGGGGCCACGGCTTGGGCGCCTTCGCCGGTTTGGGCATGACCTCGTGGATGCCCCATTGGGCCACGGGGATGACCGGCACGCCGGTCCTCAGCGCCAGCCGAGCAGCACCCGTCTTGGCCTTCATCGGCCAGAGATCCGGATCCGTGGTCAGCGTGGCCTCCGGATAGATGATGATCGCCCCACCGGAGGCCAGCGCCTCGTCTGCGGCGAGCAGGGACTCGTTGCCGCCGCGGGCGCGGTCCACGGGGATATGGCGCATCCTGGTGAGCATCCCACCCAGCACGGGAAGCTGGAAGAGTTCGGCCTTCGCCAGGAAGTGCGGCAGGTACCCCAGGCTGTAGACCATGTGCCCCACCGCCAGGGGGTCCAGGTTGGAGAGGTGGTTGGCGCACAGGATGAATCCACCCTCCGGGAGGTGCTCCCGGCCCTGCCACTCCTTGGACATGATGGCGTTGAGCGTGGGACGTACCGCTGCGGCCGCGGCGAAGTACCCGGCGCGCAGTCCGGCGGATTCGGTCACAGCGCTCCCCTACCGGCTGACGACGGACAGCTCGACGTCCGCTCCGAGGCCGGTCAGCTTGTCCATGAATTTCTCGTAGCCGCGGTTGATGATCTCGATCCCCGTGGCCCGCGAGGTCCCCCGGGCCGCCAGGGCGGCGATGAGGTGGGAGAACCCGCCGCGCAGGTCCGGGATGTCGAAGTCGGCACCGTGCAGCTCGGTCGGCCCGGAGATCACGGCGGAGTGCAGGAAGTTGCGCTGGCCGAAGCGGCACGGCACGGATCCCAGGCACTCGCGGTGCAGCTGGATCGAGGCGCCCATCCGCACGAGGGCGTCGGTGAACCCGAAGCGGTTCTCGTAGACGGTCTCATGCACGATCGAGACCCCCTCCGCCTGGGTCAGGGCCACCACGAGCGGCTGCTGCCAGTCGGTCATGAAGCCCGGGTGGACGTTGGTCTCCAGCACGAGGGGCTTCAGGCTCCCCCCACCGTGCCAGAAGCGGATGCCTTCGTCATCCACCTCGAACTCGCCACCGATCTTCCGGTAGATGTTCAAAAAGGCCGTCAGGTCGCGCTGCATGGCGCCCTCGACGTAGATGTCCCCCTGGGTCACGAGTGCGGCAGAGGCCCAGGACGCCGATTCGTTGCGGTCCGGGATGGCACGGTGGTTGAACCCGGAGAGCTTGCTGACGCCCTCGATCCGGATGGTCCGGTCGGTCTGGACCGTGATGATGGCGCCCATCTTCTGCAGGATGTGGATCAGATCGTGGATCTCCGGCTCCACGGCAGCACCTTTGAGCTCGGTGATGCCCTCGGCCTTCACGGCGGTCAGCAGCACCTGCTCGGTGGCACCCACGGAGGGGTAGGGCAGTTCGAGCTTGGCCCCGGTCAATCCCTTCGGCGCCGAGATGTGGATGCCACCGGGACGCTTCTCCACCACGGCACCGAAGTTGCGCAGCACGGTGAGATGGAAGTCGATCGGCCGGTCACCGATCTTGCATCCGCCCAGATCGGGGATGAAGGCCTCGCCGATCGAGTGCATCAGGGGGCCGCAGAACAGGATGGGGATGCGGGAGTCGCCGGCGTGGGCGTCGATCTCCGAGCTGGTGGCGGACTTGGTGTCCGAGGGGTCCAGGGAGAGGTCGCCGGTCACCGGGTCCTTGGAGACCTTGACCCCGTGCACGGAGAGCAGACCGGTGACGATGTCGACGTCCCGGATCTCCGGGACGTTCCGCAGCACCGACGGTTTGTCTCCCAGGAGCGAGGCCACCATGGCCTTCGGCACGAGGTTCTTGGCTCCGCGGACGGACACCCGTCCATCGAGCGGCTTACCGCCGTTGATCGTCAGCAGATTTCCCATATGCAGTGGCATTCCTCCGTGGCCCGCCGGGTCGGACCGTCGCTGGTGTGTGGATCCGCTGGGGAATACAACCCGGACGGCGCGGATCCGCACACCAGCATACGGTGCATCGGGGGGACAGTCGGGGATCAGCCGGTCCGCACGGGCAGCGTGGCGGGCTTCAGGGCCGGGCGCCGCGCCTCGAAATCGGCGATCTGCTGTTCACTGCGCAGGGTGAGGCCGATGTCGTCCAGCCCTTCCATCAGGCGCCACCGCGTGTAGTCGTCGAGTTGGAACGTGGTGCTGACCGCACCGCAGGTCACGGTGCGGGTCTCGAGGTCCACGGACACCTCGGTGCCGGGGTGGTTCTCGATCTCCTTCCAGATCAGCTCGATGTCCTGCTGGTCCACCTCGGCGGCCACGAGGCCCTGCTTGCCGGAGTTGCCCCGGAAGATGTCCGCGAACCGGGCGGAGAGCACCACCCGGAAGCCGAAGTCCTTCAGGGCCCAGACCGCGTGCTCGCGGGAGGAGCCGGTGCCGAAATCAGGGCCGGCCACCAGGACGGAGCCCCGTGAGTAGGGCTCACGGTTCAGGATGAACTCCGGATCCTTGCGCCAACCGGCGAACAGGGCGTCCTCGAACCCGGTGCGGGTGACCCGCTTGAGGTAGACGGCCGGGATGATCTGGTCGGTGTCCACGTTCGACTGCCGCAGCGGGACACCGATTCCGGTGTGGTGGGTCACGGGTTCCATGTTCAGGCCTCCTGCAGTTCGGATTCGTTGGCCGCCAGATCGGACGGCGAGGACAGCGTGCCCCGGATGGCGGTGGCGGCGGCCACCACCGGCGAGACGAGGTGTGTACGCCCGCCCTTGCCCTGACGCCCCTCGAAGTTGCGGTTGGAGGTGGAGGCGCACCGCTCCCCCGGCGCCAGCTGATCCGGGTTCATGCCCAGGCACATGGAGCAGCCGGCGAAGCGCCATTCAGCACCGAAGTCCGTGAACACCCGGTCCAGGCCTTCGGCCTCGGCCTCCAACCGGACCCGGGCGGAGCCCGGGACCACGATCATCCGGACGTGCTCGTCCTTGGTCCGGCCTTTCAGGATCTCGGCTGCCGTGCGCAGGTCCTCCAGCCGGGAGTTGGTGCAGGAACCCAGGAAGACGGTGTCCACGCGGATCTGCTTCATCGGCGTGCCGGCCGTCAGGTCCATGTACTCCAGCGCGCGCTCGGCCGCGGCCCGCGCATTCGGGTCATCGAAGTGCTCCGGGTCCGGCACGGCGTCGTTGAGGGACACGCCCTGACCGGGGTTCGTCCCCCAGGTGACGAAGGGCTCGAGCGAGTCGGCGTCGAGGAAGACCTCGGCATCGAAGGCGGCCCCCTCGTCCGTGGGCAGCGTGGACCAGTAGGCCACCGCCGCATCCCAGTCCTCCCCCTGCGGGGCGTGTGCCCGGCCCCGGAGGTATTCGATGGTGGTCTCGTCCGGCGCCACCATGCCCGCCCGGGCTCCGGCCTCGATCGACATGTTGCAGATCGTCATCCGGGCCTCCATGGACAGCGCACGGATGGCGGAGCCACGGTACTCCAGGACGTAGCCCTGTCCGCCGCCGGTGCCGATCTGGGCGATCACGGCGAGGATGATGTCCTTGGCCGTCACCCCGTCTCGCAGGGTGCCCTCGACGTTGACGGCCATCGTCTTGAACGGCTTCAACGGCAGGGACTGGGTGGCCAGGACGTGCTCGACCTCAGAGGTGCCGATCCCGAAGGCCAAGGCCCCGAAGGCCCCGTGCGTGGAGGTGTGGGAGTCGCCGCACACCACGGTCATCCCGGGCTGGGTGAGGCCCAACTGGGGGCCCACCACGTGCACGATCCCCTGCTCGGCGTCCCCCAGGGAGTGCAACCGGATACCGAACTCTGCGGCATTGTCCCGCAGGGTCTGGATCTGCTTGGCCGAGACCGGATCGGCGATCGGCCGGTCGATCTCCAGGGTCGGCGTGTTGTGGTCCTCGGTGGCGATCGTCAGATCCGGTCGGCGGACGGGACGGCCGGCCAGCCGCAACCCCTCAAAGGCCTGCGGGCTGGTCACCTCGTGCATGATGTGCAGGTCGATGTAGAGCAGGTCCGGGGTCTGGGCCTCGCCCAGCCCCTCTCCGGAGACCACCACGTGGTCCCGCCAGACCTTCTCGGCCAGAGTGAGCGGGGCCGTTCCCGCCACTGCGCCCGCTGACGCGCCCGCTACCGTGTTTGTTGCTGTGCTGTCTGCCATCTCGTGTCCTTCCGCCAGTGACATCCTTTACTCTGGCACCACCCGATCCCACCGTGCCATCCGCGATGCGTTTGTCTCGCATGTTGAGACGGTAGTATCAGAGTATGGACACCACGTCGTCTGACGACCACCCGGCCCTCCGGACCCCCAGCGGGGTCGGGGTACTGGACAAGGCCGCTGCCATCCTGGACGCGCTCGAGGCCGGGCCCACGTCGTTGGCCCAGCTGGTCTCGGCCACGGGCATCGCCCGGCCCACCCTCCACCGGCTGGCCTCCGCCCTCATGCACCACCGGCTGGTGGGCCGGGACCTGCAAGGACGGTACGTCCTGGGCAGCCGGCTGACAGAACTGGCCTCCGCCGCCGGGGAAGACCGGTTGACCTCGGCCGCGGGCCCCGTCCTCTCCCGACTGCGGGACGCCACCGGCGAGAGCTCCCAGCTCTTCCGACGCCAGGCCGACGCCCGGGTCTGCGTGTCCAGCGCGGAACGGCCCGTGGGACTGCGGGACACGATCCCGGTGGGGACTCGGCTGTCCATGAAGGCCGGCTCCGCAGCCCAGATCCTGCTGGCTTGGGAGGACAACGAGCGACTGGTGGAAGGCTTGGACGGCTCCGTCTTCACGCCGACGGTCCTGGCCGCCGTCCGCCGCCGCGGCTGGGCCCAGTCCCTCGGGGAACGCGAACCCGGCGTCGCCTCGGTCTCGGCCGCCGTCCGTGGTCCCAGCGGCCGCGTGATCGCCGCCATGTCCATCTCCGGGCCGATCGAACGGCTGACGCGTCAGCCCGGCCGCGTCCACGCGGAGACCGTGATGCGCCATGCGCACCAGCTCACCGAACTGATCCGTGCCACGGGGGTGTCCGGCTCCGCACGCTGAGCCTCCGTGCGCCGGCCTGGGTGCCCGGAGGATCGGGCACCTCACCGGCATCCGCGGAATTCCCACCCCGTTGGCCCGGCGTTCTCCCCGTGGACCATTCCACGGCCCTGCCTATCCCTAGCCTGCCCGGACGAGACCAGTACGCTCGACACTGATGCCCACCGGACAGGATTGATACCGCCATGATGGACGCCTCACCCTTGCCACCCGGCGCCGGAACACCGCTGCCCGAAGCCACCCCGGCGCGGCCGAACATCTCCGTGATCGGGACGGGGTATCTGGGGGCCACGCATGCCGCCTGCATGGCGGAGCTGGGGTTCGAGGTGCTCGGGTTGGACATCGACCCGGCCAAGATCGAGGCCCTGACCCGCGGTGAGCTGCCCTTCCACGAGCCCGGGCTGCCCGACCTGCTGATCAAGCACGTGCAGTCCGGCCGGTTGCGGTTCACCACCTCCTATGAGGAGGTCGGGGCCTGGGCCGATGTGCACTTCATCGGGGTCGGCACCCCGCAGAAGCCCGGCGAGACGGCAGCCGATCTGCGCTTCGTGGATGCCTCGGTCCTCTCGCTGGCCCGGCACATCACCCGGGACGCGGTGATCGTGGGCAAGTCCACCGTCCCGGTCGGCACCGCCGCCCGCCTGAGGGACCTACTGGCCGCCGCCCGCACTGAGGCCGGACTGGGCGGGGAGGTGGAGCTGGCCTGGAACCCCGAGTTCCTGCGCGAGGGCTATGCGGTCAAGGACACGCTGAGCCCCGACCGGATCGTCGTCGGCGTCGAATCCGAGCACGCCGAGGACCTCCTGCGGCAGGTCTATGCGAAGTCCCTGGCCGAGGACACCCCGTGGATCGCCACCGACTTTGAGACCGCCGAACTGGTCAAGGTCGCCGCCAACGCCTTCCTGGCCACGAAGATCAGCTTCATCAACGCCTTCTCCGAGATCACCGAGACCGTGGGCGGGGACATCGGCACCCTGGCCGATGCGATCGGCCACGACCCGCGGATCGGGCGGAAGTTCCTCAACGCCGGCGTCGGCTTCGGCGGCGGCTGCCTGCCCAAGGACATCCGCGCCCTGCAGGCCCGGGTCTCGGAGCTCGGCCTGGACCGGACCATGCGCTTTCTGGCCGAGATGGATGACATCAACCTGCGCCGCCGCGATCGCGTGGTCGACCTCGCCGTCCAGGTCCTCTCCCACCACCGCGACGGTGTCGCCCGCTGCGCCGGGGACACGGCCAGTCAGGTGCCCTCGCCCGCCGCCGTCGAAGTCCTGAACGGTGCGAAAGTGGCCCTGCTGGGGGTGACGTTCAAGCCCCACTCGGACGATGTGCGGGACTCTCCCGCCCTGGATGTGGCCAACCGGCTGTTCACCGCCGGGGCCGACGTCGCCGTCTACGACCCGCAGGGCAACGCCAACGCGGCCCAACGGTTCCCCCGCCTGGACTATGTCGACGCCTTGGAGAAGGCCCTCGTCGGTGCCGATCTGGTCATCCTACTCACCGAATGGGACGAGTTCCGCCAGATGGACCCGGACTATGTGGGCCGGCTCGTGGACCGCCGCCTCCTCATCGACGGCCGCAACGTCCTGGATCCCCAGGCGTGGCGGGACGCCGGATTCACGCTCGCCGCCCTCGGCCACCGCTTCGACCCGGCCACCGAGGAATCAGCCCACTGAGGCATCACGAGAGCGCGACCTGTCGATTCGCGCGGCGTGTCCCTACCCGGACTGCGGCCGTGATCTGAGCGGAGCGGCGAAGTGGTCCCAGCCGTCGGGGCCCCCGGTGACCTCGGCCGAGGACTGCCCGCCCTCCAGCGGCCGCCCCACCAGCCTCCCGATCCGGCGGAACCCCGCCGGCAGTGCAGCACCGGAGGACCCCGCGGCGGGCACCACGGCCAGCAGCCCGTAGTCCTCCCCACCGGCGGACACCCATTCCTCGGCATCCCGGCCCAGGGCACGGGCCAGGGGTATCAGCGCCCGGGCCTCGGAACGGACCCACTCCGGGTCGAGCTCCGCCCGCAGGCCGTTGGCCGCGGCGAGCCGTCCGGCGTCCTTGAGCAGGCCGTCGGAGACATCCATCATGGCCAGCGCACCCGCCTCGGCCGCTCGGCGCCCGGCCCCCAGGGGAGGCCGGGGTCGCAGTTGCGCGGCAGCCGCCAGGGCGGCGGTGCGGTGGATCCCGGTCCGGCCCGCGTGCTGCGCGGTGTCCAGCCGGCGCAGGAGTCCCTCCCGACCGGTGTCCAGCACGTCCAACCCCGCGGCGGCCCAGCCCGCCCGACCACAGAGGACCAGGTCCAGGCGTGGATCCGCACCGTCCGGCGTCCGGTGGGGTCGTCCACTGAGGGTGCGCCGGACCGCCGCCCGGCCCTGCAGGTCTCCCGTGGCCGTGACCGCCAGGGTGATGCGGTCATCGCCCCCGAGGTCCCCGCCGACCACGCGGCAGTGGTCCGCCCCCAGGTGGATCACCGCTCCGGAGAGACCCGCAGCGAGGCCGTCCACCCAGGCCGCTGATGTGGTGGCCGGCATGGTCAGCGCCAGCAGGAGGCCGGAGGGGACGGCGGCCATCGCGTTGACGTCGGAGAGGTTCTGGGCGGCCGCCTTCCAGCCGGTGGAGTAGCCCCCGGCGAAGTCCCCGCCTGCCACTGGCCCTCGCGGGGCAGCCGCCGGCCACGTCATCCGGAAGTCCCGGTCCTGGGCCATGGCGTCCGTGGTGATGACGAACCGTCCATCCGGGGCAGCCACCACGGCGGCGTCGTCCCCCGGCCCGACGGTCCCCTCAGGCCAGTCGTCCGCCGCCGGCAGCGCGGCGAAGCGACGGTTCAGGATGCGCAGGATTCCCGCCTCCCCCAATCCCCCCACGGTCAGCCCGATCACCGTCTCACCGCCCGTCAATGCCGCCCACTGGCCGCCGCCAGCGCCTCCCGGAACGCCCCATAGCGTTCGATCTCGGCGACCACGGGCACCACGATCCGCTCACGGGCGACGGTGGTGACCCCGCCGCGCAGTCGCCTCCGGGCCCGGTGGGCGCGACGGCGAGCGCCGAGGCGCACCAGCGGGGCCGCGAGCAGGGCGAGCAGCACGCCGAAGGCCAGCCCCCCTGCCACGAGCAGGGTGGGGATCGGGAAGCCTTCCACGTCCGGCGCCGGTGGCAGCTCGAACTGGAAGTACCCGGCCAGGGCGAGCGCCCCAAGCCAACCCAGCCCCGCGAGAGCGGCGAGCAGGGCCAGCCACTGCAGGACATTGATCACAGGCCACCACCACGTCCTGGCTCCGGCCCTCAGGTCGGTCGACGAGACCGCCTGGTCCAGCTCATCAGGAAGCGTCCGTTCGTTGCTGCGGGCGGCGCGGCGGATCGCGGAGCGCCAGGTCTCCGGTGCGCCCTGACTCGCCCCGTCGGCGAAGGCCCGGATGGCGCCCTCGGCCTGGGCCCGTTGCGCGGGGCTGCGTTCCGGCAACGACGTCCGGTGCACCCGGGGGTCGTCGACGGCCCGGGAGGGCCCCCGGGTACCCGCAGCATCGTCCTGACGGCGCAGGCCCAGGCGACGCAGTGGGTCTTGCCGCACGCGGGCCATCCACCGGGTCACGGGCCAGCCGGTGCGGCGCCCGCCCTCGAGCCGGTAGGACTGCTGCACGGCCCGCACCACGGTCGTCACGCCGGAGGCCTCTGCCAGGGCGTCCACCAGCAGGGCCTCGGCGCCTTTGCCCACACCCGCCGGCACCCCGCCGGCGTCCTGGGCACCGAGGGCCCGGGCTGCAGTGCGCACATCGGACAGCAACCGGTCCGTCGCGGCGGTCCGCCGTTCCGCCACCTCGGCGATGGCGTGGCGCAGTGGCTCGATCCCCTCACCGGTGACGGCAGACGTCGCGAACACCGGCACCCGGCTCAGCCCGTCCTGGGTCAGGATCCCCCGCAGTGAGGACAGCACCGCCGCCACGTCCTGCTCCGCGAGCCGATCGACCTGGTTAAGGACCACCAGGGTCACGCCGCGGTGGGCGGCCAGCGGCTCCAGGAACTCCCGGTGCAGGGTGGCATCGGCATACTTCTGGGGGTCGACCACCCAGACCAGGACGTCCACCTGGCCGGTCAGCCGCGTCGCGATCTGCCGGTGGTGGACGGCGATCGAGTCGACGTCCGGCAGGTCCAACATGATCAGCCCACCGTGGGTCTCGGCGTCACCGCCGGACCGGCCCAGGCCGGGTCCCGTTCCCGTTCCCGGCCGCCGTCCCAGCAGTCTGGCCCAGCGCCCCTTCGGGTCGGTGCCGGCCGGCGGCCCCTCCATGTGGTGGCGCTGATCCACCTCGAGCCAGTCCAGCAACGAGCCGGCGCCCTCCGCCCCCCACACCGCGGCCAACGGCTCGGCGGTGGTCGGCCGGGTGGCCGCGACGCGGGCCAGGCTCTGCCCGGTGACGGCGTTGAACAGGCTGGACTTGCCGGAACCGGTGGCCCCGAAGAAGCCGACGACGGTGTGGTCCGCGGAGAGCTGACGCCGCTGTGCGGCACGCCCGACGACCTGTCCGGCGGCGTCCACGGCCTCCTGGGAGACGCGCCCCTCCCCCAGTTCGGTGGCGGTCTGCAGGGCCGTCAGCTTGCGGTCCAGTGGACTCTGCTCGGTCTTCGACATGGTTCAGCCCTCCCGCCGTCCGGCCAGCCGACGCAACGCGGGGACCAGTGCCTCCAGCTGCGCCGAGGCCTCCTCGTCCGGCACCGTCTCCAGCAGCCGCCTGAAGCGGTTGGCCTCGGTCTGCAGGAGCTCGGTGATCCGCTCCACCAGATTCTCCTGGGAGCGACGGGCGAGGCGGCGTACGGCGTCCTCACCGAAGATCGATTCGAGCAGCTTCTGGGCGAGGACCGCTGTGCCCCCCGCGATCCCCACCTCGATGCCCAGCAGTCCACCGGTCGAGGCGAAGGAGACGACCATCAGGGTGACCGCGACGCCGTTGACGCCGAGGGCGGAGATCCGGGCCATGGTCCGCTTGCCCGCCCCCTCGGCTTGGATCAGGTGGATCAGGTCCTGTTGCCAGCCGCGGATCTGGGCGGCGGCCCGTGCGGGGAAATCCTCCGGCAGTCCGGCCAGGTCCAGGCCGTGCACGAGCCCGCGCCCGGCGGCGTCCTGCCGCCAGCGCTGCTCGACCTCTTCAGCAGCCGCGGCGGCCTGCTCCACGAGCACGGCGTGCAGGCCGGTCTCGATGGCCGTCTCGACCTCTTCCGGCGGGGCCGGCCGGCCCGTCAGGAACGCGGTCAGCCGGTCCCGCAGCCGGCCGATCCCGGACTCGAGCGAACGGAAGAACTCCCCGGTCCCCACGAAGTCCTGCCAGCGGGAGAGGACCTCACCGCGCAGCAGCGTCCCGTCCTGGGTGGAGGCCAGGACCTCCTGCAGCGCCTGCTCGTACGCCGAGTCCACGTCCCCGGTCAGCCGCGCCGCAGCCCGGCGCTGGTCCTCCTCGGCCCGGACCAGGCCCTCCACCTTGTCCGCCAGCTGACGGACCACCCCGTTCAGGGTGCGGCGGGCCACCTCGGAGCGCGAGCCGGCATCGGCGGCGATGGACGCCAGCCAGTCCCGCAGCGGGTCCACGGCGCCGGCGGGCAGCATGCCCTCAGAGTCCAGTACCGACTCGGTGACCACGAACAGCTGGGCCGATCCCAGCCCCTGCCGCTCCAGCATCCCGCGCAGATCGGCTCCCACCTCGGCGTGGACGCCGGCCGGTACCCGGTCCAGCACGACCGCCACGGTGATATCCCGGGCGGCGGCGTCCAACAGCAATTCCCAGGGCACGGCGTCCGCGTAGCGGTTGGCGGTGGTGACGAAGATCCACAGGTCGGCGGCGGAGAGCAACTGCCCCGCCAACCGACGGTTCTCGTCGGCGATGGAGTCGATGTCCGGGGCGTCCAGCAACGCCAATCCGGCGGTCAAGGAAGGTTCGGCCACCATGACGAGGGAGCCGATGGCCGCGGGGTCGGGGTCCACACCGGCCCGGTCGGCGGTCACGGCCTCCTCCGGATCGGCCCGGTGCCCCCGGGTCCGGGACAGATGGGGCAACACCCGTGCGGTGGTGAACCATTCGACGTCGTCCGGATGGTGCAGCAGGATCGGCTGGCGGGTGGTGGGGCGGATAGCTCCGGAACGGGTCACCGGGTGGCCGACCAGCGCGTTGACCAGCGTCGACTTCCCGGCGCCGGTGGAGCCCCCGACGACGGCCAACAGGGGCGCGTCGAGGCTGCGGTAGCGCGGCAGGACGTAGTCATCCACCTGGTTCAGCACGGCATCCCGGATCCGTGCGGATTCGGCGGCTCCGTCGATCCCCAGCGGCAGGGCGACCTGCTCCAGCCCCAGGCGCAGCCGGCTCAGCAGGTCCACCGCCTCGGCCGCCGCCGCAGGCAGCGATCCCAGCGCGGAGGCGTCGTCATCTGTGGTGCTCACGCACCCCATCATGACATCTGACACGGTACCGGGGCGGCCCCCACCGGGTCCAGACAGCCTGGTCCGGACAGCCTGGTCCGGACAGTCGTGTCCAGACACCTGGGAACGACGAAGGCCCGGTCCAGATGGACCGGGCCTTCATACTGTGGTGACCCCAGCGGGATTCGAACCCGCGTTACCGCCGTGAGAGGGCAGCGTACTAGGCCGCTATACGATGGGGCCGTCACCGTTGCTCCAGCGTTCTGCGCCGTGGCACATCCGCTGGGGCAACCCCAGAAGTGTTTCACACTCTGGAGGTCTTCACCAAATCGATACTGCGCTGTTCAGTGAAACCGCTGGGGTACCAGGACTCGAACCTAGAATGACGGTACCAGAAACCGTTGTGTTGCCGATTACACCATACCCCATAGGCTGTCAAGTCCGTGTTCGGAGGAACCGATTCGGTCTTCAGCCATCCGTGCCGCAGTCTCTCCGGCACGGGTGTTTACTATACCGGCGTTCCGCCCCGATGACAAAACGAGGTCACCGGGGCGGCGCCGGCGGCTCTCAACCGGCCTGTTCGGCCGCGAAGCGGTCCAGCCGTGCCAGGGATGATTCCTGGCCCAGTATCTCCAGGGACTCGAACAGCGGTGGCGAGACCTTCTTGCCGGACACTGCGGTCCGGACCGGGCCGAAGGCCTGGCGAGGCTTCAGGCCCAGCCCGTCGATCAGGGCGGAGCGCAGGGCCGCCTCGATGCCCTCCACGGTCCAGGAGGCCGCGTCCAGGGTGGCGAGGGACGCCCGGGCCGCGGCCAGGACACCGGGCAGGTCGGCGGGCATTCCCTTGAGGGCCCCGTCCGCCGTCGTGATCTGTCCGTCCTGGAGGAAGAGGAACGCGAGCATGTCCACCGCCTCACCGAGCAGGGCGACCCGCTCCTGGACCAGCGGGGCCGCCGCGTCCAGGATCCGGCCCTCGCGCTCGGAGAGTTCCGCTCCGACGAGTCCGGCGGCGCGCAGGTGGGGCACCAAGCGGTCGCGGAAGTCGGCGCCGTCCAGCAGCCGGATGTGCGTGCCGTTGATGGCGGTGGCCTTCTTCTCGTCGAAGCGGGCCGGGTTAGCCAGAACGTCATGGATGTCGAAGGCCTCGATGAACTGCTCGCGCGTGAAGATGTCCTCATCCGCGGACAGCGACCAGCCCAGCAGGGCCAGGTAGTTGATCAGGCCCTCGGGGATGAACCCGTTCTCGCGGTGCAGGAACAGGCTGGCCTGTGGGTCGCGCTTGGACAGCTTCTTGTTGCCCTCCCCCATCACGTAGGGCAGGTGGCCGAACTCGGGCATGTACTTCGCCACGCCCACCGCATACAGGGCCTGGTACAGGGCGATCTGGCGCGGCGTGGAGGACAGCAGGTCCTCGCCGCGCAGCACGTGCGTGATCTCCATCAGGGCATCGTCCACGGGGTTGACCAACGTGTACAGCGGATTACCGTCGGCCCGGACCACCACGAAGTCCGGGACCGATCCGGCGCGGAAGGTGATCTCACCGCGCACGGTGTCCGTGAACGTGATATCCGCATCCGGCATGCGCAGGCGCAGCACCGGTGCGCGGCCCTCGGCCCGGAACGCGGCCTTCTGGTCCTCGGTGAGTTCACGATCGTGGTTGTCATAGCCGAGCTTGGGGTCGCGGCCGGCGGCGCGGTGGCGGGCCTCGACCTCGTCGGCGGTGGAGAAGGCCTCATAGATGTGGCCGCCGTCCTTCAGCCGGGTGATGACGTCCTGGTAGATTTCGGAGCGCTGCGACTGGCGGTACGGACCGTGCGGGCCTCCGACCTCCACGCCTTCGTCCCAGTCGATGCCCAGCCAGGCCATGGCCTCGAGCAGCTGCTGGTAGCTCTCCTCGGAGTCCCGCTTGGCGTCCGTGTCCTCGATGCGGAAGATCATCTTCCCGCCGGTGTGGCGCGCCCAGCCCCAGTTGAACAGGGCGGTGCGGATCAACCCGACGTGCGGGGTGCCGGTGGGCGAAGGACAGAACCGGACCCGCACGGGCGCGTCGGCGGGAACGGCGGGGATATCGGCGGATGCGGGAACGGGGGTACCGGGCAGGGATTCAGTCATGATGCCCTGAAGTTTAGCCGCTGGGAACTCAGCAGCAGCGTCCCGAGGGGTTGAGGTCCTGCTCCCGGTAGATCATCCGCCAGAAGTCCCGCTCACTGAGGGGAACCAGTCCCGGGTGGGCCCGGGACTGGTGTTCCACGTACTGACGGTAGCGGTCCTCCCCCAGCAGCGCCCGGAGGAACCAGAGCAGGGAGGCCCCGCCACGTCTCAGCCGCCCCGGTATCGACTGGCGCATCAGTGGCCACCCCGGACGGTGCGGCGGTCCTCCGGCAGCGCGTCCCACTGCGCTTGGATCGCCTTCTCCTCCCGGCTGGCCACCAGCCCGGCCGGGGCGAAGATCCGCGAGGGCACGGCGGGCTCCGCATGGTCGACCACCTCGGTGGAACGGAACGCCTGGAGGGTACGTGTCACCGAGGTGGCGATCACCACCAGGGTCAACACCAGGAAGATGACGGACAGCGAGGTCTGGATAAAGGAGTTGCGCATGATCGACTCCATGGCGGCCACGTCCGGTGCGGCCCCCAGGGAGGTCTCCCCGGCCGCCAGGGCGTCCCGGAACTGGACGTGCTGCGCCCAGTAGCCCACGGCCGTGGCCGGGGAGAAGATCTTCTGCAACGAGCCCACGGTGGTGACCACCGTGATGAAGGCCAGCGGCAAGGCCACGACCCACAGGGCCCCGAAGGTCCGGCGGCGGGCCACGATGGTGAGCACCACGGCCAGGGCGATCGCGGCCAGCAGCTGGTTGGCGATGCCGAACAGCGGGAACAGGGTGTTGATCCCGCCGCGGGGGTCCCCCACCCCCATGATCAGCACGGCCCCCCAGCCGGCCACCATGATGGCCGTGCACAGCCATGCCCCGAGCCGCCAGCCGGTGTCCTTGAAGCGGGGCACCACGTTGCCGATGGAGTCCTGCAGCATGAACCGCGCCACCCGGGTGCCGGCGTCCACGGCGGTGAGGATGAACAGTGCCTCGAACATGATGGCGAAGTGGTACCAGAAGCCCATCATGCCCGAGCCCCCGATCCACTGGCCGATGATCAGGGCAAGGCCCACAGCCAGGGTCGGAGCCCCGCCCGTCCGGGAGACCACGGTCTCCTCGCCCACCTGCTCGGCGAGCGTGGTCAGCATCTGCGGGGTGAGGTCCACCCCGGCCAGTCCCAGCGAGTTCACCCAGGCCACGGCGCCCTCCACGGAACCGGAGGTCATCGCGGCCGGGGCGTTCATGGCGAAGTAGATGCCCCGGTCGATGGACACTGCCGCCACCAGCGCCATGACGGCCACGAAGGACTCCATCAGCATGCCGCCGTAGCCGATGAACCGGGTCTGCTTCTCCTTCTCGATCATCTTCGGGGTGGTCCCGGAGGCGATCAGTGCGTGGAACCCGGACAGGGCACCGCAGGCGATCGTGACGAACAGGAAGGGGAACAGTGCACCGCCCCAGACCGGCCCGTCATCCCGTGAGGCGAACTCACTGACCGCCGGGACATCGATGGCGGGCTGGACGATGACGATCGCCACCGCCAGCAGGAGGATGACCCCGATCTTCATGAAGGTGGAGAGGTAGTCGCGCGGGGCCAGCAGCAACCAGACGGGAAGCACGGCCGCGATGAACCCGTAGACGATGATGCCCCAGGCAATGGTGGTGCGGTCCAGGGTGAAGAACATGGCGCCCCACTCGGTGTCGGCCACCCAGCCGCCACCCACGATGGCGGCCATCAGCAGCACGAAGCCGATCAGGGAGACCTCGGCGATCCGCCCCGGCCGCAGGAAACGGAGGTAGACGCCCATGAACAGGGCGATGGGGATGGTCATGCCCACCGAGAACACGCCCCAGGGGCTCTCGCCCAGGGCATTGACCACCACGAGGGCCAGGATGGCGGTGATGATGACCATGATCAGCAGTGTCGCCACGATGGCGGCATAGCCACCCACCCGGCCCAGCTCGTCCCGGGCCATCTGACCCAGGGAGCGTCCACCCCGGCGGGTGGAGAAGAACAGCACCAGGTAGTCCTGCACCGCACCGGCCAGCACCACCCCGACGATGATCCAGATCGTGCCGGGCAGGTATCCCATCTGCGCGGCCAGCACGGGCCCCACGAGCGGACCGGCACCGGCGATGGCGGCGAAGTGATGCCCGAAGAGCACCCGGCGGTCCGTGGCGACGTAGTCCTTGCCATCGGCCTTGTACTCGGCAGGGGTGGCCCGACGGTCATCCGGCCGGACGATCTTGCGCTCCACGAACTTCGAATAGAAGCGGTAGAAGACCAGATAGGTGCAGACCGCGGCGAAGACGAACCAGATCGCATTGACGGTCTCACCGCGGACGATGGCCAGCATCACCCAGGCCACGCCGCCCAGCAGGGCGATGCCCGCCCAGAGCGCGATCTTCAGCGGCGTCCACCGCGGTGCGGACTCCACGTGGACCGGTGGCAGATCAGCCACCCTCTCGGTGCCGGACGGATTGGTATGGCTCATCGTCGGATCCCCTCGGTGACAGATGTGACAAATGCGTTAGATGTGACAGGCGTGGTCAGAGTTGTTCCAGTGATCCCTGTGGTTCACGTGACGCCTGTATATCTTCGCCATCAGGCCTCGACGGGTCAAGATGCGGTGCGCCAGCAGCCTCGCCCCGCGTCACGGTGGTCCCCCGCGATCTCACCTCGTTCCCACCCCGATCTCACGGAGGTCTCACCGGGGTCTCACCGAGGTCTCATCCTCCGATGGCTCAATGGGGTCCATGAGCTGGACAGACCGGCTCCCCGCAGAAGAGGAACCTTCCATGTACATCACCGCATCCTCCCAGTCTTCCCCACAGCCTTCCCTGCACCCGGACGCCGCCGGAGCGAGCCCTGCAGTCCGGCCGGCCCGCCGCCGTCGGGTCTGGGGCCTGGCCGTGGCGGTCCTGCTGGCCGCCGGTTCCTTCTGGACTGCCGCCGGTGCCACGGCTGAACCCGCCCACGCCGACCGATCCTGTGCGGGCGTCCTGAAGGACACCGTGATCCGGGACAACGTCACCGTCCCCCGCGGACGGACCTGCGACATGACCGCCGTGCGCGTCAACGGCAACATCACGCTGGAGTCCGGCTCCACCCTGCGGTTCCGGCACGGCTCGGTGGGCGGCAACGTGCAGGGCGAGTCCTCACCGGCGCTGATCTCGGTGTTCCAGTCCACCATCGACGGAGACCTCCAGGTCAAAAACGCCGGGTTCGCGCGCTTCCAGTCCGGCCGGGTCTTCGGCAATGTCCAGGCCGAGAGGACCCGCGAGGGGTTGCACGTGCTGACCTCCCGCGTCTACGGCGACGTCCAGGCCAAGTACACCAACACCCGCGTCGAGCGGACCACGGTGAACGGCGATGTCCAGCACGAGGAGGGCAGCTACCTGGCCATGTACCGCAATCAGGTCGGCGGGGACACCCAGGTGTTCAAGAACCGCGCCGGCTGGCAGGAGATCACGGGCAATACGATCCGCGGCAACCTACAGTGCAAGGAGAACCGGCTCCCGCGCGGCTGGTCCAACGTGGTGCACGGCTCCAAGGAGGACCAGTGCCGCCGGTTCTGACCCGGTCCGGTCAGCGCCGGTAGAGGGTCGTCAGGGAACCGATGCCCTCGACGGTCGCCTCCGTGCGCTGGCCGGCCTCCACCCGCCCGACGCCGGCCGGCGTCCCCGTGAGGATGACGTCACCGGGCAGCAGCGTGAAGGCCTGGGACACCGCCGAGACGATCTCGCGCACGCCGAAGACCATGTCCGAGGTGCGGCCGTCCTGGACGAGGGCGCCGTCCAGCGTCATCCGGATGCCCAGGTCCTCGGTGTCCGCGCTCTTGAGCCCGGTCTCGATCCACGGGCCCAGGGGGCAGGACCCGTCAAAGCCCTTGGCGCGGGCCCACTGCAGGTCCGCCTTCTGGGCATCCCGGGCCGTGAGGTCGTTGCCCACGGTGTAGCCGAAGACCACATCATCCACCCGCTCCGCGGGGACGTCCTTGCAGATGGTCCCGATGACCACGGCCAGCTCGGCCTCGTACGACACCTCCTCGGACCAGGGCGGCAGGGTCACCGGCTCGCCCGGGCCCACCACGGAGGTGTTGGGCTTGAGGAAGAACTGGGGGCTGTCCGGGACCTGATGGCCCAGTTCGGAGGCATGGTCTGCCCAGTTGCGGCCGATCCCCACGATCTTGGACCGCGGGATGATCGGCGCCACGAGGCGCACGTCAGCCAGGCGGTGCCGGGTGGCGGTGGGCTGGATCCCCTGGAAGAACGGATCACCGTGCAGGACCACGACCTCCAGGTCCTGCTCAGGTGCGTCCGGCTCTCCTTCGATGAGTCCGTACTGGGGTTCGGCGTCGACGACGAATCGGGCAATGCGCATGGAACCAGCCTAAGCCAGCGCATACGGTGGTGAGGACCGCTGGCTCAGGCCAGCCGGTACAGCCAGCCGTGGCGGTCCTCGGAGTGCCCGGTCTGGATCCCGAGCAGTTCATCACGGATGTCCATGGCCACGCTGGTCTCGTCGAACTCCGGCGAGGCGAAGGAGTCCTCGCCGTCCACCAGGGTCCCGATCGGGGTGATGACGGCGGCCGTGCCGCAGGCGAAGACCTCGCTGATCTGCCCGTTGGAGACGCCCTCGCGCCATTCGTCCAGCGTGACGGTGCGCTCCACCACGTCCAGCCCGCGGTCCCTTCCGAGCTGGATCACGGAGGACCGCGTGATCCCCTCGAGGATGGTGCCGGTGAGCTCCGGGGTGACCAGGGTGCCGTCGGCGAAGACGAAGAAGATGTTCATCCCGCCGAGCTCCTCCACCGCGTTCTCGCGGGTGGGGTCGAGGAACAGCACCTGGTCGCAGCCGTGGGCGGTGGCCTCGAGCTGGGCGGCCAGGGAGGCGGCGTAGTTGCCGCCGAACTTCGCGGCACCGGTCCCACCGTGCCCGGCACGCGCCAGCTCGCGGGAGACCCAGATGGACACGGGCTTCAGCTCGCCACCGAAGTAGTTTCCGGCCGGGGACGCGATGACCTTGAAGGCGACCTCGTTGGAGGGCCGCACCCCGAGGAACTCCTCCGTGGCGATCATGAACGGGCGCAGGTAGAGCGACTGCCCCTCGCCCTCGGGCACCCAGGACGCGTCCGTGGCCACGAGGAGCCGCAACGCCTCGAGGAAGTCCTCCTCCGGCAGCTCGGGCAGGGCGATACGACGCGCGGAGCGGTTCAGCCGCGCCGCGTTGGCCTGCGGGCGGAACGTCCACACGCTGCCGTCCTCATGGCGGTAGGCCTTGAGTCCCTCGAAGATCTCCTGCGCGTAGTGGAACACGGCGGCGGCAGGTGAGAGGGACAGCGGGCCGAAGGGCTCGATCCGCGCATCGCGCCACGCACCACCGGTGCCGGAGGCGTCGGCCTCCGCGTCGGGGCGGGTCCAGTCGATGGAGACCATGTGATCCGTGAAATGCTGCCCGAAACCGGGATCGACCAGGATCTCGCGACGCCGGTCCTCGGACACAGGCGTCGGATGGGGGTGGCGGGTGAACTCCATGGTCACGGCATCTTCCTTCTCTCGAGTCCATCCATCATAGAACCCGACACGGTGCGGTCCTTCCAGCCCGGGCTTCTCCACCGGCCCGCTTCCCCACCAGCGGGTTTCTCCACCGGCGGGCGTCCCTACAGGCGCGCGGAGATGGCGTCACCGATCTGCGCGGTGGACCGGGGCGCGGCCTGGCCGCCCGAGTCGGCGCGTGCCGCCAGATCAGCCCACACCGCCTCGTTGATGCGCCGGGCCGCCTCGGTGCGGCCGGCCTGCTCGAGCAGCAGGACGGCGGAGAGGATGGCTGCCGTGGGATCCGCCTTCTGCTGACCGGCGATGTCCGGGGCGGAGCCGTGGACCGGTTCGAACATGGAGGGCCCGGTCCCGGAGATGTTCAGGTTGCCGGAGGCGGCCAGGCCGATTCCGCCGCTGACGGCCGCCGCCAGGTCCGTGAGGATGTCCCCGAAGAGGTTGTCGGTGACGATCACGTCGAAGCGTGCAGGATCTGTGGTCAGGTAGATCGTGGCCGCGTCCACGTGCATGTAGTCGTGGGTGACCTGCGGGTACTCGGCCGCCACGGCCTCCACGGTCCGGCGCCACAGGTGGCCGGCATGGATCAGGACGTTGTGCTTGTGCACCAGGCTCACGTGGTGGCGGGGGCGCTCGGCGGCCAGGGCGAAGGCATGGCGCACGACCCGTTCCACGCCGAAGGCGGTGTTGATCGAGACCTCGGTGGCGATCTCCTGCGGGGTGCCGGTGCGGATGGCCCCGCCGTTGCCCACGTAGGGGCCTTCGGTGCCCTCGCGCACCACCACGAAGTCGATGTCCCCGGGGTGGGCCAGCGGGCTCACCACTCCGGGGTAGAGCCGGGAGGGGCGCAGGTTGACGCCATGGTCCAGGGAGAACCGCAGCTTCAACAGCAGGTCGCGCTCGATCAGGCCGGACGGGATGCGGGTGTCGTTCGGGGCGGCGCCGACCGCGCCGAAGAGGATCGCGTCATGGCCACGCAGCTGCTCCAGGGTCTCATCGGTCAGGGTCTCCCCCGTCTCGAGCCAGTGTGCGGCGCCGAGGGAGTACTCCGTGGCGTGGATCTCGGCGTCGCCCGCTGCCACCGTGGCCGCCCGCATGACCTTGAGCGCCTCGGCGGTGACCTCCGGACCGATCCCGTCCCCGCCGATCACGGCCAGGTCCAGCGTGCTCGAGGCGGAGGGGGCGGAGGGGGCGGGTGCTGAGGTGACGTTGTCCATGGCTACAGACTATGGACGAGCACGGTCGAACGTCCATCATGTGGTCGTCGCGTCCACATGATGGACATCAGGCCCCAGGACAGGAGGACGGATTCCAACAGGAGGACGGGATCCGGGAACCGCGGGTCAGCCCGCGTCCGGCTCCTCGTGGCGGGGGAAGACCGGGGTCGGCGCGGGCAGGGCGGTACCCGGCACCAGGGCCGCGTCCCAGGCCGCGAAGGATCGCGCGCCGGTCCCTGAGGAACCGGAGCGGCCGGCGTCGCCGGAGTCCTCGACGCCCAGCAGGTCCAGCAGCTGGGTGGCCGAGCCTGGCATGACGGGCTGGACCAGCAGCGCCACCCGCCGGACCGACTCCAGCGTCACGTACAGCACGGTGGCCATGCGGGCCGGGTCCGTCTTGCGCAGCACCCACGGCTGCTGCTCGGCGAAGTAGGCGTTGGCGTCCCCCAGCACGGACCACGTGGTCTCGAGCGCGTGGTGGTAGTCCTGCACGGCGTAGTCGGCACGGGCACCGGCCAGCAGTGCGGAGACCGACTCGAGCAGGGCGCGGTCGGCGTCCGTGAACTCCCCGGGCTCCGGCAGGATCCCGCCCAGGTTCTTGGCCACCATGGACAGGGACCGCTGGGCCAGGTTGCCCAGGTTGTTCGCCAGATCCGCGTTCTTCCGCCCGACGACCGCGTCGTGGCTGTAGGAGCCGTCCGCCCCGAAGGGGAACTCCCGCAGCAGGAAGTACCGGACGGCGTCCAGTCCGTAACGCTGGACCCACTCGGCCGGCCCCACCACGTTGCCCAGCGACTTGGACATCTTCTCGCCGTTGTTGTTGAGGAAGCCGTGGATCATGACGCGCCGCGGCAACTCGATCCCGGCGCTCATCAGGAACGCGGGCCAGAAGATGCAGTGGAAGCGGGAGATGTCCTTGCCGATGACGTGCAGGTCGGCCGGCCACCGCCGGAACTGCTCGGACTCCTCGTCCGGGAAGCCCGCCCCGGTCAGGTAGTTCGTCAGGGCGTCCACCCAGACGTACGTGACATGGTCCTGCGTGGGCCGCTGGCCGGAGGCATCGGCCGGCGCCGGGACGCTGATGCCCCAGTCGAAGGAGGTCCGGGAGATGGACAGGTCACCCAGCCCGGATTCCACGAAGCGGATGACCTCGTTGAAGCGGTACTGCGGCGCCGCGAAGTCCGGCCGTGAGCGATACAGCTCCAGCAGCGGCTCCTGGTACTTCGAGAGACGGAAGAAGTAGCTCTCCTCCTCGGTCCAGGTGACCTCGGTCCCGGTCTCCGCGGCGTAGCGCTGACCGTCTTCGCGCACCTCGGTCTCGTCCTGGGTGAAGAACCGCTCGTCGCGGACCGAATACCACCCGGCGTAGGTGTCCAGGTAGATGTCCCCCGCGGCCTCCATGCGCCGCCAGATCTCCTGGACCGCGGCCGCGTGGTCCGCATCGGTGGTGCGGATGAACCGGTCGTAGGAGATGTCCAGCACCTCGTCGTCCACCGCCTTGAACCGCGCGGCGTTGCGCGTGGCCAGCTCCAGAGGGCTGATCCCCTCACGTTCGGCCGTCTGCTGCATCTTCTGACCGTGCTCGTCCGTGCCGGTCAGGAAGTACACATCCTTGCCGTCCAGCCGCTGGAAGCGCGCCATCACGTCGGTGCCCACGTACTCGTAGGCGTGGCCGATGTGCGGATCGCCGTTCGGGTAGGAGATGGCGGTCGTCAGGTAGTACGACTCCCGAATCGGGGCCTGGTCCTGGGGGTTGTTCACCGGAGAAGTCACCCGTCGAATCTATCGCATCGCCGCGGGCCCACGGCGCGTGCGGCCGCGCCCCTCATGCCATCGCAGCTCCAGGCCAGCGGCTCCGCCTTCCTCCCGGGACGGTTCCACGGATGTCAGCCGCGCGGCTGACAGCGGCGCCACCACCAACAGCGCGGAACCGGTGAACTCCAGCAATTCCTCCACGTGGTAGCTGGCCACGTAGGCCCAGGAGTCCAGCGGGATCCCCGCGGCCACCACGAGGACCTCGGCGCCGAGGGCACCGAGGAAGAACACCCCGATCCCCAGCACATACAGCGTGGTCGAGGGGGCGGGCAACACGCGGGCGCACAGCCACAGGAAGACCACCACGCCCAGGGCCACCGGGACACCCAGCATGAGCCAGCCGAAGGCCGGCAGGGGGTTCTGCCCCACCACCAGGCGCCAGAGTCCGTCCAAGCGCTCATGGATTCCGGCGTACTCGTCCAGGGACATCAGAGCCAGCAGCAGCGCCAAGCCACACCAGGCCAGCCACCCGGACCGGCCGTCCACCCGGGCGCGGCGGCGCAGCAACCCCACGGCGGCGCTCAGGACGCCGGCCAGCATCAGCAGCCCGCTGTTCCACCACGTGGGCAGATTGCGCTCCCCGGACACGTCGAAGAAGACCCGCACCGGCGAGGTACGGTCCACGGGACCTGCTCCGAGCACCAGGGGGGCGGCGGCGGAGAGCAGCACCAGGACCACGCTGACGGCCACGAGCGACCACAGGGTGGGGCCCCACCAGTTCCCAGATCTCAGGACAGCCGGGGCACGATCCCGCCTCACCTGCTCAGAAGCACGCATCGCAGTAGTCCAGCAGAGGTGGATGAGAGGTTGATGAGAGGCGCCACGTCATGACTCACGGGATCAGGGCCGGACGGCGCGTTCAGTCCTCGAGGTCGATCCCGACCGCCTTGGAGGCTCCGATCCTCTGACCGAGGTCCTCGGCCACACCGGCCGGCAGCGCGGCGTCCAGGGTCAGCAGGGCCAAGGCCTCGCCGCCCTCGACCTGGCGGGAGACGTCCATGCCGGCGATGTTCACGCCGGCCTCCCCGAGGACCCGGCCGATGGTGCCGATGACGCCCGGACGGTCGGCATAACGGAACACCAGCAGGTGCGCGGTGAGCGGCACCTCGAGCTCGTAGCCGTCGATCCCCACCACCTTCTGCACCTGCTTGGGACCGGTCAGGGTGCCGGCCACCGAGAGCTGCGTGCCGTTGGAGGTGGCGCCCTTGACGGTGATGGTGTTGCGGTAGGCCGGGGACTCGGAGGTGGTGGTCAGCCGCGATTCGATGCCGCGCTGTTCGGCCAGCACCGGGGCGTTGACGTAGGAGACCTGGTCCGAGACCACGTCCGTGAACACGCCCTTGAGCGCCGCCAGCTGCAGCGACTTCACGTCCTTGTCCGCGATCTCACCGGCCACCTCCAGCTCCACCACGGTGAGGGAGTCCCCCGTGGACAGGGCGGTGAGGAGGCGTCCGAGCTTCTCCACCAGCGGGATGCCGGGGCGGACGTCCTCATGGATGACGCCACCGGCCACGTTGACGGCGTCCGGGACCAGCTCGCCGGCCAGGGCCAGGCGCACGGACTTGGCCACGGACACCCCGGCCTTCTCCTGGGCCTCGGTGGTGGAGGCCCCCAGGTGAGGGGTCACCACGGCGTGGTCGTGGGCGAAGAACGGCAGGCCCACAGCCGGCTCGGAGGTGAACACGTCGATGGCCGCTCCGCCGATGATGCCGGCGCCCAGGGCGCGGTCCAGTGCCTCCTCGTCGATCAGTCCGCCACGGGCCACGTTCACCACGAAGGCGGTGTCCTTCATGAGGGCGAACTGCTCGTCCGAGATCATCCCGATGGTCTCCGGGGTCTTGGGCATGTGGATGGTGAGGAAGTCGGCCTCGGTGAGCAGCTCGTCCAGGGAGAGCAGCCGGGCGCCCATCTGCTGGGCGCGGGCGGAGGTGACGTAGGGGTCGTAGGCCAGGATCTCCATGCCGAAGGACCGCATGCGCTCGGCCACCAGCGAACCGATGCGGCCCAGCCCGATGATGCCGAGCTTCTTCTCGTACAGCTCCACGCCCGAGTACTTGGAGCGCTTCCACTCCCCGTCCTTGAGCGCCCGGTTGGCCGGGGCGATGTTGCGGGCCACGCCCAGGATGTGGCCGCAGGTGAGCTCCGCGGCGGAGAGGATGTTGGAGGTCGGGGCGTTGACGACCATCACGCCCGCCTGGGTGGCGGCCTTGGTGTCCACGTTGTCCAGTCCCACGCCGGCGCGGGCGATGACCTTGAGGTTCGGGGCGGCCGCGATGGCCTCGGCATCCATCTTCGTGGCCGAGCGGACCAGCACGGCATTGGCCTCGGGCAGCGCGGCCAGCAGCTGGGCGCGGTCCGCACCGTCCGTGGTCCTGATCTCGAAGTCGGGACCCAGCGCGTCCACCGTGGCCGGGGAGAGTTCTTCAGCAATGAGGACGACGGGCTTGGTCTCAGACACGGATCATTCGCTTTCGTTGGGACTGGGGTGGGGAGGTGTGTGGGCCGGCGGACCGGGCGCGCTGGCCCGGGTCGGCCTTGTCGATTCTAGGGGTTGGCCACGAGGAGGAACGACGCCGGCCCCTCGCCTACCGCAGGGAAGGCAGGTAGACGAGGGGCCGGCGTCGGGAACCGTGGTTCCGTCAGAAGGCGGGACCAGCCGGCTCAGCGGGCCGCGGTGCCCTCGGTGTAGTCGTCGTCGGAGTCCTTGAGCCAGGAGAACATCTGGCGCAGTTCGCGGCCGGTCTTCTCGATCGGGTGAGCCTCGCCCGCAGCACGCAGCTTCTTGAACTCCGGACCGCCGGCGGCCTGGTCGTCCATGAAGCGCTTGGCGAAGGTGCCGTCCTGGATGTCGGCCAGCACGGCCTTCATGTTCTCCTTGACGGAGGGGTCGATCACGCGCGGGCCGGAGACGTAGTCGCCGTACTCGGCGGTGTCCGAGACGGACCAGCGCTGCTTGGCGATGCCGCCCTCGACCATCAGGTCCACGATCAGCTTGAGCTCGTGCAGCACCTCGAAGTAGGCGATCTCCGGCTGGTAGCCGGCCTCGGTCAGGGTCTCGAAGCCGTACTGGACCAGCTGCGAGGCGCCGCCGCAGAGCACGGCCTGCTCACCGAAGAGGTCCGACTCGGTCTCCTCGGTGAAGGTGGTCCCGATGACGCCGGCGCGGGTGCCGCCGATGCCCTTCGCGTAGGACAGCGCCAGGGCCTGGGCCTTGCCGGTGGCGTCCTGCTCCACGGCGATCAGTGCCGGCACGCCGCGGCCGGCCTCGAACTCGCGGCGGACCACGTGGCCCGGCCCCTTCGGGGCCACCAGGGCGACGTCCACACCGGCCGGCGGCTGGATGTAGCCGTAGCGGATGTTGAAGCCGTGGGCGAAGAACAGGGCGTCGCCGTCCTGCAGGTTCGGGGCGATGTGCTCGTTGTAGACCGCGCCCTGGACCTGGTCCGGGGTGAGGATCATGATCAGGTCGGCCTCGGCCGCGGCCTCGGCCACGGTGACGACGCGCAGGCCCTCAGCCTCGGCCTTGGCGCGGGACTTCGAGCCCTCGGCGAGCCCGATGCGGACGTCGACGCCGGAATCACGCAGGCTCAGTGAGTGCGCGTGGCCCTGTGAGCCATAGCCGATGACGGCGACGGTGCGGCCCTGGATGATCGACAGGTCGGCGTCGTCTTCGTAGTACTTGGTGGTCGACACAGGAGTTCTCCTTGATGTTTGATCGGCTTGCTTGGTCGGGTTGAGGGGTTGGTATCAGTTTTTGGGCAGAGCCCTGTCGGTCATCGACTTGCCCCCGCGCCCCACGGCGATGGTGCCGGAGCGCACGAGTTCACGGATCCCGAAGGGCTCCAGGACCTCGAGCAGGGCGGAGAGCTTGTCGGCGGCCCCGGTCGCCTCGATGGTGACCGAGTCCGTGGAGACGTCCACCACGGAGGCGCGGAAGAGCTCGACGGCCTGGACCACCTGGGACCGGGACGCGGCGTCGGAGCGGACCTTGACCAGTAGGTGGTCGCGCTGGACCGAGGCGTCGGCGGCCAGTTCGACCACCTTGATGACGTTGACCAGCTTGTTCAACTGCTTGGTGACCTGCTCCAGCAGGTCGCCCTCGGCATCCACCACCACCGTCATGCGGGACAGTCCCTCGAGTTCCGAGGTGCCCACCGCCAGGGAGTGGATGTTGAAGGCGCGGCGGGCGAAGAGGCTGGCGACGCGCGTCAGCACGCCCGGCACATCCTCCACCAAAACGGACAGCGTATGCCTTGCCATGTCAGTCCTCCTCGTCCCAGTCAGGGGTCATGTCCTTGGCCACTTGGATCTCACTGTTGGACACGCCCGAGGGGACCATCGGCCACACCATGGAGTCCCGGGAGACCACGAAGTCGATGACCACGGGGCGGTCGTTGACCGCCAGGGCCTGCTCGATCGTGGCGTCCAGGTCCTCTTCCCTCTCGCAGCGCAGGCCGACGCAGCCGTAGGCCTCCGCGAGCTTGACGAAATCGGGCACCCGGATGGTGTCATGGCCGGTGTTCAGGTCAGTGTTGGAGTACCGGGACTCGTAGAACAGGGTCTGCCACTGCCGGACCATGCCCAGCGAGGAGTTGTTGATGATCGCGACCTTGATCGGGATCTTGTTGATCAGGCAGGTCGCCAGCTCCTGGTTGGTCATCTGGAAGCAGCCGTCGCCGTCGATCGCCCAGACCACGCGGTCCGGGTTGCCGACCTGGGCGCCCATGGCGGCCGGGACGGAGAAGCCCATGGTCCCGAGCCCCGCCGAGTTCAGCCACTGGTGCGGGCGTTCGTACTGCACGAACTGGCTCGCCCACATCTGGTGCTGTCCCACGCCGGCCACATAGACGGCCTCCGGCCCGGAATGCGCCGAGAGCCGCTCGATGACCTTCTGCGGGCTCATCAGCCCGTCCTCGGGTGGCGTGTACCCCATCGGGTAGGTCTCCCTCAGGCGGCGCAGCACCTTCCACCACTCGGAGAGGTCCGGAGTCCCGGATTCCCCGTGGAGGTCCCGCACGGCATCGGCCAGCTCGGGGATGATCTCCTTGACCGAGCCGACGATCGGCACATCCGCCGTGCGGTTCTTGGAGATCTCCGCCGGATCGATGTCGGCGTGGATGACCTTGGCCTTGGGGGCGAAGCTGGACAGCTGGCCCGTGACGCGGTCGTCGAAACGGGCGCCGAGGGTGATCAGCAGGTCGGACATCTGCAACGCGGACACGGCGGCCACGGAGCCGTGCATCCCCGGCATGCCCAGGTGCTGGTCATGGGAGTCGGGGAAGACGCCGCGGGCCGTCAGTGTGGTGACGACCGGCGCGCCGGTCAGCTCGGCCAGGGCCCGCAGCTCCACGCTGGCGTGGCCGCGGGACACGCCGCCACCCACGTAGAGCACCGGCCGTTCGGCCTGCTGGATCATCCGTGCGGCCTCGCGCACCTGCTTGGAATGGCCGCGCAGCACGGGGCGGTAACCGGGAAGGTCGATCTTCGGCGGCCAGGAGAACTCCATCGACCCCTGCTGGGCGTCCTTGGCCACGTCGATCAGCACGGGACCGGGACGGCCCGTGGTGGCGATGTGGAAGGCCTCGGCCAGGGCCTGCGGGATGTCCTGGGCGCGGGTGATCAGCCGTGAGTGCTTGGTGATCGGCATGGTGATGCCCACGATGTCCGCCTCCTGGAAGGCGTCGGTGCCGATCGCACTGGAGGCCACCTGCCCCGTGATGAACACGCAGGCCTGGGAGTCCATGTGCGCATCCGCGATCGCGGTGACCAGGTTGGTGGCGCCGGGGCCCGAGGTCGCGATGGCCACGCCGGGTCGGCCGGAGGCCAGGTAGTAGCCCTGCGCCGCGTGGCCCGCCCCCTGCTCGTGCCGCACGAGGATGTGGCGGATGACGGTGGAGTCCATCAACGGGTCGTACGTCGGCAGGATCGCCCCGCCGGGAAGCCCGAAGACATCCGTGACGCCCAGCTCCTCCAGGGCCCGCACGATCGCCTGTGAACCGGTCATCTGGATCGGCCCGATCACGCGGTTCGACCCCGGGACCAGGCGGTCTGGCGTCGACTCGTTCTTGTCCCGCTTGTCACGGGCTGCATGGGATGGCATCACCGACGGGGTGATGCGGGATCCGTTACTCATTGCTGTGCCTCTTCGTCACTGCTTGTCCGATGGCGACTGGTGCGCCTTGGGTGCCGGCCCGGGTGTCCCCCGGGTCCGCCCGCCTCACGGCGGGGAAACTCGTGGAGCCGATATGGTGGCCGGCTCCGTTCCGCTTCCCCAACAAAAAAACCCCGACGGCGGCCGGTCGGCCTACTCGGGGTCTCGCGCCTGGCAGCGGGCGAACCCGCCCTTTCCGAACCGTGGTTCAGGCCAGGCGCTGGATAACGACGACTCGTCGTGTGTTGGACATGGGTCCAGTATCCCCGAGGTGGTGCTGATGGTGTCAATCTACCGGACAGCCGTCTCGCATCGTGAGACGGCTGTCCGGTCCGTGGACAATCAGCCGAGGTAGGCGCCCTCTGCGGCCGAGTGCACGAGCTTGGCGTACTTGCCCAGCACGCCCGTGGTGAACTTCGGCGGGACCGGCTCCCAGCCGTCACGGCGGGAGGCGAGCTCGTCCTCGGGCACCAGCAGGTCCAGGGTGCGGGCCGCGATGTCCACCCGGATCCGGTCTCCGTCGCGCACGAAGGCGATGGGGCCGCCGTCGGACGCCTCGGGGGCCACGTGACCGATGCACAGGCCGGTGGTGCCACCCGAGAAGCGGCCGTCGGTGAGCAGCAGGACGTCCTTGCCGAGGCCGGCGCCCTTGATGGCGCCGGTGATGGCGAGCATCTCGCGCATGCCCGGGCCGCCCTTGGGTCCCTCGTAGCGGATGATCACCACATCGCCGGCCTTCAGCTCATCGGCTTCCAGGGCGTCCATGGCCTGGCGCTCGCGCTCGAAGACGCGGGCGGTGCCCTCGAAGACGTCGGCGTCGAAGCCGGCGGACTTCACCACGGCACCCTCCGGGGCCAGGGACCCCTTGAGCACCGCGAGGCCGCCGTTGTGGTGCAGCGGGTTGTCCAGCGCACGCAGGACCTTGCCGTCCAGGTCCGGCGGGGTGATGTCCGCCAAGTTCTCTGCCACGGTCTTTCCCGTGACGGTCAGGGCGTCGCCGTGGATGAGGCCGGCGTCCAGCAGGGCCTTCATGACCACGGGCACGCCGCCCACCTTGTCCACATCGGTCATGACGTACTGGCCGAAGGGCTTGAGGTCACCCAGGTGCGGGACCTTGTCCCCGATGCGGTTGAAGTCGTCCAGGGTCAGGTTCACGCCGGCCTCGCGGGCGATCGCCAGCAGGTGCAGCACGGCGTTGGAGGATCCGCCGAAGGCCATGGTCACGGCGATCGCGTTCTCGAAGGCCTTCATCGTCAGGATGTCCCGCGAGGTGATGCCCAGGCGCAGCAGGTTCACCACGGCCTCACCGGACTGGCGGGAGAAGACATCGCGGCGGCGGTCAGCCGAGGGCGGGGCGGCGGAACCGGGCAGGGACATGCCGAGTGCCTCACCGATGCAGGCCATGGTGTTGGCGGTGTACATCCCACCGCAGGCGCCCTCGCCCGGGCAGATCGCCCGTTCGATGGTGTCCAGGTCCTTCTCGCTCATCAGGCCTCGGGCGCAGGCGCCCACGGCCTCGAAGGCGTCGATCAGGGTGACCTGCTTCTCCGTGCCGTCCTCCAGGGTGGCGTAGCCCGGCATGGTGGAACCGGCGTATATGAAGACGCTGGCCACGTCCAGACGGGCGGCGGCCATCAGCATGCCCGGCAGGGACTTGTCACAGCCGGCCAGCAGGACGGAGCCGTCCAGGGCCTCGGCCTGCATCACGGTCTCCACGGAGTCGGCGATGACCTCCCGGGAGACGAGCGAGTAGTGCATGCCGTCATGGCCCATGGAGATGCCGTCCGACACGGAGATGGTGCCGAACTCGAGCGGATAACCACCGCCGGCGTGCACGCCCTCCTTGGACGCCTGCGCCAGGCGGTCCAAGGACAGGTTGCAGGGGGTGATCTCGTTCCACGAGCTGGCGATGCCGATCTGCGGCTTGGCGAAGTCGTCATCGCCCATGCCGACCGCACGGAGCATGCCGCGGGCGGGGGCGCGCTCCATTCCGTCGGTCACCGCGCGGGAGCGGGGCTTGATGTCCGGGGCGGAGGCGTCGTTGCCGCCGGGCCCCCCGGGGAGGGTGGTGTCTGCGGTGGGGCTGGTCATGGCCTCCATCTTAGGACCGCCACCCCACCGATCCGGCGCACGTGACGATCCGGCACAGGTGACAGGCAGGGTGACAGGCAGGGCGCCGATGTCGGCCGCGCCCGGGCGCCTGCCGCCTGCCGGGGTCGCACCTCCGTAGACTGTGGGCATGGATGGCGACGACCTCAAGTACCTGCTCCGCGGGGCCTTCGACTCCCAGGTCCTCAACCACGGGGACTTCAACCTGGTCTACGGCCAGCCCTCCGGTGCCGGGAACCCCTGGACGATCGGCTACCGGCGCCAGCCACTGGAACTGCTGCTGTGCCCCGTGGACCTCGAGGCCCTGCCGGAGCTGCGCGAGGACACCTCGATCGCCACGGTCGCCTTGGACAACGTGGCGACCCTCGCGGACACCGGGACCGGCTACCAGGTGGAGACCGTCACCGGATTCCGGACCTGGTTCGAGGTGGCCGGCTCGCCACGCGTGCCCCTGCCGGAGAACCTGCGGGCCCTGGTGGGCACGCCGAGACAGGACGGCGACGGCACCCTCGTGCTCGAGCAGGAGTCCGACGCGGAGGACTTCCACCAGTTCATGTCCCATTTCATGGACACCCTGGACTCGTACTACGACGAGTAGGCGCCGATTTCGCTTCCGCCGGACTCCTCTGGTAATGTTTTCCCTCGTTGCACGGGCCGGAATACCGGCGCAGCACGCCAGCACCTCTAGCTCAATGGCAGAGCAATTGACTCTTAATCAATGGGTTCCGGGTTCGAGTCCCGGGGGGTGCACCACAGCAGTAGAACCAGTAGGACCCCGGTCACGGTACCGGGGTCCTACTGGTTTAACGCACCGTCAGCCCGAAGGATCCACTCATCCGGTCTCCACGTGTGAGATCCGACACGCCCGAAGCACCTTCTGTTCACCCTCAGGCCTACCTCCCGTGGCCAAAGCGTGCCACGCTATCGGGGTAACAGTCGTGGGTTGGCGTGGGAGGTTCGGCGGATCGTGAAGCATGGATGGGCGCCGGCAGGCGCGGCGGCTGCGGCCTTGGTCCTGGCGGCCGTCTCCGGGGGGATCGGTCCCACCTCGGCCCTGCCGTCCGATGCCACGCCGTCCAGCGGCTCCGGAGAACACCACGGCACGACGGCGGCCGTCGCCGAGCGCGCCGATGGCCCCCTGGGCGGCGGTGGACTGGAGGCCCGGCGCGAGTCGTCCTCGCTGTTGCCCGACTTCCTGTCCGGAGGGCTCGGCCCCTCAGCCGGCGGCACCGGAGACGGCGGATTCGGAGATGGCCCGGCCGGTCCGCTCGCCCCGGCCGTCACGGCCACCTTCGCCTCGGTCCGCGGCGCGTACCCCGGTTCACTCGTGGTGCTCTCGGCCGCGCAGCAACAGGCCCTGCAGGAGCGCAACAGCTCGCTCACCGGCAACACGGACCAGGCGCCGGCCTCGGTCTACCGCGGTTCCGTTCCGGATCTCGGGGTGGTCCTGGACCATCCGGTGTCCGGTCCGATCAGCCTCAGCTCGCCCTTCGGCTGGCGGGTCAACCCCACGCGGAACGGCCCTGCCGTACAGTTCCACATCGGCCAGGACTATCCGGTGGCCTGCGGCACGCCGGTCCATGCGGCGGCTGACGGTACCGTGCGCTTCGCTGCCGATCGGGGGACCTCCGGTTTGCGGGTGGACATCGACCACGGTGAGGGCCTGGCCAGTGCCTATCACCACAACTCCGCCCTGCTGGTCACCCCCGGAGACACGGTGACCCGGGGGGACGTGATCGCGTTGGCCGGCACCACGGGCAACTCCACCGGTTGCCACGTGCACTTCGGCATCACCGTGGACGGCCAGTCACTGGACCCGGCCCTCGTCCTGCCCGCCGTGGCCGGCCAGCCGACCGCGCTCACCGCCGAGGAATTGCAGCGGTTGCGTCAGAGGGCACGTGGCACCGCGACGCCCCCCACCGCACAGACCCCCGCTACACCGCCCATCCGGGCGTCCGGCCCCCGGGAGGAGGCCCGGACGCCCAGCAACAGCAACAGCAACAGCAACAGCCATCGGGACCGCCCCAGCGCCTCGCCGCCGGCCGACACGCCCCGGTCTCCGGCCACACCCACCGAGCAGCCATCCACCCGGCCGACCGCGAAACCGACGGCTAAACCGACCGCGAAACCAACCGCCAAGCCCCCGACCCGGCCCACGGCACCGGCCCGCCCCCCGTCCACACCGTCCGCGCCGCCGTCGACCCCTGAACCGACCCCGGCACCGACCGTCCCCCCGACCACGCCGGCGCCCACTCCGTCCGCGCCGCCCACGCCCACCCCAACCCCGGAGCCCACTCCGGAGCCGACGCCGACACCTACTCCGACGCAGCCGGACCCCACCGAACCGACGCCCGCTCCCACCCCGGACCCCGCACCGACAGAGCCTGCGCCCACAAAGCCTGCGCCGCCGGTCCCTGAGGCCCCCACGCCGCCACCTCCTCCGGCGCTGACCGAGGACGAGGCGGCGCGCTGGTGCGTCGCCCTGGATCCGGAAGACCTCGAGGGTGAGTCGGTGGTCATCACGGCCGAGACGGTCCTGGCAGAGATCATCGCGGTACTGGACGAGTCGGAGAATCCTGCCCTCGTGGAGAAGGAGCGGTTCACCGAGGTCGATCCCGGCGCCGCCTGGTTGGAGTCACTGCCGCTGTGCGCAGATGAGGAGTTCCTGGCCGCGCTGAAGGACTCGGCGGAGAACTGATGAGCCTCCGTGGCCGCGCCTCCTCGACTTCCCTGACCTCCTCCCCCACGACCTACAGTGGTGCTCATGACTGATCAGCACCGACTCGCCCCCGGCGACACCGCCCCCGCGTTCACCCTCACGAATCAGGACGGCGGCACGGTCTCCCTGTCCGACCACTCCGGCCAGCGCGTCATCGTGTACTTCTACCCCGCCGCCGCCACGCCCGGCTGCACCACCCAGGCGTGCGACTTCCGAGACAACCTCAGCGCCTTCGCCGCCGAGGGTTTCACGGTGCTGGGCATCTCGCCCGACGCCCCCGCCAAGCTGGCCTCGTTCGCCGAGCAGGAGGGCCTGACCTTCCCCCTGCTCTCGGATGAGGACCACGCCGTCGCCGAGGCCTACGGCGCCTGGGGCGAGAAGAAGAACTACGGCCGCACCTACGAGGGGCTGATCCGCTCCACCGTGGTGGTCGGCCCCGACGGCACGGTCGAGTTGGCTCAGTACAACGTCCGGGCCACCGGCCACGTGGCCAAGCTCCGCCGGGACCTCTCCCTGGCCTGATCCGCGCCTCGCAGCCCCCGCCATCTACCGCAGGTGCCACCGGGTAGGATGGGCCGTTGTCCCCGCCTGGCGGGGCTTGCGGGCGTGGCGGAATTGGCAGACGCGCTGGATTTAGGTTCCAGTGTCTCCGGACGTGGGGGTTCAAGTCCCCCCGCCCGCACCAGCAGTCCACTGCTCAACCCCAGATCCGTTCCCGATCCGCTGCAGGGAGGCCCGGACGCGTGGAGATCTCACGCCGCACCGCCATCACTTCCCTGGCGGCTGCGTTCGTCCTGCCGATGACCGGTTGCGCCGCCCAGATCCGCAGCGAGTCGATACCGGCCACCGGCCGCGGGCCGGTCTCGTCCGCCGAACCTCCGGTCCCGGCCACCGTGCCCTTGACCATCGGCGTGCCGGCGCAGCCGCAATCCCTCGACCCGGCCCTGACCGTGGACGCCGAGTCCCACCGCAGCACGCGCCAGGTCCTGGAGACCCTGCTGGGTGTCGACCCCAACACCGGCGCCCCGATCCCCCAACTGGCGAGCGAGTGGAGGGCCTCCGAGGACGGCCGGCGCTACACCTTCTCCCTCACCCCGGACGTCGTCTTCCATGACGGCACGCCCCTCACCGCGGAGGTGGTGGCCGCCAACTTCGAGAGGTGGGCCCGCCTGCCGGAACTCCTCGGTCAGGACCGGCTGGACCGACTGCCTCGACTGGCGTTCCCCTCGGTCTTCGGCGGCTTCGCGGGCGAGGAGCAGTGCCGCTATGTGGAATGCCAGACCGTGGGCGAGCGGACCGTCTCCCTCGTCCTGTCCGAACCGATCGTCTTCCTCGCAGCGGCCCTCACGTCACCGCCGTTCGCGCTGAGCTCGCCCGACTCCTGGGCGGACTTCGACCAGTCCCTCGGCACCACCGGCCCGGAGAGCCTCCCAGCGGCACGCCCCGCCGGCACCGGGCCGTTCCGCTGGGGCGAGGCCGACGCTCAGGACGCGCCGGATGGGCCGGACGGGCCGGGCTGGCCGGGCGAGGCGCCCCCGATCGTGCTGGACGCGGTGCCGGATTACCGCCACGGCCCCTCCCCCGTCGGCCCCGTGCACCTGGCCGTGATCTCCGGCGCCCGACAGCGGCTCCGCGAGCTGCGCCGGGGCCGTCTGGACGCCTTCGACTACGTCACGCCGGCCACCCTGCGTCCCCTGGTCCAGGGCGGTGCGCAGGTCCTCCAACGAGATCCGTTCTCGGTGCTGTACCTGGGCATGAACATGCGGCATCCCCTCCTGGGTCAGCTCTACGTCCGCCGGGCAGCGGCCCATGCCATCGACCGCAGGGCCCTCGCCGAGGAATACTTCCTGGTGGGCTCCGCCCGGGCAAACGAGTTCGTCCCGCCGTCCCTCGGCGTGACCAACCCTGAGCTGACCACGTACGACTACGACCGGGAGAAGGCCCGGGACCTGCTGGAACTGGCCGGATACCGGGGCGAGCCGTTGCCCTTCCTCTACCCGGTCCAGACGTCCCGCCCCTACCTGCCGTCCCCGGAACCGATCTATGCGCGGATCGCCGAAGACCTCGCGCGGGTCGGCTTCGTCCTGGAACCGGTGCCCGTGGCCTGGGAGGACGGTTACCTGGAGCGGATCCCCGCAGGCTCCGATCGCGCCTTCCACCTCCTGGGACGCACCGGGGAATACCGTGATCCCCATCACTTCCTGGAACCCCTCTTCGGTGCGCACTCGGTCGAGTTCGGCTATGACAACCCCCTGGTGGTGGAGACCCTCGACCGGGCCGCCGCCAGCTCCAGCACAGAGACCCGGACCACCCTCTACCGGCGAGCCGCGGAGTCCGTGGCCCTGGACCTGCCGGCCCTGCCGCTGGTCTACCCGATCTCGGCCGTGGCCGCCGGGCACGATCTGGTCTCCTACCCGACCTCACCGGTGTTGGACGAGCGCTTCGACCGGATCGTCCCCGTGGATCAGCCGGGCTCGGGCCGGTAGTAAAGTCGGATGAAGCCACCCACACCCCAACCGTTACTCCGGGAGAGAATCGTGACCCAGCAGTCTGCCGCAACCACCTACGACGTTGTCCTGGTGGGGGGTGGCATCATGAGCGCCACGCTGGGGACCTTCCTGCAGCAGCTGCAGCCGGATTGGTCCATCGCGCTCTTCGAGAACCTGAACCAGGCCGGCCTCGAGGCCTCTGATCCCTGGAACAACGCCGGCACCGGACACGCCGCCCTGTGCGAGCTCAACTACTCACCCCTCGGCGCCGACGGCACCGTCGATGCGACCAAGGCCGTGGGTATCAACGAGCGGTTCCAGGTGTCCCGCCAGTTCTGGTCCTACCTGGTCAACGAGGGCAAGATCGGCGATCCGAAGACCTTCATCAACCCCCTGCCCCACATGAGCTTCGTCTGGGGCGACGACCACGCCGACTACCTCAAGACCCGCCACGCCTCGCTCAGCGCGCAGCCGCTGTTCGAGACCATGGAGTACTCGGAGGACGCGGACACCATCCGCGAGTGGGCCCCGCTGTTGATCAACGGCCGGCAGGACGGGAAGCGCCTGGCGGCCTCCCGCCAGACCAACGGCACGGACGTGGACTTCGGGTCCCTGACCCGCCAGCTGACCACGAACCTGGCCAACTCCGGGGTGGATGTGCGCTTCGGCCACCAGGTCACCTCGGTGGACCGGGGCACGGACGGCCGCTGGGAGCTCAAGGTCAAGAACAAGGCCGCCGGCGAGTCCACCACCGCACGCGCCCGCTTCGTCTTCCTCGGCGCCGGCGGTGGCGCCCTGCACCTGCTGCAGTCCTCCGGCATCCCCGAGTCCAAGGGCTTCGGCGGCTTCCCGGTCTCGGGCCAGTTCCTCAAGTGCACGGACGAGACCATCGTCAACCAGCACATGGCCAAGGTCTACGGCCAGGCCTCGGTCGGCGCCCCGCCGATGTCCGTGCCGCACCTGGACACTCGGTTCGTGGACGGACGCCGCTCGCTGCTGTTCGGGCCCTACGGCGGGTTCTCCTCGAACTTCCTGAAGTCCGGCTCCTACCTGGACCTGCCGCTCTCGGTCCGCCCCCACAACCTGTTGCCCATGCTCAATGTGGCCAAGGACAACTTCGGCCTGGTCAAGTACCTCGTCAGCGAGGTCCTCAAGAGCCAGTCCAAGAAGGTAGAGGCCCTGCAGGACTTCTACCCCCTGGCCGACGGCGGCGACTGGGAGATGATCACGGCCGGCCAGCGCGTGCAGGTCATGAAGAAGGATCCGAAGAAGGGTGGCGTGCTGCAGTTCGGTACCGAGGTCGTCACGGCTGCGGACGGATCGATCGGCGCCCTGCTCGGTGCCTCCCCCGGTGCCTCGACCGCCGCCCCGATCATGGTGGACCTGTTGGAGAAGTGCTTCCCCGCGAAGATGGATGGGTGGCGTCCGAAGCTGCAGGAGATGATCCCGTCCCTGGGCCGCCACCTCAATCAGGACCGAACCCTGATGAACGAGGTTGAACAAGCCACTGCTGCCGCCCTCAAGCTGGCCTGACCGGCCGGCCGGCCACACCTGGGCGATGGGTTCCCTGGCACGTTTCTCCCTGGCCAACAGGGCACTCATCGCCCTCGTCACCGTCCTGACGGCGGTCTTCGGGCTGCTGATGGTCGGTCAGCTCAAACAGGAGCTGATCCCCTCCCTCGAGTTGCCGGTCGTCTCCGTCAGCTCGGTCATGCAGGGGGCCTCCCCCGACGTCGTGGACCGGCAGGTCGGTGAGCCGCTGGAGACGGCGCTGCAGGCCGTGGAAGGTCTCGAGTCCTCGAGCTCCACCTCCACCACGGGCCTGAACACCATCGCCCTGCGCTTCGAGTACGGCACGGACCTCAACCGGGCACGCGCCCAGGTGGACCGAGCTGTGGCCAACGTCTCCTCCCGCCTGCCCGACGGCACCGAGACGACCTCGTTCGCCGGGTCCGTCTCGGACTTCCCGGTGGTCTTCATGGCGGTGGGTTCCCCGGACCCCGACGTCGGCCTGAACGAGTTGCGCTCGGAGGTCGAGCGGCTCGCGGTGCCCCGGTTGCAGAAGCTCGACGGCGTCCGCGCCGCATCGGTGACCGGAGGCACCGACCAGCACATCGCGGTCCTGCCCGATGACGAGGCGCTGGCCGCCGCAGGCCTGAACGCCGGTGACATCACCACCGCGCTCGAGGAGAACGTGGGACTGTTCCCCATCGGCCAGATCACGGAGGGGACTCTCACGCTGCCCGTGCAGGCCGGGGCACCCGTCGAATCCCTCGAGGATGTCTCCGACGTGCCACTCGTCCCCGCGGATGATGCCGAGGATGCCGATGCTGCGGTGGGCGGTGCCGGGGACGGCGCGTCCAGTGCCACCGGGCCGGTGCGCCTGGGCGAGGTGGCCGACGTCGTGATCCGTGACGGTGAGGCCACCTCCGTGACGCGGACCAACGGGGTGGACACCCTCGGGCTGTCCGTGACCAAGACCCCGGACGCGGACACGGTGAGCCTGTCCCACGCCATCAACGCGCTGATCCCCCAGCTGCAGGAACAGCTGGGCGAGACGGCCGGTGCCACCGAGATCACGGTGGTGTTCGACCAGGCCCCGTTCATCGAGGAGTCCATCAGCACCCTGGCCGTCGAGGGACTTCTGGGACTGCTGTTCGCGGTGGTGGTGATCCTCGCCTTCCTGGCCTCCGTGCGGTCCACCCTCGTCACCGCCATCTCGATCCCGCTGTCCCTGTTGGTGACGTTCATCGGCATGCGCGTCTCGGACTATTCGCTGAACATGCTGACCCTCGGTGCCCTGACCATCTCGATCGGCCGCGTGGTGGACGACTCGATCGTGGTGGTCGAGAACATCAAGCGCCACCTCTCCCTGGGTCAGGACAAGCGCACCGCCATCCTGACGGGCACGGGCGAGGTGGCCACCGCCATCACCGCATCGACCCTCACCTCGGTGGCCGTGTTCGCCCCGATCGCCCTCGTGGGAGGCATGGCCGGTGAGCTCTTCCGGCCCTTCGCCATCACCATGACCATCGCCCTCCTGGCCTCACTGCTGGTCGCCCTGACGATCGTGCCCGTGCTGTCCTGGTGGTTCCTGGGACGTTCGGTGGAACGCGCGCAGTCCCGCCGGCGGGGACGCCACGCCGAGCCGGTGCCGGCCGAACCGGCGCTGGACGAACCGGTGCTGGCCGAATCGGTGCCTGCGGAATCGGCGTCGGTGCAGTCGGTGCCGGCCGAGTCGGTGCCGGGCGTCGCCGGCCAGTCCGAGGTTGGGCCGGGGATCGCGCGCGGCACCCTGCAGCGCCTCTACCTCCCGGTGCTCCGTGGCACCCAGCGCCGCCCCGCCCTCACCCTGGTGGCGGCGGGCGCCCTCCTGGCCGGCACCGTGGCGCTGATCCCCCTGGTGCCCACCAACCTGCTGGGAGACACGGGACAGAACACCTTCACCGTCACCGCCACACAGCAGCCCGGCTCCTCACTGGAGGAGACCTCCCGGGCCGCCGGCCTGGTGGAGGCGGTCCTCGTGGACCTCGACGGCGTCCAGGACGTGCAGTGGACCGCCGGATCCGCCGGCTTCATCCCCGGGATGGCCGGGAGTTCTGATGAGGCCACGTTCACCGTCCTGACGGACGCCGCGGTGGATCAGGTGACCCTGCAGGAGCAGGCCCGCACCCGGTTGGCCGGTCTGGAGGGCGCCGGTGAGGTCGCACTGTCCACGGCCAGCGGCATGGGGATGTCCTCGGACGTCCAGGTCGAGGTCTCGGCCCCTTCCCCGGCACTGCTGGAACAGGCCACCGAGGCCGTGGTGCAGTCCATGACCGGGATCGAGGGGGCGGGTGAGGTCACCTCGGACCTCGCCGCGGTGCGCCCCACGCTCCAGGTGGACGTCGACTCGTTGGCCGCCGCCGAGCACGGACTGAGTGAGGAGGCTGTGGCCGGCCAGGCCGCGGCGGCACTCAACCCGGTACCCTCCGGATCCGTGCGCATCGACTACACCGACTACCCCGTGCTGATCGGCGAACCGGCGCAGATCACCACGCTCGACGAACTGCGCGAGGTCCAGGTCATGACGGCCCGCGGGCCGGTGGCCTTGGCGGAGCTGGCTGACGTCTCCCAGCAGGAGGTGCGCTCCTCGGTGACGTCGTCGAACTCGGATCGCATCGCCGTGGTCTCCGTGACACCGTCCGGAGACGATCTCGGTGCCGTCTCGGCCGCCGTCGGGACCGCCCTGGAGGGCGTGGACCTACCGGAGGGGACAGCAGCCGAGTTGGGCGGGGCAGCCACGCAGCAGGAGCAGACCTTCAACGACCTGTTCCTGGCACTGCTCGCCGCCGTGGCGATCGTCTACGTCATCATGGTGGCCACCTTCAAGTCCCTGCTGCAGCCGCTCATCCTGCTGATCTCGATCCCCTTCGCCGCGACCGGAGCCATCCTGCTGCTGCTGGCCACCGGTACCTCCCTGGGCCTGCCCTCCCTGATCGGCATGCTGATGCTCGTCGGGATCGTGGTGACGAACGCGATCGTGTTGATCGACCTGATCAACCAGTACCGGCGGCGGCCCGGCTACACGCTGGCCACGGCACTGGAACACGGCGCCCTGCACCGTCTGCGCCCGATCGTGATGACCGCGCTGGCCACCATCCTGGCCCTGACCCCGATGGCTCTGGGACTCACCGGGCAGGGCGGTTTCATCTCCCAGCCGCTGGCCATCGTGGTGGTCGGCGGGCTGGTGTCCTCGACCCTGCTGACCCTGATCCTCGTGCCGGTGCTGTATCGGCTTCTCGAGGGTCGGGCCGAACGGCGCCGTGCCCGCACCGCCACCACCATCACCACCACCACCACCACCGGATAGCGGTCAGGCCGGGTCCGGTACCCGGACCTGCAGGTGGGAGCCCTGCTTGGTCTTCTGCACCTCGAGCCGGTAGCCGATGTCCTGCTTCATCCTCTCCACGTGGCTGACGATCCCGATGGTTCGCCCGCCGGCCTGCAGTCCGTCCAGCACGTCCATGACGTCCGCCAGGGTCTCCGAGTCCAGGGAGCCGAAGCCCTCGTCCACGAAGAGGGTGTCCATGTCGATGCCGCCGGCCTCGGCCTGGACGGTGTCTGCCAGTCCCAGTGCCAGTGCGAGTGAGGCCATGAAGGTCTCCCCGCCGGACAGGGTGGCAGCCGCCCGCTCATCCTCGGTGAACCGGTCGAGGACCGTGATGTCCAGGCCGCGGACGCCCCGGCCCCGCGCTGAGTCGTCATGGCGCAACTCGTAGCGCCCCTGGGTCATGCCCAGGAGACGCTCGGTGGCGGCGGCCACGACCTCCTCCAACCGCCCGGCCAGGACGTAACTGCCCAACGTCATCTTGTAGGAGTTCTCCCCCGCCCCACGGACCAGTCGGAGCAGGCTCTCCGTCTCCTCGTAGACGGCGAGCTGGGAGGCGGATCGTTCGGCCACCTCGGTGAGCACCCCGGTCTGCCGTGTCACGAGCCGGTGCAGCGATTCCAGGGCTCCGGAGACCTCTGCCGCGGTGTCCCGCCGCCGCGCAGCGTCCTGGACCGCTTCCGCCCGGGCTGCGAGCTCAGCCTCCGACGGCGGGGTGGTCCCACGCTCGATCAGCGCACGGCCACGGACCACGGCCTCGCTGGCGGCCAATTCTGTGAGGGCTGCCTCCTCCCGGTCCCAGTCCCGCAGTGCGGTGCCCCGCTGGTCCTCCTGGTCGCCGGGAAGGAGCGCGGCACGCAGCTGGTCCACCGAGGTGAACGAGCTGGCCGCGAGGTCATCGGCCAGTTGTTCGCGGGCCTGGGCGGCCACGGTGCGTCGGGTGACCTCCTGGTGCACGGCAGCCTGCACCGCTTCCACACGAGCCTTGGCCTCCTCCAGTTCCCGGCGTACTGAGGCCAGGTCGTCGTGCTCTCCCAGCGCCCGGACCACGGCCTGGCGGAGCCGCTGGACGGTCTGCTCCGTGGTGGTGAGCCGGGCCTGTGCACCGGCCAGCTCTCCGCGGGCTGTCTGGGCCGCCGCCGCACGGTCCTGTTGGTCCTGTTCGTTCTGCGTCACGGCGCTCCGGGTCAGTGCCAGGTCCTCGGTGGCCTTCCGGGCGGTGGCCACCTCGTCCCGGGCCTGGTTGCTCGCCTGCTCCGCGGCCTCCGGCGTGAGCCCGCCGGACCCCACCCGGCTGGCCTCGGCGGTGCTCCGTGCAGTAGACACCGCCTCCTCCGCCTGACGCCGCCGCCCCGAATGGACCTCCATCTCCTGACGGGCCGATTCCTGGGCCTCGGCGGAGATCTCGGCACCGCCCGGGGCCGCTGGGGCCGGGTGCTCCACGGAACCACAGACCTGGCAGGGCGAGCCGCTCTCCAGCTCACCCGCCAGCAGAGACGCTGCCCCCGCCAAGCGCTGTTCCACCACCCGCTGCCACGCATCCACGGCGGCCTGGGCCCCGTCCGTGGCCGCTCGCAACAGGTCCTCCGCCTCCGCGAGCAGGCGACCGTCCCGGTCATGGGCCACAGCGGCCTCCCACCGCGCCGTCGCCCGGTCTCGGCCCTGCTGTGCCGCCTCCAGGCCGGCGGCCGGCGCCGTCAGGTCCTCCACCCGCTGTTGCAGGCCACGGTGGACCCCGGCCAGCCGTAACCGCTCGTCCTCCTCGGTCCGGACCTGGAGCGTCCACCGCGAGATGTCCGCCTGCAGCCGCGCGAGGTCCGTCTCCGCCACGACCAGGGCCGCGGCATCCTCCTCGCGGTCGGCCAGCCGGTCCAGGTCCCTCTCGGCTCGTTGCCGCAGTCCATCGAACCGGGCTGCGAACACACCCGTGGCGGATGCCCCGAGGACTCCCGCGGCGGATGCCTCCGCGGGCTCTGGGGTGGGCACTGCCGCGGTCGCCGTGGCCTGCTCAGGGGTGTCCCCGGTGGCACCCAGACGGTCCCACTGCGCACACAGGGGATGGCTGAGGGCGTACTCGACCGCCTGCTCCACGGACTGCCGGGACTCCGTGAAGGCCTCCTGCGCGGCCGCCGACTCCACCGCCCGCCGCTGCAGCGGCACCGCCTCCCGATGACGCTCCACCGCCACGCGGTCCGCCGCCGCCTGCTCCCGCCGCTGCTCGTGGAGCGTGGAACGGGACTGCCATCCCTCGGCCGCCCGCAGGTCCTGCTGGCGGCGGGTCAGCTGCTCCACGGCCTCCTGGGCACCCTGCAGGGCGGCCGCCGCCTGCTGGCGTTCCACGGCTCCCGCGTCCACGGCCGCCACCACCGCCGCGAGGGTCCGTTGGACCAGTTCGGCATCCGGCCAGGCCTCCGGCGGGGGTTCTTCCCCGCACGTGCCGTTCCCGTCACCGGCTACCGTACTGCCAGTCCTACTGTCTGTCCTGCTGTCTGTCGTGCTATCTGTCTCTCGGCCTGTCTCGCAGTCCTCCGCCGCACCCACGGCCGGACGCCACCACTGTTCCCCCAGGGTCTCCTGCACGGCGAAGCGCAGGTCCTGACGGGCGGCCTCCACCTGGTCACGGTCACGTTGGACGGACTGCCCCACGGCCTTGAGCCGGTCCGCAAGGGACGCCTCGACCCCGTCGAAGCGGCCGGTGCCGAAGAGCGTGCGGAGCAGCGTCTCCTTCTCCTTGGAGTCCGCGCGCAGGAAGTGGGCGAACTCCCCCTGCGGCAGCAACACCACCCGCATGAACTGCTGGGCGTCCAGGGAAAGCTCCGCACGCAGCAGCTGTCCGATCTCGTCCGCCCGGACGGACAGCTCCACCCACTGGCCGTCCCGTTGTTCACGCAGGACGGCGCCCGCCTTCTCCTCGGTGAGGGACACACCGTCGTGCTCCTTGCGCTGACGCTTGGCGACGCGTCGGAAGCGGGGCCATCTGAGCACCTCGAAGCGGCGGGACCGGATGGTGAAGTCCAGCAGGACCTCGGGCCGTGTCCCCACGGGTGACTGCGTGCTGGCCAGTGACTCCGGGCTACGCCCCCCGGGGACGGTGCCGTAGAGGGCGAAGCAGATCCCCGCGAGCACGGTCGACTTGCCCGCGCCCGTGGGCCCGTCGAGCAGGAAGAGCCCGGCCTCATTGAGCGTGGTGAAATCAACGGTCTCCCGGCCGGCGAAGGGGCCGAAACCGTTCAGCTCGATCCGGTGGATCCTCACGCCGCGCTCCCCTCGCCCTGTTCGACCCGGCGCCGACTCTCCTGCAGCGCGGACCCCAGCAGCTCGGTCTCGGACTCGCTGGCCGGACGCTGCCGGACGTGCTCCACGAAACCCGTGCAGACCTCCAGGTCGGTGGTGGCTGCCGCCAGCCGGGCCGCGTAGGTGGAGGGCGCGGTGGCGGGGACGCCCTCCGGGTCCAGGACGAAGTTCAGCAGCCCCTCGAACCGCTCCTTCAGCCGGCGGTAGGCCTGGGGTGGACGCACCGGATCCGTCACGGTGATCTGGCACCAACGGTCCTCGGCCCAGGCATGGCCCTCATGCTCGAGCAGGTCATCGATCCGGCCTCGCAGCACGGCCAGCCGCCGTCCGGCCGAGAAGTCCACCGATTCCACCTCAGTGACCGTCCCGTGGGCCGTGCTGACGAGCCAGCCACCCTTGGTGTGGTTCGCCTCGGAGAACGAATAGGCCAGTGGAGATCCCGAGTACCGCACGGACTCGGCCATCCGTTGCCGCCCATGGAGGTGGCCCAGGGCGGTGTAGTCCAGCCCCTCGAACACGGTGACGGGCACCTGGCCCAAGGTGCCGACCACCAGATCTCCGGCGCCGGACTCCGCCGGCCGTTCGGCGCCGATGTCCCGCTCGCTGTCCGAGCCGGCTCCCCCGGCGGCGAAGAGATGGGCCATGACCACGATCGCCGTGTCCCGGCGGCCTGGTCCAGGGGACCCGCCTGCGCCGTCGACCGAGCCGTCTGGCCCTCCGTCTGACCCGCCGAAGCGTTCCGCGGCGTCCTGACGGATGCGTCGCACGGCCTCGGCGGTGACGGCCGGGTGCTGGGGCGCCACCTCCCAGACCTGACCTGCATGCCGCGGTTCGAGGTAGGGGATCCCGTAGACCGCGACCGAGCCGCCATCCGGGTCCGGAAACACCACCGGCGTGCTGATGCTGTCCATCCGCGTGCGCACGTGCACCCCCGCTTTCTCCATCAGGTGGCCGCCGAAACCCAGACGGATGGCCGAATCGTGGTTCCCGCTGGTCAGCACCACGCGGGCTCCGGCGGCCACGAAGTCCGCCAGGGCGGCGTCCAGCAGCTCGACGGCGTCCGCGGCAGGCAGCGCCCGGTCGTAGACGTCGCCGGCCACCAGGACGAGGTCCACGCCGCGCTCACGGACGGTGGCCACCATCTGGTCCAGGACCTCGCGCTGGGCCTGGAGCATGCCGGTGCCGTGGAACGACCGGCCCAGGTGCCAGTCAGAGGTGTGCAGGATCAACATGCCACCCACGCTATCCGGCGGCCGGGACACATTAAGCCGTTGTCCACAGTTCGCCACGAGGGCATCTGAACCATCCCTACTATGGAGTACATGAGCGACTCCCCCGCGCCGTCCGCCGCTGCCACACCCTCCGGTCCAGCTGGCGCCGGTTCACCCCTTTCCGGGCCCTCCGCCGCTGCCGGTCCCGCCACCGATTCCGCCCCTTCCGGGGGGCCCGGTTATGCCTCCAGGGTTCTGGGGCTGCTGGCCGGCGGCGCCGCCGGGGACGCCCTCGGCTACACCGTGGAGTTCTCCTCCCTGGATCAGATCCGTGCCGACTACGGGGATGCCGGTGTGGCCCACCCCCTCCAGGTGCCCGCGATCCGCGACGGGGGGACCATCCCGGTCAGCGACGACACGCAGCTGACCCTGTTCGTCCTGGACGGGCTGCTGGACTGGATCGAATGGGCCAATGAGGGAACCATGGCCGATCCCGCCGCCAGCGTGTGGCTGTCCTGCCTGCGCTGGTACCGCACCCAGACCGGTCAGATCCCCGAGGGCGCCCCGCCGCCTCCCACCCGCTGGCTGGACGCCCACCCGGAGCTGCAGGTGCGGCGTGCCCCCGGCAACGCCTGCCTGTCCGGGCTGTCCGCGAAGGACATGGGTCTGCCGCGCCAGCCGCAGAACCCGGACTCCAAGGGCTGTGGCACGGTGATGCGTTCGGCCCCCTACGGCATGGTGCCGGGTCTCGAGGATCACCTGGTGGTCTCGCTCGCCCGCCAGGGCGCCGTGCTCACGCACGGGCATCCGGCGGCCTGGACGGCCGCGGCCGCCTTCGCCCTGATGGTCTCGCGGCTCATGGCGGGCCGGGGTTTCGCAGAGGCCGTCACGGAGGCGCTGGACTGGCTGGTGACCGTGCCCGACGACGGCGGCACGGCCGCCGCGGTCCGCGCGGCGATCGAGCTGGCCGGGCCGGCGGACGGGTCCGCGGAGGGCCCGGCACCGCTGCCGGGGACCCTGCCCGCGGAACTGGGTGAGGGGTGGGTCGCCGAGGAGGCGCTGGCGGTGGCGGTCTACGCCGTCCTGGTGACCGGCGGCGAGGCCACGCAGCCCACCACCCACTTCCGTGCTGCGCTGCACCTGGCCGTCAACCACGGCGGCGATTCTGATTCCACCGCCTCCCTGACGGGTCAACTGCTGGGCGCCCGCTACGGGATGGAGGTCTTCCCGGACGGCGCCGTGCCGGCGTGGATCGGCGAGCGGGAGGTCATCGCGGAGGCGGCTCAGCGGTGGACCGCCGCCACGAGCTGATGGCCGTGAAGCTGACGGCCATCACCGGCCTCAGCCCGTCAGCGGTCACAGTCCCATGCTGATGTACTTGGTCTCCAGGAATTCGTCGATCCCGCTGAAGCCACCCTCACGTCCCACCCCGGACTCCTTCACACCGCCGAAGGGGGCGGCGGGGTTGGACACCACCCCGCGGTTGAGTCCGACCATGCCGGCCTCCAGTGCGTGGCTGACCCTGAATCCCCGGGCCAGGTCCGTGGTGAACAGGTAGGAGACCAGCCCGTAGGGGGTGTCATTGGCGATCGCCACGGCCTCCTCCTCGGTCTCGAACGTGGAGATCGCGGCCACCGGACCGAAGATCTCGGTGCTGCAGAGTTCGGCATCCGCTGGGACGCCCATCAGCACCGTGGCCGGGTAGAAGTGCCCGGGGCCCTCGATCCGCTCGCCGCCGAGTCGCACCTCGGCCCCACGCCCGACCGCGTCTCCCACGAGTTCGATGACCTTGTCCACCGCCCCGGCGTTGATGAGTGGCCCCACCACCACGCCGTCCTCCACCCCGCGTCCCAGCGGCAACCCGGCCATGCGCCGGGTGAGGCGTTCGGCGAACTCCTCCGCCACGGGGCGTTGGACGAGGATGCGGTTGGCGGCGGTGCAGGCCTGGCCGATGTTGCGCATCTTGGCGGCCAGGGCCCCTTCCACGGCGGCGTCCAGGTCGGCATCCTCGAAGACCAGGAACGGGGCGTTGCCCCCCAGCTCCATGGAGGTCCGCATGACGGTCTTCGCCGCCAACTCCAGCAGCGACTTGCCGACCTCGGTGGACCCGGTGAAGGAGAGCTTGCGGGAGCGCGAATCGAGGATGAGCGGGGTCATCACGTCATTGCTGCGGCTCGTGGTGACCACGTTCACCACTCCGTCCGGCACCCCTGCCCGCTCGAGTACCTCCGCGAGCGCGAGGATGGACAGCGGGGTGTGGGAGGCCGGCTTGATGACAGAGGTGCACCCGGCGGCGAGCGCCGGGCCGATCTTCCGGGTGCCCATGGCCAGTGGGAAGTTCCACGGCGTGATGAGCAGGCACGGCCCCACGGGTTCTTTGGCCACGAGGAACCGTGAGTCGCCCGCGGGCGCCGTCATGTAACCGCCGTCGATCCTCACGGCCTCCTCGGCGAACCAACGGAAGAACTCGGCCGCGTAGGCCACCTCACCACGAGCCTCGGCCAGCGGTTTGCCCATCTCCAGCGTCATGATCAGGGCCAGCCGCTCGGACTCCTCGACCATGATCCGGTAGGCCCTGGTGAGGATCTCACTGCGTTCCCGGGGTGGGGTCGCGGCCCAGGACGGCTGCGCGGCCGCGGCGGCGTCCAGGGTGGCGGCGGCCTCCTCGGGGCTGGCATCGGCCACCTCGGTGAGGACCTGACCCGTGGACGGATCATAGACGGCCAGCTGCCGTTCGGTGGAGACCCACCTCCCGCCGGCGAAGAGTCCGGTGGGCACGGAGGCGATGGCCGCTGATTCCCTATCCGGTCGGTGCGAGGGCTGGCTCGAGGGCTGGTGCGTGGACTGGCTCATGATGAACTCCCGCCTAGTGGATCCTTGCCGGTCAGCCCATCGTAGAAGTACTGTCAACAGCCAATGGCGGCCAGCACCAGAGCACCAGACCAGAACCCGGACACCCGAACAGCACCTCAGCATGGGAGGCCCCCACGATGACCGCGTTGTCACCCCAGCTCAAACAGGCCACCGATGTGACGGTGGACCACGGACGGGGCAGTTGCCTCTTCGACGCCGAGGGGCGTCGCTACCTGGATTTCACCGCCGGCATCGGGGTGGTCAGCACCGGCCACTGCCACCCGCGCGTGGTCGCGGCGGCCCAGGAGCAGGTCGGCTCCCTGATCCACGGCCAGTACACGACCGTCATGCACCGCCCGCTGAAGGAACTCATCGAACGGCTGGAGGGCGTCCTGCCTCCATCCCTCGACTCCCTGTTCTTCGCCAACTCCGGCAGTGAGGCCGTAGAGGCCGCCCTCCGCCTGGTGCGCCAGGCCACGGGCCGGCCGAACGTGGTGGTGTTCCACGGCGGCTTCCATGGTCGGACGGTGGCGGCCGCCACGATGACCACCTCCGGAACCCGGTTCTCCGCCGGGTTCAGCCCGCTGATGTCCGGGGTGCATGTGGCCCCCTTCCCCACGGCCTACCGCTACGGCTGGAGCGAGGAGGAGGCCACCGCCTTCGCCCTAAAGGAGCTGGACTACCTCTTCGCCACCGTGACCTCACCCCAGGAGACGGCCGCCTTCATCGTGGAGCCGGTCCTCGGAGAGGGCGGCTACATCCCCGGCAACACGGAGTTCTTCGCCGGCCTGCGCGAACGCGCCGACCGGCACGGCATCCTGCTCGTGATGGATGAGATCCAGACGGGATTCGGCCGCACGGGCCGCTACTTCGGGCACCAGCACTTCGAGGTCCAACCGGACGTCATCACCATCGCCAAGGGGATCGCCTCCGGGTTCCCCCTGTCCGGGATCGCCGCCTCCGAAGAACTGATGTCGAGGGCTTGGCCGGGGTCTCAAGGGGGCACCTACGGTGCCAACGCCGTCTCCTGTGCGGCCGCCGTCGCCACCCTGCAGGTGATCGAGGAGGAATCCCTCGTCCAGAATGCGGCACAGCGTGGTGCCCAACTGCTGGCGGGTGCCCGGGCCGCTGCGGACGGTGGGTCCGGGAGCGGTGCCGGACACGGCATCGGTGACGTCCGTGGGCTGGGGCTGATGATCGGCAGCGAGTTCACCACGGCAGACGGCGCCCCGGATCCGGACCGTGCGAAGGCCGCCCTGACCGTGGCCGCGGACAAGGGCCTGCTGATGCTGACCTGCGGGGCGTACATGAACGTGGTGCGGATGATCCCCCCGCTGGTGGTCACCGCCGAGGAGATCGACGAGGGACTGGCCATCTGGTCCTCCGTGCTCGCAGAGATCTAGCCGGACCGATGAGAGACGGGCCGATAAGAGACAGGACCGATGAGAGACAGGACCGGCCGATGCGGGATGGACGAGCGTTGAGTGACGCGTCAGACCCGGGACCGGACCGGGGGGCGAGGCATCTGAGGCTGAGCCTGACCACCCGCGGGACCTCCTGCCGGGTCCGGTTGCTCGACGACCTCGCCCCGGCCACCTGTGCGGCCGTGTGGCAGGCCCTGCCTCTGGCCGGGGACGCCTATCACGCGAAGTTCGCGCGCAACGAGGTCTACACCCTGGTCCCCCGGATCCCGGAGGCGCCACGGCGGGAGAACCCGACCGTCACGCCGATCCCCGGGGACGTGTGCCTCTTCGATTTCGAACCGTGGGAGATCGGCAACCCGGCCTACGGCTATGAGGCGGGGACCGCGGCGCACCACGCTCAGGGTGCCACCGACCTGGCCCTGTTCTACGACCGCAACAACCTGTTGCTCAACGGCGACGTCGGCTGGGTCCCGGGCAACGTGTTCGGCACCGTCGTGGAGGGGCTGGTCGAGATGGCGGCGGCCTGCAACGACCTGTGGCGCCACGGCTTCGCCGGGGAACGGCTGGTCTGGGAGCGCGACTGAGCGGGCGCGCAGGTCAGGTGAACAGCCGCTCGATGAACCGGCCGGCAGCCAGTACGAGGTCGTCGGAATGCCGCGGACCCACGATCTGCAGGCCGACGGGGCGTCCGTCCGCCGTGGTGCCCACGGGAAGGCTGAGGGCGGGCTGTTGCGAGAGGTTGAACGGGAAGCTGAACGAGGCCCACTGTGGCCACCGCTGCAGCCCGCTGCCCGGTGGAACGTCGTGGCCGGCCTCGAAGGCGGGGATCCCGACGGTGGGGGTGAGCAACAGGTTGTGCTCCTCGTGGAAGGCCCCCATGGTGATCCCGACCTGGGCGGCCACGTTGCGGGCCTGCAGGAACTCCACGGCGCTGTACCCCTCCCCGAGGTCCCACACCCGGCCGAGACCCGGATCAACCGTCGCCCGGGCCCCCGGCATGGAATCCAGCAGGGTGGCGGCACCGGCTGCCCAGAGCAGCTCGAAGGCCTCGAGCGGATCGGTCAATCCGGGATCGGCCTCGGTGACGTGCAGGCCTGCCGCATCGATGCGCCGGACCGCCGCCTCCACGACGGCGGCCACCTCGCCGTCCACGTGCGCGTAGCCGAGGTCCCGCGAGTAGGCCACGTGTAGTCCGGTCACCTCCCGGTTCAACTCGCCCCGGAAGGTGCGCTGGGGTGGGGCCAGGGTCGTCGGGTCGCGGTGGTCCGGCAAGGCCAGGATGTCCATCATCAGGGCGGCGTCCTCCACCGTGCGGGTCATGGGACCGGCGTGGGCCAGGGGCCCGAAGGGGCTGGCGGGGAACAACGGGATCCTTCCGTGGGTCGGCTTGAAACCCACGATCCCGCAGAAGGAGGCCGGGATGCGGACGCTCCCGCCGCCGTCGGTCCCCACGGAGACCGGCCCCATACCGGCGGCCACCGCAGCGGCCGAACCTCCCGAAGAGCCACCCGCGGTCAACCGCGGGTCCACGGGGTTGCGGGTGATGCCGTGCAGCGGGCTGTCCGTGACGGCCTTCCACGCCAGCTCCGGGGTGGTGGTCTTGCCCAGGAAGACCATGCCGTCCGCGCGCAACCGGGCGGCCACGGGGGAATCGACGACCCATGGCTGATCGGGGTCGATGGCCTGGGAACCGCGCAGGGTGGGCCAGCCGTCCGTCAGGAAGATGTCCTTGATGGAGACCGGGACCCCGTCCAGCAGACCCTGGGGATGGTCATCCCGCCACCGGGACTCCGACCGCCTCGCCTGGGTCAGGGCCGCGTCCGCATCCACGAGGCAGTAGGCACCCAGCCCCGACTCCCCAGAGTCGATCTCGCCGATGCGGTCCAGGATGGCCGTGGTGGCCTCGACGGGGGACAACTCCCGGCTTGCGTAGGCGGCCACGAGCTCAACGGCGGACATCTGCGTGGGGTCCATCTGAACCTCCCGAATCGACGGCATTTCACGGTTGCGCGCCCGGTTCGCCACCGATCGCGTCCCCGCATTATGGGCGGTTGATCTGCGGGGATGGAAGGGGCGCGGTGCGGCGTGGGCAGACCATGGTCGGCAGACCGGCACAGCCCCTATCATTCAGCAGACCCTCCACGATGGCCGCGCGCATCCCCGCGCCGGAGTATCCGGTGGACCGGCACCAGGCGAGAAGGCGGGGTGCTTGCGGTGGATCCGACCGGCGCTGACCTGAACCGGATGGCCCTGAGCGACCACGCGTTCGACGGACCCGTGGTGCAACGCGGCATCGGCATCATCGCGCCCTTCGACCTGGCCTTGGAACGGGAGCTGTGGCGGTGGACGCCCCTGGACGTGAGCCTGCATCTGGCGCGGACCCCCTTCGAGCCGGTGCCGGTCAGCCTGGAGATGGCCGAGCTGGTCTCGGGGAGGCGGCATGTCCAGGCGGCCACGCGTGACGTGCTCGGAGTCGATCCGGAGGTGGTGGCCTACCTGTGCACCTCCGGCAGCTTCATCCACGGTCTGGCCCACGAGGCCGGGCTCCGGCAATCGATCCTGGAGGCCGGGGCACCGGATGCGGTCACCACCTCCGGAGCGCTGGCGGAGGCCGTGCGGGCGCTCGGCCTGCAGCGGATCTCCGTGATCACCCCCTACGACGCCGACCTGACGGACCGGTTGGTGGGGTTCCTCGGGGAGCTCGGGGTCGAGGTGCCCCGGAGCAACTACCTGGGCCTGGGCGGGGGGATCTGGCGGGTCAACTACCGCACGGTGGCGGAGCTCATCCTGGCCGCGGACACCCCCGAGGCCGAGGCGGTGTTCGTCTCCTGCACCAACCTGCCGACCTACGACATCATCGAGCCGCTGGAACGCCGGCTGGGCAAACCCGTCCTGACGGCCAATCAACTCACCATCTGGGCCTGCCTGGGCCGGATGGGACTGCCCATGGTCGGTCCCGGGCGCGGGCTGGCCGGAGTCTTCCGGGAAGGACCGCCATGAACACCCCATCCAGCAGCACGCCCACCAGCCGCCGGCCGGCCCCACCGCCCGCCGCGCAGTCCCGCCGGGCGATCACTCGACCGACCACTCGGCCGACCACCCGTCCGACCACCCGGCCGACCACCGTCGGGGTCATCTATCCGGACCATGCCGCCGAGGACGAGTACCCCGCGGCGGCCGAGCGGCTCGGGGTGCACCTGCCGGTCGAGCACATCTACGGAACGGATCTGCATGCGGTTCCCGAGCTGATGGATCTGGGCAGTCCGGACCGGCTGGCGGACGGGGCCCGACGCCTGCTGGCACGGGAGGGTCCCGGCGGGCTGGATGCCGTGATGTGGGCCTGCACCTCCGGGAGTTTCGTCTTCGGCCACGAGGGGGTCCGGCGGCAGGCGGAACAGTTGGAGGGCGTGGCCGGAGTGCCTGCGGCCAGCACCTCGCAGGCGTTCGTCGCCGCCCTGGCTGCGCTCGGCATCGACCGGGTGGCGGTGGCGGCCAGCTACCCGGCGGAGGTGGCACAGCTCTTCTCCGACTACCTGCTGGCCTCGGGCATCCGGGTGGAGGCCCTGGGAAGCGCAGGGATCGAGACCGCGGCAGGCGTCGGCAGGCTCACGGCCGAGCAGGTCATGGATCTCGCCATCCGGAACGATGAAGCGGAAGCCGGTGCCCTGCTCATCCCGGACACGGCCATGCACACCATGGACGTGGTGGGTGCGCTGGAGGCCCGGCTGGGCAAGCCCGTCCTCACGGCCAACCAGGTGACCCTCTGGTACGGGCTGCAGCTTGCCGGGTTCGCCGGGCCCGCCACGGCCATCCCCGGATGGGGGACGCTCTTCGACGGCACCCGGTCGGTTTAGGGGATCGTGATCTCGCGGCCTGCGAGCGCCTCCAGGTTGGCGGCCGCAAAGCCCCAGGCACTGCGCCGCGGGATGAGCCGATCGGTCTGCCAGGCGTCCATCATGAACGCCACCTTGCCCTGCATCTCCGTGCGGAGGCGGTCGAAGGAGTCCTGTGGGTCCGTCCCCACCTGCCCCTGCAGCAGCCACCAGGCCCAGGCTGCGGCCCCCGCATTGGCGACGAAATCCGGGACCACCGGAATGCCGCGCACCGCCAGCCGTTCCTCCGCGGCCGGCGTCGTGGGTGAATTCGCGGCCTCGACCACCACGCGGGCCGCGATGTCCGCCACCGATTCCTCGCGCAGCGCGTAGGAGACGGCAGCGGGGACCAGGATGTCCACGGGGACCGCGAGGACGGCGTCCCGGGGCAGGATCTCGACGTCGGCCGGGACGGCAGCCCGGTCGATCTCACCGAAGTGGTCGCGGGCGGCCAGCAGCGCGGGGATGTCCAGTCCGCGGGGCCGGAACAGGGTGCCGGCGGCGTCGGCGATCGCCGTGACCCGGACGCCGGCCTCATGCAGGTACCACGCGGCCCCGCCGCCCATGGTGCCGATTCCCTGGATGGCCACCGTGGTGTCCGCGGGGTCCGATCCGAGGGTTGTCGCCACCGCCAGGCAGGCCTGGGCCACGCCGTAACCGCCGATCACGTCGCCCAGCGGCAGTCCGTCCCCGTCCTGCGCCACCAGTCCGGCGCGGACGCGCTCCAGGGTGGCGGCCGGATCCGGCGAGCGCAGCATCGCCGCATGGAAGGACTGGTCCAGGCCCAGACGGGCGAAGACCGCGTCCAGGTCCGACTGGGCCACTCCGAGGTCCTCGGCGGTGACCCAGGAGTGCTCAAGCCACGGGCGCAGGTCCGAGAAGAACCGCTCCAGGACGTCGAGGGCCCCCGGAGACCGGGGGTCCACGTCCAGGCCGGCCTTGGCACCCCCCACGGGGAGGCCGAAGGCAGCGGTCTTCGTGGCCATGCAACGGGCCAGGTCTGCGACCTCGTCCCGCGTGCATCCCGCGCGCATGCGGGTGCCTCCGGTGGCCAGCCCGCCGACGAGGGTGTGTACGACCAACCATCCCTGAGCACCGGTGACAGGATCCGTCCAGGCCACCTCGTGCTCGGGTGGGCGGTCGAAGGGGTCGCTGCGCGTGTAGGGGTCGGTGCGGGGAACAGTGCCGGCGCCGGGAACAGTGCTGGTATCGGGAACGGTACCGGTGCCGCTATCTGGGGCGAGGCCGGTGCCGAGCGGCACCTGACCGTCTCCGGGATTGTGGGTCAGTGTCATGCCCGCCACCTCCAGCGTCTATGTGGTTCGTCCGCCTCAGCGGTTCGTCCTTGAGATCGGTCCGCATCGTTGCGTCCGGTGTACTCCCAGCGTGGACGTAGTGGGCCCCGGCGTCCATCGACTGTTCCTGCAGGGTGATGTGAAGGGAAGCTGCAAGATCTCCCCCGTCAGGGGTGCACACCCCTATGCTGACGCGCATGGAGTTCTCGTTGCGCCGGCTGAGGATGCTGCGGGAGCTGCACCTGCGCGGCACCGTGACCGCTGTCGCGGTCGCACTGCACTACAGCCCGTCCGGGGTCTCCCAGCAGCTGGCGCAATTGGAACGGGACGTCGGCGTCCGGCTCGTGGAACGCCACGGACGGCGGCTGCTGCTCACCGAACTCGGTCTGCTCCTCGCCGAACACGCCGAGGAGATCCTCGGCTCGGTGGATCGGGCCACCCTGGCTCTGGAACAGGCACAGAATGGGGTGACCGCCCGCCTGACGGCGGGGGTGTGGGCCTCGGTGGCCTCCAGCCTGGTGCCACGGGCCCTGACAACACTCGCGATCGACCACCCCGGGATCGTGGTCCGCACGGTGGAGTTGGATCCCGAGAACTCGGCCAGCGCGGTCAAGGACGGCACCCTCGACCTGTCCTTCGTGATCGACTACTCCGTCACCGCGACGCACATCGAGCCGGCCCTGTCCCAGACGTTGGTCGCCGTGGAACGCCTGCACGCGGCCGTGCCGGCGGGAATGGTCCCCACCGAGACCGTGCGGCTGGCACAGCTGGCGGAGTACCCCTGGATTCTCGCCCCGGCCAGCGACCATTTCGGCCGGGCGGTCCGGACCGCCTGTCACCAGCAGGGGTTCGACCCGAGGATCGTCCACACCGTGGCTGAACAGCCCACGGCGCTGGCCATGGCGGCCGGCGGACTCGGCGTCAGCCTGGTGTCCGATCTGGCGCTGGAGGTGCTTCCCGCGGGGGTGGACATCATCGCCCTCGAGGAACCCGTGATGCGCACGGTGTCGATCGCCTACCGCACCTCCCCCACGCCCCGCCAGTCCATCCGATTGGTGATCGACGCGTTCCGGCGGACCGCGGCCGAGAAGGGCCTGGCGGCCGGGCCCGCCACCTCCTCCACAGCCGACTGACTTCCCGGTTCCGTCCACAGTCCTCGGGTCCGATCCTTATCGTGTCCGGCACACGTGTTCGAATACCAGTACTAGATCGAGCAGGTGGAGGAACGGGACGGAGGACCCGAGGATGGCAGTTGAGCCGGCGCACGAGGAGGACCACCCGGACGGTCCGCCGAACCTCGACGAGCTGCCGATCTACGAGGTCGTGGCCATCGCACGGCAGGCCGTGGACGTCCTCGCCCGTCGGTTGTCCGGCGCCACGACACTGACGTCCTTCGAGCGGGTCGTCCCGCCCCCACCGCAACTCGATTGGGCGGGGCTGGACACACTGGCGCCCATCGCACCGGGCGATGGAGGACGGGGGTCTCCGCGAGCCCCTGCTCGGCATCCCGGGTGGCGCCCGGCCGTTCCGAGATGCCCCGGACTGGATGGTCCGAACCCTGCGCATCGCGCGTCCGGAGGCGCGCCGGCGGATCCAGCGGGCCCAGCAGACCCAGCCGCCGCCCCCGGAGTTATCCGGTCATCAGCGCAGCGCCGACTACCCCGTCCTGGCCGAGTCCTTTCTCCGCGGCACCATCGATCCGGCATCCCTGGACCTCATCACCCGAGCACTGCAGGACACCAGGAAGGATGCGGAGGCAAGCGGCGCCGAGGCCGGGTTGACCGAGAAGTGGCTGCGGCAGGGCGAGGAGATGTTGACCGGTCAGGCGTGCGTCCTAGACGCCGAGTCGATGCGTCATGCCTGTGCGCGGTGGCGGCAGTGGGCCCAACATTCCCTGAATCCGGACGGGAGCGAGCCCTCGGAGGCCCTGCCGAACCTCCAGCAGGGACTCTCCTATCAGGGGAAGCGGCGCCGGTTCCACCAGTGGAGGATCATGGCGGATGACCTGCAGCACGAGGTTCTCAGCACCATCGCCGGTGCCGCCACCAATCCCCGGTCGAAGAGCGCGAAGAGCACGACGGGCTCGGAGGACTCGGAGGACTCGGAGGACTCGACGGTAGCGAGGGACGGCCAGGCGGTGGGACCAGATCAGCCAAACGGCCCCGAGGTGCCGGCCGAGTCGGCTGAGCCTGCTGAGTCTGGTGATTCTGCGGAGCCCACGGAACTCGACGATCACCGCGATCCCACCCACCTCTGGGGCTCCGCCGCCGAACTCGCCACGGATCCCCGCACCCGCCACCAACGGCAGTTGGACGGGCTCACCTCCGCCCTGATGGGCGCGCTCTCGCTGACCAACGGCAACGGACTGCCCGATTCCGGCGGTGGCCGACCCCTCGTCATGGTCTCGATCGACTACCAGACCCTGACGGACCAGTGGATGGCGGGCCCAGCCTGCGAGAACGCGAGATCGGCCCCGCCCGACCCACCCGGCCCACCAGACCCACCAGATCGACCTGATGGGCCTGATACGCCGAATGCGCCCGATGTGCCGGATCCATCAGAACCGCCTGAACCGTCAGGACCGCAAGCCCCCACCGGAACTGCAGAGAGGATTCCCTTCGATCTCGGGAACTTCAGATCCGAGGCCGTCTTCACCGGGCCGATCAGTCCGGTCACCATCAGGGCCTTGGCCTGCGATGCCGATCTGCTCCCCGTGGTCCTCGGCGGCGCTGGGCAGGTACTGGACGTGGGGCGTTCCCAACGGTTGTTCCCGGCCCGCCTCCGAAAGGCGGTCACCGCACGAGACGGTGGGTGCGCGGCTCCCGGGTGCACCATGCCGGCTCCCTGGACCGAGGTCCATCACGTCCAGTGGTGGATACGGGGCGGGCCAACCAGCGTGGACAACGGTGTCCTGTTGTGCAACCGGCACCACCTGGCCGTACACGGTGGTTCCTGGGACATCATCCTGGAGGACGGGATCCCGTGGTTCGTCCCGGCGCCCTTCATCGACCCGTTCAGAAAGCCTCTACGGAACCACTATTGGCGGTCGTGACGCGGCGGCCCCTGGAGCACGGGAACCACAACACACTGAGCAGTGCGGCAGTCAGTCGGCAACGGGCAGCGCGGCAGACGAAGCCGCAGACGCAGACGCAGACGCAGACGCAGACGCAATCGTCAGCGGCTACCCGGAGGCAGCGGGCCAGTTCACATCCAACATCTGCAGGAATTCCGGCTCGGAGACCAACTCCACGTGCTGACCCTGCCGGCGGCGTGCCAGGGCGTCACGGGTCTTGCGGTGACCAGTGGCGCCGGCCCGCACGGCGGAGTTCAGGTCCTCGACGCGGAAGCCGTCGCCCACGACCAGCATGCTGGTCTGGGCATTGACACGGCTGGCCGGCCGGGCGCCCCAGGCGGCAGCACGGTTCTTGGCCTCCTGCCGGGGCATCCCCAGGTTCCCGGTGAACACCACGGTCTGCCCGTGGAGGGGGTGTGCCGGATCGGCATCGGCCGCAGGCTCCGGGTTGGTTCCCTCATCCGGCCAGTGCATCAGATCCGGCAGGCGGGCCGCGTGCGGCAGCTCCACCGTGGCGTCGAACACCGGTCCAAGCCCGCGCGCCTGACGGGTGGCCCGGGATTCGGTCCCGGTGCCCGCACGGCGGGACTCCAGCTGGCGCAGGCGTATCCCGTCCAGGGCCAGGAGATCAGAGAGTCCGGTCTCCAGCATTCCGGGCGCCAACACTCCACCGGCTCCGGCCGCCCGGCGTTCGGCCACATCGATCATGATCCAGGCACAGGCCTCGGCATCGGCCAGGGCGTCATGGTGGTTCAGCAAAGGGTGGCCTGCTTCGGCCGCGGCCATCGGCAGGGCGTAGGAGGGCAGGTCATAGGTGCGCCGGGCCATCACCAGCGAGCAGGCGTAGTCCAGGCAGGGGATGTCTCGACCGGAGACCTCCAAGGCGGATTCGATCACGCCCACGTCGAAGCCGGCGTTGTGTGCCACGAGGGGATCCGTGCCGATGAAATCTGCCAGATCCGCGAAGATGTCGGCGAACCGTGGCGCCCCGGCCACCTGCTCGGCCGTGATCCCGTGGATTCCCACATTCCTCGGATCGAACCGGTCGAAGCCGGCCGGCGGCCGCATCAGCCAGTGCACACGCTCCACGGGTTGACCGTTGCGCACCCGCACGAGCCCCACCGAGCAGGGGGACCCGCGGAAGCCGTTGGCCGTCTCGAAGTCCAGCGCCGTGAAGTCCAGCGCCATCAGCGTCCCCCGGTACCGAGAGATCCGGCGGATCCGCCGGGTCCGGCGGGCCCGCCGGGTGCGTCCAGGAAGCGCACCAGTTCCGGCAGGATCTGACGGAAGGCCGCACCCCGGTGGCTCATGGAGTTCTTCGAGGCCGGATCAAGTTCCGCCACGGACACGTCCATCCCGTGGGGCTGCAGAATCGGATCGTAGCCGAAGCCGCCGGCCCCTCGGGGCGCCGTCAACAGCGTCCCGGTCAGGAACCCGAGTTCAACGTGCTCCGCACCGGCCGGAGTCACCACGGCGGCGGCGCAGATGAACGCCGCGTTGCGGTGCTGCGGACCCACATCGGCCACCTGGTCCAGCAGCAGCTGCAGGTTGGCGGCGTCGTCGCCGTGCCGGCCGGCCCACCGAGCCGAGAAGATGCCCGGTGCGCCCCCCAGGATCTCCACGGACAGCCCGGAGTCATCGGCCACCGCCACCAGGCCCGTATGGCGGGCCACGACGTGGGCCTTCTTCAAGGCGTTCTCCGCGAAGGTCACCCCGTCCTCCACCACGTCCGGGGCGCCGACGGCGGCAGCATCCACCACCTGGGTGTCGACGTCCAGGCCGGGGATCTGACCGCGCAGCAGATCACGGAGTTCACGGAGCTTGCCCTGGTTCCGCGTGGCGAGCACCAGCCGTGGTCCTCCACCCGAGGTGCTGGCGGTGCTCATCGCCCGCCCGCCAGGGTCTCTGTCTGGATACGGGCCAGCTCGGCGGTTCCGCCGATGGCCAGATCCAACAGGGAATCGAGCTCGTCCCGGTTGAAGGGGGCCCCCTCGGCGGTGCCTTGCACCTCCACGAAGTCACCCGACCCCGTGACGACCACGTTCATGTCCGTCTCCGCACGGACGTCCTCCACGTAGGGCAGGTCCAGCATGGGGATGCCGTCGATGATCCCCACGGACACGGCGGCCACCGAGTCCTTCAGGGGCTGGGAGGCGGCCGGCATGATGCCCTGGCCCTTCGCCCAGGCAATCGCCTCGGCGAGGGCCACATAGGCGCCGGTGATCGAGGCGGTGCGGGTGCCGCCGTCGGCCTCCAGCACGTCACAGTCCAGCACGATGGTGTTCTCCCCCAGCGCCTTGAGGTCGATCACGGCGCGCAGGGAGCGGCCGATGAGACGGGAGATCTCGTGGGTGCGGCCACCGATCTTGCCCTTGACGGACTCACGGGCCGAGCGGGTGTTCGTGGCGCGTGGCAGCATGGCGTATTCGGCGGTCACCCAGCCGGTCCCCTCACCCTTCAGCCACCGGGGCACGCCCACGGTGAAGGAGGCGGTGCACAGCACGCGGGTGTTGCCGAACTCGATCAGTGCGGAGCCCTCGGCCTGCCGGGACCAACCGCGGGTGATGCTGATGGGGCGCAGCTCGTGGATGGCGCGACCGTCCTCGCGGACGGTGTGGGTACGGCTGTTTTCGGGCAGGCCGGAAGCTCCGGAGTTCGTTGAGGTCATGCCTGTCATCCTAGCGAGGGGGCCGGACGGGATACGAACGGCTGCGGCGTCATCCCCGCGCCCTACGCAGGGACAACCCACGCCCTACACCCGGTAGGTCACTCCGGACACCGCCACGGCCAGGTGTCCGGCATAGGTCTCCCGCGCCTCCACCGAGGCGGCCAGAGGGTCGGTCCACACGGGAAGGTGGGTCAACAGCAGGCGCCGGGCGCCGGCGTCGGCGGCCATCTGTCCCGCACGTCGGCCGGTGAGGTGGACACCGTCGATCCCATCGTCCCGGCCCTCCTGGAAGGCAGCCTCACAGAGGAACAGATCGGCGTCCCGGGCGGCTTCCACCAGCCCGTCACACGTGTCCGTGTCCCCCGAATAGGTCAGGACCCGGTGCACGGGCTCGCCGTCCGGGCCGGGCTGCGTGGTCTGCACGCGCAGCGCATAGGCCTCGTCGATCGGGTGGCGCACGGGGAACGGTGTGATGGTGAACGGGCCCACCGTCACGGGCACCCGGGCCTGCCAGTGCTGGAAGTCGAAGTCCGGGTGCATCCCCGGGTCGGGGTCCAGGCCATAGGCGGTGGCCATACGGTCCGCGGTGTCTGCCGGACCGTGCACGGGGACGTGGATGCCCTTCCAGCCGTAGGGGTTCCAGCGGATGGCCACGTGCAGTCCACACAGGTCCATGCAGTGGTCGGGGTGCAGGTGGGAGAGCAGGATGGCGTCGATGTCATCCAGGGCCATGTACCGCTGCAGCGTCCCGAGGGAGCCGTTGCCGAGGTCCATGATGACCCGCCACATCTTGGTGCCGGTCCCGTCCGGGGTGGGCCCCTCCGCCGTGATGAGGTAGCAGGAGGCCGGAGATCCCGGACCGGGGAACGACCCGGAGGCACCGATGATCGTGAGCTTCACGCTGCGTCAGGCCTTTCGTCCGTCGGGATCCGTGATAAGCCCCCGAGGGATCGGGGAATCCGGCGTTGGGTCCACTGTACTGGCCGGACCCGGCACGATTCCCCCAGAGGCCCCACCCCGCGCGGCCTCGATCATCTCCGGGGTGATCCGGGCTAGCACGCCCGTCGGATAGCGCTCGGCGATGTGTCCCACGTGCTGGACACCGCCCACCTCGGGGCCGAGGAACCGCCGTGCCAGGGTCTCGAATTGCCGGGGCTCTCCGGTGGCCATGAACGTGTGAGCCGGCGCCTCACACCGACCCGTGCCCGCAGCGCCCCCGGGGCCGCCGACGCTCCCCGGACGCTCGAGGCCATGGCGCACCAGGGCCCGGTAGACGTCCTTGGCCGTCTCCTCGGCCGAGGACACCAACGTCACGTCCTCCCCCATGACCAGGGAGATCACCCCCGTCAGCAGCGGGTAGTGGGTGCATCCCAGCACCAAGGTGTCGACGCCAGCGGCCTTCAGCGGGGCCAGATACTCCTCGGCAGTGGCCAACAGCTCCGGCCCCGTGGTGATGCCGGCCTCCACGAACTCGACGAACCGCGGACAGGCCACCGAGGTGATCTCGAGGTGCGGTGCGGCGGCGAAGGTGTCCTCGTAGGCCCGTGAGCCCACGGTCGCGGCGGTCCCGATGACCCCGATCCTCCCGTGGCGCGTGGCGGCGACGGCCCGGCGCACCGCCGGCTGGATGACCTCGACCACCGGGATCCCGTACCTCGCCGTGTACCGCTCGCGCGCATCCCTCAGCACCGCGGCCGACGCGGAATTGCACGCGATCACCAGGACCTTCACGCCGGCGTCGACCAGCTCGTCCATGATGCCGAGGGCGAACGCCCGCACCTGGGCGATGCGCAGCGGCCCGTACGGTCCGTTGGCAGTGTCCCCCACGTAGGCGATCTGTTCTCCGGGCAGCTGGTCGATGATGGCGCGGGCCACCGTCAGACCGCCCACGCCGGAGTCGAAGACGCCGATGGGCGCGGCCGGCTGCGGTAGCATCGGCGGATGCGTGGGGTTCATGGCTGATCCGGCAACTGTGTGGACAACGCCAGCATGAGGGTCTCCAACAGCCAGGTCGTGAAGTTGTACAGCAGTGCCATGTAGGACTCGACGTCCGTGGCGGCGGCCCAGTCGTCCACCGTATGCACCCGTTCGGCGTCCTCCTCGGAGTCGATGCCCAACCGCGCGGAGAGCACCAGCCGCACGTCGTTCAAGGCGCGGCTGAAGGCCACCGCGTTCTCCTCGTCCAACACCAGCGGGTTCACCTGCAGTGCGGCCACCGCCCGTTGCAGGTCGGCCGTCTTGGAGCGCCGCACGCTGTCCTCCGTCAGGGCCCGGAACTCTCCGGCCGCGGCCTGCTCGTCCGCCGTGTCGCCGTGAACGCCGGGTGGCAGCAGTCGCGCCAGCGCCTCGTCCCGCGGCGCTTCGCGGTGCAGCGCGGCGGTGTGCGGGTCGGAGGGCCCGACGCCGGCCCCCTCGCCTCCCAGCCCGGCGACGATGTCCCAGAACGGGTCCCCGGCCGATTCCGCAGGGTTTTCAGCGACAGGGTTTCCAGCGACAGGGGTACCCGTGGCGGGGGTCTCAGGTGCTGCTGACCCAGGGCGCGGCTCCTCGGCGTCCAGCAGTTGGATGACGTCGCCGAACAGGGTCCGGAGCAGGCGACGCTCGGCCTTCTCCAGATCGGCCACGAACCCCTTGGGCGTGCTCTTGAACGCGCGGGCCATCAGGCGCCGTCGCCCGAGGTGTGCTGCAGGGTGGCCCACAGTCCGTAGCCGTGCATCGCCTGGACATGGCGTTCGGACTCCTCACGGCCGCCGGAGGCCACGATCGCCTTGCCGTCCTGATGGACCTGGAGCATCAGCGCATCGGCCTTGGCGCGGGAGAAGCCGAAGTAGGACCGGAAGACGTAGGAGACATAGCTCATGAGGTTGACGGGATCGTTCCACACGATGACCTGCCAGGGCCGGTCGGCAGCCCTGCGGGTGTCGGTTCCGAAGGCGGTCTCCTCCCGCTCCAGGACATCGGTGCCAGGACCGGTCCCCCCACCGGGGGCGCCGGGCGCCTGCCCCGGGACATGACGGGATGTGATGGTCGAGAACATGGCGACCAGTCTACGGCGGCAGCACCTCCGGACTGACCGGCGGCCGATCCCGTGGCGGGACCGGTAGGGGGCCGTGACGGGACCGGTGACGGGGCCGGTGAGCCTCGGTCCGGTGACAAGTTGTAGGGTGAGCCTCGTGACCGACCAGATCTCCACCGGCACGCCCCGGTGGCTGCTGCCCACATCCCTGTTCACGGACCATTATGAGCTGACCATGCTGGAGGCCTCGCTGCAGTCCGGCGCGGCCCATCGGCGTAGCGTCTTCGAGGTCTTCACCCGCAGGTTGGCGGAGGGACGACGCTACGGCGTGGTGGCCGGCACCGGCCGGTTGCTCGAGGGGCTGTCCGCGTTCCGTTTCCGCACGGAGGAACTCGACTTCCTGGCCGATCAGCGCGTGGTGGGCGAGGCCACCCTGCAGTGGCTCTCCGATTTCCGGTTCTCCGGCAACATCTTCGGCTATGCCGAGGGCGAGGCCTTCTTCCCCTACTCTCCGCTGCTGCAGGTCGAGTCCACCTTCGCCGAGGCCTGCATCCTCGAGACGTACTTGCTCTCCGTGCTGAACTACGACTCCGCCGTCGCCTCCGCCGCCTCGCGCATGACCTCTGCCGCTGATGGTCGCCCCTGCATCGAGATGGGATCCCGGCGGATCAATGAGGAGTCCGCCGTCGCCGCCGGCCGCGCGGCCGTGATCGGGGGGTTCAGCGCGACCTCGAACCTCGCGGCGGGTCTGCGCTACGGTGTGCCGACCGTCGGCACGGCCGCCCACTCCTTCACCCTGTTGCATGATTCGGAGCGGGACGCCTTTGAGGCCCAGGTGGCCTCCCTGGGCCGGGACACCACGCTGCTGGTGGACACCTTCGACGTCGAGACCGGGGTGCGCACCGCCGTCGAGGTGGCCGGGACCGCCTTGCGCAATGTGCGGCTGGACTCCGGCGACCTCGTGGAGCAGGCACATTGGGTGCGCTCACTGCTGGACGAGCTGGGCAACCATCAGACCGGGATCATGGTCACCTCGGACCTCGATGAGTATGCGATCGCCCACCTGCAGTCCGCCCCGGTGGACTCCTACGGCGTCGGCACCCGGCTGGTCACCGGATCGGGTGCTCCCACGGCGTCCATGGTCTATAAACTCGTCAGCCGGCAGGACGGGCACGGTGAGTGGATCGACGTGGCGAAGTCCTCCTCCGGCAAGGCCTCGGTCGGCGGCCGCAAGTCCGCCTCCCGCCAACTCAACGACGCCGGTCGGGCCACGGCGGAGCTGATCGGCGTCAACCGTCCGGCCGATGCCGATGCCAACGACCGCCCCCTCCAACACACCTTCATGCAGGACGGTGAACTGCTGCCTGGTTGGACCGGCCCCGAGGCGGTGGTGCGGGCCGCCGACCGGCACCGTGCCTCGCATGCGGAATTGCCCGGCTCAGTGCGTAGACTGCAGCCCGGCGAAGCGGTGATTCCCACCGTCTTCACCGAGACGTGAGAGCGTGAGAGTCTGCCGGACCGTGGGCCCGGCAGTCAGTACCAAGACCCCTTTTGAGACAGGAAAGATCAACACCATGCGTGCATTGGTCATCGTGGATGTACAGAACGACTTCTGCGAAGGCGGCAGTCTGGGCGTCGACGGCGGCGCCCAGGTGGCGGGCCGCATCACGGCGTACCTCGAGGAGCACGCCCAGGACTACGCCGCGGTGATCGCCACCCGCGACTGGCATGTGGATCCCGGACCGCATTTCGCCGCGGAGGGCACCGCTCCGGACTACACCGAATCCTGGCCCGTGCACTGTGTGGCGGGCACCTCCGGGGCCGAGCTTCATCCCGATCTCGATACCGAATTCCTGGACGCACAGTTCCTGAAGGGCCGCTTCGATGCGGCCTACTCCGGGTTCGACGGCCAGCTCGGGGCTCCTGACATGGTCCGATCCGGCGCCCCCGAAGGCCCTGCCGGTCCCTTCGGAGCCACCGCCGCCGCCTCCACCGCCGTGGAGGACGGCGCCCCCGGTCTGGACGACTGGCTGCGCGCCGAGGGCATCAACTCCGTGACCGTGGTCGGCATCGCCACGGACCACTGTGTCCGGGCCACCGTGCTGGACGCCATCGACTCCGGTTACGACACCCGCGTGTTCAGCGACCTGGTGGCCGGGGTCGACGCCGAGCGCGCGGAGGAGGCCCTGGAGCTGATGGAGGAGAACGGCGCCATCCTGCAGGTCTGGGGCGGTACCGCCGAGTAACCAGGCCGAGCAAACTGGCGGAGCAACCTGGCCGAGTGGCCAGACCCGGTCGACCGGCGGGACGCTACTTCCGCCCGACGAACCAGCCCTGCAGGGTCTTCAGCCGGGTCTCCAGCTGCTCCGCCGTCGCCTGCGCCACGGCCGGCCCGCCACTGATCTCCCGCAGACGGTTGTGGATCATCCCGTGCGGCGTGCCCGAACGGGACGACCACGCTGAGACGTTCTTGGACAGCTCGGAGCGCATCTGCTTGAGCCGCCGGTGGTCCACCACACCGGTGCCGGGCCCAGCTGCGTGGTCCGGCTGCTCGTTACGCACGGTCTTCGGCCGACGCTTGAGCTGCTCGGCCTGGCGCTGACGCAACAGCTCCCCCACCTGTTCCGCGTCCAACAGCCCCGGGATGCCGAGGAAGTCCAGCTCGTCCTCGGAGCCGATCGCGCCGCCGGTGCCGAACTCGGCCCCGTCGAACAACACCTTGTCGAAGGACGCCTGCGACTCCAGTGCCTTGAACTCGGATCTCGTCAGGGAGTCCGAGGCCCGCTCCTGGCGGTTGGCCGCCGCCAGCTCCTCCTCCTCGGGGGACAGGGAGAGGTCCTCAAGGTCCTCTCCTCCCGCGGATTCCGGTCGGTCCAGGGCGTGGTCGCGCTCGGCCTCCATCTCATTGGCCAGCAGCATCAGCTGCGGCACGGAGGGCAGGAAGACGCTGGCGGTCTCCCCGCGCCGGCGGGAACGCACGAAGCGGCCCACGGCCTGGGCGAAGAACAGCGGAGTGGACGTGGAGGTCGCGTAGACGCCCACGCACAGCCGCGGCACGTCGACACCCTCGGACACCATGCGGACCGCGACCATCCAGCGTTGGGTCCCCTCGGCGAACGCCTCGATCCTGTCCGAGGCACCCTTGTCGTCGGAGAGCACCACGGTGACCTCCTCGCCGGAGATCCGCTCCAGCTGTGCGGCGAAGGCCCGCGCGCTCTCGTGGTCGGTCGCGATGACCAGGCCGCCGGCGTCGGGCACGTTGCGCCGCACCTCCGTGAGGCGACGGTCCGCGGCGGCCAGCACCGAGGGGATCCAGTCGCCCTCCGGGTTCAGCGCCGTCCGCCAGGCCTGCGCGGTGATGTCCTTGGTGGCGGCCTCACCGAGCTGGGCCTCCATGACATCACCCGTGGTGGTTTTCCAGCGCATCTGGCCGGAGTAGGCCATGAAGATCACCGGCCGGACGACGTGGTCGCGCAGGGCCGGCCCATAGCCGTAGGTGTAGTCGGCCTTCGAGCGGCGGATGCCGTCCTCGAACTCCACGTACTCCACGAACGGGATGGCGGCCGTGTCGGAGCGGAACGGGGTGCCGGTCAGGGACAGCCGCCGGGCGGCCGGTTCGAAGGCCTCCCGGATGCCGTCGCCCCAGCTCAGCGCGTCGCCGCCGTGGTGGATCTCGTCCAGGATCACCAGGGTGCGTGCGTTCTCGGTGCGGTTGCGGTGCAGGATCGGCTTCATGGCCACCTGGGCGTAGGTCAGCGCCACGCCGATGTACTCGTCGCCGTGCCGGCCGTCCGCGTTCTTGAAGTTCGGGTCGATCGCCACCCCGATCCGGGCCGCGGAGTCCGCCCACTGCCGTTTGAGGTGTTCCGTCGGTGCCACCACCGTGATGCGGCTGACCGTGCCCGCCTCCAGCAGTGTCTTGGCCACGCGCAGGGCGAAGGTGGTCTTGCCGGCCCCGGGGGTGGCGACCGCCATGAAGTCCAGTGGCTGTTTCTGCAGGTACAGCTCGAGGGCCTCCTGCTGCCATTGGCGCAGCTTGGGTGCGGTGCCCCAGGCTGCCCGCTCCGGCAGGGCCGGGGGCAGATCGTCACCGATGTGGAACAGGGCTTCAGACACGGAGCTTGACGGCCTCCTTGCAGGCGTGGGGGGAAACAGGGGTGGAGAGAATAACAGGGGCAGACACGGGACCAGCGACGGATACGGGAACCGGGAGAAGAACCGGTACGACGCCGGCCGGCGGGTTCGCGCTCCCGGGCGGGGGTGGGTGCCCGGAGGCGTGCGGTGGGACGTGCGGGCCGGGGCGTGCGGGCCGGATGACGCCCGCGCGCCGGGTACGGTTACTTCCCGCGCCCGCCGAACCAGCCGCGCCCGCCGCCGCCCTGGCCGGAACCCCCGCTACCGGAACCCCCGCTGCCGGCGCCCCCGTCCTTCGGGGACTTCAGGCCGTCGTAGATCTCCTTGCACTCCGGGCAGATCGGGAACTTCTCCGGGTCCCGGCCCGGGGTCCAGACCTTGCCGCACAGGGCCACCACGGGGTCGCCGGTGACGGCAGACTCCATGATCTTCTCCTTGCGGACATAGTGCGAGAAGCGCTCGTGGTCTCCCGGCTCGGCGTCCTGCAACTGCTCCTGGCGGTCGAGGACCGCGGCTCCGCCGCTGCTGGGGCCGCCGGGGCCCCCCGGGGCGCCGGGCTGGGTCGGGTCAGGATCGGCAGGCAAACTCATGCCGACCAGTCTACCGCCCTGCCCCCAGTCCTGCCCCCAGCGCCGTACTCATCCGGTGACGGCCAGCACCGACTGGTAGGTCTCCGCCTGGGAGCGGTTGAACCACCGGCTGCCCATCCGGATGCCCACCCACAGCAGGACGGCCCCGAGGCCCAGCCCCACCACGAGGGTGAGCCACTGGAACAGCATGGCACCGGTGACCAACGCCACGATGTACAGGATCAGCTCCGGCAGGATCAGCGCGCCCACCACGATCATGGCGCCCACGGAGATCAGCATCATCCTGACGCCACCGCCCTCCGGTGTGGCGAAGGGGCTGGCGCCGGGTGGCGGCACCGGGTAGATGAAGCGGGCCGAGACCAGGGCGGACACCCCTGCCCCGGTCAACAGCGCACCGAGGCCCAACCCGATCAGGCCGGGGAACAGGTTCCACTGGCCCGCCATCCAGACGGTGGCCACCGTGAACAGCAGGGTCACGGGGATCCCCCAGGCCAGCAACGAGGCCACGCGGCCCACCCGGTCGTCCCGGCCGGACACCCCGGAGGTGACGTGCAGGGCGAAGGCGGAGCCGTCGTAGCTGATGTCCGCGGAGATGGAGTAGCCGAGCATGAACCCGGTGATGGGCCCCATCAGCAGGATCATGGTGTAGTCACCGGACTGGAACCCCAGGAACCAGAACAACACGAGCATCAGCGGCAGGACCACCAGCGAGGCGGAGTACCGGGGGTCCTTGAGCCAGTAGAGCATCGAGCGGGCCGCGATCGCCCCGGCCGGCGTCCCCGGGAAGACGCCCAGCAGTCCCAGTCCGGTCTGGGTCTTGGTGCTGGCCGGTCCGGCGCCTCGACCCTTGGCATAGCTGCGGTCCACCGCCAGTTGCCAGAGCAGCACGGCCCCGGCCACCCAGACCAGGCACAGCAGTGCTTGCAACGCGGCCTGGAGGAAACGGCCCTCGGCCAACGCCCACGGTGCGGCGGTGAAGGAGCCGAGCGGGGTCCAGGCGAGCACCTGCGCCAGTCCGGGCAGCTGTTCCACGGCGGCCTGCACGGAGTCGGCGATCCCGGAGATGATCACCCCGGCCAGCATGAGGGGGATGAACGCCACGATGGACATGATCTCGCGGATCCGCCGCTGACCGGTGATCCCGGCGAGCAGGCCGGTCACGGCATAGGAGATGCACAGGCAGAACAGGGCCCCGAGGACCGTGGTCACCACGGCGAGCAGCAGGGCCCCCGGCGCGTCCCGCCAGGCGAGCGTGGACACCACGAAACCGAGCAGGGTGGCTGCACCGGGGACGGTGACCAGTCCGGCCATGGCCAGTCCCGGGACCAGCTTCCGGGTGGGGATCCCGAAGGTGGCGAAGTTCGCGGGATCCAGGGTCAGGTCCACGCCCGTGAAGAAGACGGGGATGACCATCCACCCCAGCACGGCCACGGCACCGGCGAAGGTGAGGATGGTGCCCCGCAGCTCGGTCTGGAGCTCGGTCATGAACCAGGAGCCGACCGCGAGCATCACCACCACGAGCAGCAGATAGGCCATGAACAGGATGGCCAGGACCAACTGGCCCGTACTCTTCTTCCAGCCGTTGACGGTGATGGCCAGCTTCATCCGCATCAGGTGTGCAACCATGACAGCCCCTCCCCGGTCGAACGGCCGCCCACGAGGTCCACGAAGCGGTCCTCCAGGCTGCGGCCGTCCCGTACCTCATCCACGGTGCCGGCTGCCAGCAGGTTGCCCTGGGCGATGACCGCCACGTGGTCGCACATGCGCTGGACGAGGTCCATGACGTGGCTTGAGACGATCACCGTGCCGCCGGAGGCGACGAACTGCGCCAGGATGTCCCGGATGTTGGCGGCCGAGACCGGGTCCACGGCCTCGAAGGGCTCGTCCAGCACCAGGACCTGCGGGGCATGGATCATCGCGGAGGCCAGGGCGACCTTCTTGGTCATGCCCGCCGAGTAGTCCACCACGAGTTTGCCGGCGTCGGAGGTCAGGTCCATGACGCGCAGCAGGTCGGCGGTACGTTCCGCCACAGTGTCCCGGTCCAGCCCACGCAGCAGCCCGGAATAGGTGACGAGCTGTTCGCCGGTGAGCCGGTCGAAGAGCCGGACCCCGTCCGCGAGCACGCCCATCCTCCGCTTGGCCACGAGGGGCTCGGCCCAGACGTCCGTCCCGTGGATCCAGATCTGGCCGTGGTCCGGACGCAACAGGCCGGTGGCCATGGACATGGCGGTGGTCTTCCCGGCGCCGTTGGGGCCCACGAGCCCGTAGAACGACCCGGCAGGCACGTCCAGGGAGACGCCGTTGACGGCGATCTTCTCACCGAAGCGCTTGGCCAGTCCACGGATGGCGATGGCCGTGTGCGGGTCCGGGAGCGCCGCGGCGGGTTTCGGGCCGGGCTGAGGCGGGATCTGGGCAGGCTGGGAGCTGGCGGGAATGCTCATGACCTCGACGGTAGCAAGGCCGCAGTCCCCGCCACGAGTGCGCCATGGCCGGGAAGGCCATGACTTAAGTCAGGAGTGGTCCTTCTAGAACAGGGCCATGGCCAGCGCCTTGCGGGACACGGCCGTCCGGGGGTCCTGGTCTCCGACGATGGCATACAGGTCCACGAGGTGTTCGCGGGCGGTGTTGCGCTCCGCGCCCGGGTGGGCCGCGATGAAGCGCACCAGGCGGTGGAAGGCATCCTCCACGTGGCCGCCCAGGACATCGAGGTCCGCCACGTCGATCTGGGCCTGCACGTCGTCCGGCTCGGTCGCGCCACGCTCCCGGACGCTGTCGGCATCCATGGGCGAGGTGCGGGCCAGCAGCCCGGCGCGGGAGGACCCGAGCTTGGCCTCCGCGTCGGCCGGGTTCTCGGCCAGCGCCCTGCGGTAGGCGTCCTGCGCGCCCTCGTACCGGCCGGCGTCGAGCGCGTCCTGGGCTTCCTGATGCAGCGGCGGCAGCGGCGGGGCCTCCGGCTCCGGGCCGGAGTCGGCGCCTGCAGCACCCTCGCGCGGAGGACCGAGCGGGGGCACCGTGCCGGAGACCCCGTTCTGGGCCGCGGCCGCGAGGAGTTCGTCGAGGAGTTGGTCCAGCTGTTCGGCGGGGACGGGCTGGTTCAGCACCGGCACCGGCTGACCCGCCAGGACGGCGACGACGGCCGGGCCGGCCGCCAGCCCGAAGGCCGCCAGGACCTGGGGGTCGGCCTCGGCATCCACGCGGGCCAGGATGAGCCGGCCCCCGTGCGCGTCGACGGCCGGGGCCAGCAGATCATCGAGCTGCTGGCTGGCCGGGTTGGACGGGGCCGCCAGGTGGACCAGCACCGGCACCCGGGAGGACAACTGGATCAGTTGCTGCAGGTCACCCTGGGTGGCCTGGTCCAGGACCCAGCTGCCCGCGGGCACCCCGCCACCGGCCTGCTGGCCGGGCGCCCCCTGACGGGGCTGCTGCCCTGCCGGGGCCGGCTTGAGGGCGGACAGGTCGAGCGCCCCACGCAGGTGGGACGGCATCGCGGGCTGCTGGGACATACGGGGATTCCTCTTCCTGATGCTGGCTGGCGCGTGCTGACTCGCGCCTAGTCGAACGAGACGGCGTGCAGCTCGTCGGTCATGCCCACGAGCGACACCTTGGCATCGTCCCCGGTGGCACCCTCGGCGGGCACCCGGACGGCCAATACCTCACGGTACGTCATGCTGATCCCGCTGGTCGTCTCGTTGCTGGCCTCTCCGGCCTTGGCCGCGGCGAGGTCACCGCCGAGACTCACCGTGGCCCCGGGCTCGTCCGGGGTGACGTCCACGACGTTGTCGATGACGCTGACCACCAGAGCCGAGCCATCGGGCAGGCGCAGGGTGGTGGCCGCACCGGGGATCGCCTTCCGGGTGATCTTGATCGTGGCGTCCGGTGAGTCCTCGACCGAGCTGGCCTGGTACTTGTGGATCTCGTCGATGGCGGGGTTCTTCACCACCTGGTCCGCGAAGTCCGCCTCCGGATCACTCAGATACTGCGCCACGCCGGAGATGGCCTGACCGGGGCTCATGGCCAGGCCTTCGGCCTCAGCGGAGGCGATCACGTCTGCCCCGGTGAAGGACAGGTCGCTGGAGGGGAACTGTGCCCCGGGCGTCATCGGGGTGTTCGCGATGAGGTTGTAGTTCGTGCGGGCGGACTCCTGGCGCAGGACGAGCAGCTGCGGATTGCTGTTGCCCTCCCCCTCGGTGATCACGAGCAGGGACCGCGGGAAGGACGGATCGGACTGCGCCACCACGGACACCACGGGTGACGCGGCCACGGGTTCAGCGGCCTTGACGTCCTCCCCGAGTTCCCGGTTCTCGTAGTTGTCCGCGCGCATCTCGAGAGCTGGGCCGCTCACGCGGTAGGCCAGCTCACCGGCGTCCTGCGCCTCGTCGCCCTGTTCGACGATTCCGGCCACCTTGCCCAGGATGCGCTCCAGCTGGCTGTCGGTGACGATCGGGTACTGGTCCTCGCCACCTCCCGCCGGGGCCTCGGCGGACGGCGTCTCCGTGGCCTCAGCCGAGGCTTCGGTGGAAGCTTCGGCGGAGGGTTCGGTGGTGGCATCGGCGGTCGCGGGGCCGGCACCCGCCAGACCGGCCAGGGTCAGGATGGCGACGACGGCGCCCGTCACCCGGGTGCGCGCCGCACCGGATCCGCCAGCACCACCGGCGTCCTGCGGTGCCGGTCCGGTGCCGGTTCCGGTTCCGGACTGCAGGCCGGCGGCGGCTCCGGACCGGTGGTCGCCGGAGCCTCCGGAGTCATCGGAACCGGAGGACCGGCGGCGGATCAGGGTCCAGATGAGCAGGGCGAGGCCGACCAGGATCAGCAGGATGCCGATGACGAACAGCGGGATGATCCACGCGCTGTCACCGACCGTATTGGTCCACGTGACGGTCATCTCGGTGGGCGCCGGCTCGGTGCCGTCGGCGGCCACCAGCAGGGCCCATTCACCCTCCGAGGGGACGGACCAGCGCTGTTCGATGGTGCCGCTGGCCTCCTGGAGGTCCACCCACAGGTCGGAACCGGCCGGATCGGGCACCGTGGCCTCGCCGTCGGTGTGCTCCACCACCACCCGGGGGTCCTGTCCGCCCGCGACCTCGGCCTCGATGCCGGTCACGGTGTTGTGGGCGGACTCCCCGACCCAGGCCTCGATGTCCCGGGTCTGGCCCAGCATCACGGTGTAGTCGCCCTCGCCGGTCAGGGTGTACTCGACCGCCTCGTCCGCCGCACCGGCCACCTCGTTGATCCCGCCGGTGATGACCGTGAGCGGGGCGTCAGCGGGGGCGTCCACTTCCACACTATTGCTGCTGGCCGTCAGGGTGGTCGGGGGCGCCCAGATCGTCTGTAGCCCGATGGCGCCGAACAGGGCCACCAGGCCCAACACCAGGGCTACAACTCCGGATATTCCTCGCACGCGGTCAACCTGTCTGTGAGCGGTCTGATTCACCGTCAGAGTATAGCGGGAAGGTCACCGATTGATAACGATGCAGGTCATCGCCCACCGGGGTCCGGTGACGTAGCGTATCGCTTGTGCAGGACCATGATTCCGCCTCCGCGGACCCCGACGCAGCCGGCGCCTCCCCCCGGCCCGGGCCTCCGCCGGCCCCGGAGACCGAGCAGGCCCAGCAGGCCCAACAGGCCCCGAACCCCACCACGGCCGCTCGCGTCCGCCGCTGGGTCGCCGGACGGCGTCTGCCCGGGCCGCGGCCCCGTCCCCGCTTCGAGCTCCGCCCGCCGGTGTCCGAGTCCACGGGTCCGACGGATGCCCCGGCTGCAGACGGTTCCCCCGCGGGCGCAGCCGAGGCGGGCCTGCAGCAGCTGAGGACGGTCCAGTGGGCCCATCCGGTCCAGCTGGGCTTCCTGCTGACCTTCGGCGTGGGCCTGGCCCTGCTGCTCTTCGGGATCATCTCCGCCAACACCCAGTTGCTGGTGTGGATCGGTGCCGCACTGTTCATCGCGCTCGGCCTGGACCCGGTGGTGCGCCGCATCGAGTCCTGGGGCGCCCCACGGGGGGTCGGCGTGGCCGCCGCGGTGCTGATGTTGGCCGCCCTCCTGACCGCCTTCTTCTCGCTGCTGATCCCGATCGTGGTGGATCAGACGGCGAGCTTCATCAACGACCTGCCGCGGATGGTCTCCGACTTCCTGGAGTCCGAGTTCTTCCACGATCTGGACAGCCAGTTCGGCATCCACGACATCGCGATGAACGAGCTGGAGAAGTTCGTCGGCGACTCCGCCAATGTGACGGCGCTGTTCGGCGGACTCTTCGGGGTGGGCTCGGCCATCGTGAACACCGGTTTCTCCGTGCTGATCGTGCTGGTGCTGACCCTGTACTTCCTGGCCACCCTGCCCTCCATGAAGTACTGGGCCTACCGGCTGGCCCCGGCCTCCCGGCGCCCCCGGGTCGAGTTCCTGGGTGAGGAGATCACCTCCTCGGTGGGCCACTATGTGATCGGCCAGTCCGTGGTCGCCGGACTCAACGGACTCGTGGCCTTCGTCGCCATCTCGATCGCCGGGGTGCCGTTCGGCGCACTACTGGCCTTCTTCGCGGGCCTGATGGCGTTCGTCCCGCTCGTGGGTGCCCTGACCGGCGGCATCGTCGTCACCCTCGTGGCACTGATCAGCGGCTGGCAGGCGGCGCTGATCTTCGCCGCCATCTACTTCATCTACCTCCAGGTCGAGGCGTACTTCGTCTCCCCGCGCGTGATGAGCAAGGCCGTGGCCGTGCCGGGGTCCGTGGCCGTGATCGCGGTGATCGCCGGTGCCGCACTGCTGGGTGTGCTGGGGGCCCTCATGGCCATCCCGATGGCCGCCGCCGTGATGCTGGTCCTCAAGGAGGTGCTGATCCCGCGCCAGGACCGGATGTAGGTCCCGGGGCGATGTGAGTGGAGGGGGCGGGCCCTAGTACAGGCCGTCCTGACGGCGGGTGGACCAACAGGTGGGATGCCAGTGCCGCCGCTCGGCCCCGGCCGCCTCGTCGCCGAAGATCCAGTCACTGCGCCAGGCCACCAGATGCTGCTGGCCGGTCGGGATCGTCCGGCCGCAGCCCGGGCAGGTGTAGTCCTTCACCGCGCGCCAGGCGGGAATCCGCCGGACATGCCAGCCGCCGTCGTGCCCGTCCTCCTGCCGGTAACCGGGATCCAGGCCCAGCAGGCCGTCCAACCGGTCCTGGTGGCCGGGCCCCGGACCGCGGGCCCCTGACCGGCCTCGGGGCCGACCCTGCGGCTGCGACGAGGACTGACCCGGGCGGCGGCGGGGACGGTTTGAGCGTGGCACCCCTCCATGGTTCCACACCACCACTAGACTTCCCTGTGTGCGTTTGGTGATAGCCCGGTGTTCGGTCAACTACGAGGGGCGTCTGCGCGCCCACCTGCCCCAGGCGACCCGCCTGCTGATGGTCAAGGCGGACGGCTCCGTCCTGGTCCATTCGGACGGCGGGTCCTACAAGCCGCTGAACTGGATGAGCCCGCCGGCCACCCTGCGCACGGCGGAGCCCTCCGAGGAGCTGGCCGCGGAGGGCGTCACCCAGATCTGGACGGTGCAGGCCGCGAAGACCGACGACCGCCTGATCGTGCACCTCTTCGAGATCCTGCACGATTCCGCCCACGAGCTCGGCGTGGACCCGGGCCTGGTCAAGGACGGGGTCGAGGCCGACCTCCAACGGCTGCTGGCCGAGCAGATCGAACTACTCGGCGCCGGTCACACGCTGGTCCGCCGCGAGCACATGACCGCGATCGGTCCCGTGGACCTCCTCGCGCGGGATGCCGCCGGGGTCACCATCGCCGTGGAACTCAAGCGTCGCGGGGACATCGACGGCGTGGAACAGCTCACCCGCTACCTCGAGCTGATGAACCGCGACCCCCTGCTCGCCCCCGTGCGCGGCGTGTTCGCCGCCCAGCAGATCAAGCCCCAGGCCCGTACCCTGGCGGAGGACCGGGGCATCCGTTGCCTCGTGTTGGACTACGACGCCATGCGCGGCGTGGATGATGCGGACTCCCGGCTCTTCTGAGCCCGGCCGGCCCCCGCTGCCGGACCGGCTGCGCACACCGGGGCTCGTGGACCAGCACTGCCACGGTTTCGCCGGCGTGGACTTCTCCACCGCCCCGGTCCACTCGGTGCGGGACGCCGTCCGCGAACTCTCCCTGAACGGGGTCACCCGGGTGGTGGCCTCCCTGCCGACGCTGCCCGGCCACGAGATGCTGGCCGCCGTGCGGCGGTTGGCACCGCTCGTGGAGGACGGCACCCTGGCCGGACTCCACCTCGAGGGTCCGTTCCTCGCGCACAGCCGCTGCGGGGCCCAGTCCCCCGCCGACCTGCAGGACCCGGCCGACCCCGCCTCCCGCCGGTGGCTGTCCGAGGTGTTGGAGGCCGGGCGCTGCGCGGGCGGGCAGGCGATCGTCGCGATGACCTACGCACCCGAGCTGGACGGCGCCGAGGCCGTGGAGGCCGCGTTGACGGCGCACGGCGTGCTGCCCTGCCCCGGCCACACCGATGCCACGGCGGCCCAGCTCGGAGCCGCCGTGGACCGGTTGACGGCCCCCGGGCGGGCTCTCACCCCGGCGGATCCGGCGCGCACCCCGGCCGTGACCCACCTGTTCAACGCCATGCGCGGTTTCCACCACCGCGAGCCCGGCCCCGTCCCGCTGCTGCTGCGCGCCGCGGCCGAGGGACGGCTGCGGGTGGAGCTGATCGCGGACGGCCACCATGTGGATCCGGGACTCGTGGTCGACCTGCTGGCCCTCGCGCCCGCCGCCGTGTGCGTGGTCTCGGACGCCTCGGCGGCCACGGGCGCACCGGAAGGCACCTACACCCTGGGCCGGATGGGTATCCAGGCCGGTCCCCCGGCGGCCGGGGACGCGCCTCGGCTCGCGGGTAACAGCACCCTGGCCTCCGGATCCGTCCCGTTGGACGGCGCCCTGCGGAACCTGTTGCGCTGGGGCGTCCCGCTGCGGGCGGCCCTCGCGGCGGTCAGCACGACGCCGGCCAGGACCCTTCCGGCCCACCGCCGGGATACGGGGTGGGTCGAATGGGTGACGGACCCGGAGACCGGCACCATCGCACCCGGGCGACCGGCCGTCGTCGTGCCCCCGCTGTTGCCTTGACTGTTGCCTTGACGCGACCCGGCTTGAACACCGACCTGACTTAAACACCACAGCCCCGGGAAGATCCGGGGCTGCGGTGTTGCGGCTGGCGTGACCCGTGGGTCACAAGGGCTTGCGCCGGGGACTGCGCGGCGGAGGTTGCCGCCACGTGCCGAACCCGATCGAGGGACCGGATTCGATCCAGGCTGAGAGTCCGGAACAGGCGTCCGTGTTGATGGCCAGGGTGATCGGCGCGGGACCGCCGTCCACGCGCACCACCACCACTCCGTCCTGGCCCACGGCACCCTCCCGGTGCAACCGGAGCTGATGGCGGGCCGCCGACCACCGGGGCCGGGGGTCCACGGACGCGACCGTCAGCAGGTCGAGACCGGATTCGTCATACCGTCCGATCACCCGGATGCCCCGGGAGTCCTTCCCGGGGCGCCGGATCCGGGCCGTGAAGGTCCCGGGGGTCCGCACCAACGTGCGCCAACGCCACCACACCATGAAGGCGATGACCAGCACGGCCGCCACGAGGGCGGCGATCAGGGCGGACCACCCGGCACTCACCTCAGGCCGCGTCCCGCCCGGAGCCTTCGCCCTGGAGGCTGGCCGCCCCGGCCACGATGACCACGCGGTCATGGTCCACGGAGAAGAACCCGCCTTCAGCGTGTGCCGTGACGGTCTGGCCGTTCAGCTGCTGGACCACAACGTCGCCGTCGCCCAGCACGGCCAGCAGCGGTGAGTGACCGGGAAGGATCCCGATCTCGCCGTCGATGGTCCGGGCGCTGACCGACTGCGCCGGGCCGGACCACACGAAGCGGTCCTCGGCCACGATCTCCACTTCGAGTTCGCGCTCAGCCATGGATCAGTTCTCCGACTGGATCTTGGCCCAGTTGCGCTCGACGTCGTCCAGGCCGCCGACGTTGTAGAAGGCCTGCTCGGAGATGTGGTCGAGGTCACCGTCGGCGATGGCCGTGAAGCCCTCGATGGTGTCCTTGATCGGCACGGTCGAACCCTCCACGCCGGTGAACTGCTTGGCGGTGTAGGTGTTCTGGGACAGGAACTGCTCGATGCGGCGGGCGCGGGAGACGACGATCTTGTCCTCTTCCGAGAGCTCGTCCACACCGAGGATCGCGATGATGTCCTGCAGTTCCTTGTTCTTCTGCAGGATCTGCTTGACGCGGGTCGCGGTGGTGTAGTGGTCCTGGCCCACGTACTGGGGGTCGAGGATGCGCGAGGTCGAGGCCAGCGGATCCACGGCCGGGTACAGGCCACGGGAGGCCAGGGTACGGGTCAGGTTCGTGGTGGCGTCCAGGTGGGCGAACACGTTGGCCGGAGCCGGGTCCGTGTAGTCGTCCGCGGGGACGTAGACGGCCTGCATCGAAGTGATGGAGTGACCGCGGGTGGAGGTGATCCGCTCCTGCAGCACGCCCATCTCATCGGCGAGGTTCGGCTGGTAGCCCACGGCCGAGGGCATGCGGCCCAGCAGCGTGGAGACCTCGGAACCGGCCTGGGAGAACCGGAAGATGTTGTCGATGAACAGCAGCACGTCCTGGTTCATCTCGTCGCGGAAGTACTCGGCCATGGTCAGGGCCGAGAGAGCGACGCGCAGGCGCGTGCCCGGCGGCTCATCCATCTGGCCGAAGACCAGGGCGGTGTCCTTGAGGACGTTCGCCTCTTCCATCTCGACCCAGAGGTCGTTGCCCTCACGGGTACGCTCACCGACACCGGCGAACACCGAGGTACCGCCGAAGTTGCGGGCCACACGGGTGATCATCTCCTGGATCAGCACGGTCTTGCCCACGCCGGCGCCGCCGAACAGGCCGATCTTGCCGCCCTTGATGTACGGCGTCAGCAGGTCGATGACCTTGATGCCGGTCTCGAGCATCTCCGTGGAGCCCTCGAGGGTGGCGAAGCTCGGGGCCGGACGGTGGATGGGCCAGCGCTCGGTGACCTGCAGCTCCGAGATCGGCACGTCCAGGGACTCGCCGAGCACGTTGAAGATGTGCCCCTTGACGACCTCGCCGACCGGCACCGAGATCGGTGCGCCGGAGTCGACCACGGCGGAACCGCGGACCAGGCCGTCGGTGGACTGCAGGGAGATGGCGCGGATCAGGTTGTCACCCAGGTGCTGCGCGGTCTCGAAGGTGATGGTGCGGGTCTCGCCGTTGACGGTGAGCTCGGCGGTCAGGGCGTTGTACACGCCCGGCATCGAGTCCGCGGGGAACTCGGCGTCGATCACCGGCCCAATGACGCGGGCGATGCGACCGATGGCGCCGCCGGTGGCGGTACCGGTGCCCTGTTCGTTCGTGGTGGCAGTCATCTCTCTCACTTCTCTGGTGTGGCTTGAGGATCTATGTCAGTTGCGGTGGTGCGTCGCGTTCGGTGTCAGGACGCGCTCAAGGCGTCCGCACCGGCGATCAGTTCGGTGAGTTCCTGGGTGATCTCGGCCTGGCGGGCGTTGTTCATCTTCAGGGTGTACTCGCGGACCAGGTCCTTGGCGTTGTCACCGGCGGACTTCATGGCCCGCTGGCGGTTCGCCAACTCAGACGCCGAGGCCTGGAGCATCGCCGTGAAGATCCGGGATTCGATGTACTTCGGCAGCAACGCGTCCAGGACGTCCTCGGGGGCGGGCTCGTACTCGTAGAGCGGGTACAGCTCGGACTCGTCGGTGACCTCCTCCTCCACGACCTCCAGCGGCAGCAGCCGGACGACGGTCGGCACCTGGGACACCAACGAGTGGAACGCGGTGTAGACCACATGGATCTCATCCACGCCGCCGGACTCGGTGTCCGTCAGGAAGGAATCCACGAGGTTCTCGCCGATCTCCCGGGCCCGCAGGAACTGCGGGGCGTCGGTGTTGCCCGACCAGAACTTCTTGTACTCACGGTTGCGGAAGTCGAAGTACCCCTGCGCCTTGCGGCCCACGAGGTAGATGTCGGTCTCCTTGCCGGCCGAATGCAGTGACTCGAGCAGTTCCTCCGCGTGGCGCAGGATGTTCGCCGAGTAGGCGCCGGCCATGCCGCGGTCGGAGGACAGCACCAGCACGGCGGCGCGCTTCGGGTCCTCGACCTCGGAGGTCAGCACGTGCTCGATGTCCTGCTGCGATGACACGGCGGACACGGCGCGGGTGATCGCGTTGGCGTACGGCAGTGAAGCGGACACGCGTTCACGTGCCTTGCCGATGCGGGACGTGGCGATCAGCTCCATCGCCTTGAAGATCTTCTGCATCGACTGGGTCGAGGCGATCTTCTGGCGGTAGACCCGGATCTGGGCTCCCATGGTGGTCCTTTCCTTACGTGTCCGCCCCTGCGGGTCCCGCCCGTCCCGCCCTCACGGGGTGGGGATGGGGGGACCTGCAGCGGCATCGCGGGTCAGCGCTTCTGCTTGACGATCTTTTCCTGGGTGACCTCATCGGCCGACAACGGCTGGTGCTCCTCGTGGCCGGCGGCTACGAGCTTGTTGTCGCCTTCACCGAAGAAGCCCTTCTTGAACGCCTCGACCTCGGTCTTCAGCGCCTCGAGGGTGGAGTCCTCCAGCTTGCCGGTCTCACGGATCGGGCCCAGGACCGCGTTCTTGTGGCGCAGGTGATCGATGAAATCACGCTCGAAACGCAGCACGTCCTCCACCGGCACCTCGTCCAGGTGGCCGTTGGAGCCGGCCCAGATGGAGACGACCTGCTCCTCCACCGGATACGGGGTGTACTGCGGCTGCTTGAGCAGCTCCGTCAGGCGCTCACCACGGGCCAGCTGGCGGCGGGTGGCCGGGTCCAGGTCCGAGGCGAACATGGCGAAGGCCTGCTGGTCCCGGTACTGGGCCAGGTCCAGCTTCAGCGTGCCGGAGACCTTCTTCATGGCCTTGACCTGCGCGGCACCACCCACGCGGGACACCGAGATGCCCACGTCGACGGCCGGGCGCTGGTTGGCGTTGAACAGGTCCGAGTCCAGGAAGATCTGGCCGTCGGTGATCGAGATGACGTTGGTCGGGATGTAGGCCGAGACGTCGTTGGCCTTGGTCTCCACGATCGGCAGGCCGGTCATGGAACCGCCACCCAGCTCATCGGAGAGCTTGGCACAACGCTCGAGCAACCGGGAGTGCAGGTAGAAGACGTCGCCCGGGTAGGCCTCGCGGCCCGGCGGACGGCGCAGCAGCAGCGAGACGGCACGGTAGGCCTCGGCCTGCTTGGAGAGGTCGTCGAAGATGATCAGGACGTGCTTGCCGCCGTACATCCAGTGCTGGCCGATGGCCGAGCCTGCGAACGGGGCCAGGTACTTGAAGCCGGCCGGGTCGGAGGCCGGGGACGCCACGATGGTGGTGTACTCCAGGGCACCGTGCTCCTCCAGCGTCTGCCGCACGGCGGCGATCGTGGACGCCTTCTGGCCCACGGCGACGTAGATGCAGCGGACCTGCTTGGTCGGGTCGCCTGAGTCCCAGTTGGCCTTCTGGTTCAGGATCGTGTCGATCCCGATGGCCGTCTTGCCGGTCTGGCGGTCACCGATGATCAGCTGACGCTGGCCGCGGCCGATCGGGATCATGGCGTCGATCGACTTCATGCCGGTCTGCAGCGGTTCCTCGACGGACTTGCGCTCGGTCACGCCCGGGGCCTGTAGCTCCATGGCACGGCGGGCCTCAGCCTCCACCGGGCCCAGGTCGTCCATCGGTGCACCCAGCGGGTCCACCACGCGGCCGAGGAAGGCATCGCCCACCGGCACGGAGAGGACCTCGCCGGTGCGCTGGACCTCCTGGCCCTCTTCGACGCCCTGGAAGTCGCCGAGCACCACGACACCGATCTCTCGGGTGTCGAGGTTCTGGGCCAGGCCCAGGGTGCCGTCCTCGAAGCGCAGCAGCTCGTTGGCCATGACGGAGGGAAGACCCTCCACACGGGCGATGCCGTCTGCGGCGGAGACGACGTGCCCGACCTCCACACGTTCGGTGCTGGACGGTTCGTAGGATGCCGCGAATTCATTCAGGGCATTGCGAACATCGTCAGCGTTGATGGTCAAGTCGGCCATCTGCGTTCCCTGCTCTCTAACGTTGGTGATCATCGAGGAGACGATGATGCGAAGGTGTCTGGTGGTTCGTCTGGCCGGACTCAGCCGGCCATCTTCCGCTGGAGGTCATGCAGTCGGGACTGCAGGGAGGAGTCGACGACGTCGTCTCCGACCTGGACCCGGATGCCGCCTACCAGCTCGGGATCGACGGCCACGTCCAACTTCAGGTCGCGGCCAAAGAGGCGCTTCAATCCGGCGGCGAGCCGGTCCTGCTGGGCCGGTGCCAGCGGCCGGGCCACGGTGACGTCGGCAATCCACAGCTTCTGACGCCGCGTCACGGTCTCCACGAAGTCGCGGATCAGCTTCACTGGCTTGTGGCCCCGAGGCGACTGCGCCGCCTGGCGCACCAGGAGCTTCGCCCCCACCGAGCCGCTGTGCAGCAACCGCTCCGCCAGGTCGCCCTTGGCCGAGGCGGGAGCCTGCGGATCAGTCAGTGCACGCTGGAGACCATGGGACTGCTCCACCGCACGGTTGAAGGTCAACAGCTCCGAGGACAGACGTTCCAGTCCGTCCAGCCCGTCCTGCTCTGCCGAGGCGGCCACGGCGGTGACGGCCAGCTGTTCCAACGCGTCACCGAAGTCCCGTGGCTGGGACCACTTGTGCCCGGCCAGGGTGTTGAGGACGGACAAGGCCCCCTCGGACACCTTCGACCCGAACAGGGAGCCGACCACACCGGTGCGACGCTCGACCGACCACGAGGGATCGGTCAGGGCGCGGCGCAACGGGGCGCTGGAGTCCACCGCGTCGAGGGCGGTGAACAGCTCGGCGGCCAGGGAGGCACCGCCGGAGACGAGGACGGGATCCAGCTCCGTGCGGGCTGCGGCCAGCGAATCGCTCGATGCACCTGCCATTATTCAGCCACACCTGCCGTGGAGGCCGCGTTGCGGTCCAGGTCCTCGAGGAACCGGTCCACCACGCGCTGCGAGCGGGAGTCGTCCTCCAGGGATTCGCCGACGATCCGGCTGGCCAGGGTGGTGGCCAGGGAACCGACGTCATGGCGCAGCGAGGCCTCGGCCTGGATGCGCTCGGCGGCGATCTGGGTGTGGGCCTGTTCCACCAGTCGGGCCGATTCTGCGCTGGCCTTCTCCCGGGCCTCGGCCAGGATCTGGGCACCTTCGGTGCGCGCCTCCTCGCGGATGCGGTTGGCCTCGGCGTACCCGTCCTGCTGCTGCTGCTCGTAGTTGGCCTTCAGGGCGTTGGCCTCAGCCTGCGCCTTCTCAGCCTTCTCGAGTCCGCCTTCGATGGCGTCGACGCGGTTCTGGTAGGCGTTCTCCAGAGCCGGAGCGATGTACTTCACCACCAGGAACATCAGCACGGCGAAGCCGACTGCGGTGACGAGTATCTCCCACCAGTTGGGAAGCAGGGGGTTCGCGCCCTCGCCGGCAGCGAGGATCGCTTCAGTCCTGATCATGTTTCAACCATCCTTTGGTGAAGTTCCTGTCATGGGTGGCCGATCCGCACGGGTGCGCTCCGGCCGGTCTCATGTCAGGAAGGATCAGACTCCGACGACGAAGGCGAAGACCAGGCCGAGGATGGCGAGGGCTTCGGCGAGGGCGAAGCCGAGCAGTGCGATCGGCTGCAGGATGCGCTGGGCCTCCGGCTGGCGTGCCACACCGTTGATGTAGGCGGCGAAGATGAGGCCCACGCCAATGGCGGAGCCGATGGCGGCCAGGCCGTAGCCGATCATGTTGAGAGAACCGTGCAGTTCCATGGTGTTCCTTTCAAGATGCCTGTCGGCAGGTTGTGAGGGTGTTCCCGGCGTGGATCCGACGGATGCCGGTACCGGGAAGCATTGTGGTGGCGGACGGATCCGCCGAACCGGTGCTACGGCCACCTCGGGCGGCCGTCACACCGGAAGGTCAGTGGTCGTTGGCGGCAAGCGCCCCTTGGATGTAGATCGCGGTCAGCAGGGTGAAGACGAAGGCCTGCAGGAACATGATCAACAGCTCCAGGAAGTACATGGCCACGGAGCCCAGGATCACCAGGACACCGGTGGCCTGCAGCGCCACGTTGCCGGTCTCCATGATCAGGAACTGGGCGCCGGAGCCCGCCAGTATCACGATCATGTGGCCGGAGAGCATGGTCGCCATCAGACGCAGTGAGTGCGTCAGCGGGCGGACGATGAAGTTCGAGATGATCTCCAGCGGCACGAGCAGCGGCAGGATCCAGCCGGGGACACCGCTGGGCACCACGGCCAGCTTGAAGTAACGCAGTCCGTTGCGCTTGATCCCCAGGCCGATCCAGATGATGTAGACGATGATCGCCAGGGCGTACGCGGATCCGGCGTGCGAGAAGCTCGGAAGCTGCAGGAAGGGGATGGCGCCGAAGAAGTTGTTGATCACCACGAAGAAGAACGTGCCGAACAGCAGCGGCACGAAGGGCTTGAACTCCTTCTCGCCGATGATGTCGCGGCCCATGCCGTTACGGACGAAGGCGTAGCCGGACTCGGCGAGCCACTGGACCTTGCCCGGGACCAGACCGGGCTTACGCATGGCCAGCATGAAGAAGGCGGAGATGAGGATCACCGAGAGGATGATCATCAGCATCTGCTTGCCGAAACCGGTGCCATACTCGGCCATCCAGGGCAGGATGTCCGGCAGGTGGGTCTGGTCGATCGTGGGAGGAGCGAATCCACCCTCATCGGTGGAGCTGGCGAGCACGATCGGTAGCACGCTGATCCTCTCTGCAGGTGTCGGACGTCGGAACGCGGTCGGCGGTTTCCCACCGGAGCGGTCAAGCAGGCGGCACAGCGCAGTCCAGACCGTCGTTATTGATCGTTGATGAGCCTATCAAACCGGCAACGGTGCTGATGACCACCAGGCCCGTTTTAAGGCCGTTTCAGGCCGCTTTGGCGTTTTATTTCTACGATGCGTCGAAGAATGGTCACGATTCGACCCACAGTCGCCGATCAGGCGCCGGTCAGTCGTCATAGATCTGCTGCCGAGTCCGCGCGAAGACCATGACCTCGATGACCTGCCAGGAGACGATCGCCACGATGGCACCGATCCCCGCGGCCGTCCGGTCCAGCCCTTCAGGCGGCGGCACCACCGTGAGCAGCAGGGCCATCAGCACGATCTTCATCACGAAGCCGAACAGGGAGATGAAGATCGCCTGCTCCCGCCACCGGTCCCAGGACCAGGCGGTCAGCAGCAGGGTGGCACCGGACAGGATGACGACGACGGCCCCGGCCAGTGCCAGCGACGCGGCGGCCGTCCCGCCGCCGGCCTCCGGGCCGATGATCAGCCAGGCCAGCCCGGCGGCGAGCAGCAGCGAGGCCGAGGCTCCGATCAGGCAGGCGGTGAGGATGCCCCACCAGCCCCGGGTGTTGGTCCTGCGGATCATGTCTCCAGCTCCCTCGGGTCTTCTGGTCCGTCGACTGCGGCTGTTCCGGCTGGTGTCCTCCGGGCCCGGAGTGACCGGCGTACCCAGGGGTGCAGGGTGAGGTAGCCGGCGCCCAGCAGCAGCACGCCGACCACTGCCAGCACGATCCACCATTCCACGAAGTTCAGGGCCACCACCCCGTACGCGATCAGGAAGGTCCACAGGTACAGCAGCAGCACGGCCTGGCGGTGGGTCCAGCCGCCGTCGACCAGCTTGTGGTGCAGGTGCCCGCGGTCGGCGGAGAAGGGGCTGGCCCCCCGCACCGTCCGGCGCACCACGGCCAGACCCAGGTCCAGCAGGGGCAGGGCCATGACGGCGATCGGCAGCAGGATCGGCATGTAGGCCGGCACGTTGCGGAACCGGAAGCCCTCCTGCATGTCCCCGACCGTGGCGGTGACCGCCACGGCGGCCGTGGCCAGCAGCAGGCCGATGAGCATGGCGCCGACCTCGCCCATGAAGATCCTGGCCGGGTTGAAGTTGTGGGGTAGGAATCCCAGGCAGGAGCCCACCAGGACGGCCATGAGGAGCGTGGCCAGGTTGGAGTAGTCGAACTCGTTGATGGTCCGTGTCAGCAGGTAGGTGTAGATGAAGAAGGCCGAGCCGCCGATCGCGGCCATCCCCGCCGCCAATCCGTCCAGGCCGTCCACGAAGTTGATGGCGTTCATGGTCAGCACGAGGATGAAGATTGTCAGGCCGATCTGGACGGGCTCGTTGCCGACGGCGATCCACCCCACGGGCATGGCCTCGACCCGGATCCCGTGGAAGGCCACCAAGGCGGCCGCCGAGACCTGGCCCGCCAGCTTGAGCGTCCAGTGCAGGTCCCAGAGGTCATCCGCGACCCCCATGAGCACCACCACCCCCAGGGCCAGCAACAGGCCGTGCAGCGGACCGGGATCCGAGTAGATGCCGTCCAGGAAGGGCACCATGGCCCCGATCGCCAGCGCCACCAGCACGGCCGCGAGCATGGCGACCCCGCCGAGCTTGGGCACCGGTTCGCGGTGGACGTCCCGTTGGCGCCGCGGGGTGAACACGCGACCGGCCAGGGCGAGCCGGCGCACGGCCGGCGTGAGCGCGAAACTCACCACGGCGGAGAGCGCCAGCAACATCAGGTAGACCTTCATGGACGGACCCTCACCCCGTGGTCGGGGCATCCACCAGGTCCGGCACCACGGCGGCCAGCTCATCGAAACCGAGGGCACCGCGGCGGACCACCCGGAAGGGGGTCACCGTGCAGTCGATGATCGTGGACGGAGCCCAGGTGGTGCGCTCCCCGTCGTCGAGGTAGACGGCCACCGTCTCGCCGAGCATCTCGCGGGCGGCCGCGGCCGTCGTCGCCGCCGGTTGTCCCGTGCGGTTGGCACTGGAGACCGCCAGCGGGCCGACCTCCTGCAGCAGTTCCCGGGCCACCTGGTCGTCCGGTACGCGCAGCGCGACGGTGCCGCGGGTCTCCCCCAGGTCCCACGCCAACGAGGGTTGGGCGGTCAGGATCAGGGTCAGCGCCCCCGGCCAGAACTCCTCGGCCAGGTCACGGGCGCCCGCCGGGATGTCCGTGGCCAGTCCGTCCATGACGGCGGTGCCGCCGATCAGCACGGGCGGCGGCATGGCACGGCCGCGCCCCTTGGCGGCCAGCAACACGGCCACGGCCTGCGGTGAGAAGGCATCGGCGCCGATGCCGTAGACGGTGTCCGTGGGCAGCACCACGCACTCCCGCTGGGCCAGGGCCGAGCCGGCGGCCTCCAGGCCGCGGTCCAATCCGGATTCTGTGGTGCAGTCGATCAGCAGGCTCACCGGGTCATTGTCCCATCCGTGCGCACGGCCACCGTGTAGCGCGGCCGGCCGGCGAGGTCGTTCCGGGTCTGGATCTGGGCGAAGAGCCCGGCCCCCAGTCCCCCGGCCCCTGCACCGTGCTGCAGCAGCCCGGCCACGAGTCCACCCTGTGTCTCGTCGTGTTCCATCACGAAGGTGCCGCCCGGGCGCAGCAGGCGGGCGGCGGTCACGGCCACCACTGTCGGCATCCTCATGCCGTCCGCACCCCCGCCGTAGAGGGCGAGTTCCGGATCACGGCGGGCCTCCGCCTGGGCCGGGATCCGCCCGTCCGGGACGTACGGCGGGTTGGAGACCACCACGTCTGCGCGGCCGTCCAGCTCCGGCAGGGCCGTCGCCGCGTCGCCCACGTGGAGTCGGACGCCCCGGGGATCCAGGTTCGCGGCAGCCCACCAGGCGGCCTCGGGATCGGCCTCGACGGCGTGCACCGTGGCGTCCGGCACCTCCTGGGCCACCGAGGCGGCGATGGCCCCGGACCCCGTGCACAGGTCGATGACCAGGGGGCGAGCAGCAGGCCGGCCCGGCCGGTCCGGCTGGTCCGGCTGGCCCGGCTGGTCCACGTCGCGGGTGAGCCGGGAGGTCACGTCGAGGGCGGCCTCGATGGCGGCGCCGGCCACCAGTTCGGTCTCCGGCCGGGGCAGGAACACCCCGTGACCGACCTCCAGGTCCACCGTGCGGAAGGTCGTGATGCCCGTGAGGTACTGCAGCGGCGTCCGGGTGGAGCGGGAGATGGCCAGCCGGCGCAGGTCCACCGACTGCAGGGGATCCAGCCGGCGCCCGGCGATGGCCCACGCGGCCACCTCTCCGCGGCTGGTTCCCAGGACATGGGCGGCCAGCAACTCCGCATCGGCGCGGGGCGAGTCCACGTCCGCCGCCCGGAGCAGCTCCGTGGCGGAGCGCAGCAGCGATTCAAGGGTGAGGCCCTCGGTGCCGGCGGCCGTGGGGGCGGTCGCGGGGTACGTCATGGTGTCAGTCATGGTGTCAGTCGTGTGGTCGGTCATACGCTCAGTCATGCTGGCCGAGTGCCTCCAGCCGGTGCGCCTCATCCATCTCGATGCAGGACTGCAGCACGGGGCCGAGCTCGCCGTCGAGCACGGCGTCGAGGTTGTAGGACTTGTACCCCGTCCGGTGGTCGGCGATCCGGTTCTCCGGGTAGTTGTAGGTGCGGATGCGCTCGGACCGGTCCATGGTCCGGACCTGGGAATGCCGCACCGCGGCGTTCTCGGCATCGAGCTGCTCCTGCTGGTGGGCCAGAATCCTCGAGCGCAGCACGCGCATCCCGGCCTCACGGTTCTGGATCTGCGACTTCTCGTTCTGCATGGACACCACGATTCCGGTGGGCAGGTGGGTGATGCGCACCGCGGAGTCAGTGGTGTTCACGGACTGTCCACCCGGCCCGGAGGAACGGTACACGTCGATCTTGAGGTCGTTGGCGGCGATCTGCACCTCCTCGGGCGCATCCACCTCGGGGAAGACCAGCACGCCCGCGGCCGAGGTGTGGATGCGGCCCTGGGACTCCGTGACGGGGACACGCTGCACGCGGTGCACGCCGCCCTCGAACTTCAGGTGGGCGTACACCCCCTCCGCCGGGTCAGTGGACTTGCCCTTGATGGCCACCTGGACGTCCTTGTAGCCGCCGAGGTCCGATTCGGTGGTGGAGAGGATCTCGGTCTTCCACCCCTTGGACTCGGCGAAGCGCACGTACATCCGCAGCAGGTCGCCGGCGAACAGGGCCGCCTCCTCGCCGCCCTCACCACCCTTGATCTCGAGGATGGCGTCCCGGGCGTCCGCCGGATCACGCGGAATCAGCAGCCGCCGCAGCTTCTCCTCTGCCTGGTCGGCCGCGGCCTGCAGGCTGGGCAGCTCGGCCGCGAAGTCCTCGTCGTCCTCAGCCAGTTCGCGCGCGGCGGCGGCATCCGCCACCGCCTGGCTCCAGGCCTGGTGAGACGCCACGATGGAACCCAGCTCGGCGAAGCGCCGGCCGAGCTTTCGAGCCAGCACCGGGTCCTGATGCACCGCGGGGTCGGCCAGCCGCTCGGTCAGCTCGCGGTGTTCGTCCAACAGTTCCTGTACGGACTCGAACATGGTGGTGTTCCCTCTCTCGGCGGCTCTCGCGATGACTGAGGCCCCCGCCCCTGCCGGACCATCCGGCGGGGCCGGTGGAGGGAGGGACGGGGGCCGGTACGAAACGCTACTTCTCGCCCTTGAGACCCAACGTGGTCTTGGAGACCAGCATGAGGAACTCGGCGTTGGACTGGGTGTCCCTGATCTTGTTCGTCAGGATCTCCAGTGCCTGCTGCGTGTCCAGGCCGGACAGCACCCGGCGCAGCTTCCACATGATCTTGATCTCTTCGGAGGTCAGCAGGTTCTCCTCGCGGCGGGTGCCGGAGGCGTTGACGTCCACGGCGGGGAAGATCCGCTTGTCCGCCAGCTGACGGGACAGGCGCAGCTCCATGTTGCCGGTGCCCTTGAACTCCTCGAAGATGACCTCGTCCATCTTGGACCCGGTCTCCACCAGTGCGGTGGCGAGGATCGTCAGCGAACCGCCGTTCTCGATGTTGCGTGCCGCGCCGAAGAACCGCTTCGGCGGGTACAGCGCCGAGGAGTCCACACCACCGGACAGGATCCGGCCGGAGGCGGGGGCCGCCAGGTTGTAGGCACGGCCCAGGCGGGTCATCGAATCCAGCAGGACCACCACGTCACGGCCCATCTCCACGAGGCGCTTGGCGCGCTCGATGGCGAGCTCGGCCACCGTGGTGTGGTCATCGGCGGGACGGTCGAAGGTGGAGGCGATGACCTCACCCTTGACCGAGCGCTGCATGTCCGTGACCTCTTCCGGACGCTCGTCCACCAGCACCATCATGAGGTGCACCTCGGGGTTGTTGGTGGTGACCGCATTGGCGATGGACTGCAGGATCATCGTCTTGCCGGCCTTCGGCGGGGAGACGATCAGGCCACGCTGGCCCTTGCCGATCGGCGCCACCAGATCGATCACGCGCGGGCCGACCAGCTTGGAATCGGTCTCCAGGCGCAACCGCTCCTGCGGGTACAGCGGCACGAGGTCGCTGAACTTGGTGCGCTTCGGGCTTTCCTCCGCCGGCAGGCCGTTGATGGACGTCAGACGCACCAGGGCATTGAACTTCTGCCGGTTCGCCGCGTTGGCGGCGCTGCTGCTGCTCTGGCTCTCCCCGTCACGCGGGGCGCGGATGGCGCCGACGACGGCATCGCCCTTGCGCAGGCCGTACTTCTTGACCATGGACAGGGACACGTAGACATCGTTCGGGCCGGGCAGGTAGCCGGAGGTCCGGACGAAGGCGTAGTTGTCCAACACGTCGAGGATGCCGGCCACGGGCAGCAGCACGTCGTCCTCGGTCATCTCCGTGTCGTCGACCTCGGGGCCGCTGCGCCCGCGACGGTTGCGGTTGCGGTCATTGCGGTTGCGGTTGCGACGGTTGCGGCGGCTGTCCTCATCCCGGTTGGCGTTCCGGTCATGGTCGCGGTTGCCGTTCCGCTCGTTCGTCCGGCCGCCGGACTGCTGGTCGTTGTCCTGCTGGTGATCGTTCGACCGGTCCTGATTGCGGTCGTTGCCGCGGTCGTTGTTCCGCTCACCGCGGCTGTTGCTGCGGTCGTTGTTCCGCTCACCGCGGGTGTTGTTGCGGTTGCCGTTCCGGTCATTGCGGCCGGAGGATCCGGAGGAGCGGTCCTGCTGGCCCTCACCCTGCGCGGCATTCTGGCCCTGAGCCGAGTCCTGCTTCTTGTCCTGGCTCTGGTCCTGGTTCTGGTTCTGCACCGCGTTCTGGGCCGAGGCGTGATCGGTGGCCTCTGGAGGCGCAGCACCGGCACCGGACTGCTCGGTCTCCGCGTTCGTCGAACCGCCGGCCGGTGACTCGGCGCGACGGCTGCGGGTGCGGCGGGCCGGACGCTCAGAGGCCTCACCGGCGGCGGACGACGACTGCTCGGCCTGCGGCTGCTGGTCCTGCGACTGCTGGTCCTGCTTCTGCTCGGCCTGCGGCTGCTCTGCCGGGGCCGCGGCTGCCTTGGCCCCGCGTGCACCACGCTTCGGTGCAGCGGTCGCGGCCGGCTCCTGGGCGGGGCTGGACGTCTGGGCTGCGGTCTTGTCGGTCTTGTCCTCGGTCACCTTGCGGTCGGCGACGGAGCCACCGCGCTGGTGGCTGGAGATAGCGGCCACCAGATCGGACTTCCGCATCCGGGATCCGCCGGTGATGCCGAGCTGGGAGGCCAGGGCCTGCAGCTGGGCGAGCTTCAAGCCGGCCAGTCCGCCGCCGGCGGATGGTGCAGCCGCCGGAGCGGCCGCGGCCTGGCTGGAATTGCCCTCGGATGCCGTGGGCAGTTCAGTGGTTTCGGTCACGAAGGTTCCTTCTCCTCGTCACGCGAGATCCAACGGGAGGGACCTCGCTACGGGTGATCCGGCCGTCCTCTGGACAGAGGACTGAAAGCCGGGTTCGATTCCGGATCAGAGACGATCCGGGGAAGTGGAATCCGAGGAGCCAAGACAGGCCGGAGCCCTACGGACCGTCTGGTCCTCGTGGAGCCTGGATTCCCACCGACCACGGGATCCTCACATACTGGTGGATCCCGGTCGACATCAGCCCGAAGTGGGCTGGCCTGAACGGTGTACCTCCACCTTAGCACCCACGGCGTCCACGGGCAGAATGCTGACACGCCACGACTGTGCGGAGCCCGCGAGCCGGTCCCGCATAGCAGCCTGCGCCGCCTGCTCCTGTTCGGGCCCCACAGCCAGGACCATGACGGTCGGACCGGCCCCGGAGACCACGGCGGCCAGTCCCTGGTCCCGGAGGGCATGCACCAGGGCCACAGACTCCGGCATCGCCGGTTCGCGGTAGTCCTGGTGCAGCCAGTCCCTGGTGCCCGGCAGCAGGAGGGACGGGTCCTGCGTCACCGCGTGCACCAGCAGTCCGGCGCGGCCGGAGTTCGCGGCGGCCACCCGGTGCGGCACCAGGGCCGGCAGCAGGCCGCGGGCCGTCTCGGTGCTGAGCGGATGCTCCGGGATGGCCACCACCGGTCGTACCGCGGAGTGCGGCCGGATGAACGCCGAACGGTACCGGCCCTCGTCCTCCCAGGAGACCGTCAGACCACCGGCGAGGGCCGGGGCCACGTTGTCCGGGTGGCCCTCGAGCCGTGAAGCGGCATCGAGCAGCTCGGCGTCGGTGCCGCGCTCACCGTCCGGCAGCAGGGCATCCGCCAGCAGGACGGCGCTGGCATGGGCCGCCGCCGAGGAACCGAGGCCGCGGCCGTGCGGGATGCGGTTGGTCGCGGCGAGCGTGAGTCCGGGCACGTCCCAGCCGCGCTGACGCAGGTGTGCCCGCAGGGTGGCGATGATCAGGTGCGAGCCGTCGGTCGGCACCCGTCCGGTCCCCTCGCCGGTGACCTCGGCCGAGAAGCCCGAGGCCTGCGTGGTCACCGTCACCTCGTCCCGCAGGTCCAGCGCGAGGCCCATGGAATCGAAGCCCGGACCCAGGTTGGCCGAGGTGGCCGGGACCGAGACGGACACCGTCAGACCGGCCCGGACACGGTTCAACCCCTCACCCATCAGGCGAGTCCGAGGGCGTCGGCCACGGCCACGACGTCGAACGGCACCTTCTGGGGCTCCACGTCCGAGCCGTCGGCGTTGCGCAGGGCCCACTGCGGGTCCTTCAGCCCGTGACCCGTCACGGTGATGACCCACCGTTTGCCGGCCGGCACGTTGCCGAGGCCGTGCTGTTTGATCAGGCCCGCGACCCCGGCCGCGGAGGCCGGCTCCACGAACACGCCCTCCTTGGCGGACAACCAGCGGTGCGCTGCCAGGATCTCCTCGTCCGTCACGGAGTCGATCAACCCGCCGGACTCGTCACGGGCGGCCTCGGCCTGCTCCCAGGAGGCGGGGTTGCCGATCCGGATGGCGGTGGCGATGGTGTCCGGCTCGGTGACGGGATGGCCCAACACGATCGGTGCGGAACCGGCGGCCTGGAAGCCCCACATGACGGGGGTCTTCGTGGCGACGGGTGCCAGCTCACCGGCCGTGGCGCCGGGGTGCGGGTTCGTGTAGGGCTGGGAGTACTCCTGGTAGCCCTTCCAGTAGGCCGTGATGTTGCCGGCGTTGCCCACGGGCAGCAGGTGGTAGTCCGGGGCGTCGCCCAGGGCGTCCACCACCTCGAAGGCGCCGGTCTTCTGCCCCTCGATGCGGTTGGGGTTGACCGAGTTCACGAGGAACACCGGGTAGTTCTCGCTGAGCTTGCGGGCCACGTCGAGGCAGTTGTCGAAATTGCCGTCCACCTGGAGCAGGGTGGCGCCATGGGCGATGGCCTGGGACAGCTTGCCCAGGGCGATCTTGCCGTCCGGCACCAGGACCGCGCAGGTCAGTCCCGCCTGGGTGGCATAGGCCGCGGCGGAGGCCGAGGTGTTGCCGGTGGAGGCGCAGACCACGGCCTTCGCGCCCTGCTCCACGGCGGCGGTGATGGCCATGGTCATGCCCCGGTCCTTGAAGGAACCGGTGGGGTTCATCCCCTCGAACTTGACCCAGACCTCGCCCTGGACGAGCTCGGACAGCGCGGGTGCCTCGATCAGCGGCGTCCCGCCCTCACCCAGGGTGACCACCCGGGTGCCCTCGCTCACGGGCAGACGGTCGGCATATTCGCGGATGACCCCGCGCCATTGATGTGCCACTGTGTTCAGTTCCCTTCGACTCGCAGGACCGAAACCACTTCGGTCACCGCGTCCAATTGCTCGAGGGCGACCACGGTGGCCGCCAGATCCTGTTCCTTCGCCTCGTGCGTGATGATCCGCAGGACCGATTCGGGCGCCTCGTCGGTGTACTCCTCCTCGGATTCCTCCGCCACGAGATCGTCTTCGGCCAACGGCACCTGACGCATGGACACGATGGAGACGCCGTGGTCCGCCACCGAGGAGGCGATCGCGGCCAGCACACCGGGGCGGTCCGCCACCCGCAGCACCACCATGTAGCTCGTGCGGGCCTCCCCCACGGCCAGGGCCGGCACCACGGACTTCGGCGTATGGGTCCGTCCCGCACCGCCACGGATCAGGCGGCGGGCGATGGAGACCAGGTCCCCCATGACCGCGCTGGCCGTCGGGGCGCCGCCGGCACCGGGGCCGTAGAACATCAGCTCGCCCGCATTCTCCGCCTCCACGAAGACCGCGTTGAAGGCCCCGCGTACGGCCGCCAGGGGATGCTCACGCGGCAGCAGCGTCGGGTGCACGCGCAGCACGGCCCCGTCCGTCCTGGCGCCGTCCGCACCGGTGGCGCTGATCCGCTCGGCGATCGCCAACAGCTTGATGACATAGCCGGCCTCGGTGGCGGCCTCGTTGTCCGCCGCCGTGATCCGGGTGATGCCCTCGCAGTGGACCTCGTCGATCCGGAACGGGGCGTGGAAGGCCAGGTTGGCGAGGATGGCGGCCTTGGCGGCGGCGTCGTGGCCTTCGATGTCCGCCGTCGGGTCGGACTCGGCGTAGCCGAGGGCCTGTGCATCGGCCAGGGCGTCGTCGAAGGTGGCCCCCGTGGAGTCCATCTGGTCCAGGATGTAGTTCGTGGTGCCGTTGACGATGCCCATCACCCGGGTGACGGTGTCCCCGGCCAGGGAATCCCGTAGCGGTCGCAGGATCGGGATGGCGCCGGCCACGGAGGCCTCGAAGGAGAGCTGGGTGCCTGCCTCCGCGGCCGCCTGGAACAGTTCCGAGCCGCTCTGGGCCAGCAGGGCCTTGTTGCCGGTGACCACGGCCGAACCGTGGGCGATGGCCCGCTCGATCAGCGTCTTGGCCGGCTCGATGCCGCCCATCAGCTCCACCACGATGTCCGCGGAGTCCACGAGTGCCTCGGCGTCCGTGGTGTAGAGCCCGCGGGGCAGCTGGTAGTCGCGGGCGGCGTCCGGGTTCCGGACGAAGATGCCGGCCAGCTCGAGGTGGGCTCCCACCCGGGCCGCCAGCATCTCGGCGTCCTCCGTGAGGATGCGGGCTACCTGGGAGCCGACGGTGCCGGCACCGAGCAGGGCGATCTTCAAGGCCTGGGGGGAGGCCTGCGGCGTGGCCTCGCGGGCGGCCGGGGTGGTGGCGGTCATGGTCCTCCGATGGTTCTGGTGCTGAGGGTCAGGCCGGACTCTACCGGCCGGATTCTGCAGCGCGTTCTCGTCAGTTCGTTCACTACAGCCGGGTCGCTACAGCCCGGTCTCGCGGGCGAAGAGGTCGTCCTCGGTCTCCCGCCGGATGATGACGCGGGCCGAGCCGTCCCGCACGGCGACGACGGCCGGCCGGGTGAGCATGTTGTAGTTGCTGGACAGGGAGTGGCAGTACGCGCCGGTGGCGGGCACGGCCAACAGGTCCCCGCGGCCCACATCCTCGGGCAGGTAGGCGTCCTTGACCACGATGTCCCCGGATTCGCAGTGTTTGCCGACCACCCGGGAGAGCACCGCCGGTGCCGTCGAGGTCCGGGAGGCCAGGGCCACCGAGTAGTCCGCCTCGTAGAGCACCGGACGGGGGTTGTCACTCATACCGCCGTCCACGGAGACATAGCGACGCGGGTGGGTGGCACCGTCACCACCGTCCTGGGGCGCGTCGACCGTGACGGTCTTGCGCACGCCGGCCTCGTACAGGGTGAACCCCGCCGGTCCGGAGATGGCCCGGCCCGGCTCGATCGAGATCCGTGGGCAATCCATCCCCAGCTCCTGGCAGGCGGCCCGCACCACGCCGGCCAGCGTGGTGGCGATGTCCGCCGGGGTCCGGGGGGTGTCCGCGGCCGTGTAGGCGATCCCGTGACCGCCGCCCAGATCCAGTTCCGGCAGGGCGACGCCGTGCTCGGTCTCGATCTGGGCGAGGAAGCCCAGCAGCTTCTGTGCCGCCACCCCGAAACCGTCCGCCTCGAAGATCTGGGAGCCGATGTGGCAGTGCAGCCCCAGCAGGTCGATCGACTCGGCGGCCAGGGCCCGCGCCACGGCCTGGCCCGCCTGGCCGGCCAGCCCGCCCGCCATCGAGAGCCCGAACTTCTGGTCCTCGTGGGCGGTGGCGATGAACTCATGGGTGTGGGCGTGCACCCCCGGGGTCAGGCGCAGCATGACCGGTGCCACCGCGCCGGCCTCGGTGGCCAGCTCGGCGAGCCGGTCCAGCTCGTCCAGGGAGTCGACCACGATGCGGCCCACCCCGGCGGCCAGCGCACGGCGCATCTCGGTGTCGGACTTGTTGTTGCCGTGCAGCCCGATATGGGCGGGATCGACGCCGGCCCGCAGCGCGGTGGCCATCTCCCCGCCGGAGGCGGTGTCCAGGCGCAGGCCCTCCTCGGTGATCCAGCGGGCGGCCGAGGTGCACAGGAAGGACTTGCCCGCGTAGTACACGTCCACTCCCCCGCAGAGGTCGGCGAAGGCGTCGTTGAACGCGTCCCGGAAGGCCCGGGCCCGCGACCGGAAGTCGTCCTCGTCCAGCACCAGCAGCGGCGTGCCGTACTCCTGGGCGAGCTGGGAGGCGCCGAGACCTTGGACGGCGATCTGGCCGTCGTCGTTCCTCTGCACGCCGGAGGCCCACAGCTTGGTGACCAGCGCATTCGGGTCCGCGGGGTACTCGAGCCACGCGGGGGCCAGCGGTGAGGCGCCGGCCGATGAGGCAGCGGAGAACACGGTCACATCCGTTCCGGGGCGCTGACGCCCAGCAGGTCGAGCCCGTTGGCGAGCACCTGGGCGGTGGCCTCGTTCAGCCACAGGCGGGTGCGGTTGGTGTCCGTGATCGTCCCGGGGCCTTCGTCCGTGGACGCGGGGACGATCCGGCAGGCGGCGTACCAGGAGTGGTACGCGCCGGCGAGGACCTCGAGGTGGCGGGCCACCCGGTGGGGCTCGCGGAGCTGTGCCGCCGTCGCCACGATCGAGGGGAACTCCCCCAGACGGGCCAGCAGATCCGATTCCGTCGGGTGCGTGAGCAGGGAGGCGTCAAAGGCGGAACGGTCGACGCCGGCCGCCTCGGCCGTGCGCGACGCCCCCTTGGACCGGGCGTGGGCATACTGCACGTAGAAGACCGGGTTGTCATTGGTCCTGGAGGTCAGGATCTCCGGGTCGATGGTGATCGGGGAGTCCGCCGGGTACCGGGCCAGCGAGTAGCGCAGCGCATCCGCACCGAGCCACTCGACCAGGTCCTTGAGCTCGATGATGTTGCCGGCCCGCTTGGACAGCTTGGCCCCGTTGACGGAGATGAGCTGGCCGATGAGCACCTCGATGTTGTGCTGCGGGTCGTCCCCGGCGCAGGCGGCGATGGCCTTCAGCCGGCCCACGTAGCCGTGGTGGTCCGCGCCCAGCAGATAGATCTTCTCGGTGAAGCCGCGGTCCTTCTTGGACAGGTAGTACGCGGCGTCAGCGGCGAAGTAGGTCGGCTCACCGTTCGCACGGATCAGCACCCGGTCCTTGTCATCACCGAAGTCCGTGGTGCGCAGCCAGACGGCGCCGTCCCGGTCCTCGATGTGGCCCTGCTCGCGCAGGCGTTGGACCGCAGCCCCGATCGCACCGGATAAGTGCAGCTGCTGCTCCGAGAACCAGACGTCGAAGTGCACGCCGAAGGCCTCCAGGGTGTCCCGGATGTCCTGCATCTGGAGCTCGTAGGCGGTCTCGCGGATGACCGGGAGGGCCGCCTCCTCGGTGAGGGACGCGAGGTCCGGGTGGGCGGTGGAGACCTGCCGGGCCAGGTCTTGGACGTACTCGCCGGGATATCCGCCCTCCGGCACGGGCAGGCCGTGCAGCCGGTGGTGGACGGACTGGGCGAACACGTTCATCTGGTGGCCGGCGTCGTTGATGTAGTACTCGGCCGTGACCTCGGCACCCGAGGCGCGCAGCAACCGGGAGATGGCGTCACCGAGCGCGGCCCAGCGGGTGTGGCCGATGTGCAGCGGCCCGGTGGGGTTGGCAGAGACGAACTCCATGTTCACCACGTGACCGGTCAGCGCGGTGTTGCGGCCGTAGCCGGCACCGGCCTCCACCACGGTGCGGGCCAGCTCACCGGCGGCCGCGGCATCCAGGGTGATGTTCAGGAATCCGGGCCCGGCGATGTCCACCCCGGCGATACCGGGGACTCGGCGCAGGCGTTCGGCCAGCAGTGCGGCCAGGTCCCGTGGGGCCAGGGACGCCTGCTTGGCCAGTTGCATGGCCGCATTGGTGGCCCAGTCGCCGTGCTCGCGGTTCTTGGGGCGTTCCACCTTCAGGGTGGTGGGCACCTGAACCGAGATCTCGCCGGCGTCGACGGCATCCTGCAGGCACGTGGTCAGGGCTGTGGAAAGGTCTTCGGGGGTCACCCGCAACAGTCTAATGTTCCGGCGGGCCCCAGCCGTCACCCCACCGGGTTTTCGCCACGGGCACCGATGCGGTAGGGTGGCACAGTCCGATCGGCACGCCGATCACCGGACCCCCGCCTCCGTAGCTCAGGGGATAGAGCGTCTGCCTCCGGCGCAGAAGGCCGCAGGTTCGATTCCTGCCGGGGGCACCATCTCCTGAATCCCCGCCATCCCGAGATCTTCACCGGGGGCCGGCACCGGAGCGCTCGAGCGCTCCGATCACCTCACCGGCGGCGTTGCTGACCTCGAGCCGTCCGCCGGCCGGTCCCCGGACCCACCGGGCCCGGGCGGCCCCGAACAGCCAGGTGTCCACGTCCCGGCAGAACATCATGGTGGAGACCAGGCGGCCGAACTCGATCCGGTCCCCCGTCAGCGTCCACTGCCCCATGAGCCGATTGCACCCGTCGGATCCGTACAGCCGGCCCCCGGCGTCGAAGCGGAGCCACGGCTGCCCGGGCACATCGGATCCCCAGAGGTGTTCCGTCAGCTCTTCCATCCGGCCAGCGTAGGGCAGACCATCAGTCCATGACCGAACACCCCACCCACCGGGACCCTGCCGATCGACAGCGGGCGCTGGCGTTCATCATCGCCTGCCAACAGGACCCGGCGACCTCGACCGCCTTCCTGGGCGAGGACCCCGCGGGGATCGAGGCCGAGCTGGACGGCCTGGACCACCCGTGGCTGACCGGTTGGCGGGCGGTCCGGTCTGGCGGCGAGAACGGCGGCGAGGACGGTGGCGAGATTCTGGCCGCCTGCACGGTCGACTGGGACACCGAGCCCTCGATGGCCTGGATCCACGGCCCCTGGGGCGCGCCCGGCGCGGTGGCCCGGCACGGTGCCGCCCTCGTGGAGGCGGCCGCCCGTCAGCTCCCCGCGGACATCGCCCATCTGGAGATGTGCGGGCACGTGGCGAACACGGCCATGGCCTCCCTCGCGGACCGGCTCGGCTTCAGGGCCACCGAGGTGAACTTCGCCCTGGTGGCCACCGCCGCCCAGGCCCGCAGCTGGGCGGTTCCCGACGCCGGCCCGGCACCCGGGGTGCGCATCCGGCGGATGGTGCCGGCCGACGTCGGGCCCCTCGAACCGCTGCACACCGCGGAATTCGGCGCGGCCTACGCGACGGCCGCGCAGCTGGTGTCCGCGCACCTCACCGTGGTGGCGGAGGACACCACCGGGGTGCAGGGGACTTTGCTCGGGTACGCGGCGGGCACGCTGCAGGACGATGGGCAGGCCTACGTGGACTTCACCGCGGTGGCCCCGGCCGCCCGCCGGCAGGGGCTGGGCCGGCGGCTGGTCGTTGAACTGGTCCGTGCCCTGCTGGCGGCAGGCTCACCCCAACAGGTCCACCTGACGGTCCGGGAGTCCCGGACTCCGGCCCACCAGCTGTACCTCTCCCTGGGGATGCGGCAGGACGCGGCCCTGCGCGGCTACCGGAAGGACCGGCCGGTCACCTGACCGGCGCCACGTACTCCTTGCCCTTCGCCACGGCCACGGCCTCGTCGAACTCGGCGCTGATCTCGGCGGTGACCTCCGCGGCAGCCGAGTCCCTCGGGCGCTGCGTCGACAGCGAGACGATGATCCCCACGATCGCGGCGAGGATGAAGCCGGGAATGATCTCGTACATCTCGAAGGCGCCACCCCAGGCCTCCTCCGGCATGTTGCCCCACCAGAACACGATCACGGCCCCCACCACGAGCGAGGACAACGCGCCCCAGTTGTTGAACCCCTTCCAGAACAGCGCGAGGATCACGATCGGCCCGAAGGAGGCCCCGAAACCGGCCCAGGCGAAGGCCACGAGCTCCAGGACGCTCGCCTCGGGATCGAGCGCGATGAGGATCGAGATGACGGCCACCAGGACGACGCCGCCGCGGCCGAGCCACAGTTCCGTCCGGGCGCTGGCCTTGCGGCCGAAGAGCTTGTAGAGGTCCTCCACGAGGGCGGAGGAGCAGACGATGAGCTGCGAGGAGATCGTGGACATGACGGCCGCCAGTACCGCGGCGAGCACCAGTCCGGCCACGAAGGGGTGGAACAGGATCTGGGCGAGCAGCAGGAACACGGTCTCGGGGTCGTCGATGGTGAGCTCGGGATGCGCGTGGAAGTAGGCGATGCCCACCAGGGCCGTCATGACGGCGCCGAGGGCGCACAGGGCCATCCAGGCCACCCCGATGCGGCGGCCCGCCACGGCGTCCTTGGCGGATCGCAGCGCCATGAAGCGGACGATGATGTGCGGCTGGCCGAAATACCCCAGTCCCCAGGCCAGCGCGGAGACGATGCCGACCCAGGTGGCGTTCGCGAAGAAGGACAGCCGGTCCCCACCCTCGCCCAGGGCGGCGTCGGCGGCCCGGATGCCGTCGACCATCTCGCCCCAGCCGCCGATGTTGATGAGCGCCACCACCGGGACCGCGATCAGGGCCGCGAGCATGAGCAGGCCCTGGGCCACATCCGTCAGGGAGGCGCCGAGGAAGCCGCCGAACAGGGTGTAGACCAGGGTGACCCCGGCCACCAGGAGCATGCCGGCCAGGTAGGTGGAGCCGAAGGAGGACTCGAAGAACTTTCCGCCGGCCACCATGCCGGAGGACACGTAGAAGGTGAAGTAGACCAGCACGATCGCCCCGGCCACGATCCGCAGCAGGTGGCTGTTGTCCCGGAACCGGTTCTCGAGGAACGAGGGGATGGTGATGGAGTTCCGGGAGACCTCCGTGTAGGCCCGCAGCCGCGGGGCGATGAACTTCCAGTTCAGCCAAGCGCCCACGGTCAGGCCGACCGCGATCCAGGCCTCGACCAGGCCGACGGCGTAGATGGCGCCCGGCAGGCCCAGCAGCAACCAGCCGGACATGTCCGAGGCGCCGGCGGACAGGGCCGCGACGAAGGGCGGCAGTTTGCGGCCCGCCAGCATGTAGTCGTCCAGGTCCTTGTTCTTCCGGGAGGCATAGAACCCGATGGCCAGCATGGCCGCGAAGTACAGCAGGATGGCTATGAGTTTGAAGGTCGTATCCATGGGATCCTCATCAGGGTGCGTCTGCGAGTGGGATGTCGTCACCCTTCCACGGGGCGCCGAAGAGTACCAGCCGACGTGCCCTACTGCAGCAGGGTCTTGTCGTCCAGAGTGGCGCCCTTGATCTTCTCGAACTCCCCCAGCAGATCGCGCACCGTCTTGCCGCGCTTCTGCTGCTCATCCAGGTCCAGGATGATCCGGCCGTCATGCATCATGACCAGGCGGTTGCCCACGCGCAGCGCCTGCTCCATGTTGTGGGTGACCATCAGGGTGGTCAGTCTCCGGTCTGTGACGATCTGTTCGGTCAGGCGGGTCACGAGTTCGGCCCGCTGGGGGTCGAGGGCGGCGGTGTGCTCGTCCAGCAACAGGATCCGTGGATCCGAGAACGTGGCCATCAGCAGGCTGAGGGCCTGCCGCTGGCCGCCGGAGAGCAGTCCGACCTTGGCCTTGAGGCGGTTCTCCAGGCCCAGTTCCAGCACGGCCAGCTCCGCGGCGAAGCGCCGGCGCTTGGCGGCGGTCACCCCGCGGGCGAACAGCCGGGAGGCCCCGCGCCGGTCCGCGATCGCCATGTTCTCCTCGATGGACAGGTGCGGGGCGGTGCCCGCCATCGGGTCCTGGAAGACGCGGCCCACGAGGGCCGCCCGCCGGTGGTCCGGGAGTCTGGTGACGTTGCGGCCGTCCACCGTGAGGGTGCCGGTGTCCGGCGACAGCTCACCGGAGATGACGTTGAGCACCGTGGACTTGCCGGCACCGTTGGAGCCGATGACCGTGACGAAGTCACCCTCGGCCAGGTGCAGGTCGATGCCCCGCAGGGCGCGGCGCTCGTTGACGGTTCCCGGGAAGAAGGTCTTGTCGACCTGGCTCAGGGTCAGCATCAGCGGGTCCCTCCGCTCGTGGATTCGGCGGCGGACGACAGCGCCGGTGCCTCGGCACCCGCGGCAGCGGCACTGTCCGGGTCCGCCCGGCTGGTCAGCGCCTTCCGGCGCCGGAAGAACGGCAGCTGGGGCACGACCAGGGCGATGACGACCAGCACGGCCGAGATGAGCTTCATGTCATTCGGGTCCAGCCCGGCCATGAGGGCCAGCTGGATGGCCACCCGGTAGAGCACCGAGCCGAGGATGACGGCCATCACGGCCACCAGGATGGTGCGCGTGCCGAGGATGGCCTGGCCGACGATGACGGACGCCAGCCCGGCGATGATCAGGCCGATGCCCATGCCGATGTCCGCGAAGCCCTGGTACTGGGCCACCACGGCGCCGCAGAGGCCGACGAGTCCGTTCGACAGCGCCAGGCCCAGGATCTTCTGATAGTCCGTGTTCACCCCGTAGGAGCGGATCATCTTCTCGTTGTCCCCCGTGGCCTGCAGGGCCAGGCCGAGGTCGGTGTGCAGGAACCACACCAGGGCCAGGCCCAACAGGATCGCCAGGGCGGCGAAGATGCCGATGGATCCCCAGCCGCCCATCAGTCCGGCGGTCTTGAGCGGGGTGATGGCGGTCTCCTCCCCCAGCAGGGGGATGTTGGGCCCGGCCATGATGCGCAGGTTGACCGAGTAGAGCGCGATCTGGGTCAGGATGCCCGCCAGCAGCCCGTTGATGCGCCCCTTGGTGTGCAGCAGTCCGGTGATGACCCCCGCCAGGAACCCCGCAACGAACGCCATCAGGAACGTCAGATACGGGTCGACCCCGTTGGAGATCGAGATGGCGGCGACTGCAGCCCCCGTGGTGAACGAGCCGTCCACCGTCAGGTCCGGGAAGTCCAGGATGCGGAAGGTCACGTAGACCCCGAGGGCCATGATCGCGTAGATCACGCCCAGTTCGATGGCAGTGGTCATGGGTGTCCGACTACTCCCCGCCCACCACGTGGTCGGCCTCATCGAGGACCGACTGCGGGATCTCGACCCCCATGGACTCGGCGGCCCCGGGGTTCACGTACAGCTCCGGCTCGGACAGCGTCTCGACCGGCATGGTGGCCGGGTCGGCGCCTTCGGTCAGGAGGCGGATGGCCATCTCGGCGGTCTGGGCTCCGAGCTTGTCATAGCTGAGGCCGTAGGTGGCCACTCCGCCACGCGCCACGGAGTCACCCTCGGCGGGGATCAGCGGGATCTGGCGCTCCTGGGCCACCCCGATCAGGGTCTCCAGGGCGGTCACCACGGCGTTGTCCGTGGGCACGTAGATGGCGTCGACCTCAGACAGTGAGCTGGCGGCCTGCTGCACCTCCGAGGAGTTGGAGACGGTGGCCTCGACGATCTCCAGGCCGAGCTCCTCAGCGGCTTCCTTGGCCCACTCCACCTGGACCTCGGAGTTGGCCTCGCCGGAGGAGTACACGATGCCGACCCGCTTGGCCTCCGGGTCCAGCTCGGTCAGCAGGGTCAACTGCTCCAGGACCGGGTTGGCGTCCGAGGTGCCCGTGACGTTGCCTCCGGGGGCCTCATTGGACTCGACGAGCTTGGCACTGACCGGATCGGTGACGGCGGTGAACAGGACCGGGACGTTCGTGACGGCCTGGGCTGCGGCCTGGGCGGCCGGGGTCGCGATGGCCAGCACGAGGTCGTAGTCGCCCGAGGCGAAGGTGCCGGCGATCGTGTTGGCCGTGGCCTGGTCGCCCTGGGCGTTCTGGACGTCCAGGGTGATGTCCAGTCCGGACTCCTCGATCCCGGCTTCGAAGCCCTCCAGGGCCGCGTCCAGGGAGGCGTGGGAGACCAGCTGCGAGACGCCGATGGTGTAGGACTCGGAGGCGGTGTCGCCGCCGTCGCCGCCGGAGCCGGCCTCGTCGTTTCCACCGTCGGTGCCGCCACAGGCGGTCAGGGCGAGTGCGGTCACGGCCAGGATGGCCCCACCGCGCAGTCGGGTACGGGTTCTCTGACTGGCGAGCATGATGTAGGTCCTTTCACCACCGCGTACCCCGGCCAGACGCGGATGCGCCGGTGCGGGGATGATCCGGAGTACGACGGTATCCCACGATAGACGTGTCGGCCGCCACACGGGAGCCGTGCCGCGCCTCCAGCCCAAACGGCCCGCAGATTCTGGACGTGACGTGCGTCACCACGGGGTTCCGGGCCGGATTCGTCCACGCTGCAGGCCTCCGAGGGCGGTTCCCGTCCGTTCTGGTCCGATCCGCCTCTCGGAGGCCCGCCCGCCCTCGAAGCCGGGGGGGCGGTTCCGGTGATCCCCGTAGACTGGCCGGTGCCATGTCCGACGCCTCCGCCGCCCCCGTCTCCCCGCTCCGCTCCCCCCTCCGCCTGGAGTACCCGCCGAACCTGCCGGTGTCCGCCGAGCGGGGCACCATCATGGACACCATCCGGGACCACCAGGTCGTGATCGTGGCCGGCGAGACGGGTTCGGGCAAGACCACCCAGCTGCCCAAGATGCTCCTCGAGTTGGCGCAGGACGGTGTCCTGGACGCCGGGAAGATGATCGGGCACACGCAGCCCCGTCGCATCGCCGCCCGCTCGGTGGCCGAACGCATCGCCCAGGAGATGGGCACCGAGATCGGCGCGGACGTCGGCTACCAGGTCCGGTTCACCTCCCAGACCTCGGCCGAGACCCGGCTCAAGGTCATGACGGACGGCATCCTGCTCGCCGAGATCCAGCATGATCCGACGCTGAGCCGGTACGCGGCGATCATCATCGACGAGGCCCATGAGCGCAGCCTCAACATCGACTTCCTCCTGGGTTTCCTCAAGCGGCTCGTCCCGCAGCGCCCGGACCTGCGCGTCATCATCACCTCGGCCACCATCGACCCGCAGTCCTTCGCGGCACACTTCGCACAGCCGGCCACGGCGGCCTCACAGCCCGAGGGTGCCCCGCCCGAGCCCGCCCCCATCATCGAGGTCTCCGGCCGCACCTACCCGGTCGAGATCCGCTACCGGCCGCTGGAAACCCCGCGCCCCGGCGGCGATCCCGACGATCCCGACGACGACGGCGCCGCCCAGGAGGCTGACAGCGAGGACGCCCGGGACCCCGTGGACGCCGTCTGCGACGCCGTGGACGAGCTCTCCCGCGAGCCGGACGGGGACATCCTGGTGTTCTTCTCCGGCGAGCGCGAGATCCGGGACGCGGCCGAGGCGCTGGCCCCGCGCGTCGCGGCCAACCTGCGGCTGGGCAACGCGGAGATCCTGCCGCTGTACGGCCGGCTGTCCATGGCCGAACAGCACCGGGTCTTCTCCCCGGGACGGAAGCGGCGCATCGTGCTGGCCACCAACGTGGCCGAGACCTCCTTGACCGTGCCGGGGATCAAATACGTCATCGACACGGGCACGGCACGCATCTCCCGGTACTCGCACCGCACCAAGGTGCAGCGCCTGCCGATCGAGCGCATCAGCCAGGCCAGCGCCAACCAGCGCTCGGGCCGCTCCGGGCGGACCTCGGACGGGATCGCGATCCGGCTGTACTCGGAAGAGGACTTCGCCTCCCGCCCGGAGTTCACGGACCCCGAGATCCTGCGCACCAACCTCGCGGCCGTCATCCTGCAGATGTGCTCCATGGGTGTGGCCCGCACCCCGGCCGACGTCGGCGACTTCCCCTTCCTGCAGCCGCCGGATTCCCGGCAGGTCACCGACGGTGCGAACCTGCTCACCGAGTTCGGCGCGCTGAACTCGGGCCGCCCGGATGAGCGGGGTCGTCACCACCCCCAGGGCACCATCACCCCGGTCGGGCGGAAGCTGGCCCGGCTGCCCGTGGACCCCCGCCTGGGCCGGATGATCGTGGAGGCCGGGGAGCGCGGCTGCGTGCGGGAGGTCATGGTCCTGGCGGCGGCCCTGACGATCCAGGACCCGCGCGAACGCCCCACCGAACAGCGGGCCCGGGCGGACGAGATGCACGCCCGGTTCAAGGACGAGAACTCGGACTTCTCCTCCCTGTTGAACCTGTGGGCCTATCTGCGTGAACAGCAGAAGGAACTCTCCGGGAACCAGTTCCGCCGGATGTGCCGCTCCGAGTACATCAACTACCTGCGGGTGCGGGAGTGGCAGGACCTGGTGCAGCAGCTGCGCCAGCTGGCCAAGCCCCTGGGCATCTCGGTGTCCGCCGGACCGGTGGACCCGGTGGGCCAGCACGAGCCGGTCCACCGCTCCCTGCTGACGGGCCTGCTCTCCCACCTCGGCGCCTGGGATGAGCGCCGGCGCGACTATCAGGGTGCGCGCAACACCCGGTTCGCGGTGTTCCCCGGCTCGGCGCTGTTCAAGAAGCGCCACGCCTTCGTGATGGCCGCCGAGCTGGTGGAGACCTCCCGGCTGTGGGCGCGGATGGTGGCGAAGATCGATCCGTTGTGGGCCGTGGACGCCGCCGGGACACTGGCCAAGCGGACCTACAACGAGCCCCACTGGTCGCAGCGATCCGGCTCGGTGGTGGCCCGCGAGAAGGTCACCCTCTTCGGCCTGACCCTCATCCCGGACCGGTCGGTACAGTTCTGGCGGATCGACCCGGTCGGCTCCCGCGAGCTGTTCATCCGTCATGCCCTGGTGGAGGGCGACTGGAAGACCCGGCACCACTTCTTCGCCCGCAACCGCCGCGCGCTGGCCGAGGTGGAAGACCTCGAGACGCGGCTGCGGCGCCGGGACCTGCGCGTCTCCGACCAGGACCTCTTCGACTTCTACGATGCCCGGCTTCCGGCCACCGTGGTCTCCGAACGTCACTTCGACTCCTGGTGGAAGAAGACGCGGCAGAAGAACCCGGACCTGCTCGACTTCGACCCTCAGTCCCTGCTGGCCGTGGACACCGGGGAGTTGGACACGGACCAGTTCCCCACCGTGTTCCACCACCCCACCGCGGGCGGCGGGATCGACCTGACGCTCTCCTATGACTACAACCCGGCGGCCGGTGCCGGGGAATCCGATGGCATCACCGTCACGATCCCGGTGCTGATGCTGAACCAGATGGACCCGGAGCGGTTCCGATGGCTCGTGCCGGGGTTGCGCGTGGAGTTGGTGACCGCCCTGATCCGGTCGCTGCCCAAGGCGGTGCGGAAGAACTTCGTGCCGGCCCCGGACGTGGCGCGTGCCGCCGTCGATCGGTTGGCGCAGGAGGCCGACCCGGCCACGGACCAGCTGCTGCCCTCCCTCGAGCTGGCCCTGCGCCGGATGAAGGGCGTGCTGATCCCGCCGGGCTCCTGGGACCTGTCGGCCGTCCCCGCGCACCTGGTGCCGGACTACCGCGTGGAGGATGCCCGTGGCGCCATCATCGGCGCCGGGCAGGACCTGGCCGCCTTGCAGGACCGGCTCGCCGGGGCCAACCGCTCGGCGATCGCCGATTCCCTGGCCCGGGCCTCGCAGGACAGCCGACCCGGAGACAGTCACAGTCCAGGAGACAGTCACAGACAGGACCAGCAGAGGCACGACGGCGGCGCCCCCTCCCCCGGGACCCTCACCCCGGGTGCCCACCCGGCCGCCGGCTCACCCGCCGGCTCCCCGGCTCTCGCGGCGTTCGACGAGCGGCACGGCCTGAGCGACTGGACCGTCGGGGACATCCCGCGCAAGATCGACACGACGGTCCGCACGGGGTCCGGCACCCAGCAGATCACCGGCTTCCCCGCGCTGATCGCCGAGACCGGGGCGGACGGCGCCCCGGCCGCGGGGTTGAGCGTGTTCCGCACCGAGGCGGACCAACAGGCCGCGCACCGGGCCGGCGTCGTGAACCTGCTGTTGGCGCTGGTCCCCAGCCCGCGGCGTTACGTCCTGGACCACCTGGATCAGCGGGAGAAGCTGACGTTCACGCAGAACCCGCATGGCTCGGTGGATGAGGTGATCGCGGACTGCACCCGGGCGGCCGTGGACCGCCTGGTGCCGGAATCCCTGCCGTTCACGGAGGCGGAGTTCCGCGCCCTGTTCACCACGGTACGGGCCGAGCTGATCGAGACCGTCTTCTCCGTCACGGCGCTGGTGGCGCAGGTGCTCGGCAGCGCCACGCAGGTCCGGAAGGAGCTCAAAGGCTCGGTCTCCCTGGCCATGGCCCCGGCCCTGAACGACATCAAGGCCCAGCTGGGACAGCTCGTGTTCCCGGGGTTCATCGCCGCCACGGGCTGGGCGCACCTGCAGCACCTACCGCGCTACCTGCAGGGCATGCAGCGGCGGATCGAGAAGTTGAGGGCGGGCGGTCAGGTCCAGCGGGACTCCCGGGACATGGCCGTGGTCCAGCAGCTGGAGGACGCCTTCGACGCCGCCGTCCAGCAGCTCCCCGCCGGCCGGGCGACCCCGCCCGCCCTGGACGGGGTGCGGTGGCTGATCGAGGAGTTGAGGATCAGTTACTTCGCCCAGGACCTGGGCACGGCCGTCTCCGTCTCCGAGAAACGTGTCCGCCAAGCCCTGAAGGCGGCGCTGTAGCCCGGCCGCCGTTGCCGGTCCTGGTCAGTCCTCGGGCCCTCTGGTCAGTCCTCGGGCACGAACTCCGTGTGTCCGGCCACCCGGAGGCCCGCGCGGATCTTCTCGGCGGCCTCATCGAGGTCGGCCGGTTCCGGGTGGTTGTCCACCTGGTCCAGATCGAAGTCCTCCAGCGAGTTGGACGGCCAGACGTGCACGTGCAGGTGCGGTACCTCGTAGCCGGCCACCATCAACCCGGCACGCTGGGCGTCGAAGGCCTCGACCTGGACCGTGCCGATGGCCTGGGCCACCTGGATCAGATGCGACACGAGCGCGGGTTCGGCCTCGGTCCACTTGTCGACCTCGGCGCGCGGCACCACCAGGGTGTGGCCGTGGGTCAGCGGCCCGATGGACAAAAACGCCACGCACGTCTCGTCCTTCCAGACGAAGCGGCCGGGCAGCTCCCCGGTGATGATGCGGGTGAAAACGGTGGTCATGGTGTGTCCTCCTGGCGGGTCCTGGGATGTCTGGTCCTGGGCGAGTGCTGCCTCGATCTTGCCCCGCGGGACCGGCATCGGTCCACGCGGTGCGGGTGTCACGGCCGTTCCCCGGTGGCGACGGGCCGGCCGGGGGTGTTCGACCACGCCGACCACGAGCCCGGGAACAGGGCCGCCGGGATGCCCGCGACCTGGAGCGCGGCGATCTCGTGTGCGGCGCTCACGCCGGAGCCGCAGTAGGCGCCCACGGCGCCGGCCCGGTGCGCTCCCAGCTGCCGGAACCTCTCGTGGAGTTCCTCGGCCGGCCGGAAATGGCCGGTCTGGTCCACGTTGTCCAGGGTCGGCGCGTTGACGGCCCCGGGGATGTGCCCGGCCTGCGGGTCCAGCGGCTCGACCTCCCCCCGGTAGCGTTCCGCGGCCCGGGCATCCAGCAACAGGCCCTGCGAGGGCAGGGCCGCGGCGCCCTCCTGGTCCAGCACCGGCATCTGACCCCACGTGGTCCGCGCGGTCCCGGGCCGGGGGATGACATCGCCGGCCTGCAGCGGCAGGTTGGCGTCCCGCCAGGCGGACAGCCCGCCGTCGAGCAGGTAGACCGAGTCGATCCCCGCGTGCCGCAACAGCCACCACGCCCGTGCCGCGGAGGTGCCGTGGGCATCGTCGTAGACCACCACCGTGTCTCCGTCATTGAGCCCGAGCATGCGGACGGTGTCCCCGAAGCGGGCGGGGTCCGGCAGCGGGTGCCGCCCCTGACGGGGGCCGTCGTGGCCGGCCAGTTGGCTGTTCATGCTGACGTACACCGCCCCGGGGATGTGTCCGCGCAGGTACTCGGCGTGGCCGTTGCCGGCCCCCAGCGCGGTCCACCGGACGTCGAGGACCTTCAGGGTCTCCGCGTCCGGTGTGGGGTCCGCGGGCACGAAACCGGGTGCCGGCTCAGGCGTCCCGGCAACAGTCGGGTCCGCCGCGGTCGGGTCCGCGGTGGTCAGGTCTACGGCGGTCAGGTCTGCGGCTACGGGACCCGCGGCCCGTCCCTGCCAGGCGGCGAGCACCGCCACGTCCACGAGCACGGGGCGCCGGGGGGTCCTGCCGTTCAACCGATCCACGTGGACTCCCCCTCCTCCAACACCGTCAGCGTGGAACCGTAGCGCTCGGCGAAGGTGCCGGCGTGCCGGCGGTACATCGGCAGCCCACGGCCGTTGAGCAGACCATCATGCACCGGGATCACCTGCCGGGCCCGCACGGCGACGATGAAGTCCAGCGTCTCCGAGAGCTTGCTCCACGGTGCGCTCAGGGGCACCAGCACGGTGTCCGGTACCGGACCGGGCGGGACGATGTAGCTGTCCCCCGGGTGGTAGACGAGGTCGTCGAGGATGTACCCGGTGTTGGCGACCACGGGGATCTGCGGGTGGATCAGGGCATGCTGGCCACCCACGGTGCGGACCGCGAAGCCGGCCACCTCGAACTGCTCCCCGGGACCGGCGGCGATGATCCGCGCGGCGTCCAGGCCGGCAGCCACGGCCGCCTCGGCCAGACGGGCCGCCGGGACCGCGGGCGCCCGCACCGTCACGGCGGGCTGCGCGGCGAGGTACTCCAGAACGGGCCCCTCGTCCAGGTGGTCGGCGTGCTCGTGGGTCACGAGGATGTGTTCGGACCCCTCGAGGGCCGTGGGGACATCGGTGAAGGACCCGGGATCGATCACCAGGCGCCGCCCGGACTTCTCCAGCCGGATGCAGGCATGTCCGAACTTGGTCACAGTCATCTCAGTAGGCACCGGACCACCCTATCCCGGACGGTGCCTCCACGTCAGGCCCCTGATCAACGACCGGAGGCCCGGCCGTCCACGCTCATCGGCAGGCCGCCGCTGGTAGTCTCGAGGCGATGAATATCGGACCCGTGAAAAGCCGCTCCACCCGGCAGAAGACTGCCGTGAACCGGGTCCTGGACGAGCGCGAGGACTTCGTCAGCGCCCGCGAACTCTTCACCCTCCTTCAGGAGCGGGGCGAACAGGTCTCGCTGGCCACCGTGTACCGCATCCTGCAGCAGCAGCAGCAGGAGGGGCTCGTGGACGTGCTCAACCCGGACGACGGCGAATCGCTGTTCCGCCGCTGCGAGGCCCAGACCCACCACCACCACCTCATGTGCCGGCGCTGCGGCCGGGCGGTGGAGATCATGGCCCCGGCCGTGGAGGCCTGGGCCGCCCGGACAGCCCAGGAGCATGCCTTCACCGAGGTGGAGCACACCGTGGAGATCTACGGGATCTGCCCCGACTGCTCTCGTTCCTGAACCACCTCGACCGTGCAGTCCGGGTCCACCAGCAGCGGGACGTCCTCCCCCGGCTCCCCGTCTGACGGGGCGGGGCCGTGCAGGGATCCCAGGCCGTAGACGGCTTCCAGGTTGGCCCTGGTCATGACCTCCTCCGGCGGCCCGGAGGCCACCACCCGGCCGTGAACCAGGATCACGTGGTCGGCCGCACGGGCCTCGTCCAGATCGTGGGTGGTCAGCACCACGGAATGCCCGTGCTCGGTCTCCGCGTGGATGATGCGGTCGATCGTCCGCGCCGAGGTGATGTCCAATCCCGTCATGGGTTCGTCCAGCATCAGCACCTCGTGGCCTTGCGCCAGCCCCTGGGCCACGTAGACCCGCTGGCGTTGGCCGCCCGAGAGCTCGTCGAGGTGACGGCCGGCCAGGTCCTGGACCTTCATCTGCGCCATGGCCTCCGCGACCGCGGCGCGGTCTGCCCGGGAGAAGGGGCGCAGCCAGCCGGCCGACGGGTACCGGCCCATGCGCACCACGTCCCGCACCGTCATCGGCGTTCCCACGGGGAACACCACGGACTGCATCACGTAGGAGATCCGCTGGCGGTTCTCCCGCACCGTGCCGCCCAGTACCGTCAGGGTGCCCGACGCCGGCTCCAAGACTCCCGCGATCGCCTGCAGGAGCGTGGATTTGCCGGACCCGTTGGGGCCGATCACCGCGGTGACCCCACCGAGCGGCACCCGGAACGAGGAGGATTCCAGCGCGATCTGGCGGCCGTGCGCGAGCACGAGGTCTCGGGCCTCCACGAGGACGGCCCCGCCAAGGCCGTCGCGGGTATTTTCATCGCGGGCAGCGCCGGTGTGCGCACTGCTGTCTCGAATCGTGCCGGCGCGGGTCGTGCCCGCGCGGGTCGTGCCGGCGCTCATGCGGACACCTGCTCGGTCGCCTCGGCGGGCGCCGGGGGCTCCGTCGGTTCTGTCGGTTCTCTCGGGCCTGTCGGCCGCCTGCGCAGCCGGCCACTGGAGGCCCGGAGACGGTGCACGGTCTCCCGCACGGTCAGTACGAGGAAGAACAACACGATCGGCACCAGGGACATGGTGGCGGATCCCGCCGTCCCGGCGTAGTAGCTGAGCGTGAGCCCGCACCACACCGAGAAGGCCGCGATGGACAGGGACCACGCGAACATCTGGGGCACCGTACGGGAGACCAGCGCGGCGGTCGCCGGCGGCCCCACCAGCAGGCCGAACACGAGCAGGGTCCCCACGGCCTGGAAGCTGCCGATCACGGCGGTGGCGATGAGCACCAGCAGCAGGCCGTGGGTGAGCTGGGGGTGCATCCCGAGCGAACGGGCCTTCGACGGGGAGAAGGACAAGGCCATGAGAGGCCGGTAGAGCACCACGGCGAAGAGCACCACGGCCGCGGCCATGACCGCCTGCACGCGGATGTCGTCCCAGCTGACGCCCAGGGTGTCGCCGAAGAGGATGGCCGTCAGAGACCCCGTATACGAGTCGGAGGTCGAGATCATCACCACGCCGAGGGCCATCATGCCGACGAACAGCAGACCGATCGAGGTGTCCTCCTTCAGCGTGGTGGTGCGGTAGACCAGTTGCATCCCCCCGACCATGACGGCGGCCGCGATGGCGGCGCCCAGGTAGGGCGAGAACCCGAAGAGGACGGCGGCGGCGATCCCGGGGATGACACCGTGCACGAAGGCATCGCCGAAGAAGCTCATCCCGCGCAGCACCAGCCACACCCCGACCACGGAGCACATCAGGGCGGCCACCAGGCCGCCGACCAGGGCCCGTTGCTGGAATCCCAGGGCGAAGGGTTCGATCACCCACTCCAGCCCGATCACGAGAGTGCCTCGGCCAGGGTGCGGGCGTTGAGGACCATGGCCACGGCATAGGTCTCCGCGCCCGATCCCTCGGGTCCGATGCCCCCCTCGTAGATCTCGACCACCGGCACCTCTCCCCCGGTCTCGGCCGAGAGCGCCTGCATGAGCTTGTTCCCGCCCCCGGCCCCGGTCACGAGGGCGTCCGCACCCTCGCGCTCCATCTGTGCGACCAGGGCAGCCATCTCCCCGGAGGACGGTTCGGCATCCGTGGAGCCCCCCGGGATGACCACGCCGCCGACCTCGAAGCCGTAGGCCGCGGCGAAATAGGCGTAGGCCTCATGATCCGTCACGAGGGTCCGGCGCTCCGCGGGGATCGCCTCCAGGATCTGGCGCACCTCCGCGTCCACGGCCTCGAGTTCCCCGGCGGCCTCGGTGCCACAGTCCGCGTACTGCTGCTCACCGGTCGCCTCGGCCAGCTCGTCCCCGATCAGTTCCGCGGCCTGCCCCATCCGGGCGACATCCATCCAGAAGTGCGGATCCAGGCCCTCATGTTCATGCCCGTCATGCCCGTCGTGCGCACCGTGCCCTTCGGCTGCGTGGTCCTCCTCGTGGGCGCCGAAGGGCAGGGGATCCACGGCCGGCGCCACCTCCAGCAGCCGGGCCCCATCGGCTCTCGCGTTGTCCAGCGCCGTCCGCAGGCCCGCCTCCAGCCCGAGTCCGTTGGAGACCACCAGCTCCGCGGTCGCGAGCTGCGCGACCTGCCGGGAGGAGGCCGAGAAGTCGTGCGGGTCGTCTCCCGGACCCATGATCGTGGCGGAGGAGGCACCGGCGCACGTGGTCACCTGGTCCAGGACGCTGCCCAGCTGCGTGGTGGTGGCCACGGCCACCGGGTCGTCCGCGCCACGCCCGCCAGCGTCCCCACCGCCCGAGGCGCCCTCCTGGGCGGAGCACCCCGTCAGGACCAGGGCCGCGGCGGCGACCAGACCCACCAGGGGCAGGCTGCGTCGGCGTGCGGTGACGAGGCGGGCGGAACGGTCCATGGGGTGCCTTCCAGGCGGATCTACGCGGGCGAACGGGCTGTGAACGCACTATGACGGGTGGCCATGACGAACGGGAGCCAATGTATCATATTGAGAACCGTTAGCAATAACCATCCCGGGGTGGAGCGGTCAGCGGCCCGGCGTCCGCAGCTTCACGGGGTTGCTGGACTGCGTCGCGTCATGGATCTCCCCCACGAGGACCTCCAGCACGTCCTCGAGGAACAGCACCCCCACCATCTCCCCCTCGGCCGAGATGACGCGGGCCACGTGGGACCCGGTGCGCTGCATGAGACTGAGGGCATCCTCGATCTCATCGGAGACCGCCACGTTGGCCATCGAACGGACCTTCGTCACGGGGACCGGCTCCCGGTACCGTTCCCCCGGCACGGTCATGACGTCCTTCAGGTGGAGATAGCCCGTGTAGGAGCCGTCGGCGTCCTCCAGTACGAAGCGGGAGAACCCGGTCCGTCCCACCGCCTTCTCGAACGCCTTGGGGGCCACGTCCGCCGGCAACGTCACCACATCGGCGATCGGCACCATGACGGCCTCGGCCGCGTAGTCGGAGAACTCCAGCGCGCCGGAGATCAGCCCCGAGCCGTCGTCCACGAGACCGGTCCGGGTGGACTCCGCCACAATGGACTGGACCTCCTCGAGGGTGTAGGTCGAGTTGACCTCGTCCCGCGGTTCCACCTTGAAGGCCCGCAGCACCACGTTGGCCGCCCAGTTCAGCGCCAGGATCACCGGGTGCAGGACCTTGTTCAACCAGACCAACGGGGTGGCCAGCAACAGCACGGCCTTGTCCGCCATCGAGACCGCCGCGTTCTTCGGGACCATCTCGCCGAAGGTGACGTGCAGGAAGGTCACCACCAACAGGGCGATGACGAACGCCGTGACGTCCGCGACCGCCGTCGGGATCCCCACGGCCTCCAACGGGGTGACCAGCAGATGGTGGAGGGCCGGCTCGGAGACGTTGAGGATCAACAGGGAACAGACCGTGATGCCGAGCTGACAGACGGCCAGCATCTGGCTGACGTGCTCCATGGCGAACAGGGCCGTCTTGGCACGGCCCGAGCCACCCTCGGCCTTGGGCTCGATCTGGCTGCGCCGGGCACCCATCACGGCGAACTCACCGCCCACGAAGAAGGCGTTGGCGATCAGCAGCAGGACCAGCCACACGATGCCCATGACGTCATCACTCATCGCGCGGCCTCCTGGTTCTTGCGGTCTCGCTGCCGTTCATCCTGCGACTCCCCGACGGTGCGGGCCGGCTCGAACTTGACCCGGTCCACCCGGCGCCCGTCCATGCGCTCGACCACGAGCGTGCCGCCGTCCACCTCGAGCAGGTCCCCGGGCTCCGCCACGCGGCCGAGCCGGGCCATGATGTAACCGCCCACCGTGTCATAGGCCCCGTCCTCAGGCACCTTGAGCGTGGTGATCTGAGCCCCGATCTCATCGGGTCGCATCAGGCCCGGGAAGAACCACTTCCCGGAGGCGGTCTGCAGCACCCCGGGGGTGACGCGGTCGTGCTCGTCGGAGACCTCGCCGACGATCTCCTCCACGAGGTCCTCGAGGGTGACCATCCCGGCGGTCCCGCCGTACTCGTCCACCACCATGGCGACCTGGAGGCTGGCCGCGCGCAGCTCGCCCAGCAACTGGTCCAGGTGCACGGTCGCCGGGACCCGGCCGACGTCGGTCATGATGGTGGCTGCCACCAGCTCGGGGCGCTTGGCGCGGGGAACGGCCACCGCCTTCTTGACGTGCAGCACCCCGCGGACGTCGTCCGGGGAGTCCCCGATCACGGGGAACCTCGAGTAACCCGTCCGGCGGGCGGTCTCGATCACCGACTCCAGGGACTCATCCGCCTCCAGGGACTCCATCCGGATCCTGGGTGTCATGACGTCAGCGGCGGTACGGTCCGAGAACCGCAGCGTCCGATCCACGAAGGCGGCCGTCTTCGCGTCCAGGGTGCCCATCTCCGCCGAGCGGCGGATCAGGGAGGACAACTCCTCCGGGGTGCGCGAGCCCGAGATCTCCTCCGTGGCCTCCATGCCGAACAGGTGCAACACCCGGTTGGAGAAGCCGTTGAGGACGAAGATCACCGGCCGGAAGACCAGGGAGAACCCGAGCATCGGCCGGGCCAGAGCGCGGCCGATCTGCATGGACCGGGCAATCGAGAGGTTCTTCGGGATCAGCTCACCGATCAGCATCGACGCCAGGGTGGCCACCGTCATCGCCACCACGATCGAGACGGTCGCCGTCGTCGCCTCATCCAGGCCGAGGCCGGCCAGCGGCCCGGCGAGCAGCGCCCCGAGGGAGGGCTCCATCAGGTAGCCCGTCAGCAGGGTGGTCAGGGTGATGCCCAGCTGGCAGGCCGAGAGCTGGGTGGAGAGGGATTTGAGGCAGCGGAGCAAGGGGGCCGCGCCGCGGTCACCGTCATCCACGAGCCGCTGGACGGTGGGGACGTCCAGGGCGATCATCGAGAACTCGACCGCCACGAAGAACCCGGTGCCGAAGACCAAGAGCAGGCCTACGGCGAGCAGGAGCCATTCCACGTCAGCACCCACCGCCCGGGGTGCCGGATTCAGCGCGGTCGTTCAGCGGGCACGTACTAGAGGGCTCCGTTCCGGCCGCGGCGGCATCCTGCGTGGATCCGTGGCGGCGGGTGGGGGCACCAGATCGGTGTCTGTCCATAGTGGTCCCAGTATACGGAAAGACTCCACCGTGCTCTCACCGGTCCTCACCACGACTGTCGGACGGGGCGTCCCTCCTCGTATCCGGCCGCGGACTGCACGCCCACCACGGCCCGCTCGCGGAACTGCGCCAGGTCCGCGGCGCCGGCATAGGACATGGAGGACCGTACGCCGGCCGTGATCATGTCCAGCAGGTCCTCCACGGAGGGGCGCTGGGGGTCCAGGTACATCCTCGAGGTGGAGATACCCTCCTCGAACATGGCCTTGCGGGCCCTCGTGTAGGCGTCCTCGGTCCTCGTGCGGTTCTGCACGGCCCGGGAGGAGGCCATCCCGAAGCTCTCCTTGTACTGGCGGCCATCGGCATCCACCACCAGGTCCCCGGGCGACTCGACGGTGCCCGCGAACCATGAGCCGATCATGACCTGGCTCGCCCCGGCCGCCAACGCCAGGGCCACATCCCTCGGGTAGCGGACGCCGCCGTCGGCCCAGACATGCGCGCCCAGGTCCCGGGCAGCCGCCGCACAGTCCAGGACTGCCGAGAACTGGGGCCGTCCCACGGCCGTCATCATGCGGGTGGTGCACATGGCTCCCGGACCCACACCGACCTTGATGATGTCCGCACCGGCCGCCACCAACTCACGGACGCCGGCGGCGGCGACCACGTTGCCGGCGACCACGGGCACCGGCAGGTCCAGCGCCTTCACAGCGGCCAGGGCGTCCAGCATCTTCTGCTGATGGCCGTGGGCGGTGTCCACCACGAGCACGTCCGCCCCGTACTCCACCAGGGCGGCGGCCCGGCCGGCCACGTCTCCGTTGATCCCGACGGCGGCCCCCAGCCGGAGCCGGCCCGCACCATCCAGCGCGGGGGCGGACATCCCGGAGCGCAGCGCCCCCGTGGGCGTCAGCACGCCCACCAGCTCGGTCCCGGAGAGCACGGGGGCATAGGACACCCCGGCGGAGTCCATCTGCACGAAGGCCTCCTGCAGCGAGGGGAACCGATCGGCCTGGAAGGTCAGCGCGGGCTGACGCAGCACAGAGGCCACGGCGGAGAAGCGGTCAACACCCTCGCAGTCCTGGGCGCGCACGATCCCCGCGAACGTCCCATCCGGCGCCACCACGGACGCCGCCGGGTGGTTGCGCTTGCCCAGCAGGTGCAGCACGTCCAGGACGGTGTCCGTGGGCTGCACCTTCAGCGGGGTCTCGAACACCGGGTGCCGCTCCTTGACCCAGCGCGCCACCTGCTCGATGACCTCCAGGGGGACGTCCTGGGGCAGGATGCCCAGCCCGCCGCGCCGAGCCATGGTCTCGACCATGCGGCGTCCGGTGACGGCGGTCATGTTGGCGGCCACCAGCGGGATGGTGGCCCCGGTGGCGTCATCGGCCGAGATGTCCACGTCCATCCGGCTGATGACCTCCGACTTCGCCGGGACCAGGAAGACATCCGCATAGGTCAGGTCGGTGGTGGGCGCCGTGAGGAAATCCATGTCCTCATCGTCCCACGGCCCGGACACGTCGCTGCCTCCCAGGGTGCTCCCCGGCCTCCGGCCTGTGCCCCTGGCGGAAAATCCGCGTGGGCGTTGGAACCTGGCGGCGAAGTATCACTATGCTTGGGCGAGGCGCGCCGAGAGACCGGACCGGAGCGGGGCGCGCAGCAGGGATGCATTCGCCGGTGAACTACACAGACTACGGAAGAGGCGTTACCACCGTGCCAGAACTCACGTCCGACCGGCTTTCCGCGGAATTCCCCGGAAACGAATGGCTCGTCGCGGAAATCTACGACAAGTACAAGGCGGACAAGTCTTCCGTGGATTCCAAGTGGGTCCAGATCTTCGAACGGCTGGAAGCAACTCCCGCGTCAGCAGCAGCCGGCGCATCCCGGCCCGGTGCCGCCCCGGCCGTGAAGGCCGCACCTGAGGACGCCGGCAAGCGCCCCGCCGCCCAGCCAGCTCGGAAGTCCACACCGCAGGCCCAGCCGGCCAAGCCGGCACAGCAGGCGGAACAGGCGCAGGGCGCGGCACCCTCCGCCGCCTCCGCATCCCCCGCCGTGAAGAAGTCCGGCGCCCCGGCCACGTCCCCGGTGCCCTCCGAACCGGAGAAGTCCAAGAAGAAGGGGGCCACCGAGCCCCTCGAGGACAAGGTCACGCCGTTGCGCGGCATGGCGCGCGCGGTGGCCAAGAACATGGACGCCTCCCTGTCCATGCCCACCGCCACCACGGTGCGTGACGTGCCGGCCAAGCTGCTCATCGACAACCGCGTGGTCATCAACAACCACCTCAAGCGCAGCCGCGGCGGCAAGGTCTCCTTCACCCACATCATCGGCTACGCCCTGATCCGAGCCCTGGCCCAGTATCCGGCCATGAACGTGCTGTACCGCGAGGTGGACGGCAAGCCCTCCGTGGTCCAGCCGCCACACGTGAACTTCGGCCTGGCCATCGACCTGCCGCAGAAGGACGGTTCGCGCACGCTCGTGGTCCCGAACGTCAAGGCCGCCGAGTCCCTGAACTTCATCGAGTTCTGGCGCGCCTACGAGGACCTCGTCGCCCGCGCCCGGGACAACAAGCTGGGTCTGGACGACTACGCGAACACCACGGTCTCCCTGACCAACCCGGGCGGCATCGGCACCGTGCACTCGGTGCCCCGGCTGTCCGAGGGACAGGCCGCCATCGTCGGCGTCGGCGCCCTGAACTACCCGGCCGAGTTCCAGGGTGCGTCCGAGAAGACGCTCAACCGCCTGGCCGTCTCGAAGACGATCACGCTGACCTCCACGTATGACCACCGCGTGATCCAGGGCGCCGCCTCCGGCGAGTTCCTCAAGATCATCCACGGCCTGCTGCTAGGCGAGCAGGGCTTCTACGAGGAGATCTTCGAGTCCCTGCGTATCCCCTATGAGCCGGTGCAGTGGCGCCCGGACGTGCAGGTCAATCCGGAAGACCAGATCAACAAGGTCGCCCGCATCCAGCAGATGATCCACGCCTTCCGCGTCCGCGGACACCTGATCGCGGACGTGGATCCGCTCGAATACACCATGCGCAAGCACCCGGACCTGGACATCCTGGAGCACGGGCTGACGCTCTGGGACCTGGACCGCGAGTGGCCCACGGGGGGATTCGGCGGTCAGCCGATGCTGCCGCTGCGCAACATCCTCGGGGTCCTGCGGGACGCGTACTGCCGCAACACCGGCGTGGAGTACATGCACATCCAGGATCCGGCGGAGCGCAAGTGGTTCCAGGACGAGCTGGAGCACCCCTACGCCAAGCCGAACCGCGAGGAGCAGCTGCGCATCCTGGGCCGCCTCAACGCGGCTGAGGCGTTCGAGACCTTCCTGCAGACCAAGTTCGTCGGCCAGAAGCGGTTCTCCCTCGAGGGCGGCGAATCGCTGATCGCCCTGCTGGACGGCGTGCTCTCCGGGGCTGCGGACGACGGCATGGACGAGGTCGCGATCGGCATGGCCCACCGCGGTCGCCTGAATGTCCTGACCAACATCGCGGGGAAGACCTATGCCCAGGTGTTCCGCGAGTTCGAGGGCACCGCGATCCCAGGCTCCGTGGAGGGCTCCGGTGACGTGAAGTACCACCTCGGCACCGAGGGCACCTTCATCTCCGACCGGGGCAACCGCACCAAGGTCTACCTCGCCGCCAACCCCTCCCACCTGGAGGCCGTCGATCCGGTCCTGGAGGGCGTGGTCCGCGCCAAGCAGGACCGGCTGGACCGGGGTGGGGACTCCGTGAACTCCTACTCCGTGCTGCCCATCCTGGTGCACGGCGACGCGGCCTTCGCGGGTCAGGGCGTGGTCGCGGAGACCCTGAACCTGTCCCAGCTGCGCGGCTACCGCACGGGTGGCACCATCCACGTGGTGGTCAACAACCAGGTCGGGTTCACCACCCCGCCGTCCTCTGCCCGGTCCTCCGTCTACGCCACGGACGTGGCCAAGACCATCCAGGCCCCCGTCTTCCATGTCAACGGGGACGATCCCGAGTCCGTGGTCCGGGTGGCCCAGCTGGCCTACCAGTACCGGCAGCGGTTCAACAAGGACGTCGTCATCGACATGATCTGCTACCGCCGCCGCGGGCACAACGAGGGTGACGATCCCTCGATGACGCAGCCGCGCATGTACAACCTGATCGAGCAGAAGCGCTCGGTGCGCAAACTGTACGTCGAGAACCTCGTCGGCCGTGGTGACATCACCCAGGACGAGGCCGATTCGGCGCTGAAGGACTACCAGCAGCGCCTGGAGCGGGTGTTCGCGGAGACCCACGACGCGCAGACCTCGCCGATTCCCGTGATCGGCTCCGGCCTGGAGAGGACCACGGACAGCGAGGATCCCACCCCGCAGGCCCCGGACGGCACCCGGATCTCGGAGGAGACGCTACAGCGGATCGGCCAGGCCCACCTGGAGATCCCGGAGGACTTCACCGTCCATCCGAAGCTGAAGGCCCTGCTGGAGCGGCGCGCCAAGATGGCCGTCAACGGGGACATCGACTGGGGCTTTGCCGAGCTGGCCGCCTTCGGCTCGCTGTTGATGGAGGGTGTCCCGGTCCGGCTCTCCGGTCAGGACTCCCGCCGCGGCACCTTCGTCCAGCGCCATGCCGTCTTCCATGACCGGGTCACGGACGATGAGTGGACGCCGATCAGGAACCTCTCCTCCGACCAGGCCAAGTTCTGGGTGTACGACTCGCTGCTCAGCGAGTACGCGGCCATGGGCTTCGACTACGGATACTCCGTGGAGCGCTCGGACGCCCTGGTGCTCTGGGAGGCCCAGTTCGGTGACTTCGTCAACGGCGCGCAGACCGTGATCGACGAGTTCCTCTCCTCCTCCGAGCAGAAGTGGGGCCAGAGCTCCTCCCTCGTGCTGCTGCTGCCGCACGGTTACGAGGGTCAGGGCCCGGACCACTCCTCCGCCCGGATCGAGCGGTTCCTGCAGATGTGTGCGCAGGACAACATGCGGGTGGCCAACCCCTCGAACGGTGCGAACCACTTCCACCTGCTGCGGGAGCAGGCCTATGCCCGCCCACGCCGCCCGTTGATCATCTTCACCCCGAAGCAGCTGCTGCGCCTGAAGGCGGCGGCCTCTCCGGTGGAGGACTTCACCCAGGGCCGCTTCCAGGCGGTCATCCCGGACCAGGAGATCGGCCAGTCCGTGGACAAGGTGCTGCTGGTCTCCGGCCGGCTGTACTACGACCTGGTGGCGCGTCGGCAGAAGGACGGGGACACCAAGACCGCGATCATCCGCGTGGAGCAGCTGTACCCGCTGCCCGCGGAGGAGATCGCCGCGGAGCTGGCCAAGTACCCCAACGCCTCGGTGTCCTGGGTGCAGGACGAGCCGGCAAACCAGGGGCCGTGGCCGTTCATGGCCCTGAACCTGCTGCCGGTCCTGGACCGCAGCGTGAACCTGGTCTCACGCCCGGCCTCCGCCTCCACCTCGGCCGGCTCCAAGGTCCGCCACGACCACGAGGCGTCCATCCTGTTCGATGAGGCCTTCGGCCGCTGAGAGCACCCTGATCGCAGTCCGGCACCCGGCCCGGCCGCCCCTTGGTGGCCGGGCCGGGTGCTCCCGCCGCGTTGCTACAGTGACGGGCACCCCATCGAAAGGTACACAGTGGAGATTCGTCGGATCCGCATCGCCTCCGTCGGCAATGAGCTCCTGGCCGGCGTGGGCGACCCCCGCGCGCTGGGCTGGCTCGGCCGAGTGCTGGCCAAGACCTCGGCCCCCGGGGTCCAGCTGGAGAGCTACGTCCTGGCCCGTCCGGGTGAGGGCACGGAGGCGCTGTCCCAGCGCTGGCAGGCCGAGACGGCGCTGCGGTACGGCGAGACGACGGAGAACCGGCTGGTGATCGGGCTCTCGGACACCGATCTGGACCGTGAGGCCTCCACCGCCCGGGCCCGGCTGAACCTGGCCAACGTCCTGGACCGCGCGGCCCAGCTGGACATCGCCACCCTCGTGGTGGGCCCGGTGCCCTCCCTGGACGGGGAACGCAATGCCCGCCTGCAGGAGTTGAACACCGCGTACATGGACGTGGCGGACCGCCGCCACCACTACTACGTGGACACCTTCACCCCGCTGGTCAACCACGAACAGTGGCGCAACGACCTGGCGGCGGGTCAGGGCCTGCCCGGCCAGGCCGGGTACGGACTGATGGCCTGGCTCGTCCTGCACCGCGGCTGGTATCAGTGGCTGAACCTGCCGGAGCCCACGGCCTGACCCATCTCTGACCCGTCCCTGATCCGGACGGGACGGGCAGACACCGGCACCGACACCGGCACCGGTTGGGAACACCCCACCCACGTGTGAGAAACTGGATGGTGCTGTCACGGATCAGTGACGGCGTCGAATCACCGGAAGGAACCGCGATGAGCAAGCGTGGACGCAAGCGTAAGGACCGCCGCAAGGGCAGTGCCAACCACGGTAAGCGGCCCAACTCCTAAGGCCCTATCGGCTCCCCTGATGCGCACCGGGAGCAGCAAAACCACCAGACCCCGCCGATCGGGACGGTTGAACCGTCCGCCCCGGCGGGGTCTGTTGCGTTCTGGCCCGCACTCCGGGCCGACCGGCCGGACTAGTGGCCGGCCTCCATCTTGATCTGGCTGATGCGCGCCATGATGCTGACCTTGAGGGTGCTCGGGGCCTTCTCGGTGCAGCTGCGCTTGACCACGGAGCGGATGATGCACTCGAGGTCGTACTCGCCGGCACACTCGGTGCACTCCTCGAGGTGGCCCTTGACCTCCTCGAGGTCACCATGCGTCAGGGCGCCGTCCAGGTACTCGTACAGGCGCTGGATACGGGTGTCCGCGCAGTCGCCGATCTTCTGGCAGTCCTCACTCATCTGTTCCCCGCCTCCTGGTCTTCCTGCTTGGTGCCGGCCTGGCCGGTGGTCTGTTTCGGGCCGATGCCGCGTTCGCGTGCATAGTCGGTCAGCAACCCGCGCAACAGCTTGCGGCCGCGGTGCAGCCGGCTCATCACCGTGCCGATCGGGATCTCGAGGATCCCGGCGATCTCCTTGTAGGCGAAGCCCTCCACGTCCGCGAAGTACACGGCCAGCCGGAACTCCTCCGGGATGGCCTGCAGGGCGTTCTTGACGTCCGAGTCCGGGAGATGGTCCAGCGCCTCGGTCTCCGCCGAGCGCAGGCCGGACGAGGTGTGTTCGGCGGCCTTGAACATCTGCCAGTCCTCCACCGTGTCCGTGGCGGCCTGGAGGGGCTGGCGCTGGCGCTTCCGGTACAGGTTGATGTACGTGTTCGTCAGGATCCGGTACAGCCAGGCCTTCAGGTTGGTCCCGGGCCGGTACTGGTGGAAGGACGAGTACGCCTTGGTGTAGGCCTCTTGGACGAGGTCTTCGGCATCCTGCGGATTGCGGGTCATGCGCATGGCCGCGGAGTACAGCTGGTCCACGTACTCCAGCGCGTCACGCTCGAAGCGCTCGCGCCGGGCGCTTTCCGACTCCGTGGCCAGATCCACGTCCGGCGTGTCATGCGCCGCGGGGCCCGGGGCGGTGTCGTTGGTATCCATCGCCCACCAGTCTACGGCCCGTTGCCTCACACGCGGCCGCTCGGCCAGGGCCACGCCGGTCGGGGCCATGGGGACCTTCCTCTCGCCCGTCGTATCCCGGGTGTCGCTGGACTGCTGTGCCGGGTATAGCAACCCGTTCCGCGTCGTTATTCCACGGCCCGGTAATCTGGGCAGGGTGATGACCCACCCTGCAGATCCCTGGCCCGCGCCCCGGCCGACCGGTCCCGTCCACGGCACCGTGCGCGTCCCCGGATCCAAATCGCTCACCAACCGCTACCTCGTGCTCGCCGCCCTGGCCGATGGTCCCAGCCGCCTGCGCGGCGTCCTGGACAGCCGCGACTCCCGTCTGATGATCCAGGCACTCACCGCGCTCGGCGCCTCGATCACCGAGGTCGCCCCGGGCACGGTGGAGGTCGTCCCCGTGCCCGACGACGGCCCCCGGACCCCCGCAGGCGGCCTCACCATCGACTGCGGGCTGGCCGGCACCGTCATGCGCTTCGTCCCGCCGCTGGCCGCGCTGGCCTCCGGGCCCGTGCACTTCACCGGCGACGAGGCCGCCCTCGTCCGCCCCATGGGCCCCATCCTGGACGGCCTGGCCGCGCTCGGTGTCCGGGTGGACGGGCCGGGGACCGGCGCCGGCACCCTGCCCTTCACCGTCCACGGGGCGGGCACCCCGGGCCGCGTGGCCAGCGGCATGGCGGGCGGTGCCGAGGGCGGTGTCGAGGGTGGTGTCGAGGGAGGTGTCGAGGGAGGCCGGATCGAGGTCGACGCCTCGGGCTCCAGCCAGTTCGTCTCCGCCCTGTTGCTGGTGGCCCCCCGCTTCCACCGGGGACTGCACCTGGTCCACACCGGGGCCTCGGTGCCCAGCCCCGAGCACATCGGGATGACGGTCGCGGTGCTGCGCCGCTGCGGTGTGGAGGTGGATGACTCCGTACCCGGTCAGTGGAGGGTCGCGCCCGGCCCGATCCGCGCCCTGGACACAGCGGTGGAGCCGGACCTGTCCAACGCCGGGCCGTTCCTGGCGGTTGCCGTCGCCACCGGAGGCACGGTGTCCGTCCCGGACTGGCCGGCTCAGACCACCCAGATCGGCGACCGGTGGCGGACCATCCTGCCGGCGTTCGGCGCCACCGTGGACTTCTCCCCCGCCGCGGCGGACGGCGGATCCACCGGCACCCTGACGGTCACCGGGTCTCTCGGTGAGGACGGCCGCCCCCGGATCACGGGGCCCGGCGAGATCCACGGCACCGCCGAGCTGGCGCCCACCGCGGCGGCCCTGTGCCTGCTGGCCGACGGTCCGGGACAACTGACCGGGATCGGGCACCTCCGCGGTCATGAGACAGACCGGCTGACGGCCCTGACGACCGAGACCGGACGCCTCGGGGGGACGGTCGAGGAGGGTCCCGACTTCCTCGCGTTCCCCGGCACCGCGGGCGCTCCGGACGGCTCCGGTCCCCTGCACGGCGCCACCCTGGAGACCTACGAGGACCACCGGATGGCGACCTTCGCCGCCGTGGTGGGCCTGACCATCCCGGACGTGTCGGTGCGGGACATCGCCACCACGGCCAAGACCATGCCGGACTTCCCGCAGATGTGGACCGAGCTGGTCAACGGTTCGGGTACATGAGCCGCCCCGGCCGCCGGTTCGACCCGAAACGATGGGACGAGTCCGACATCCGGTCACGGCCCACCAAGGGGGGCTCACGCCCGCGCACCAAGGAACGACCCGAACATGATGACGCGGTGATCGGCCGGGTGGTGACCGTGGACCGGGGGCGGTACACCGTCCATCTCGACGGCAGCGCCTCGTCGGCGGGTTCCGGGGACAGCGCCGAGCACGAGGACCGGGACATCACCGCCATGCGCGCCAGGGAGCTGCGCCGCAACCCGGTGGTGACGGGGGATCTGGTGGGCGTGGTCGGGGACCTGTCCGGCCGGGAGGGCACGCTGGCCCGGATCGTGCGGATCGAGGAGCGTTCCACCGTGCTCCGGCGCTCCGCCGACGATTCGGACGCCTACGAACGCGTGGTGGTCGCCAACGTGGACACCCTGGTCATCATGGTGGCCGCCGCCAACCCCGAGCCCCGCACCGGCTTCATCGACCGGGCCCTGGTGGCCTCCTACGACGCCGGCATCGAACCAGTGCTGTGCATCACCAAGACGGACCTGCGGGACCCGTCGGGACTCCTGGCCCACTACCGGCACCTCGACCTGGAGGTGCTCACCTCGCGCTCGGCGCGAGAAGCCCCCACTGGTGCGGCTCGTGCGGCTGACGCAGCTGACGCAGCTGACGCAGCCGATGAGTCCGGTGCTGCGGGTCCCGACTCCGCTGAGGCTGATCCTGCTGAGCCCGACGCCGAACTTGACCCCGCCCTGCTGGCCGGCCTCCGGACCCGGCTGGAAGGCCACATCTCCGTGCTCGTGGGCCCGTCCGGCGTCGGGAAGTCCACGCTGCTCAACGCCCTGGCCGGCACGGCGCGGGCCACCGGCCACGTCAACGCCGTCACCGGCCGCGGACGGCACACCTCCTCCTCCGCGCTGGCCATCCCACTGCCGGGCAGCCCGGGTTCCTGGCTCGTGGACACCCCCGGGATCCGCTCCTTCGGCCTGGGCCTGGTGGACCGGAACCGGGTGGTGGAGGCGTTCGAAGACCTCGCCCCCGCACTGGCCGACTGCCCCCGGGGATGCTCCCATGCGCAGGACGAGCCGGGGTGTGCCCTGGACGGCTGGGTGGCCACGGGGCGGGCCGGACCGTCCGGTGCCGAGCGGCTGGCGTCATTGCGTCGCCTGCTGACCGGTGGAAGGTAGCGTGGCCTCCATGACCGATGCGCCCAAGAACTACACGGATGACCTTCGACTCGCCCACATCATGGCCGACTCGGTGGACTCCCAGACCATGGCCCGCTTCAAGGCGCAGGACTTCACGGTCGACACGAAGCCAGACCTGAGCCCCGTGACGGACGTGGACCGCGGCGCCGAGGAGCTCATCCGCGGCAACCTGTCCCGGGCCCGTCCACGGGATGCCGTCCTGGGCGAGGAGTTCGGCGAATCCGGCCACGGTCCCCGGCGGTGGGTGGTGGACCCGATCGACGGGACCAAGAACTTCGTCCGCGGCGTGCCGGTGTGGGCCACCCTCATCGCCCTGATCGACGACGGCGAGCCGGTGGTCGGCGTCGTCTCCGCCCCAGCCCTGAACCGCCGGTGGTGGGCCGCCAAGGGCACGGGCGCCTACATGGGCAAGTCCCTGGCCTCGGCCACCCGCATCCACGTCTCCAACGTCTCCCGGATCGAGGACGCCTCGCTCTCCTACTCCTCTCTGGAGGGGTGGCGGGAGCGCGGCAACATCCGCGAGTTCCTGGAACTGACCTCCACCGTGTGGCGCACCCGGGCCTACGGTGACTTCTGGTCCTACATGATGGTGGCCGAGGGCGCCGTGGACCTCGCCTGTGAACCCGAGCTGGAGCTCTATGACATGGCGGCGCTGGTGCCGATCGTCATGGAGGCCGGCGGGCGCTTCACCTCCCTGGAGGGCGAGGACGGGCCGTTCGGCGGTAATGCACTGGCCACCAACGGGCTGCTGCATCCGGAGGCCTTGGAGTCCCTCAACCCAGACCTGATCGGCCAGCAGCAGGCCTGATGCCCGACCCGTCTGACCCCCTGCCGCCCGGTCCGGCCCTGCGGCACCGTGGGCATCCCGGCTGGGCCGTGGTGGGCGCCGTGGCAGCCGGAGGGGCCATCGGCACCCTGTTGCGCTGGGCCCTGGTGGCCCCGGCACCGGAATCCGCTACCCCAGTGGCCCAGTGGATCACCCTGGGACTCGTGAACCTCAGCGGGTCCTTCCTGCTCGGGGTACTCACCGGAGCCGGCTCACGGAGCCGACTCCCACGCTGGCTCACGGCAGGGCTCTCCACCGGCGTGCTGGGCGCCTACACCTCACTCTCCGCGGTGGTCCTGGCCGCCTCCGCGGCACCGGCCATGGGGTTGGGGGATTTCATCCAGACCGGCTCCCCCGGTGGCTGGCTGCTGGTGGCGGGACTGGCCGGCACCCTACTGGCCCTGGCGGCGGGCGCAGCCCTGGGTACCATGGCCGCCGCGGCGGGCCTCCATCTGGGCGGATTCCGTACTGCGCCCCGCACGGAGGGGAACGCCCCATGATCATCGTGTATCTGGCCCTGGCAGGGGCCACCGGGGCGGTCCTGCGGCTGCTGGCGGACCACTATCTGCCGTCACGGGGGATCCTGCTGGCCAACGCCCTGGGTTCCCTCGTGGCCGGTCTGGCCGCGGGGTTGTTGTCCGGGCCGGACTCCGCGGTGGCCCGGGAGATCTGGCTGACCGGCGTGGCCGGTGCACTCACCACGTTCTCCACGGTGTCCGTGTCCACGGCACGGGATGCACTGTCCGGCCGGTTCGCGGCCGCCGCCGGCTCCTGGGCCGCCCATCTGGCAGCCGGCCTGCTGGCCGTGAGCCTGGGACTCGCCGTGGGGGCCGGCTGGTCCTGAGCCGGGCTCAGCGTCCGGCGGCCCGCCGACCGGAAGGGCGCACTGCCCCGTCCCGGGCCTGGCGACGTTCATCCTGCGCCTTGTTCGACTCGGACTCCAGTCGGTCCCGGTACAGCACCGTCAGGACGACCGACACCGCGATGAGGACGAGGTAGATCCCCCCGAGCAGCGGCTGGCCCACTGCGAACAGCACCACCGCGCCGAGTAGGAACAGCACGTGCCCGGCCACGGCATGCCACGGCCAGCGTGGGCGGGCCGGGGCCTTCGGGGAGAGCACGAGACCCCACACGGCGGCGACCAACACCACGGCCACCACGGCCGCCCACGGGCTGGAGAACGCCGTCAGCCCCCAGAACCCCGCGGCGCCGAGCAGGCCCAGTTCGAGCAGGAACATCAGGACGGCGGTCAGGGCGGGGCCGGTGGTTGCAGGCATGATCCCATAGTCTAGCGATCCGGTGCCTCTGCGCGCCGGGGAGCGTCGAAAGGACAGACCGGGTGGCCTACCACTGGTCGTGGGAGTCCGTTCGGCGGCCTGACTTTCGTGCTGGGGAACGGCCCGTCAGGCCAGGTTCGGATTAATTGGTCAATCGTCGGCGTGTCGTCGCTTCCGGTCCGGTGGTGGCGATCGCGGTGATCGTCTGGGCTGTGGCGGGTCGGATCGGATGGGTGTCTGCTCCACCGGGACAGCAGTGATGTCACCCCGGCAGGGATGTCACCCGGCGGGGATGTCACCTGGCAGGGAGGCACTCTGGGCCTGCGGGCGGGTTGAGTCCGCCGAGCACATCTCGGCCGATCTCGCCGACGAGGTCACCGGTGTCGTCTGTGACGCGCCGGACGCGCCGGGCGCTGCGGGCGCTCCGGGCGCTCCGGGCGCTGCGGGCGCTCCGGGAGCTGATGAGTAGATCCCTGGCGGTCATGGCGGCGTAGGTGTCGTTGCCCCGCTCCGGATCAGTGCCGGACACGGTGGACACGGTGTCGGTCGTGCACACTCAGCGCTTGGTATAGAACCAGCACCGCCCACATATCCTGGGCCGGCCCGGCCGGGTTCTGATGGTGATCCTGGTCGATACCGCTTTACCAGCCCTCCGCTCGCACATCCGCCGACAATACGCCGACGCAGGTCTTTGACCCCGGGACCGAGCCCTTAACTATTAACTACCCGCATTGGCCCTGAAGGTCGGTCTCTCCGCTGTACGAGGTCTGCCCCACGAATCGCCCCAAGGATCCTCATACGGCCGGTCCATTCCTCCACAGGTGACCAATCCCTGGCGTGTCATCCACAGATCTCCGCAGGCCCTTCCTTCTACCCGAGCCCCGTGATCGAATGGAGGTATTCGAACACTTGTTCCCATTGGTGAAGATAGGTGGAGGAGGGCGGCATGGATCTCGGCGAAGCATCAGACCAGCCCCATGACGCCAGACTGCCCCTGGGGGAACTCCCGCTCGAGCAGCTCATGACACTGCTACACGCGACCACCCGGGCCGTGACGGATCGCCTCGCGGCCCCGGATGCACTGCGCGAGGTGGTTCCCCTGGACTTCTCCCCCTCCCCCTGCGACCTCGCGGACCCGTCCAAGGACTGGGGCGCCATGCTCGCCACCCGACCGGACGAGACAGAAACTCAGGACGCTGCTGGTGCCATAGACGCTGCAGATGCCGTGGACTCCACTGACGCCGCCGATTTCACCCTGCCCACGCTGCAACAGGTCCTCGAGAACGTCGGACGCTGCATCACGGCAGCCCAGACGTCCCTGACCGGCCACGCCGTGGAAGCCTACGAGAACCCCTCAGAACGCCAACGACTCCTGGGCCTGCCCGCGGGCAAGACCGCCTTCCGTGACGCCACCGACTACCTCAAACTCGCCCTGCGCATCGACGCCACCGAAGCCCGCCGACGCATCCGCTGGGCCTCCACACTCCGCCCAACCCAAACCCTATCCGGAGACACCCTCCCTCCCCTGCTTCCCCTGCTGTCCGAATCAGTCCAGCAAGGCGCGGTAGACCGCGCTGCCGTGGACGTCATCACCCAAGCCATCGACACAGCCCGCCAGATGGCCCGCCGGATCGGCGCTGACCCGCAAGCCGCCGGCACCCTACTGGACGACGGCGAGCAACGACTGGTCTCACAAGCCCTCTCCGTGGACCCGGGCACCCTGCGCAAGGTGAGCAACCACTGGCTCAAATGGTTCGAAGCCACCGTGGACCCAGACGGCGCCGAACCACACGACGCCGACCTCCCGCAGATCCAGGGAATGATCCGCAAGGGCAAACGCAACGGCCTGCACCACTGGCTACTGGCCGTCGACGACGCCCAGAACGAATACCTCGAGACCATTGCCGGAGCCGCCACGAACCCCCGAGCCCAGCACCGTAGGCCCGCCCAGGGAACCGAGGGAATCGAGGGGCAGCTGATGGCAGAAGTGCTCTCCGACGACTGTGGCGAGTTCACCGTCGTGCCGGCCCTTGACCCCCGCTCACGGAATCAACAGCAGTTGGACGGCCTGATCGCGTGCATCGCCGGAGGCCTGGCCCTGATCGAGTCAGACCAGTTGCCCTCCACCGGCGGTCAACGCCCCCAAGTCGCCGTGACCATCGACTTCCACACCCTGCTCGGCGATCTGGAAAAGACCGGCGCCCTCACGGCAGAGGACCTCAGCCAATTCGAATCCTCGGCTGCCTTCACCGGCACGATCCACCCGAACATCATCCGGACCCTGGCCTGCGACTCAGAGATCCTTCCAGTGGTCCTCGGCGCTGAGGGCCAGGTCCTCGACATCGGACGGGCCCAACGACTCTTCCCCACCCGGCTACGCCAGGCGATCGCCACACGCGACGGCGGCTGCACCGCCCCCGGCTGCTGGATCCCCGCCCCGTGGTGCGAAGCCCACCACGTAGAGCACTGGGAACACGGAGGGCCCACCTCCGTCGAGAACGGAGTACTGCTCTGTGTCCACCACCATCACGCCGTGCATTCAGGCGCCTGGGACATCGACATGAGAACCGGCAGCCCGTGGTTCATCCCCGCGCCCTACCTAGACCCACGAAGACAACCACAACGCAACCACTATTGGCGCCAACGATGAGCACCTCGCAGGAATCCCGCCAGCCCCGCTCCGGACACCCGAGTGTCCCGGTGACCGAGCACCCGGGTGTCCGAGTGCCCGAGTGCCCGAGTGCCCGACTACAGTCGAACCCGCCTGGCACGCGTGCCCGCCGCGCGGGCACCCAGTGCCTCAGGATCAGCGCCGGGATCAGGGTATTCCACGTGCTCCAACACCAACGCATGCGGCGGAGCCAACCGAGTCTGCGCATCACGCACCATGGCCTCAAGCCGCCCAGCCACCCATCCGGCGGTACGGAATCTGGAGGATCTGATGGTCAGCGCAGCAGAAGATGCCAGCAAAACCTCAACAGATGAAACTGATGGCCTGGCTAGATACCCGGCAGCACGAGGTGCTGCGATTCGCCGAGGACCTGCGCATTGCCCACACGAATAACGTGGCCGAACACGAGGTGCGGCCATCTTAGAGCCGGATGAGAATCGCCGGCGGCCTCGGTACCTTGGCCGATCCCGAACCTCAACTACCTGGACTTGAGCCTAGGGAAGTCCCGGCTAAATGACCCCGGACACGGCGAAGGCCCCGGGACACCATGGCTGGTGTCCCGGGGCCTTCGCCGTGGGATGGTGGAGATGGCGGGAATTGAACCCGCGTCCGATGCAGTGTTGCCAGGTCTTCTCCGGGCGCAGTGTGCACTGGGTGTTACTCGGCCCTGACTGTCCTACACACAGGCAGCCAACCCGGGCCCAGCCGGATTAAAGTCTCCACCACGACCCCCGGCGAGGGTGGTGAACAGTGGCTATCTAGTTGACGTCAAGGTCCGGGGCGATAGCATCCCCGGGTTGACGGACTTGTTCACTGCTCAGGCAGCGAGAGCGAAGTCAGTGCGCTTAGATTCGGCACTTGTTGGTTTGCAGAGAGCGTTGACGAGATGACTCTGCATCCTCGGCCCGCTTCCCCTGTCGCGACTCACATCGTCGAAACCGATCATCCCCGTATTCAGTTGACAAACAACCGTCCATCATCCGGTTCCTGCGGAACGTCTCTGAGATCTCCACCTGACCCGGACTGTCCAGTGTAACGCATCCACTGCCCCGGGTATTCCAGCGGGTCCGCCGGTCCGGCCAAGCCGCCTGGCTCGGCCGTCAGGCACTGCCCCGCCGTCCGGTCAGGCCGCACCGCGGTTGCGGAGCCGCATGGCCCGCTGGGCCTCGCGGTTGTCCTGCTTCTCCCGCAGCGCATGGCGCTTGTCATAGTCCCGCTTGCCCTGGGCCACCGCGATCTCCACCTTGACACGGCCATCCCGGAAATACAGCTGCAACGGGACGATCGTGTGCCCGGCCTCCGAGATCTGGCGCGAGATCTTCGTCAGCTCCTGGCGGTGTAGCAACAGCTTCCGTCGGCGCCGCGCCGAGTGGTTGGTCCAGGAACCGTTGAGGTACTCCGGGATGTAGACCTGCTCCAGGAAGAGCTCGTCACCGTAGAACACGGCGAAGCCCTCCACCAGGGAGGCGTGTCCCTCCCGCAGGGACTTGACCTCGGTGCCCATCAGGGAGATCCCGGCCTCATAGGTGTCCAGGATGAGGTAATTGTGCCGGGCCTTGCGATTGGTCGCGATGACCTGCCGGCCGTCCGGCGTCTTCTTGCTACCGGTCTTGCCGGCTGATTTCTTGGCCACGATCACTCCTCTCCTGTCCCATGACACGGACTGACTAGTCTACCCGCGCCGTCCGGTCGGCGCTGCGACCTCCTCCGGGCCGCGGCCGGAGCCCGGGTCGACGACCCCTGCCGACGCCCCTAGAGGAGACCGGCCGGATTGACCGCGCGGCCGTCCAGGATGGTCTCGAAGTGCAGGTGACAGCCCGTGGAGTTGCCGGTGGTGCCCGTGTACCCGATGACCTGGCCGCGCTGCACGTCCTGCCCCGGCGAGACGATGGACCGGGTCAGATGGTGGTACTTGGTGGCCAGGGCACGGCCCTTGACGACCCCATGGGAGACGACCACGCGGTTGCCGGAGGTCCACACGGCCCAGTCGGCGTTCCAGACCTCGCCGTCCGCCGCCGCCCGGACCGGCAGGCCGCAGCCGCCGCCGAAATCCATCCCGGTGTGCACGTACCCGCCAGCACCGCCGTAGTCGAAGGTGCCGGACGGGGTCGGGCGCCATCCGAACCCGGAGGTGATGTAGGTGTTCAGAGGCCACTGAAGCCCCCAGCCGCCGGAGCTGTTGGACGGGCTGGCGGCCTTCTGGGCCGTGTCGGCCCGTTCCTCCGCGACCTCCGCCTCCCGATTCGCCTTCTCGGAAGCCTCCTGGGCCTTGCGGGCAGCCTCCCGGTCGGCCTGCGCTGCAGCCTGACGGGCCTTGCGGGCCGCCTCCTCGGCGGCGCGCCGCTTGCGCTCGGCCTCGGCGACGGCCTCGCGGTGCTGCTCCTGCAGGTCCGAGGTCTTCGAGGCCTCAGCCGTCAGCGCCCGCTGGCGTTCGGCGATCTGTTCGTTGACCTGGTCCTGCGCCGCCCGGTTGGCGTCGATCTGGGCCTGGATCTTGGGGCGTTCGGCCTTCAGCTCGTCCGTCAGCCGGGAGGTCGTGGAGACCATCTCGTCCAGCTCCTGCTTGGCATCGGCCGCCTCGTTGCGGGCCTGCTCCTCCCGCTGAAGGGCCTGTTCGGCCTGGGCCCGCAGGTCCCGGATCTCCTCCTCGACGGCGGCCAGACGCACCTCGGCATTGACGTCGGTGGACTTCGACTGGGAGACCGAGGAGATGCGGCTGTCCTGGATGCGCAGGGCCTGGTTGGCCAGTCCCATGGCATCCGGCAACGACGAATCGCTCAGCCCCAGGATGAAGGCCAGGTCCGAGGAGACCCCGCCCTGCTTGTAGGCCTGGTTGGCGATCTGCCCGATCTCGGTGGCGGCGGTGTCCAGTTCCTGCTCGCTCGCGGCGATCTCGGCCACGATCTCCGAGCGGCTCGACTCCGCCTGGCGGACCCGCTCATTCAGGGATGCCACCTCGGCGGTGGCCGCCGAGACGCGTCCCTCCGCGGCGGAGAGCGCCGCCTGCGCCCCCGGCATCTGGTCCTGCAGCCCATTCAGCTCCCGGACCTTCTCGGCGATGCCCTCGTCGAGTCCCTCGAGGGACGCGTCCAGATCGCCCTGGCGGCCCTTCAACTCAGACTGCTCTCCCCCGAGGTTCCCGATCTCCCGGTCGATCTCCGACTGGTTGCGCTCGGCCTGCTCGATCTGCCGTTGCAGGTCGTCGACCGAGTCCTGTGCCACGGCGGTGCCGCCCATGGACAGGGTCATCAGTGTCACCAGGCCGGCGCCGAGGATGGCGCGAGAGAGTCGGCGTCGGGTCACGATGGGCCTCCGGGGCTGGGAGCGATGCGAGTGGTCAGGGCGAATAGTCAGGTCTCAATACAGCAAACTTTAGGTCACAATTGTCACACGTGTCCCATGGGTATCACACCTTAAGATAACGCCTCAGGGTGAGGATCGACGAAAGCGCGGCCAGCAGGACCGCCACTCCCAGCAGGAGCGGGATCAGGATGAGGGCGTCCGGACCGGCGATGAACCCGGTCCCCGGGTACTGTCCCGTGAGCCAGTCACCGATGAAGAACTCGGCGATCGCCCAGGTGGTCAGGCTCGCCAGCACGGCACCGATCAGGGCCGCGATGACGCCCTCCAGCAGGAAGGGCAGCTGGATCATGGTCTTCGAGGCGCCGACCAACCGCATGATCCCGGTCTCGCGGCGCCGGGAGAAGGCCGAGAGCCGGATGGTGGTGGCGATCAGTAGCACCGCGCAGACCAGCATCACCACGGCCACGGAGAAGGCGATGACGGAGGCCATGTTCATCAGCGAGAAGATCTGTTCGAGCAGTTCGCGCTGGTCAGACACGACCTCCACCCCCGGCATCGCCGAGAACAGCTCGTTGACGACCTCGTACTGCTCGGGATCCACGAGGGCCACCCGGAAGGACTCCGGCAGCTGCTCCGCCGTGACGGTTCCCGACATGGCGGAGTTCTTGAACTGCTCCTGGAAGATCTCCAGGGCCTGTTCCTGGGACTCGTGCTCGTAGCTCTTGATGTAGGGCGCGGCCGTGGAGGAGTCCAGCAGGCCCTGGATGGATTCCCGCTGCCCGTCCGTGACAGGGCCGGAGGCGCAGGAGGTGGTGGTCGAGGTGTCCGTGCACAGGAAGATCGCCACCTCCACCCGGTCATACCAGTACCCCTTCATCTGGTTGATCTGCAGCTGGAGCAGCCCGGCGGTGCCCACGAAGGTCAGGGAGATGAAGGTCACCAGGATCACCGAGACCACCATGGACAGGTTGCGGCGGATGCCGGAGAACGTCTCCCCGAGGACGAAGGCGAATCTCATGCCGAGGCCTCCTCGGCGCCGGGAGCGTCGGTCCCGACTGTTTCGGTACCGGGAGCGTCAGTACCGGGAGCATCGGTTCCGACTGCTTCGGTCCCAGCAGCTTCGGTACGGGAGGGATCGGTGCGGTACCCGCCCTCGGTCTCGTCGCGGATGATCGCGCCGTCGCTCAGCTCCACCACGCGTCGGCGCATCTGGTTGACGATGTCGTCGTCATGCGTGGCCATGACCACGGTGGTGCCGTTCTGGTTGATCTTGTCCAGCACGGACATGATGCCCAACGAGGTCTCCGGATCGAGGTTTCCGGTCGGCTCGTCCGCCAGCAGGATGTCCGGCCGGTTCACGATGGCGCGGGCGATCGCCACGCGCTGCTGCTCGCCACCGGAGAGCTCGTGCGGCAGGCGTTTCTCCTTGCCCTGAAGGCCTACGGTCTCCAGGACCTCGGGAACGTCCTTGCGGATCTGTGCCCTGCCCTTGCCGAGGACCTGCATGGCGAAGGCCACGTTGGCGTAGACGGTCTTGTTGGGCAGCAGGCGGAAGTCCTGGAAGACCACGCCGATCCCCCGGCGCAACCTCGGAACCCGCCAGGCGGGTAGCCGGGCCACGTTCCGGCCCACCACGTAGACCGCACCCTGACTGGCGCGTTCCTCCCGCAGCATGAGGCGGATGAAGGTGGACTTCCCGGAACCGGATGCCCCCACCAGGAAGACGAATTCTCCACGCTCGAACTCCACCGTGACGTCCTGCAACGCAGGACGGGAACGGCGGTCATAGACCTTGGTGACCTGCTCGAACCGGATCATGTTCCATACTCGCCCCCGGACAGGCTCGTCCTGCGGCACCAGGGGGATGGTAGGGGGAAGACTCGGTGCTCGCGGAGTCCACCGTAGTCACGATGAGATAACAGCGGTGGGACCTCGGGCCGGAGGGCGCCGGTGTGTCACCGCCGGCACCCCTGCCCCCGCCGGCGGTTCAGTCCCGGTCCCCCCGGACCACCTCCGCCACGGCCGCGGCCCCTGCCGCGGACATGACGATCGTGTAGTGGTTCGTCCGCGGGATCTGCACGCTTCTCAGCTGGGCCGCGAGGGCCGGTACCCGCTGGCGCCAGGCGGTCAGGTATTCGGCCGTGTACAGCCCCGGCTGTTCGTTGAAGAGCCCTCGGGCGGACCACAGCAGGGTGGCGGGTACCGCCAAGGCCTCGAGGGCCGCCAGCAGGGAGCCGTCCGCCTGCAACTCCTGGGTGTCCTGGGCCATCGCCTCATACCGGGTCGCCGCGCGTAGGGTGCCCGGCGGATCCTCCGGGCCGCCCGGCTCCAAGTCATAGGCGATGTAGTCCTCCAACAGCGGACGCATGCCCGGATCTGCGCCCGGGCCCTGTTCCCAGGCCATGCCGAGGGCGGGGTGGACCTGCCAGAAACCCCGGTACTCGTCCACGGAGCCGAAGCGCATGGCCAGCCGTTCGGCCACCGGCCCGAGCACCGCCTGGACGATCTCGTCCGCTCCCAGCCCGGCCGGGACCTTCAGGGGGATGCCGCCGTCCACCAGGACCACGGAAGAGACCTGATCCGGGTGCAGGTGGGCGAGCACCAAGGTCACGAACGCGCCCATCGAATGGCCGATGACGGTGACGGGTCCGGCGGCCAGTTCGCCGATCACCGCAGCCATGTCGGCCGCATGGGATCTCATCCCGAACGGTCCCGGGAGGTGGTTGGAACGGCCGCGACCGCGCAGGTCCGGAGCCAGGATGCGGACCTCTGGCAGCTGTTCGGCCAGCAGGCCGAAGCTGCGGTGGGAGGCCGAGACCCCGTGCACGGCCAGGACGGTGGGCGCCGCGGGGTCCGTGGGGCCCCACACCCCGACCGTCATGCGGCCGCCCGGCACGGCCACGCTCTCCTGCCGGTACCCGGAGCCCACCGTGGTGTGCCGGTGCAGTTCCTTCAGCGCAGCCAGTTCAGCGGTGGTCATGGTCGCATCCTGTTCTGTCCACGGGGGCCAGGGCCCGCTCGATGAACTCCATCATGGTGTCGAAGACGTGGTCCGGGATGTCCGCAGCGGGCTGTCCAGTCTGCCCGTCAGGTCCGGTCTGCCCGTCAGATCCGGCCTGTCCGGGCTGCCCCGCGGAGTCCTCCTCCTGGGGCCAGAGCACCCAGCGCATCCCGATGATCTCACCGATTCCCATCAGGGCCCAGGCCACCACCTCGGGATCCATCCGGTGCACCTCACCGGTCTCCTGCCCCTGTTCGAGCCCCTGCGCGTAACCGTCCACGATCTTGGCATAGTGCAGCCGCAGCGCGTCCGGGGAGGCGAACTCGGCCTGGCGGACGATCCGGTACAACGCCGGGTGCTCCGCGGTGAAGCGGAAGAAGGCCCGGAAGCCGGCGCGCTCCGAGGCGATCCGGCCGGTCTCGGCCCGGGAGGCGTCGGTCATGGCGCGGCGGACCCGGCGGTTGAGATCCACCACGACCTCGTTGAAGATCTCCTGCTTGCCCTCGAAGTAGAGGTAGAAGGTCCCGAGCCCGCAACCGGCCTGCTCGGTGATCTTGACGATCGAGGCGGCCGGGTAACCCAGCTCCGCGAAGATCTTCTCGGCGGCGTCCAGCAGCCGGCGCCGCGTGCGCAGTCCGCGGGCGGTCAGCACCGTGCCCCGCGTGGTCGTCGGGGCGCTGACGTCCGCCGCGTCGATGTCCGTGTCCGGGTGGAGCGGCTCAATGGCCATGATGGGTCCTCTCAGGGGCCGCAACTGCGGTGGTGGGGGTGGCGGCCCGGCTCGGCACGGGACGGGTGGTCCGCAGCCGGGAGCGCGCGATCTTCTCGAGACCGGTCCGGGGCAGCTCGGTCACGAAGGTGTAGTGGGCGGGCCGCTTGAAGCCGGCCAGCCGCTCGGCACAGTGTTCGCGCAGTGTGGTCTCGTCCACGGGGACGCCACGGCGCAACACCACGTAGGCATGACCGCTCTCCCCCCAGCGTTCATCCGCCACCCCCACGACGGCGGCCGCGGCCACCGCGGGATGGCTCACCAGGACGTCCTCCACCTCGGCGGGGACCACGTTCTCCCCGCCCGAGACGAAGATGTCCTTCAGCCGGTCGACGATCCGGAAGTACCCCTCGGCATCCCGTTCGACCAGGTCGCCCGTGTGCAGCCAGCCACCGGCCAGCGCCCGGTCCGTGGACACCGGGTCCCGGAAGTATCCGGCGAAGACGCTGGGTCCGGCGACCAGCAGTTCCCCCGTGGCGGGGCCGTCCAGTAGGGCCCCGGTGACCGGGTCCGCCACCGCCACCTCCACGTGCGGGTAGGGCCGGCCCATCCAGCCGACCCGCTCGGTGGCGTCCTCGGCGGGCAGGGACAGCACGTTGGGACCGGCCTCGGTCAGGCCGTAGCCCTGGACCAGGGCCACCCCGCGGGCGTGCCAGACGCGCAACAGTGCCGGCGGCATGGAGGCCCCTCCGACCACGGCCAGGCGGAGGCTGGACAGATCCGTGGCGGCGAACTGCGGGTGTTCGGCCAGCATCAGGTACTGGGCGGGCACGGCCATCAGGGTGGTGATCCGTCGGTCCGCGATCAACGCGAGCACCCGGCCCGCGTCGAAGGTCCGTTCCATCACCACGGTGGCACCGGTCCACCAGGCCAGCAGCGGCTGGATGTTCCAGCCCCCGGTATGGAATTGGGGCAACACGGCCAGCACCACGTCGGACGAGGTGATCTCGAGGGTGCGGGACAGCGCCAGGTTGTTCCAGAAGCAATTCGCATGGGTGAGGACCGCGGCCTTGGACCGCCCCTCCGTGCCGGAGGTGAACGGCATCAGGACGGGGTCATCGTCCCGGACGGGGCTGCCCGGCTCCCGCCGCGGGCCGGGCTGTTGCGGGCCGGGCTGTTGCGGGCCGGAGTCGCGCGAGGCGGGGTGAAGGGTCTCGCGGCTGGGACCGGGCGCGGCGGCGGAGGGCAGGCGGGCCGGCGTCGGGACCTCGGTCTCGATCCCGTCCACACCGGGCAGGGCCCGGGGCGGGGGCAACGGCATCAGGGCGCAGGCCTCCGCCGCCAGGGACCCGAAGTCCTCCTCGACCATCAACAGGACGGGATCCGCGGTGCTCAGCTGGGTGGCCACCTCCGCCGGACGCAGCCGCCAGGACAGGGGTGTCAGCACGAGCCCGGACTTCGCGCAGGCGAAGAACAGCACCACGTGGTCGGCGCTGTTGCCGCTCAGCGTGGCGATCCGCTCCCCCGGCCGGTAGCCGGCGGCCACGAACCGCTCGGCCAGCCGGGCCGCCCGGGTCTCCAGCTCGCGGTAGGTCATCGCGACCCCCGCATCCAGGATGGCCGTGCGGTACGGGGTGGCCACCGCGCGGTCGGCGGTCCACCGGCCCAAGGTGTGCAGCCCGCCGCTCCTCGGGGCACTCATGGTCTGCGCGGCGCTCATCCCGACTGCTCCAGCAGGTCCACGGGGTCCTTCTTCCGGTTGGTGCGTCCACCGTAGCGGGCACCCACCCGCCGCACGAAGCCGGCGAGACCTCCGGGCATGAACAACACCACGAGCACGAAGAGCGTGCCGAGCAGGAACAGCGGCTCGGACAGCGGCACGCGCAGGATCCCGGGCAGCGCCTGGATCGCCTCGGACTGGGCCAGCACGCTCAGCCGTTGGTCCAGCAGGGTGTAGAGCACCCCGCCCAGCACCGCGCCCCAGCGCGAGCCCACGCCGCCCAGCACCACCATGACCAGCAGGGAGATGGTGAAGTCCGCGGAGACGGTCTTGGGCACGGCCCCGGACTGCAGCAGCAGGTGCACCATGCCCACGCAGGCGGCCAGGGTGCCGCCGACCACGAAGACCAGCAGCTTGGCCACATAGGGCTTCAGGCCCAGCACCCGCACGCGGTTCTCGTTCTCCCGGACGGCCTCGGCGAGCCGCCCGGCGCGGGAGTTCTGGATCCAGGCGACCACCGCGAAGACGAGCACGAGCACCAGCAGCGCCAGCCAGTACAGGTTCCGGGTGTTGGAGACACCCACCAGGAACGCCGGGACGTGCTCCGTGTTCAGGCTCAGTCCCTCCTCGCCGCCGGTGGCACTGCCCGGGTTGCGGCGGACCAGCACGGAGCCGGCCTGGGCGAACGCGAGGGTGACCATGGCGAAGGGGATGCCGGAGACCCGCAGGGCCACCGAGCCGGTGAGCCCGGCCAGCAGCACCACGAGCACCACGGTGAGGATCATGGCGGGGATCAGGCCCATCCCGGTGCGTTCGAGCAGGATGCCCAGCAGGTACGCCCCGGCCCCCACATAGAGGGCATGGCCGAAGGACAGCAGCCCGGCCACCCCGATCAGCATGTGGTAGGTCAGCGCGGCCGCGCCCATCAGCAGGCACACGGCCATCAGCTGCAGGGCGCCGGGCTGGTAGGTGGCGGTGGGCAGGATGCCGGGCACCTGGATGTTCAACAACGGCAGCACGGCCAGGAACACCAGCCCGACGACGGCCAGGGCCGGTTTCAGGAATCGGCGCCCCGGCCGCTGGCCGCCGGCCCCGGGCTGCGAGCCGCCGTCCCGGGGCGGCGGGGTCAGGGAGGCCTGCAGCCGGTCCTTCAGGGAGGTGCTGGTCGATCCGGTGCCGGTGGAGCCGGTGCTGGTCGATTCTTCCGTGGACGCGCTCATGCCGTGGCCACCTTTCGTCCCATCAGTCCGGAGGGCCGGGTCAGCAGGACCACGGCCAGGAGGATGACGACCACGAAGTCGCCGACGCCCCAGTAGAAGTTGGCGAACTGCTGCAGCACGCCGACCACCACGGCCGCCACGGCTGCGCCGGCCAGGGAACCCAGCCCGCCGATCACCGTGACGATGAACGCGAAGATCAGCAGGGAGCCGCCGAGCATCGGGGAGACGTAGCCGAAGAAGTGGCTGGCGAGCACGCCACCCAGTCCGGCCACCGCGCCACCGATGGTGAACACCAGGGTGAAAGCCCGGCGGACGTCGATGCCCAGGGCGGTGACCATGGAACGGTTCTCCACGCCGGCCCGGATGATCATGCCGTAGCGGGTCTTCTTCAGGAACATCACCAGCCCGAGCAGCACGAGGCCCGCGATCGGGATCGTGATGAACAGGTGGTTGGAGATCTGGGCCCCGAGGATCTCCGTGGTCATGCCCATCCACGTGGGCCCCTGGATGAACACGGGGTCCGTGCCCCAGATGCCCTCGAACAGGGCGATGGCCGCGAGGTTGAGCCCCACCGTCACCAGGACCTGCTCGATGTGCCGTTCATACAGCGGTCTGATGAGGATGAACTCCGTGGCCGCCGCGAGCAGCGCGCCCACGAGGCAGCCGACGAGCAGGGAGAGCGCGAAGCCGCCCCAGGAGCCGGCCCCCATCAGGCGGGCGGTCTCCCAGCCGATGAGTGCGCCCAGGGTGAGGAAGGCACCGTGGGCGAAGTTCAGCACCCCCATCAGCCCGTAGATCAGGGACAGCCCGGAGGCCACGAGGAAGTACACGGCGCCGAGGCCGAGTCCGGTGATCAGCAGCAACACGATGGTGCTCATGGGTGGGCCCCCTCTGCGGTGGTCTGGGTACTGGTCTGGGTACTGGTCTCGGTCCTGGTCTCGGTGCTGGTTCCCACGCCGAGGTACTGGGTGACCAGTGCCTCATCGTCCAGGAACGCGGTGGCGGACTCCGTGGTGTGCACCACGTGCCCGTCCGAGAGGACGATGGCCCCGGCGGCCAGCTGGCGGACCACCGCGAGGTTCTGCTCCACGAGCAGGATGGGGACGGTGCGGGCGGCCTCGGCCAGCGCCTCGGCCACCTCGCCGACGATCTTGGGCGCCAGGCCTTTGGTGGGTTCATCCACCAGCAGCACGCGGTTCTGATTCATCAGGGCGCGGGCCAGGGACACCATCTGCTGCTGGCCTCCGGAGAGGGTGCCCGCCGGCTGCTGCGCCCGCTTGACCAGGTCCGGGAACAGGGATTCCACGAGCTCGCGCCGCGGGTTCTCGTCCCGTTCGGACAGCCGGAGGTTCTCCGCCACGGACAACCCGGCGAAGACCTCCCGGTCCTCCGGCACGTAACCGACCCCGCGCTGGACGATCCGGTGGGTGGCCAGGGCGGTGATGTCCTGTCCCTCGAGGCTCACGGTGCCGGCATCACGGTGGATCAGCCCGAGAATGGCCTTGATCGAGGAGGTCTTGCCGACGCCGTTGCGGCCCAGCAGGGCGGTGATGCCCTGGGCCGGGACGTCGAACGTGACGTCCTCCACCACCTGCTGGCCGTTGATCGAGGCCTGCAGGTTGCGCACGGAGAGTATGGAGCTCATGCCACCTGTCCCGTCTGTTCAGTCTGTTCAGCCCGGTCAGTCTGTTCAGCCGGGTCAGTCTGTCCGAGGTAGGCGGACTGGACCTCGCTGTTGGCCATGATGGCCGCGGGCTCGTCCACCGCCAGCAGGGTGCCGCGATGCATCACGGCCACCCGGTCCACGAGCCCGAGGACCACCTCCATGTGGTGTTCCACCATCATCAGGGTGCGTCCGGACTCGAGGTGGATGCGCCGGATGATCTCCACCAGTCCGGGCACGTCCCCGGAGCCGACCCCGGCCATCGGCTCGTCCAGCAGCACGACCTCGGGATCGGTGGCCAGGATCATGGCGATCTCGACCTTGCGCTTGTCCCCGTGGGACAGCCCCCCGGCAGCGGCCTCCAGCCGGTGGGTCAGCCCCACCTGCTCCAGGCATTCCATGGCGCGCCCGGTGGCCGCGTCCGTGGCCCGCGGGAAGCGGAACAGGGACAGCGAGCCCCCCATGGCGGCCTGGGCCGCCAGCCGGACGTTCTCCTTCACGCTCAAGCCCGGGAACAGCGAGGACGTCTGGAACGTGCGACCCAGCCCGGCCTTGGCCCGGCGGTCGACGGCGAGGTCGGTGATGTCCTTTCCGTTCATCCAGATCCGCCCCTCGGTGGGGCGCATCAGTCCGGAGACCAGGTTGAACAGCGTGGTCTTGCCGGCACCGTTGGGGCCGATCACCCCGATCATCTCGCCCGAGGCCACCTCGAGATCGATGTCCTCCAGGATCCGGGCTCCGCCGATCTGCAGGCCGATGCCCTGGAAGCTCAGGGCCGTACCCGTCACGGTCGCTGGAGTGCTGGCCACCGGCATCACTGCTCGGCTACGGGAGGAGCGGCGTCCTCGGCCGGGACGGTGTCGATCAGCTCGGCGGTCCACTCGGAGCCGTCCTGGACCAGTTCCGCCTGGTACATGTCCTGGATCAGGGCGTGGTCCTCGGCGCGCACCGTGGTGGTGCCCTTGGGGCCTTCGAACTCCCAGCCCTCGAGGGAGGCGATCATGGAGTCCACGTCGGTGCCGCCGCCCTCCTCAATGGCGCGGACGATCATCTGCCCGGCCACGAAGCCGTCCGGGGTGAAGAGATCGGGCTCGGCACCGGCCTCCTCGACGTGCTCGATCATGAAGTCCTCGACATCGTTCTGTCCGGCCCCCGGGAAGTAGTGGGAGAGGAAGGAGATCTTCTCGCCGGCGGCACCGTAGGCGCTGTAGGTGGCCTTGTTGGCCAGGCCGGTCACGATCGGGGCGGCGTCGAAGGCGCCCTGCTGGTCGAGCGCCTGCCACATGGACCCGGCGTTGGCTCCGGCCCAGGCCACGAAGACCAGGTCCGGGTCCGCCTCGACGATCTGGCGGGCGAACGGGGTGAACTCGGTGACGTCCTCGGGGACCAGGATCTGATCCACCTCGGCTCCCTCGGCGCCCAGGACGGCGTCCACGGCCGCGACATTGCCCTGGCCGAAGGCGTTGTCCTGGCCGAAGACCATGACGTCGGCGCCGTCGAGGTCCTCCACGAACTGGCCGGCCGTGGCCACGTCCTGCACGGACTGGCGCCCGGAGCGGAAGGTGTAGTCGTTGATGCCGGTGACCGCATCCGTGGCGGCAGGGCCGGAGATGTACAGCACCTGGTTCTGCTCGGCCTGCTCGGCGAGCTTCAGGGCGATGCCGGAGACGGTGGTGCCGGCGAGGATGGAGTACTCCTTGCCGATTAGCTCCTTGGCGATGGAGACGCCCTTGTCCGGATCGCCGCCGTCGTCATGATAGGTCAGGTTGATCTCGGTCTCGCCGACGGCGCCGGTGCCGTCCGTGGCGTAGGCGACGCCGGCCTGCAGCCCGGCGTAGTACTCCTCGCCGTAGGCGGCCAGGGGGCCGGTCTTGGAGTACACGATGCCGACGTTGACGGACTCGGGGGCCGCCCCGCCGTCCTCACCGTCGCCGGTGGAGGTGCCCTCGGTGGGGGCGCAGGCGGTGAGGGTCAAGCCGGTGGCCAGCAGGCCTGCGGTGAGGATCTTGGCGTGGTTTTTCACGACGGTGGGCCTTTCCATGGGACCAATGGTGCGGTGCTTGTGACGAAGACTGTTACGAAGACTGTTACGAAGACTGTTACGAAGTCTGTTGCGAAGTCTGTTGCGAAGTTGCGACGTCGGGTGCGGTGTCTCGGGGGTGATCTGAAAGGCGATTCAGGTTCTGGATCGAGTATGTGTGACGGATCACACCACCGTCAAGTGTTTCCCGGAAAATTCCTGAATCACCTTTCATGTCTGTGCCACTTCTGTGCATCGCCCGAGGTCAGAGACGCAGCGAGGCCCGACCACCGCGCTGCGGTGATCGGGCCTCGGAAGCCCACCGGCCGGCGTCGTACCGGTCCGGAAGGTATGGCGGTGAAGCGGTGACCCTAGTGCAGGGTGGCACCCGTCGCGGCGCGGACCTCGTCCTCGCTGAGGCCGGGAGCGGTCTCCACGAGCACCAGCCGCGGGGCGGAGCCGTCGGCGGGCTTGTCCACGTTGATGACGGCCTTGTCCGTGATGATCCGGTCCACCACGCCCTGGCCGGTGAGCGGCAGGTCGCATTCGGTGAGGATCTTCGGCGAGCCGTCCTTGGCGTTGTGGTCCATGAGCACGATCACCACGCCGGCGCCGTGGACCAGATCCATGGCACCACCCATGCCCTTGACCATCTTGCCGGGGACCATCCAGTTGGCGAGGTCACCGTTCTCGGCCACCTGCATCCCACCCAGGACCGCCACATCGATCTTGCCGCCCCGGATCATCCCGAAGGAGGAGGCCGAGTCGAAGAAGGAGGCGCCCGGGCGGACCGTCACGGTCTCCTTGCCGGCGTTGATCAGGTCCGGGTCCACGTCCGCGTCCAGCGGGTAGGGCCCCACCCCGAGGATGCCGTTCTCCGACTGCAGCACCACGGTGCGGGACTCGGGGATGTGGTTCGGGATCAGCGTGGGCATCCCGATCCCCAGGTTGACGTAGGCCCCGTCCGGCAACTCCTGGGCGGCACGGGCCGCCATCTCATCACGGGTCCAGCTCATCGGGTCTCCTCGCCTTCGGCTGCGGCGCGCACGGTGCGCTTCTCGATCGGCTTCTCGATGTCCGGTCCGACCTCGACGATCCGGTGCACGTAGACCCCCGGCAGGTGCACGTGGTCCGGGTCGATCTCCCCCGGTTCCACGAGCTTCTCCACCTGGGCGATGCACACGGTGGCGGACATGGCCGCCGGCGGGGCGAACTGGCGGGTGGCCTTGTTGAAGACGAGGTTGCCGTGCCGGTCCCCCATGGCCGCATGCACCAGGGCGTAGTCCGTCACGATGGACTCCTCCAGCGCATAGTCCTTCTGGCCGGCGTGGCCCAGGGTGAAGGACCGGACGTCCTTGGGCTCGGAGGCCTTGGCCACCGTGCCGTCCGCGTTGTACCTCATCGGCAGCCCGCCGTCCGCCACCTGCGTGCCGACGCCGGAACGCGTGTAGAACGCGGGGATGCCGGCGCCCCCGGCCCGCAGCTTCTCCGCCAGGGTGCCCTGCGGCACCAGCTCGACCTCCAGCTCGCCCTCGAGGTACTGCCGGGCGAACTCCTTGTTCTCCCCCACGTAGGACGAGGTCATCTTGGAGATGCGGCCGGCGCCGAGCAGGATGCCCAGACCCCAGCCGTCCACGCCACAGTTGTTGGACACGATGGACAGATCCTTCGCGCCCTGCTCCTTCAGTGCCTCGATCAGCTGGATGGGGTTGCCGGACAGGCCGAAGCCGCCCACCGCCAGCGAGGCGCCGTCCGGGATGTCCTCGACGGCCTGCGCCACCGATGCCACCGTTTTGTCCAAACTCATGGTGTACCTACTCTCTTCCTGGGGTGTTCCACTGGTCAGGGGACGATCACTGGGCGGTCCAGCCGCCATCCATCGTGTAGGAGGCGCCGGTGACCATGCCGGAGACGTCCGAGGCCAGCCACAGCACCAGCGCGGCGACCTCCTCCGGCTCGGCCAGGCGCTTGACCGCCGAATGCGTGAGCATGATCTTCTCCAGCACCTCGTCCTCCGAGATCCCGTGCGTGGTGGCCTGGTCCGCGATCTGCTTCTCCACGAGGGCGGTCCTCACGTACCCGGGATTGATGCAGTTGGAGGTGACCCCGTGGGCCCCACCCTCCAGTGCGGTCACCTTGGACAGCCCCTCGAGACCGTGCTTGGCGGAGACGTAGGCGCTCTTGAAGGCCGAGGCCCGCAGTCCGTGCGCGGAGGAGAGGTTGATGATCCGGCCGAAGCCCCGCTCGTACATGCCCGGCAGCACGGCCCGGGTCAGCAGGAACGGGGATTCGAGCATCAGCCGGTGGATGAAGCGCCACGCCTGCGGGTCGAACTCGTGGATGGGTGTCACCCGCTGGATCCCGGCGTTGTTCACCAGGATGTCCGCATCCAGCGTCAGATCCTCCAGGGCCTGGGTGTCCGCCAGGTCCGCGACCCAGGCGGTGCCCCCCACCTCGGTGGCCAGGGCCTCGGCGGCCTCGGCGTTGAGATCCGCCACGGTCACCGTGGCACCGGCGCCGGCCAGGGCGCGCACGCAGGCCGCGCCGATGCCGGAGGCCCCACCGGTCACCACGGCGGTGCGGCCGGCCAGATGGCCATCCCGGAAGATCGAGGCCGCCTGCTGGGGCCGGTCCTGCTCAGAGGGTGCGTCAGTCACGACGGTGCCTGCCTTTCAGGGGTGAGGTGGAGCGGATACTCTTCGGACGGTACTAGAGGCTCAGCAGCAGGGCCTCGCCCTGGCCACCCCCGCCGCAGAGGCTGACGGCGGCCTTGCCGCCACCCCGCCGGGACAGCTCCAACGCGGCCGTCAGGGCGAGCCGCGCGCCGGAGGCCCCGATCGGATGTCCCAGGGCGATGGCGCCGCCGTGGATGTTGGTCTTCTCGGCGGGGTAGTCCAGGTCCTTGAGGGACTGGACCAGAACGGCGCCGAAGGCCTCGTTGATCTCGATGAAGTCCAGCTCCTGCACGGTCCAGCCGCCCTTGGCCACCGCCGCCTTGATGGCGTTGGCGGGCTTGGAGTGCAGCGAGGAGTCGTCCGGACCGGCGACCTGACCGGCCGCGCCCACGGTGGCCAGGATGTTCAGGCCCCGCTCCTCGGCGAAGGCCCGCGACGTCACCACGAGCGCCGCACCGCCATCGGAGATGGGCGAGGAGTTGCCGGCGGTGATGGTGCCGTCCTTGCTGAAGGCCGGGCGCAGCGTCCCGAGGGATTCCACGGTGGTGTCCGGGCGGACCCCCTCATCGGCAGAGAGGACGATCGGCTCGCCCTTGCGCTGCGGGATCGAGATCGGGGCGATCTCCGCCTCGAACACCCCGGCGGCCTGCGCCGCGGCGGCCCGCTGGTGGGATGCGGCGGCGGGGGTGTCCTGGGCGGCGCGGTCGATCTGCCGCTCGGTATTGCCGTCCTCGGTCAGGTCCCCCATGGACTCCTTGCTCAGGGCGTCCGTGAGTCCGTCATAGGCGACCGAGTCGATCATCGTGACCGGTCCGTACTTGTGGCCTTTGCGCGAGTCCGGCAGCAGGTGCGGTGCGTTCGTCATGGACTCCTGGCCGCCGGCCACCACCACGGTGGCCTCACCCAGGCGGATCAGCCGCGCGGCATCGATCACGGCGGTCAGGCCGGACAGGCAGACCTTGTTGACGGTCACCGCCGGGACGTCCCAGCCGATGCCGGCCGCCAGGGCAGACTGCCGGGCGGGGTTCTGTCCCTGGCCGGCCTGGACCACCTGGCCCATGATGACCGAGTCGACGTCACCGGCGTCCACCCCGGAGCGCTCCAGGGCGTGCCGGATGGCGTGCGCCCCCAGGTCCATGGCGGTCAGGGAGGCCTGCTGGGACAGCAGCCGGGTGAAGGGTGTCCGCGCTCCGCCGACGATGACGGCGTCCTGGGCGGAGCCGGTGCTACCGGCGGACGCTGCGGAGCCTGCGGGGGTGGTTGCGGGGTGGGTCACTGTGGATACTCCTCAGTAGGTTATGTGGGTTCTTCAGCCTAGGTGAGGCATCCGCCTCGGCCCGAAGGTTCAGAAGGTTTAGAAGGTTCAGAAGGTTCAGAAGGCTCCGAACAGGGACACGGCGGCGACGAGGACCGCGACGGTGATCACGGGGACCACCAGGGTGACCATGCCGATGTCCTTGTAGGACTGGCGGTGGGTCAGGCCACAGACGATCAGCAGGGTGACCACGGCGCCCGAGTGCGGCAGGGTGTCCAGGCCGCCGGCCGCCATGGCGGTCAGCCGGTGCATGATCTCCAGGCTCTGTCCCTCGTCCATCGCCATCTGGTTCAGCTCGCTGCCGAAGGCGTTCAGGGCGATGGTCATGCCGCCGGAGGAGGACCCCGTGATGGCGGCGGTGACGGAGGTGGAGAGCACGGAGGTGACCAGCGCCCCGCCGCCCAGGTTGAACACGGAATCGCGGATGACCGCGAAGGCCGCCACGGAGGCCACCACCGCGCCGTAGCCGACCTCGGAACCGACCGAGAAGATCGGCAGCATGGAGCCCCTGACGCCTTCAGCGAAGCCCTTCCGCAGGGCGGCGAACTCGCGGATGTTGAAGGCGACGATCACCAGGACGGCCACCAGCAGGCCCAGGATCACGGCCCAGACGCCCGACCTGGTGTCCATGTCGATCCCGCCGAACTTCTCCTCCGAGAGGTAGGACCAGTTCAGGGCGGGGAAGATCAGCAGGGTGCAGACGAAGTTGACGGCGAACACCATCAGCAGCGGGATGAAGGGCTCCACCGAGTTGCGCGGGGCCAGCATGGCGTTGACGGAGTGGGCGTTGTCCTCGGTCTCGACCGGCGCCTGGTCCTGGGTGAAGTCCTCCTCGGTGCGGTCCTCCTCGCGCAGTACGGCGCCGGGGCCGGTGCCGCGCTTGGCGGCCGAACGGGTCCCGGTGTACGAGGCGGCACGGATGCCGGAGCGGCCATCGGCCGGGGTGCCGGGGTGGCCCTCGAAGGTCTCGCCCTTGGCGTGGAGCGCACGCCGGCGGTGCTCGAGCCAGGCCCAGCCGCCGCCGAAGATCATCAGCGCACCGATGATGCCCAGCAGTGGGGCCGCAAACGGCCCGGTGCCGAAGAACTGTCCGGGGATGAGGTTCTGCACCTGAGGCGTACCCGGCAGGGCGGTCATCGTGAAGGTGAAGATGCCCAGCGCGATGGTGCCGGGGATCAGGCGCTTCGGGATGTCGGCCACCCGGAACAGCTCCCGGGCCAGCGGGAACATGACGAAGGCGACCACGAAGAGGCTGATGCCGCCGTAGGTCATCAGAGCCGAGGTCAACACGGTGGCCAGGATGGCGTTGCGGGCTCCGATCCAACCGGTCACGGTGCGGGCGATGGACTCGGCATAACCGGTGACGGTCATCAACAGCCCGAAGATCGCCCCCAGCAGGAAGATGGGGAAGTAGCTGCCGACGTAGCCGGCCATGGCCGGCATGAAGATCTCCGTGTAGGACGCCAGGATGGGCGCTCCGGAGAAGAGCACGGCGACGACGGCGGCGATGGGGGCCGCGATGATCACGGGCATACCGCGGTAGGCCAGCGTGATCAGCAGAGTGAGGGACAGGATGATCCCGATGATCCCCAGAAGCATGGGTGGTACCTCTCGGATGTGTGGGTGGAACGGCCGGTGCGGGACCGTGGCCCGCAGGGTGCGGGCCCGCCCCAGGATGTCAGGTGGCACGTGACGTACATCACGACCACGCCGAGGCGACTTCTACCAGCATGGACCTGAAAAGTGATTCAGGCTACGTCCACGCCTTCAACGCCGGGGCGGCTCTTTCGTAGCTGGCGACGAAGCCCGGTGCGCGGTCAGAGCCCACGAGGCCTCGATGAGCGTCTCGAGGTCATGGACGTTGCCCCCGGTGAGTTCGCGGTACCGCTTCAGGCGGTAGCGCAGGGTGTTCACGTGCACGGGGATCGAGGCAGCGGCGTTCGGGATGTTCAGCCCGTGGCCCAGATAGGCCCCGAGGGCCTCGAGCACCAGCTCGCCGAAGGGGCCCTCCTCCAACACGGGGGCCACGTGCTTGTCCAGCAGCAGCCGGGTGGTCTCCGGGCTGGACTGGATGCCCATCCGCCAGGACAGCGCGTCCACGTCCACCACACCGGTCCAGCCCACCCGGTGGGCGGCCTCCAGGACGCGGGTGGACACCGTGAAGGACTCCCCCACCTCCGTCAGGCGGACCGCCGAGCCCAGCGCGATGGTGAGCCCGGGCGCGGGGGCCGCCGGGCCGACGTCGTCCATCAGGATCCCCACGGCGCCCTCACCGCGCGGCGCGGTCAGCAGCCTGACCCCGGCCTGCTCGGCCCACTGCTGCAGCCGTTCCGCAGGATCGCCCGAACCGCCCGTGTCTGCCGCTTCTCCCGCGGCGTCCGGGGCCACCGTGGCGCGCACGGCGCGGACCGGCCGGTCCAGGGGGAGGTCATACGTCCCCGCCCCCGCCAGCAGGGCGGTGCGGTCCAGCCCGCCGATCACGGCGTCCCGGATCCAGTGGGTGCGCCGGGCGGAATCGGCCACGGCCTGGGAGATCGAACGGTCCCGGTGGACCACCACGGACTGCGTGGTGAAGGCATCACCGAGGGCCCACAGCAGGGTGCTGAAGTCCAGGGCCCGTTCCGGGGGCAGGCCATGGCGTGGGGCCAGGTCCAGCAGGTGGCGCAGGATCACGGACATGGACAGCCGGAAGCCGGCGAGCACGCTGACGATGGACACGCCCTGGCTCATCCGCTCCTCCATCAGGGTGCCGGGCTCCTCGATCTGTTCGGGGTCCGGCGCCCGGCCGTCCCGGAGGGTCCGGATGCTCAGGGCCAGGTTGCGCCGGGCCGAGGCGCGCACGGAGTCGGCGGGGATGTCCTCGTAGCCCGGGATGGTGGCCCGCAGCTCGGCCACCGTGTCCTCGATGATCGAGGTGTCTGATTCCAGGTCCGCCAGCAGGGCGCGCAGGCCTTCGTCCCCGGCACCGGCCACCGCGACTACCGCCCGGACTCGGCGAGCACCGCGAGGCGGTCGATCGAGCCCATCAGGCGCTCCGGGGTGTTCCAGCCGGCCCGGGCGAAGCGGGACTCGTCCGTGAGCCGGGTCCAGTCATAGGTGTGGCGGACCAGGGTGGTGCCCTGCGGACCCGGCACCAGCTCCCAGCGCCAGAGGTGGCCGCGCGGCTCCTCCCCCACCGGTGCCGGCAGCCAGGCGATGAGCCGGTCCGCCTCGAACTCCACGACCCGGTTCTCCCGGGCCTGACCATTGGTCAGAGCCATGGTGAACACGTCCCCCACGGCGGTGACGCGCTGTCCGGCGGCGGCCTCGGCCAGGTTGTCATTGCCGTCCCACTCGGGTTGGCGGGCCGGGTCCGCGATCAAGGCGAAGATCTCCGACGCCGGCGCGCGCACGGTGCGCTCGGCGGTCACGATCCGTTCGGAGACTGGGGGCAGGGAGGCGTCCATGCCCCCAGTCTGGCACCGATGGGCGGTCAGTGGCACAGCCGGTAGAGGAACGCCGCCATCTGTCCGCGGGTGACCTGGTCGTTCATGCCGTACAGGCCGTTGGCGTAACCGCGGGTGATGCCCTCGGAGACCAGCCAGGTGATGGGCCGGTAGAAGGTCGCGCTCACGCCCACGTCCTCGAATGGGGAGGTGGCCGGTGGCGTGAACGCCGGGCTGCCGTCGAAACGGTAGATGAACGCCGCCATCTGCCCCCTCGTGGTGTGGGCGCTCCGGCCGAAGGTCCCGTCCGTGAAGCCGGTGGTGATCTCCTGCTGCGCCGCCCAGGTGATCGCCGTGTAGTCCGGGCTGGTGGTGCTCACATCCGTGAAGGGGGATTCCACCGGGGGGACGTGCGCGGGGCTGCCGGCCAACCGGTAGAGGAAGGTCACCATCTCGCCGCGGGTGACGTCCCGGTTGGGGCGGAACGTGCCATCGGCGTACCCGATGCTGATGCCCTCGGCCGCGAGCCAGCTGATCTCCCCGTGGAACGGGTGCGTGGACGGTACGTCCGGGAATTCCTCTCCCTCCTGGTCCTGGACGGTGAGGGTCAGGGAGTAGTGGTCGTAGTCATCGCCCTGATAGGTGAGCACGTAGGTGCCCGGCTGATCCACGTCGAGGGAGGCCCCACCGGCGGCCCCGTTCCGTTCCACAGCGTGTAAGCAGTCTCCGGCGGGGCCGCCACAGGTGACCGGGTAGACCGGCACCCTTGCGCTGTCCCGGACCTGGGGAAGGTGGGTCACTCCGGCGTGGTCGATGTCCACTTGCGTGTGCTGGCCTTCGAGGTTGAGGGCGAGGTTGGCCTGGGACAGTGAGGACAGGTAGCCCGCATAGGTGATCTGGTTCTGAGCCAGACCGAGAAAGCTGAGCTTGGACAATCCGGCCAGCGGCTCCACGTCCTCGATCGCATTGCCGTCGAGTGTCAAGAAGACGAGGTCCGTCAGATCCTCCAGCGGCCCGACGTCTCGGATGTCGTTGCCGGACAGGTTGAGGTTGGTCAACTGCGTCATGCCGGCCAGGGGCGCCAGGTCCCGCACGGAGTTGTCCGGCACCTCCAGGCGGTGCAGCTGCGGCAGTCCCGAGAGTGGGGAGAGGTCGCTGACCTGGTGGCCGTCCAGGAACAGCGCTTCGAGGCTGGTCAGCTGCTCGGCGCCGGTCAGGTCGCGGATGGTGCCGTCGGCAGCATCGCAGCTGGCGCCTTCCAGGTTCGCGAGGGTCACGCCGGCGGAGGCTGCGGCGGTGGTGAGGCAGTCACGGAAGGCGGGGTCGGGGATCGGCGTGGCTGCCAGCGCCGGCGGGGATCCGAGGAGAACCAGCAGTGCCAGGGCAGCACCGGAGGAGAGGGTCTGGACACACCAAGATCGCGCCATTGCGAGGGTCCTGTTCTTGAGTTGTTGCCGTTGAGACGGTGGGGGGTGGCGTTACAGTATCCCCTCGCCCGTCCCGGCGTCATCAGCTCAAGTCCCGGCTGTTGTTCGTTGACTGGTCCGGCGGTTGCCCGGCGGCCGGCCCGGTGTCAGTCCTGGTGGTGCTTGGCTCCGGCGCGCCAGCGGATGCCGGCGTCGATGAAGCCGTCGATGTGGCCGTCGAACACGTTGGAGGGGTTGCCCTCCTCGTAGTTGGTGCGCAAGTCCTTGACCATCTGGTACGGGTTCAGCACGTAGGAGCGCATCTGGTCCCCCCAGGAGGCCTTGACGTCCCCGGCCATCTCCTTCTTCTTGGCGCTAGCCTCGGCCTGGCGCACGAGCAGCAGGCGGGACTGCATGACGCGCAGGGCGGCGGCGCGGTTCTGGATCTGGGACTTCTCGTTCTGCATCGAGACCACGATCCCGGTGGGCAGGTGCGTCATGCGCACCGCGGAGTCGGTGGTGTTGACCGACTGCCCGCCGGGGCCCGACGAGCGGTAGACGTCGATCTTGAGCTCGGTATCCGGGATGTCGATCGAGTCATCGGATTCGATGAGCGGGATGACCTCTACGGCGGCGAAGGATGTCTGGCGCCGGCCCTGGTTGTCGAAGGGGCTGATCCGCACCAGTCGGTGGGTGCCGGCCTCCACGGAGAGGGTGCCGAAGGCGTAGGGGGCCTTGATCTCGAAGGTGGCGGACTTCAGCCCCGCCTCCTCCGCGTAGGCGGTGTCCATGACCTTGGTGGACCAGCCGCGCTGCTCGGCCCAGCGCAGGTACATCCGCATCAGGATCTCGGCGAAGTCCGCGGCATCCACGCCACCGGCCCCGGCGCGGATGGTGATGACGGCGTCCCGCTCGTCATACTCCCCGGAGAGCAGGGTGACGATCTCCAGGTCCGACATGGTCTTGCGGATGGCTTCGAGTTCCTTGACGGTCTCCTCGCGGGCGGCCTCGTCGTCCTCCTCCGCGGCCAGCTGCACCATGACCTCGAGGTCGTCGATGCGCTCCTCGAGCCGGGTCATGCGCTCCAGCTCGGACTGGCGGTGGGAGAGCCTGGAGGTGACCTTCTGCGCCGCCTCCGGGTCATCCCAGAGGTCCGGGGCACCGGCCTGTTCGCTCAGCTCGACGATGTCCGCCCGGATCCTGTCCATGTCCGAGACCTGCTCGATGTTGGACAGCGTGGAGCGCAGGTGCGCGATTTCTGCGGTGTAGTCAGTCTCAGCCATGGTGGGGACCACACTACCGCGCGGCGGACTCGCCGGACTGCACGTAGGCCAGCAGCTCCGGGTCCGCGGAGGAGAACACGTCCATCTCCTCCCCGCCGTCACAGGTCAGCAGGGACAGGGTGACCTCGTCTCCGTCCGTGTCCCCTCCCGCGTTTCCCGCGCCTCCGGAGCGGGTCTTGCGGCGGGCCGCCACCCGCCAGGTGCCCCCGGATTCCTCCCAGCGGAGCAGGCGCTGCAGGTCAGGGGGTGGGGTGTGTTCGGTGGTCATGGTGATCTCCTATCGGGTGAGGGCGGTGCGGGAGGAACTCGCGGCGACGACCGTGACGCCCTCGGGCACGATCCAGTTCACGACCGGAGGGCGGGCGGTGGCGGTCAGCACCACATCCACCGTCTGGCCGCCGTCCCCCACCGAGACCGACTCCACGGTCAGCCCCTCGAAGCGGCCGTGGGCTCCAGCGGCCGAGAGGTATCCGGCGACGGCCCCAGCGGCGGCCGCGTCGTCGAGCACCGGCGCATGGCCCGTCTCCGCACCGTCCTCCACGGCCACCGTGAAGCTGTCCGCGGCGGCCATGGTGGCCCCGTCCGCTGCCGAAAGGAGCTTGCGGGCCTCGAGGTTGACCGTGGTCACGGCAAGGATCACGGTGGCCAACAACAGGCAGACGACGCTCAGTCCGACCACCAGGACCGTGGTCTGGCCCTCGTCCCTCGGATCCCTCGCCCGCAATCCAGACTCGCGTCTCATCCGAACCTCGGCACGGGCTGCTGGGACGAGCTGGTGACCGTGGCCGCTGCGGCATCCCATCCCAGGCCCTGCGGAAGCAAGGGGACGGGGACCCGGATCGCGACCTCTACGGACACGGAAGATCCCGGCTCCAGGCAGGGGCTGGCCGAACACGTCACCGCAGACTGCGCCACGGACGGGTCCAGCCCGTAGTCCCCGAGCGTCAGGGCGAGCACCGCGTCGACGCGGCTGGCGGCGATCGAGGGGTCCGGGGCGGTCACCATCGCTTGGGCCGCCTGATCGGCCGCCGCCACGGAGGCGTATGCGGCGGATTGGATCTGGCTGGTCAACATCAGGAAATAGATCACGGGAATCAGGAGCAGGGTGGCCAACAGCACGAACTCCACGGTGGCCGATCCCTCGTCTCCCCGCGGGTCTGGAGCCGCCGTGTCAGTAGCGGTATGCATGGCCGTCCGCCTCCAATCCCACGGGGCCCGAGAGGAAACCGATCATGGGCATCTGGGTGCGCACGGTGACCCGGACGAGGTCGGTTCCCTCCCCGCCGACGACCTCTGCTGAGACCTCGGCGCCCTCACCGCCGGGAATCGACCCGGCGAGCAGGTCTCGGGTCCTGGCCGCGCCGTCGTCGGGCGTCCGGTCCCCCAGAGCCCCGTACCGGGCACCGGCGCTGGCCGCATCGATCAGCGTGTTCCGGACGTGGATGATGATGCCGAACTGCAGGATCGCGGCGAAGATCAGCGCCAGCAGCGCCATCACCATGACGGATTCGGCCACCGCCGATCCGCGTTCGCCGGGGTCGCTGCGGCTCATGCTCAGTTCTGGGTGACCTGACTGATGGCCTGGTTGAACAGGTCAGTCAGGGCTGGTCCGGCGATCGCCAGCAACCCGGCGACGAGCACGGCCGACATGAGCGTGATCATGACCCAGCCGGGCACATCACCGCGATCCTCGTCACGGGATGCGGCCAACAGGGCGGTGAGGCTCGCCAGGAGCCGGTGCTGCGGAGTGTTCTGGTGTTTCATGGTCCCCTCCAGGACTAGTGATCTTTTGAGTGGTGGTTGGATGCAGGGCTCAGAAGCCGAGGTTCATGATGGAGATCCCGGGGTACACGGCAAAGATGACCGTCAACGGGAGGATGCCGAAGACCAGAGGGGTCATCATGCCGATCTCCTTGCGTCCGGCGGATTCCAGCAGTTCGCGCTTCGAGAGCTCCCGGACGTCCTTCGCCTGGGCTCGGAGCACGTCGGCCAGGGGCGTCCCACGTTCCAGGGCGACGAGGATGCCCTCGATGAACCGTTCCACCGGGGCGAGCTGGATCCGCCGGGAGCAGGATTTCAGGGCGGCGTGGATGGACGATCCGGACCGCATATCCGAGAGGACCGTGGCAAACTCTCCCGCCAGCTCGCCACGAGCCGTGGTGGCCACACGTTCCAGTGCGCCGGCGGCGCTGTCTCCCGCGCTGACGGACAGGGCAACGAGCTCGGCAACGGAGGGGAACTCGCTCAGGATCTTGGTCCGGCGCCGGTTGACCTGACTGGTCAGCACGTTGTCCCGGAGGAAGAATGCCGCCACGGCCAGGGACACCACCAGCACCACACCGAGGAAGGGGTTCAGCGTCCCGTTGACGGCGAGCGCCACACACCCGGCCACCCCCACGGCGGCTGCCGTGGCGGCAGCGATCAGTTGTTGTGCGCGGTAGTCCTGAACTGAGAGTCGGGATCCGGCCGCCTCCAGCTTGCGTTCGAGGCCCTGGTTTCCGAGGTTGAACCGCCCCAGTTGACGGACTCCTTCGGTGAGCACCGGCTGGACGATGCGCCCCAGGGCTCCCCAGGGGGACACCACCGCGTGGTCGGCCAATAGCGTCGAGACCGGGGCATGGTGGCGCAGCTGTGGCTCCACCCGCCGGGCCAGGGAGGGCCGCCATCCCCACGGCAACGCGATCAAGACCAGGGCGAGTCCTGCACCCAGAGCCAGCCCCAACACGAGGGCAATGGTGAACGTCGTCATCACAGCACCCTCTGCTCGGGCGGCAGCGTCCCGATCTTCAGCATCAGCTGGTAGCAGACGAAGGAGACCACGAGCCCGGCGGCCAGCACGAGCAGCCCGGAAAAGGTCTGGTACACCCGAACGGCTTCCGGCTGGGTTCCCAGCAAGAGAAGCACCACCCAGGGTGCGGCCACGGCCAGTCGAGCGGCGTTGACCGTCCAGGACTGACGTGATTCCAACTCGCTGCGTGTCCGGGCGTCCTCCCGCAGGAATTCGGACAGGGTCGACAGCAGTGTGCCGATGTCCGCGCCACCGACCTCTCGGGTGAGCCGCAGGGAGGCGATGAGACGATCGGCCACCGGGTCGGCCATCCGGAACTTGAGGTGGTCCAGGGAGTCGGTGAACCGCAGTCCGGCACGGTAGTCCCGGGCGAACTCACGGAATGCGGCCCGCAGTTCCACGGGCCCCTTCTCCCCCAGCTGGATCAGGGCCTCGGGCAGGGTCAGTCCCGCCCGGATGGCGGATCGCAGGTGGTCTACGGCATCGGGCCAGACATCCCGCAACAGGGTGCGCCGCTTCTTGGCCTGCCATGTCACGGCGACCCAGGGCAGCAAGGCACCGAAGATCCCGAAGCACAGGGCGATCGGCAGGGCGCGGGTCAGGATGAACACGATCAGGAGGGCCACCAGGCCGCACCCGATCATCGCCGCCACCAGCCCGGCGGGCCCGACCCGTTCGATATCGGCCTGGGCCAGGGCCTGCCGCAACCTGCTGTCCCGGCGCGGAGTCCGCGGCGTCGTGTGGCGCGGCCAGAACGACCACCAGACCAGGAACAGGCCGGCGCCGAGCATCAGACCGAGGAACAGCGCCATCAGCCGACACCCACCACGGAGCGGACGTCGTGGCCGCGCGACTCGAGCTTGCGGTTCTCCAGCATGGCGGAGGGGTTGAGGACCAACTGGCCGTCGACCCGGTGGAACACGGTCGAGGACTCGATGATGCCCTCCTCCACCCGGGTACCCACGGAGAGGATCTCCTCCACCGTCCGCCGACCGTTACGGTCTCGGGCGCAATGCACCACGAGATCGAAGCAGGAGGCGACGGTGGGGACCACGAAGTTCCGGGAGATGTTCTCCCCGGCCATCAGTGGCAGGGTGCAGATCTTGGTCAACGCGTCTGCCGCACTGTTGGCATGGAGGGTACACATGCCGGGCAAGCCACTGTTCAGGGCGACCAGCATGTCCAGGCTCTCGGCCTCCCGAACCTCACCGACGATGAGCCGGTCCGGACGCATGCGCAGGGCCTCCTTGACCAGCCGCCGCAGCGGGATCTCCCCGTGGCCTTCCAGGTTCGGCTGCCGGCACTGCATCTGCACCACGTCACGCAGCGGCATCTTGAGCTCGAAGATCTCCTCGACGGTCACCACACGCTCCCGACTGCCGATCGAGGCAGCCAGACAGTTCAGCAGGGTGGTCTTGCCGGCCTGGGTGGCGCCGGAGATCAGGATGTTCAGTCCCGCGTCCACGCTCGCGTCCAGGAAACGGGCCGCCTCGGGACTCAGGGAGCCGGACCGGACGAGGTCCTCAAGCCGGTGGGCACGCGCCACGAACTTGCGGATGTTGACCGACCAGTGCCGCCTAGTGATGTCGGGGATGACCACATGGAGCCGCGAGCCGTCCGGCAGAGACGCGTCCACAAACGGAGAGGACAGATCCAGGCGCCGGCCGGAGGTCTTGAGCATCCGTTCGACCAGGTCCCGGACGTTCTCCTCGGTCAGGGTGATGTTCGTCAGCTCGGAGACCCCTCCCCGCGCACAGAACACGGCCGTCGGCGAGTTGATCCAGATCTCCTCGACCGTCTCGTCATCCAGCAGGGGTTGGAGTACACCGAAACCCGCCACGGAGTCGAACACCGTCTTGGCGGCCTCGGCACGGTCGGGAAGCAGTGGCAGTGAGCCGATCAACGAGCGCGCGTCGTAGTCCTCCGTGGCATCCTGCACCAGACGGCGGACCCCGTCCGGGTCACGCTGCGGATCCACGCCTCGCCGACGGATCAGCTCGCGGACCTCGTCCTCCAGAATGCGGACTGCTTCCATGGTTTCCCCTCCAGGACAGGCCCGATGGCTTGGCCCCTCGGCTCCGAGCGTACCCAGTTCTACACCGCCACCCCACTGGTCCAGGACAAATCTGTGGACAACCATCCGCCCGGGTGTGTTGTCCACAGCCGGGTCAGACCGGCGCGCGCCGTGAAGAGATCTGGGGCACGCTGGACGCCATTGGTACCGGGAGACCGGTACTGAACGGCAAAGCGGGAGGTCAACTCGGCGTGTGGTTGCGAGTCCTGGGTCTGCCGACGGCCACGGGTCAGTGGTGGCAGGTGATCAATCCCGTCGTCGGCCCTGCGGGTGACCCCTGGGTGATGATCGACGGATTATTACGCCACCGCTTCCCCGGATATCGTTTTTCCCGCTCGACGCAGTCCGGGGGGCCGGCGTCCCAGGCGGAGATCCACACCGTGGTGGCGCGCCCGGGCGACGGGCGGGGCGAGGGGCAACCGCCAGGTCCCCGGGACGAGGGCCCGGAGGTCCTGGTGGTCACCGAGGACGGGCCCGACGCCGGCCGGCTGGCTCCCCTGCCCCGGTCCGGTCTGACGGTGGGCCGCAATGGGGCCGAGTGGCGCCTGGCCGACCCGTTCCTGTCCGCCCCGCACTTCCGGTTGGATATGGAACCGGACGGTGTCCGCATCACAGAGCTCGGCTCCCGGGCGGAGCAGCCAGGCCGCGAGGCCTCCTGGTGGCACGGCGACCGTCACTATGGTGCGGGAAGTTCCGAGTTCCGGCTGACCCGCGGGCGGCCGGACGCGCTGGCCCCGGCCCGGCCCCTGCCTGCGCTACTCGTCGACCCCGGGGCAGAACCGGTTCGCCCCAACCCACTCCTGCAGGCGATCATGGCCACCGGCCCGCTGGTCATCGGCGTTGTCATGGCCGTGGTCACCGGATTGTGGTATTTCCTGTTGTTCAGCCTGGTCTCTGTGGCCGTGGTGGCGGTCATGTGGTCCCAGCACCGAGCCGCGGCCCGGCGTCACCGCGAACGCATCCAGGCCGGTGCCCGGCAGATCCGCGATCAACTCCACGACGCCGTCCCGACTCCGGGCCGGCTGTCCCTGGCCGCACGGTCTGTTGCCGTGGACCGCTTCGGTGTGCATGGCGGAGCGCCGCCCGGCACCGAGGGACCGATCGTCCGCTGGGGCATGGGCACGGCCCGCCTGCCCATGGCCTCGGAGAAGGACAACGATGCCTGGGGCCGCTGGGCGACCGTGGAGCTGCCGGCCACCTCGGTCCTGCGCCGGGGAGGCGCGACGCTGGTCACCGGTCAGCCCACCACCCTGAACGCCCTGGCCTCCTGGTTGCAGGTGCAGCTGTGCCGCGACGCCGTGGCCACGGGGCGCGGCGTCCTCGTCCGCACCCCGGACGGGGAGCGCCGATGGGGCGGCGGCCCCGGGGCCTCCCCCGGTACCGTCCTCTGCTGGCCGGGAACCACCGTCCAGGGCCTCCCGGAGGGCTGGCACCGGGTGCTCCTGCGCGAGACCAGTCCATCCGAGGATCGGGAGGACGCCCATGGCGACACGGCGGCAGCGCAGGACCGGCTGGACCCCGATCGAGGCCTCGCGAGGCTCGCGGACCTGGAGTTCACGGGATTCAGGTATCACGGCATGACCGCCCCGACCGTGGACTGGCTGTTGGACGAGATGGGTGCCACGGAGCGCCCCCGATTGGATGCCGGGGCGGCCGGGTTGGCGCTGCCGGATCCGCTGATGGCGGGCACGGCCGTTGATGCCCTGACGGTCGAGTTGGCTTCAGGAGAGGACGCCGTGGGCATCGACCTGGTGGCCCACGGCCCCCACCTCCTCGTGGCCGGCACCACGGGGTCGGGCAAGTCGGAACTCCTGTTGACACTGTTGACGGGGATGGCGGCCGCCCACCCGGCCACGGAGGTCTCCTTCGTCCTGATGGACTTCAAAGGTGGTTCCTCCTTCGCCGCCTTGGCCAGGCTGCCCCACACCATGTCGGTGGAGACCAACCTCGCCGAAGCCGAGTCACTGCGCACCCTCGACGCGCTGAGCGCCGAGCTGAGACGCCGGGAGGAGCTGTTCCTCGCTGCAGGCGCCACCGATTTCCGCTCCTACCGGCGCTCACACCCGGGCGCGGACCTTCCCCGGCTCGTGGTGGCGGTGGACGAGCTCCGTGTCCTCATGGACGAGCACCCGCAGGCCGCCGCACTGCTGGCCCGTCTGGCCGCCACCGGCCGATCCCTCGGATTCCATCTGGTGTTGGCCACCCAGCGGGCCCAGGGCGCCGTGGGCCCGGACATCCGGTCCAACCTCGGCACCGTGATCTGCCTCCGGACCGCCACCGAACAGGAATCCTGGGACCTGCTGGGGACTGCGGAGGCTTTCACCATCCCGGCCGGCTCCCCCGGTCAGGCGTACCTCAAGCACGGCGGCCAGCCGGCCCGGCCGTTCCGCGCCGGCCAGTTCTCGGTGGCCACCGGCCCTCCGGCCCTGGCCCCGTGGACACCGGGCCACACGGACACCACCCCCGCCCCGTGGCCGGACCTGGTGGCCCTGATCCGGAACGAGGCCGAGAACCGCCACCTGCCGGTCCCGCCGGTGGCCGTCACCCCTGCCCTGCCGGATTCCTGGACCACGACGCCCGCCGAGCGGTCCGCGGTGTCGGGCGCCGTCGTCGTGGGCCTAGCCGACCTGCCCCGGAAGCGAGCGCAGGTCCCCGTGCGCTGGCGGCCCGGGCTGGATGCCCCGGCCGCGTGGATTGGCACGGCCGCCGGCGGGGTGGACGAGGCCGCCCGCAGCGTCTTGATCCAACTGGCCGATCAGGAGGCGGCCGACACCGCCGATGCCTCGGCCGTGACCACCGTGGTCCTGGACGGCGCCGCCGTGTTCCATACCCCCGGAGGGACCGCACCGGCAGGTCCGCCACGGCCCCCGGCCCACTGGTCCGTCCTCACCGCCGACCAGGCCACCGCGGAGGCCTTGGCCGAGGTCTTCGACCGGCTCCGGTCCGAGCTGGCCCGGCCGTCCGGCGTCCGGCTCGTGGTGACCCACTGGGGACGCTGGGCCACCCAGCGGATCGGGACGGGATACGAGACGTTCGAGGAACACCTGACCCACCTGATGCGGGACCACGGGCCCGGGGTCCTGTCCGTCGCCCTGTTCGGCGGGCGGGAGCTGGCCGGTGGTCGGGCCCTGGGCCAGGTCCCGTTGCGGTTCTACCTGCCGGCCGGGACCACCCCGGAGCACCGGATGGTCTGGCCCACCCTGCAACGGGTCAAGGAGGTCCCCGGCCGGGCCGTGATGGTCTCCCCAGAGCATCCCGCGCCAGGGGTGGCCGTGCAGTTGGCGGCGCTGCCGAGCACACTGCCGACAGCATTCGGCCCGCCGGCCAGCAAATCCGCGGGCGAGCCCGGCACCGGATCATCCTGCCCATGAGCGAGATCCTGCTGTTCCACCACGCCCTGGGGTGGACCGACGGCGTCCGCTGGCTCGCCGGCCGGCCCACCGCGGCGGGCCACGACGTCCACACCCCGGACCTCGTCGAGAGGCGCACGTTCGCCACGATCGAGGAGGGGGTGACGCACGCCGAGCAGGAGGTGGGCGTGGACGGCATCGTGCGCCGGGCGGAGGGGGCAGCGGATTCCCACCCCGGCGCCACCGCGTTCATCGGGATCTCCCTCGAGGCCATGCCGGCCTACCGGCTGGCCCAGACCCGTCCCGCCGCGCGGGCCTGCGTGGCGCTCTCGGCCGCCCTGCCGGTCGATCATTTCGCGCCGCGCTGGCCGGAGGCCGTCTTACTGGACCTGCACCTGAAGAGCGCCGACGCCTGGGGCGAGGAGGACCTGCCCGTGGCGTGGACGCTGGCCGGCGAGGTCGCCGAGCTCTACGAGTACCCCGGGGACCAGCACCTCCGCATGCCGCAGCAGCACCACGGCACCGGTGTTGGACCGCGCCACCGCCGTGTCCGGACGCAGGGCGTCCGAGACGGAGCGGGGATCATGGCTGGGCACCGGGAAATCCGGCAGGTCCAAGACGGGGACGTACGAGTGTGCTGATTCCACCACCCTGCCGACCCTAGCGAGCCCGCCGGCGGCGCACCACGCTCCGGGCCGCCACGGCCACGCCCACCAGCCCCAGGGCGATCAGCCCGGCGAACAGGTACCCGGCCTCCGGCGAGATGCCGTCGATGAAGGCACCGGCCACGGGCGCCCCCATCGCCGCGCCGGCGGTCATGGCCGAACCGTAGTAGCCCATGGCCTCCCCCCGCCGGTCCTCGGTCACCACGTGGGACATCAGGGCGGAGGCGGCGGAGAGGGTGGGAGCGGTGAACAGACCCGAGATGATGGACACCACCGCGAGCGCCCACACCCCGTCCACGACGGCCATCGGCAAGGTCCCGAGCGCGAACAGGGCCAGCAGCAGCAGCGGCGAGACCCGTCGGCCCAGCGCCCCGTAGAGGATCCCGCCCACCGCTGAGGCCCCGCACCAGAAGGCGATCACGACGCCGGCCTGCGCGGCTGCCCCGTCCTGCTCCAGTTCCGCGACGATCGCCACCTCGGTCCCGGACATCAGCATCCCGGAGCCCAGGGAGACGGCCAGCACCGCCAGGGCGGTGCCGGACAGCCAGCCGAAGTTCGCCCGCAGCCGGGCCAGCAGACCGGACCGATCCGGAGCGGGCAGCGCGCCGGGATGTGCGGGAAGTGCGGGAGGTGAGGGAGGTGAGGCAGCAGTGCACGAGTCCCGGCCGTCGTCGGGCCCTGCCGTGGTGTGTTGGTCAGCGGGGCGGGTGACCGGCAGGGCGCCGGTGGTCAGCTCGCTGGCCGTGAGATCCAGGTGGGCCGGGGCCCCGTGGACGGCGCCGTCCACG
>NZ_JBPXMT010000010.1:240500-392959 GCF_051842835.1 Microbacterium sp. A93
CTGGACCCTTAGGACCGCCCCCGTCCACGGCCCGCTGCAGGTCCTCCTGGGCCGAGTACTCGCGCTCCGTGCCGGGCCGGGCCAGGAAGGTGCCCAGCTGGGAGGAGCGGGTGGGCGGGTTGAACCACATCAGGTACAGCCCGGCGGCCACGGCGGACCAGCCCACGATCGCCAGCCCCCAGGCACTCGACCAGCTGGTGGCCACCACCGCCCCGAGGGCGGGGCCGATCATGAAGATGGTCTCGGTGATGATCGAGTCCAGGGCGAAGGCCGTCTCCCGCCGCGGCCCGTGGGTGAGCACGCCGATGGACTGGCGCACCACGGAGAACACGGGCAGGGCGAACAGCCCACCGAGGAAGGCGCCGATCAGCAGCCACGGGAAGTCCAGGAACGGCACGGCCGTCCAGACGATCCCCAGGCTCACCACGGAGGGGATCAGTGCACGCCGCAGGCCCACCCGGTCCACCAGTCGGCCGCGCCACGGGGACCCCACGGCCATCCCCAGGGTCATGGCGGCCACCGCCAGCCCGGCGGCCCCGTAGCCCTGGTCCAGGGTGACGGCCACGTGCAGGGTGAGGATGATGCCGGTGGCGGCGTTGGGGAACCGGGCGATGAAGCCGACACCGAGCACCCGGCGGATGCGGGTGTCCCGCAGCAGGTGTCCGTAGGCGGCGAAGTCCACGTGATCAGGTTACCCGGGCGTAGCCCCAGCGGTGGCGGCTCAGTCGTTGTTCCGGCGGCTCTGTTTCGCCCGGATCAGGTCCAGGGCGATCACGGAACCGATCACGGCGTAGCGCACCAGCCCGGGCATCCCGGGGTCCAGGGACAGCCCATAGCGGCTGCGGCCCATCAGCGCCTGGCCGAGTCCGGCCCACTTCCGGTTGACGGTGGCCACGGCCGTGCCGCCCGCGGTGAGCCGGAAGTCCATGCCCCTCAGGTTCCCGTCCAAGACCAGCTCGGTGCCGTCCACCACGGAGATCTGCACCGAGGTGCGCAAGAAGGTCATCCTTTGGAGGAGATCGGCGATCGGCCCACCCTGCGGATCGGTCACCCGGTAGCGGTCCCGCCCCAGGGTCATGGGGTCGTGGACGTGGAACAGGGGCGTCCCGTCCAGGTCCGTGATCTCGAACTGCCGGTTGCCACCGAAGATCCGGGAGGCCGCCGAACCCCGGGTGTGCCCGTGGGCGACCACCCGGCCCTCGGAGTCCTCCAGTGCGAAGTCGTTGGACAGGAAGCCGGTGACCTGCTGCATCACCAGCAGATCCGTGGTCTCGAGGGCGTTGGTGCTGGGCATGGACCCCAGTCTGCCGCAGGCGGGAACACACCGGGAATACTCCGCGGCACCCCGCCGTTGGACTAGGTGATTCAAATTTGCAATACTTTCATCGAGGCCACCCTCCCCGGCAGACCAGGAGTCACCCCCATGCAGTTCGGCATCTTCACCATCGGCGACATCACCACCGACCCCACCAACGGCACCGCCCCCACCGAGCACCAGCGCATCAAGGACACCGTCAGGATCGCCAAGCACGCCGAGCAGGCCGGCTTCGAGGTCTTCGCCACCGGCCAGCACCACAACCCGCCGTTCGTGGCCCCCGGCAACCCGCCCACGCTGCTGGCCTTCCTCGCCGCGCAGACCGAGAAGCTCATCCTCTCCACCGCCACCACCCTGATCACCACCATGGACCCGGTGCGTCTGGCCGAGGACTACTCGTACCTGCAGCACCTGGCGGACGGTCGCCTGGACCTGACGATGGGCCGCGGCAACACCGGCCCCGTCTACCCCTGGTTCGGCAAGGACATCCGCCAAGGCATCCCGCTGGCCGTGGAGAACTACCACCTGCTCTACCGCCTGTGGCACGAGGAGAACATCGACTGGCAGGGCCGGTTCCGCACCCCGCTGCAGGACTTCACCCTGACCCCGCAGCCGCTGGACGGCGTGGCCCCCTTCGTGTGGCACGGCTCCATCCGCTCCGCGGAGATCGCCGAGCAGGCCGCCTACTACGGTGACGGGTTCTTCCACAACAACATCTTCTGGAACAAGGAGCACATCATCCAGATGGTGCAGCTCTACCGCCAGCGCTACGAGTACTACGGCCACGGCAAGGCCCACCAGGCCTACGTGGGCCTCGGCGGCCAGGCCTTCATGGCCAAGAACTCGCAGGACGCCGTCAAGGCGTTCCGCCCGTACTTCGACAACGCCCCGGTGTACGGCCACGGCCCGTCCCTGGAGCAGTTCACCAAGATGACCCCGCTGACCGTGGGCTCCCCCCAGCAGGTCATCGAGCGCACGCTCGAGTTCCGGGACTGGGTGGGCGACTACCAGCGCCAGATGTTCCTCATGGACCACGCCGGCCTGCCCACCGACGTGGTGCTCCAGCAGCTCGACCTCATGGGCGAAGAAGTCCTGCCGGTGCTGCGCCAGGAGTTCGCAGCCCTCAAGCCCGCGGATGTTCCCGAGGCACCCACCCACGAGTTCCTGGTGGAGCGGGCCCGTCGCGGCGAGGCCCCCGTCCCCGGCGGCACCGAGGGTTCGCAGGCCTACAAGGACGCGCAGGAACGCGCCGCACAGGCCGCTCAGGAAGAATCACAGGAGGAGGCGAAGTGAGCCTCTCCCCCGAGACCACCGACCCCTTCACGCCGCAGGCCCGCCACATCGTGGTGGTCTCCGGCGGCCTGGGGGATCCCTCCTCCTCCACACAGCTGGCGCACCGGATGGCCCAGGCGGCCGCCGATCAGCTCTCGGCCGAGGGGATCGTCCCCCACGTCCACCTCGTGGAGATCCGGCTGCTGGCCACCGAGATCGCCGAGGCCACGGTGAACACCGCCCGGCCCGCCGCCCTGCAGGCGGCTCTGGACGAGGTGGAGCAGGCCGACGCCGTCGTCACCGTCTCCCCCACCTTCAAGGCCAGCTACTCGGGGCTGTTCAAGGCCTTCTGGGACCTCGTGGACAACGACGCCCTGCGCGGGGTGCCCGTGCTGCTCGGTGCCACCGGCGGCACGCCGCGACACTCCCTGATGATCGACTCGGCGCTTCGACCGCTGTTCAGCTACCTGCGCACCAAAGTCCTCTCCTCCTCCGTCTACGCCGCCTCGGACGACTGGGGTGAGGTCACCGGCGGCCAGGCATCGGCGCGCACCACGCCGCTGCAGCACCGGATCGACGCCGCCGGCGAGGACCTGGCCTCCGTGGTCGGCCGGCTGCCGGCCCGTCCACGCCGGCAGTCCGGGGAGGCCAAACCGCTGGAGGTGATCCCCTTTGACCAGCTCCTCCGTGGATACTGACGCCTGGTCCCGGACGGCCGTGCCGGGCGGTACCGAGGCCGGGCTGCCGCGGCAGGCGTGGCGGGCCTACTTCGAGGCCACCGCCCTGTTGCAGGACCGCCTGGACCGCACGCTCAAGGACGGGGCGGACCTGCACCTGGCCGACTACAACCTGCTGCTGCTGCTCTCCGAGGCCCCGGCGGGCCGGATGCGGATGGGCGAGCTGGCCCGGCTGATGGTCTTCTCCCCGTCCCGCGTCACCTACCAGGTCAAGACCTTGGAACAGCGCGGGCTGGTGGAGCGCTGCGCCGCGGCCGCGGACCGGCGCGGGGCGGAGGCCGTGATCACCGACGCCGGCCGGCATCTGTTCCGCAAGGCCGCGGCCCTGCATTCGCGCCAGGTCCAGGACCTGTTCCTCGACCGGCTTCAGCCCAGAGAAGCCGAGACGCTGTTGCGCGTGTTCTCCCGGTTGGGGCGGGGGCTCGAGGCAGGCCCGAACGGCGCACCGGGGCCCGTCAACGGCTGACGGTGATCTCCACGGAGTCGGCCTTCTGGGCCAGGGACGGCACCTCGGCCAAGACCTGCTGCAGGGTGGCGGCCATCAGCCGCAGCCCGGACTCGTCCCCCTCCTGGGCCGCCGCGGTCAGGGCGTCATCCGGATAAGCCACGAGCGCCAGCTCCGGCCCGGATCCCCCGCCGGGCAGCACGGCACCGGTGGCGGTGCGGGAGGCCACGCCGGATCCGGGCGCCAGCCCGATCCGCTGTAGCCCCGGGACCAGGTCCACGACGGAGGCCAGCTCGCCGGCCAGCACCTCGTCGGCATAGGAGGGGGTCCAGGTCTGCTGCTGGGCCAGTGCCCACACGGCGGGCCGGCGCACCACGAAGGTGCGTTCGGCGGCGGGGTCCACCACCACGAGTTCGGCGCCCTCGTCCACGGCGGACAGGCAGGCCCGCGGCATCCAGGTGGCCACGGGCCTCGCCTGCGGATGCCAGGCGGTCAACGCCGGGACGTTCGTGAACACGGGCAGGGCGGTGCGGCCGTCCGGGGCCTTGAGCGTCACGATCGCGACGTCGGCCTCCTTGTCGCCGCCGTGCTCGTCGTGCTCCGCCACGGTCGGCACCACCGCGGCGAACACCCGCATCCGGGACAGGGTGTCCACCACCTCGGGCTCCCCCGCCTCACCCGCGGCCAGCCGGTCCAGCACGGCGCCCCAGGCGGGGTCCGCCGTGCCGTCGTCGGCGTCGAAGGCGTGCAGCGGGTTCGCCGAGCCGTCGATCCCGCCGCCGGAGAGGTCCCGGCCCTCCCAAGCGACGCCCGCGGAGTCGGCCGGGCGGCCGGCGTCGTCCCGCTGTTGTTGCGGCGGCTGCCGCTGCAGGTTCCGGTTGATGGCCGCCTGGATGTGCCCGGGGAGGTGCCGTTCCGTCACGGTGCGGGGTGCTCCGCCACCGCCTGCTCGATGCTCGCACCGCTGGCCACGGCCAGGGCCTGCTCGAGGGTGAAGCGCCCGGCGTAGAGGGCCTTGCCCATGATGGCTCCCTCCACTCCGACGATCCCGTCTGCGGAGCCGACGCCGACCATCGCGTACAGCGCGGCGATGTCCTCCAGCGAGGAGATGCCGCCGGAGGCGATCACGGGCTGGGCGGTCCGGGTGGCGACCTCGGCCAGCAGCTCGGTGTTCGGGCCCTTCAGGGTGCCGTCCTTGGTGACGTCCGTGACCACGTAGCGGGGGCAGCCGGCCTCCTCGAGGCGGGCCAGCACCTCCCAGAGGTCCCCGCCCTCCTTCGTCCAGCCGCGGGCGGCCAGCGTGGTGCCGCGCACGTCCAGCCCGACGGCGACCTGCTCGCCGTAGCGCTCGATGACCCGCGCCGTCCACTCCGGGTCCTCCAGGGCGGCGGTGCCCAGGTTCACCCGCGCGGCGCCCATGGACAGGGCATTCTCCAGGGAGGCGTCATCCCGGATCCCGCCGGAGAGCTCGATCTTCACGCCCAGCTCGGTGACCACGCGGGACATGACCTCACGGTTGTCACCGCGACCGAAGGCGGCGTCCAGATCCACGAGGTGGATCCACTCGGCACCGGCCTGCTGCCAGGCCAGGGCGGCCTCCAGCGGGTCGCCGTATCCGGTGGCGGAGCCGGCCTCGCCCTGGACCAGGCGCACGGCCTGACCGTCCTGGACATCAACGGCGGGCAACAGCTCAAGCTTCTTCTGGGTCATCAAGGGGTCCTCTCGGGTGCGGAAACGAAATTACAGAGCCAGCAGAATGCCGGCCAGGATGGCCATCACGGCGCACAGGACGAAGCCGATCTGCAGCCAGAGCGGGAACTCCTGCTTGCGCAGGGAGTAGGCGCCGCCGAGCAGTAGCCCGCCCAGGGCGATCAGCAGAGTGGTCCAGTACGGCATTACAGGGTCTCCAACCAGTTGGTGAGCAGCTGCATGCCGGCGTCCCCGGACTTCTCCGGGTGGAACTGGGTGGCGGACAGCGGGCCGTTCTCCACGGCGGCGATGAAGTCGGCCCCGTGGTGGGACCAGGTGACCTGCGGCGGGTTCATGGCCTGATGGGTGGCCTCGAAGCTCCAGTCCAGCACGCCGTAGGAGTGCACAAAGTAGAAGCGCTCGTCCTCGATCCCGCGGAACAGCTGCGAGCCGGCCGCCGGACTCACGGTGTTCCAGCCCATGTGCGGGACGATCCTCGCCGGCAGGGCCTCCACCACGCCGGGCCACTCGCCCATGCCCTGGGTGCGCACCCCGTGCTCCACCCCGGCGTCGAACAGGATCTGGTGGCCCACGCAGATCCCGAGCACGGGACGGCCACCGGCCACCCGGCGGCCGATCCAGCGGGTCGCACCGATCTTCTGCAGGGCGGCCATCACCGAGGCGAAGGCGCCCACGCCGGGGACCACGAGCCCGTCCGCGTTCATGACGGTGTCCGCGTCCGCGGTCAGCTCGGCGTCCGCCCCGGCACGCTGCAACGCACGGACGGCGGAGTGGGTGTTGCCGGAGCCGTAGTCCAGGACGGCGATCCTCGGGCGGGAACCCGTCACAGGGCGCCCTTCGTGGACGGCACGCCGGTCACCCTCGGATCGTCCTCCACCGCGGCGCGCAGGGCGCGGGCGAAGGCCTTGAACTGGGATTCCACGATGTGGTGCGGGTCCCGGCCGCGGACCACGTCCATGTGCAGGCAGATGGACGCGTGGTACGTGATGGACTCGAAGACGTGGCGGGTCATGGAGCCGGTGAAGTGCCCGCCGATCAGGTGGTACTGCTGGCCTTCGGGCTCACCCTCGTGGACCAGGTACGGACGGCCGGAGACGTCGACGACGGCGCGCGCCAGCGCCTCGTCCAGCGGCACCGAGGCCTCGCCGAAGCGGCGGATGCCCGCCTTGTCCCCCAGCGCCGTCTTGAGCACCTCGCCGAGGGTGATGGCCACGTCCTCCACCGTGTGGTGCACGTCGATGTGGGTGTCCCCCGTGGCCCGCACCGTCAGGTCGATCTGGGAGTGCTTGGACAGGGCGGTGAGCATGTGGTCGTAGAACGGCACGCCGGTGGAGATCTCCGAGGTCCCGGTTCCGTCCAGGTCCATCTCGAGGTAGACATCGGACTCGGACGTGGTCCGCTGCATCCGTGCCCTGCGGCCGGAGATCAGCTCTGCGCCCATGGTGGCAACTCCTAGTGTGGGTGGGTGGGGATCCGGTGGTCCAGTCTACCGGTGCTCAGCGCCACGGGGCGTGGATGCGGTTGGTCACCGTACCGCCGATCTCGATCCACACCGCCGAGAGGGCATCGTGCGGCTGGCACCCGACGTTGCCGTTCACGAGCCGGCCCTGTGCATCCGCGATGAAGTCCACATCGCCCGGATACCAGGAGGTCTCCCGGCCGTCCTCGGCCCTGATGCCCCGGCAGGTGCCGCCGGTCACGGCCTGGTGGGGTTCGAAGCCGCGGGCGTTGAGCACCGAGTAGTGGCAGTTCTTGAAGGCGCTGTCGCCGCCGCAGGCCTCCGGGTCCCCGAAAGCCGCCCCGAGGGCGAGACTGGTCGTGGGGTCGGGCACCCGTTGAGAGGTGGCCTTGCGTTCTGAGCTGGCGCAGTCACCGCCGGCGCACACCGTCACCTCCAGGGTGTAGCCCGTGGCCGGGCGGACCCACTCGGTGGTGTGCGAGCCGCTGTTCTGGATCTGCCGGCCGTTGAGGGTGGTGGTCATAGTGGCGTTGCGCCCGTTGCCGGCGGTGGCCGTGTTGGTGCCCCAGGAGAACGCGACGCGGCCCTGGCTCGCCGTGGCCGTGACGGCCGGCGGCTTCAGCGGCCCGTAGGCGTTGGCCGTGGAGACCTTCTGGGAGGTGCCCACCCCGGCCGCGTTCTTGGCCCGTACCGTCAGCGGGTAGCTGGTGCCGTTGGCCGGGACCGTGATGGTCCCGGAGGTGCTGGACCCGAGGCTGGCCCACCCTCCGCCGAGGGAGTACTCATAGCTCACGGGTGAGCCGTTGCTGGCGGCGCCGCTGAAGGAGATCGTCAACGCGCGGTCGGTGCCGGTGGCCGAAGTGCTCAGACCGGTGATCGCACCGGGACGACCGAAGGGGGTCACCGCCGCGGAGGCGCCCGACGCCGGGGAATCGCCCTTGATGTTGTGGGCCACCACCGTGAAGGTGTACGACGTGGACTTGTCCAGTCCGGACCAGGAATACGACGTGTTGCCGGCGGCCACCTTCTGGGTTTCGACGACCGACCCGCCGGCGTGGGCGCGCACGGTGTAGCCCGTCAGGGACGCCCCGTTGTCGTCCGCCGCGGACCACGCGAGCCGCACCACGCCGCCGCTGACCACGGACTCGTCCTTGACCGCCGAGGGGGTCCCCGGTGTGAGCGGCTTGCCGGCCGGGATCGCGTCGGTGGACCAGCCGGACCACTCGGAGGGTTCCTCCGCCTGGTTGACCGCCTGGATCCGGAACCGGTAGGGCACGCCGTTGCCCAGCCCGTCCCAGCGCAGGGTGGTCCCCGCCCCGGTGGTGCGCGTGGTGGACCCGCCCAGTGCCGGGGAGACCTGCACCCGGTACTCGGTGATCGCCGAACCCCGGTTCTGCGGGGTCGTCCAGGTCAGATCCACCACGCCGTCCCCGGCGGTCGGGGTGGGGGCCACCGGCATCTCCGGACGGACGTCCGGGATCGCGGGGGCCGAGGTGCCGGAGGGATCCGAATCGCCCACCTCGTTGGCGGCCGTGACCGAGAAGCGGTGCTCGACCGCATTGGCCAGCCCGGTGACCGTGCAGGAGGTGGCGGCGCAGTCCTGGGTGGAGCCCGTCGTCGTGTCCGTCACCGTGTAACCGGTGATCGGCGCGCCGTTGTCCGGGGGCGCGGCCCAGGACAATGAGACCTCGCCGTCCTCGACCCCTTCGACCCGCGGGACCCCGGGGGCGCCGGGGGCGGCCTTGACCACCACGGTGATGGTGCCCTGCGCCTGACGCATCGGGTCACCGGTGATGTCCTCGATCCCGTAGGTGACCTGCATCCGTCCCGAGTAGTCCGCGTCCGGGGTGATGGTGACCGTGGCGCCGTCCGTCTCGGCCGTCCCGGATCCGGTGGTCGCGGCAGCGGAGATGACCGTCAGGGGGCCCTCCTCGGCGAACGGATTCACGTCATTGGCCAGCACGTCCACCGTGACCGGCTCGCCGGCCCGCCCCTCCGGCACCTGGTCGTCCAGCGCCCGGGGGGCAGGGCGGGAGGTGCCCACCACACTCACGGAGATCTCCGCCGGCACCGGGTCCGAGGAGCCGTCGGTGGCGGTGAAGCGCACCGCCCCGGAGGAGCCCCGCTCGGCATTGGTCGAGGGGATCACCGTCAGCACGGTCCCGTCCAGGTCCGCGCTGATCTCGCCGGTGGCCTCGCCCAGCGCGAGGGTGAGCTCGTCGCCATCCGGATCGCGGACCAGCGGTGCCAGGTCCAGGTGGACCGGGTCCCCGCCCTGCTCCACCTCCAGGGAGCTGGACTGGACCGAAGGTGGGCTGTTCTGTTCCGGCCGCGGGGTCACCGTGACGGGGAGGGAGAGCGTGGAGACGAGCCCGTTCGGGTCACCTCCACCCTCACCGTCCGTCACGGTGACGTTGACCGAGGCGCCCCCGGAGTAGGCCTCGTCAGCGGTGAAGACGATCTCGGTGGCCGAGTCGATGTCCAGACGGGCGGAGGCCGGCGCCGCCGTCGCGGCGTCGTCGCCGTTCAGCCTCGGGGTCCGGCCGTCCCGGACACCGATGTGGTCCCTCAGGTCCACCCGCAGCGGCTCCCCCGCCATCACCTCGAGGGGTTCCGCGGTGGTCAGCCACGGGGCCCTGGCATCCTGGCCCGGGATGAGGATGAAGGCATGGCCGGTGCCACCGTCCACGTCGGTCACCGTGTACATCAGCGTCTGGGCGTCCTGGGCCACGGGGACCACGATCTGGTCGTCCTGGACGCGCGCCCCGGCCTCCTCGGTGGCCGGATCGAGGGAGATCTCGAGGTCACCGACGGCGCCGTCCGGGTCCTCGTCGTTCTCGAGTACCGGGACGGCGACCTGCTCCCGGTCCGCGATCTGCTCCACGCCGACCGAGTCGTCCCGGGCGATCGGTGGCATCAGGGGCGCCTCCGGGTCCACCGTGATGGAGAGGTTCGCGGTGTCCGTGGCCCCCGCGGGATCGGCGGCGGTGTACTGCAGGTTCACGTGGCCGGCCTGTTCCGGGGCCGTGACCCGCACGAGGCCGTCGACGATCTCTACCGCCGTCTCGGGCACCGAGGACTGGAAACCGCCCTGCACCAGGGCGACGGGGTCCCCGTCCGGATCGGCGTCGTTGACCAGCACGTTGGTGGTGAAGGTCCGGCCGGGCCGGACCGCCACGGAGTCGTCGAGGGCCACCGGCGGGTGGTTCGTGGCGGAGGGCTGGGCGATCCCGACGGAGACGGTTCCGGTGGCGGTGGCTCCCAGCCGGTCGACGACCTGGTAGGTGAAGGTGTCCGTGCCCGCCGCGGTGTCGGTGGCCGTGTACACGAGCCGGCCCTCCTCCATCCGCACCGAGCCCTGGACCGGGGGTGATTGCACGCCCACCAGGGTCACCGAGTCCCCGTCCGGGTCCACGCCGTGGAGGTCGAAGGGCACGGTGACCGCGTTGCCGGCCAGGACCCGGACCTGGACGCTCGGCGGCACGGGCGGGTTGTTCGCGGCACGGTCCATGGGCGTGACCGTGAACTCCACCGGGGCGGCGGCCCTCTGGCCATCCGGGCCGACGACCTCGTAGGAGACGCTGACCCGGCCGGCCTCGTGACCGGCCCGGAACCTCAGCCGTCCGTCCGAGACGAAGGCCCGGCCCTGCCCCTCGCCGGGGCCCTCCACCAGGTCCGGCGCCAGGGTGAGCTCCTCCTGGTTGGGGTGGATGTCATTCGCCAGGACGTCCACGGTGATGATGTCCCCGACGCGGACGGTGGCGGAGTCCGCCACGGCCACGGGCGGCTGGAGGACCTCGGGGGCGGGCAGCGGGACCACCGTGACCTCGCCGATGGACGTACCGTGGGCGTTGGCCACCCGGTAGCTGAAGGTCACCGGGGCGCTCAGCCCCCCGCTGTCCACCACCCGGACGTGGTGGAAATCCTCGACGGCGACGGTCACGGGCGGGGACTGGCCCCCCGAGGACTCGACGCCCTCGACCCCCTGGACCACCAGCAGGCCGCCCGAGGGGTCGGTGTCGTTGCCCAGCACGTTGACCAGGACGTCCCCGCCGGCCGGCAGCAGGGCGGTATCCCGGACGGCCACCGGCAGGCCGGCGTCCTCCTCCTCGGCCAGCACGTCCACCCGGATCAGTCCGGGCGCGGAATCGAACTCGTTGGCGGCCACATACTCGAGGTAGTACGTCCCCGGCGCCTGCCCGGCGATCTGGACGGTCCCGGCCGTGGTGCTGTAGGAGACCTCCAGCTCGGGCAGGCTGCCCACGTACGCCAGTCGCAGCTGCCCACCGATCGGGTCCTCGTCATTCTCCAAGGGGTGCAGTGTCCCCTCCTGGCCGGCCCGGATGGTCACGTGGTCCGCCTGGGTCACCGGTGGTTGGATGCCGCCGCGTTCCATCACCTCCACGTTGACCTTGCCGGTGGTGGCCTCCCGGCCGTCGGAGACGGTGACCTGGATCTCGCGGGTCCCCGGCTCGCCGGTGTTGTCCTGGAAGGTCAGCTCGCCGTCGGGGCGGGTCCGGACGCTGTCCGGGTCGTCGGCGGCCGCTCCGGTGAGCTGCAGGTCATCACCGTCCGGGTCCAGCCAGTCCGTCAGGACCTGCGCGGTCACGGACTCACCGGCCGGCACGCGCAGCACCGGGATGCGCTCCTGGGTGGGGGCGCCGTTCTGGGACTCCGGCACCACCCGCAGCTGGATCTGCGCGGTGTCGGTCCCACCCCGGCCGTCATCAGCCACGTAGGAGATCTCCTCCGAGCCGCTGGCGGACTCCGGCACCACGACCTGCATCCCCACACCGTCGAGGATGCGCTGGACGGTGCCCACCCCCGGCTGGTCCCCGTCCAGACGTGCCGTGAGCACGTCACCATCCGGGTCAGAGTCGTTGAACAGCACGGGCAGCTGGGTGGTCCGCCCCGCCCGGACCCCGAAGGTGTCGTCCACGGCCACGGGCGGTCGGTTCTCCTCCTGCCGGTCCGGCAGGACGGTCTGCTGGGTGACCTCGTCCGATTCCTCCTCCTGCTCGTCCCCCTCACCCTTCGGCGGCTCCAGGTCCTCCCAGTTGGACACCACCCTCATCTGCTCGAGGACCATCCACGTGGTGCCGGCGCCGGTGTCATTGAGCACCACCCGGTCCCGGTTCACCCGGAAGACCAGTTCGCCGCCGGACTGGAACTGCGGCAGGGGCACGATCTGGTCCTGCCCCTCGCCCTCACAGTCGCGCAGGTAGTGGCCGGTCTGCGCGGAGGCGGCGTGGACACAGTCGCCCACCCGCACCGGCGCCGTGGCGCCGGCGGCCGCGGTGACTCCGGCCGGCTGGGAGGATCCGGCACCGGGGTCCGCCGGGTCGGCCAGCTGCAGGGAGGTGACCTCGCCGCTGCCCAGATCTACGGAGAGCAGGTCCCGGCCGGTGGCCAGGGCGACCCGGTCTGCCGCCGGGCCCGGGGGCTGGGGCACGGCCCCGACGAGACGGTTGTCCTGGGCGGCGCCGCCCGGCCACGCCAACCGGCCGGCGGCGGAATCCACGACGACGGCCACCTCACCCACGGCGGTCACGGTGGGCTCGGACATCTCCCGGAGGCCCTCTACGTCCTGCCGGTCGGCCTCCGAGAAGGCTCCGCCCGCCCTCTCGGGGGCTTCGAACCGGTGCACGGTCCCCTCGTGGAGATCGGCGACCAGGGTGTGGCCGTCCAGGGTGGTGGTGGAGGCCACCGCCCCCTCCGACTCGTAGAGGGGGTCTTCGGCGGAGACCTGGGGAGCCGGGTCCACGGTGCCGGCGAACACGGTGCCCTCCTGGGGGTTGCTCGCTGACACCACCCCGCCGCCCAGCGCGAACCCGTCGGTGGCGGGCATCATGACCTGATCGCCCACGGCCATGGCGGTGACGTCGATTCCCGTCAGGGCCCCGGACGCGGGGTCGAGCATGAGCACCGTGCCGTCCTGCTGGTGCAGGTCGTACTGCTCCACGGGTGGCTTGAGGCCGCCGTCCAGGGTGGAGGAGTCATAGTTGAGGTGACCGAGGTATCCGCCCTCGTCATAGGTCACCCAGATGCCGCCGTCGTGCAGGTCGACCTCGGCGGTCTCGAACCCGGGGTAGAGGAAGGCGCCGGTGGCCACGACGGCCCCCACGGCCGAGAAGGCCACCGGGGTCCGGACAGACCTCCAGCCCCGCTGCGCCACCGCGATCCACCTCGACTCAGAATGGGCCGGACTCTCCCGCGGAGCCGGACACCCGGGTCAAGTATAGGGGTGGCACTCCGGCGTCAGATGCCGCCCAGGACCTCTCGCAGCGCGTCGAGGAACGCGGTGGTCTCCGCCTCGGTGCCGGCGGTGACGCGCAGGTGGTGGGCGATGCCGACGTCCCGCACCAGCACGCCGTGGTCCAGCAGGCCCTGCCAGGTGGCGTGGGCGTCCTCCAGCCCGCCGAAGAACACGAAGTTCGAGTCCGAGACGGCCGGGCTCAGGCCCATGCCGCGCAGCCCCTCCACGATCCGGTCCCGCTGGGCCTTGATGTCCTCCACGGTCTCCAGCAGCACGTCATAGTGCTGCAGGGCGGCGTTGGCCGTGGCCTGGGAGACGGCGGAGAGGTGATAGGGCAGGCGGACCAGCCGCAGGGCATCGCTGACCTCGGGGGCGGCCGCGAGGTAGCCGAGCCGGGCACCGGCCAGGGCGAAGGCCTTGGACATGGTGCGGGTGACCACCAGGCGCGGCCTGCCGGGGAGCAGCGCGAGCGCGGATCCGGTGCCGGCGAGGGCGAACTCGGCGTAGGCCTCATCCACGATCACGATGCCCTGGTAGGCCTCGGTCGCCTGGTAGACGGCTTCCACGACGTCCAGCCCCAGGGCCGTGCCGGTGGGGTTGTTCGGCGAGCACAGCAGCACCAGGTTCGGGCGGTGCTCGGCGACCTGGGCCGCGGCGGACTCTGCGGTCAGGGAGAAGTCCTCGCCCCGTACCCCGGCCAGGTAGGCGGTGTCCGTGCCGGCGGCCAGCAGCGGGTACATGGAGTAGGTGGGCGGGAATCCCATCACGGTGCGTCCGGGGCCGCCGAAGGCCTGCAGCAGCTGTTGCAGGATCTCATTGGATCCGTTGGCGGCCCACAGCTGCGTCTCCGAGAGTCCGTGCCCCAGGTACTCCGCCAGCCGCTTGCGCAGCTCGGTGAACTCACGGTCCGGGTACCGGTTCAGCGACCCGGCGGCCGCGGCCACCGAGGCGGTGATCGCGTGCACCACCTCCTCGGGCACCGGATGGGTGTTCTCGTTGGTGTTCAGGGTGACGGGCACGTCCAGCTGGGGCGCGCCGTAGGGGCTCAGCCCCCGCAGGTTCTCGCGCAGGGGCAGGGCCGCCAACGCCTCAGGGGATGACTGGGAATCCGTGGTACTCACCCGAGACAGCCTAGGCCGTCACCCCGGCCCACGCCTCCGCATGTCGGCCGGCGACCTGCCACGCAAGGACTAGTCCCCGGGCCCCTGGATCCGGTTGGACTCGATGCCGTGGCTCGTCAGATCCAGCCAGATCTGCCGGTGGCCGTCGTGGGCGATGCAGTTCGTGTTGTTCTGGGTGGCCGACCCGGTGGAGTCAACGGTGACGGTGTAGTCACCGAAGTTGAAGATCTCCCCGGGACGGTCGGTGCTGGATGATCCGATCGCGGTACACGTGTAGTTGATCGTGGTGCCCGGGTCGAAGTTGGAGAAGGTCTTGTTGGTCAGCCAGCAGTCCGTGAACTCGCCCGTAGCGCACCGGGCGAAGTTCGCGGCACTGCCGCCACGGGAGATGCTCACGCTGGGATCCGGGATCGCCTGAGAGGTGGCGGACGTGGTCACGGTCTCACAGCTGGAGGTCCCGGTGACACAGACGGTCAGGGTCATCGTGTATTTGGTCGCGGCGCGGGTCCGTGCCGTGGTGTGCGAGCCGCTGTTGTCCACCGTGGAGGAGTTGACCTTCGGCGTGACCGTGACGGACCGTCCGTTGCCGATGGTCGAGGTGTTGGTCGGGCTCCAGGTGAACTTCACGCTCCCCTGTTGCGGCGTGGCCCGGAGGGTGGGCATGACGAAGGGGCCGTACGCCACGCCGGTGGCCACCGTCTGGGACGTCCCGGAGCCCGCAGCGTTCGTGGCCCGCACCGTGAGCTGGTAGCTGCTGCCGTTGGCGGGGACCGTGATGGTGTCCGAGGTGGCGGACCCCAGACTGGACCAGCCGCCGCCGAGGTTGTACTGGTAGGTCACCGGCGAGCCGTTGCTAGCCGCCCCGGAGAAGGAGATCTTCAGCTGCCGGTCGGACCCGGTCGCCTGGGTGGTGAGTCCGCTGACGGCTCCGGGCCGCCCGTAGGGCGTCACGGTGGCGGACCGGCCCGACGACGGCGAGGCACCCTTCGCGTTCGTGGCCACCACTGAGAAGGAGTAGGCCGTGGACTTCCCCAGGCCCGACCAGTTCAGGGAGGTGGCCCCCGGGGCCACGGACTGCGACTGGGACGAGCCACCCCCGTGCGCCGTGACGGTGTAGTTCTTCAGGGCCGCACCGTTGTCATCCGCCGCCGCCCAGGACACCCGGACCACCCCGCCGTCGACCGCGGACTCGTCCCGCACCGCACGCGGGGTGCCGGGGGCGAAGGGCTTGCCGGCCGGCGTCGCGGCGACGGACCAGGCGGACCATTCGGAGGGCTCCTCGGCCTGGTTCACGGCCTGGATGCGGAACTGATAGGCCATGCCGTTGCTCAGTCCGTCCCAACTCAGGGACGTGCCGGCACCGGCCGAACGCAGGCTGCCGCCGGCCGGAGCCGGGGTCATCTGCACGCGGTAGTCGGTGATCGCCGAGCCGCGGTTCTCCGGCGGCGTCCACTGCACGGCCACCACACCGTCTCCTGCCTCAGCGCTGGGCGGGCCGGGCTGCTCCGGACGCACGTCCGGGATGGCGGGGGCCGAGCTGCCCGAGGGATCGGACTCGCCCACGGAGTTGGTGGCCGTGACGGTGAACCGGTGTTCCACGGCATTCGTGAGGTCCGAGAGCGAACACGCCGTCGAGGCGCACCCCTGGGTCCGGCCGGTCGAGGTGTCTGTGACGGTGTAGCCGGTGATGGGGTCGCCGTTGTCCGGCGGGGCGGCCCAGGACAGTTCCACCGTCTGGTCTCCCACGGACTCGATCCGGGGCACGCCGGGGACACCCGGGCGGTCCTTGACCACCACCGTGATGTTCCCCTGGACCTCGCGGCTCGGATCGTCGGTGATGTCCTGGATCGTGTAGGCCACCTGCATCCGCCCCGAGTAGTCCGCCCCCGGGGCGACCGTCACGGTGGTGCCGTCCGTGGTGGCCGTGCCCGTCCCGATGGTCACCTGCGCCCCGGTCACGGTCAGCGGTCCCTCACCCTCGAAGGGGTTGACGTCGTTCTCGAGCACGTTGACCGTGACCGGTTCGCCGGACCGGGCCTCCGGGACGGAGTCGTCCAGCGCGCGTGGCAGTTCCCGGGAGGTGCCGACGATGTCGACGGTGATCTGCGCCGAGACGGGATCCGCCTCGCCGTCGCTCACGGAGAACGCCACGGTGCCGGTGGTGCCGCGCTCCGCGTTCGTGGAGGGTGTGACGGTCAGCTCGGTCCCCGCCAGCTCGGCCGCGAACTCGCCGCCGACCTGACCCCGGGTGAAGGTGAGCTCGTCGCCATCGGCGTCCGTGGCCAGGGGGGCCAGGTCCAGGGTGACCGCCTCCCCGCCCTGTTCGATCTGCATCGAGCTGGACCGGGCGGTGGGCGGGTTGTTCTCCTCCGGGCGCGGCTCCACCCGGACGGGGATGGACAGGGTGGAGACCAGGCCGTTGGGGTCCGATCCACTCTCGCCGTCCGTGACGGTGACGTTGACCGAGGCGCTCCCGGCGTAGTCCGCCGGGGCCGTGAAGCGGACCTCCGTGGCTGAGGAGACCGTGAAGGCGGCCGAGGCCGGGGTGGCCGAGGCGGCGGAGTCCCCCGTGAGGCGCGGCGTCCGGCCCTCCCGCACGCCGATGTGATCCGTGAGGTCGACCCGAAGCTCCTCGCCCGCCATGACGCGCAGCGGTTCGCTGGTGGTCAACCACGGTGCGCGGTGGTCATGGCCGGGCACGAAGACGAAGGCCCGGCCGATGCCCCCGTCGATGTCGGTGAGGGTGTACATGAGGACCTGTGCCGCGTCCTGGACGGGAATGACCAGGTGGTTGCCGTCCACCCGGGCGCCGGCCGCCGTGGCGGCCTCATCGAGGGCCAGCTCCAGGTCCTCCACGGCGCCGTCCGGGTCCTCATCGTTGTCCAACACCGAGACGGAGACCTGCTCACGGCCGTTGATCTCCTCCGCCCCCACCAGGTCGTCGCGGGCGACGGGCGGCATCAGCGGCGCCTCCTGGTCGACGCGGATCGAGAGGTTCGCCGTGTCCGTGGCCCCGGCCGGATCCGTGATGGTGTAGCCGATGTTCAGGAAGCCCTCGGTCTCCGGGGTCACCACCCGGACCCTCCCGTCCACGATGTCCACGGGCACCTCGGGCTGGCTGGCGGTGAACCGGCCGTTCACGAGCGTCACCTGATCCCCGTCCGGATCCGCGTCATTGGCCAGCACGTTGGTGGTGAAGGTCCGGCCCGGCCGCACCTCCACGGAATCGTCGAGGGCCACCGGCGGATGGTTCGTGTTGAGTGGTTCGGCGATCCCGATGGTCGCGGTGCCCGTGGCCTGTGCGCCCAGCCGGTCGGCCACCGCATAGGTGAAGGAGTCAGAGCCCGTGGCCGCATCCGAGGCCGTGTAGATCAGCTGCCCCTTCTCCATCCGGACGGACCCCTGACTCGGCGGGGACTGCACCCCCTGCAGCGTCACGGAATCGCCGTCCGGGTCGATGCCGTCCAGCGGGATGGGGACCACCACGGACTCACCGACCAGCACGCGGGCGGAGACCGAGGAGGGCACCGGTGGGTTGTTGGCCTCCCGGTCCATCGGCGCGACGGTGAGGTCCACGGTGGCCGAGGCCTCCTGCCCATCCGGGGCCCGGACCGTATAGGCCAGGGTGACCCGTCCGGGGTCATCGCCGGCCCGGAAGCGGACCTTGCCGTCGGAGGTGAAGCCGATGCCCTTCCCCTCCGCCGCCTGACGGTCCAGTGTGGGGACCAGGGTGAGCTGCTCCTGGTGGGGGTGGGAGTCGTTGGCCAGGACGTCGACGGTCACCACGTCACCCACGCGTACGGTGGCCGCGTCCGCGACGGCCACGGGAGGCTGCATGACCTCGGGTTCGGGCAGCGGGATCACCGTCACCTCACCCTCGGAGGTGCCCTCCGCGTTGGAGACCAGATAGGTGAAGGTGGCGGGCCCGGTCATGCCGCCGGTGTCCACGACCCGGATATGGTTCAGGTCCTCGACCGCCATCTTCACAGGCGCCAGGGCACCGGATTCAGTGGTCGCCTCCCCCACCCCCTGCACCACGAGGACACCACCGCTGGGATCGGTGTCGTTGCCCAGGACATTGACCAGCGTCTGCCCGCCGGCCGGCACCAGGGCGATGTCCCGGACGGCGACCGGCAGGCCAGCCCCGTCCTCCGGTTCGAGGACGTCCACGCGGATCAGGCCGGGGGCCGAATCGTAGTCATTGGCCGCCAGGTACTCCACGTAGTACGTGCCGGGGGTCTCCGAGTACCACGTCACCGATCCGCCGGCGGTGGAATAGTCCAGCTCCGCGTTCGGAACGGGTCCCACGTGGGCCAGCCTGAGCTGGCCACCGAGCGGGTCGGTGTCGTTCTGCAGGGGGGAGAACGTGATGTCCTGCCCGGCCGGCACGGTGACGTGATCGGCCTGGGTGATCGGCGGGTGGATCGAGCCCCGTTCGAGGACCTCGACCTGGACCGTGCCGGAGGTGGACTCGCGGCCGTCGGAGACCGTGACCGCAAGCTCCTTCCGGCCGGCCTCACCCGTATTGTCCTGGAAGGTCAGGGTGCCGTCCGGCCTGGTCCGCACCGAGTCCGGTTCCTCGGCCAGTGCCCCCACGAGCTGGAGATCGTCCCCGTCGGGATCGATCCAGTCGGTCAGGACCTGGCTCGTCACGGACTCGCCGGCCGGCACCCGCAGCACCAACGTCCGCTCCTGCCTCGGGGCGGTGTTCTCGCTGTCCGGGACCACCCGCAGGGAGACCTGCGCCGCATCGGTACCACCTCGACCGTCGTCCGCCACGTAGGTGATCTCGGCCCGCCCGCCGGCAGACTCCGGGACGACGATCTGCAACCCGATCCCGTCGATGATCTCCTGCACCGTGCCCACGGACGGCTGCTCACTGTCCAGCGAGGCGATCAGGACATCACCGTCGGGATCCGAGTCGTTGAACAGGACCGGCAGTTGGGTGGTCCGGCCCGGGCGGACCCCGTAGCTGTCATCCACGGCCACCGGCGGACGGTTCTCCTCCTGCCGCTCGGGCAGCGCCGTCTCCTGGGTGACCTCGTCAGACTCCTCTTCCTTCTCCTCGCCCTCGCCCTTCGGCGGTTCGAGATCCTCCCAGTTGGCCACGACCTTCATCTGGTCCAGGACCATCCAGCTGGTGCCGGACTCCGTGTCGTTGAGCACCACCTGGTCACGGTTGACCCGGAAGACCAACTGCGAGCCCCCGCTCAGGTCCGGGATCGGCACGATCTGGTCCTGGGCCTCACCCGCGCAGTCCTGCAGGTAGTGACCCGTCACCGCCGAGGCAGCGTGGAAGCACTCGCCGACCCGCACGGGGGCCGTGGCGCCCGCCTCCGCCGAGGCTCCCGGGGAGGTGGATCCCGCAGAGGAGGTGGATCCCGCAGAGGAGGTGGATCCCGCCGAGGGATCCTCCGGAGGCACCAGGGGAAGGGAGCGGATCTGACCGTCGGACAGCTCGACCGTCAGGAGTTCCCGCGCGGTGGACAGGGCGATCTGGTCAGACGCGGGGCCGGCCGGTTGGGGCACCGCACCCACCAGACGCCCGTCCTGGATGGTCCGGCCCGGCCAGCTCACCGTTCCCGACTCGGAGTCCACCACCACGGCACGATCCCCCACCGCCACGACCTGCGGATCCGTCAGCCCCGACAGTCCGTCCAGTGCCTCACGGCGGGTTTCCACCAGCGAGGACGCCGGACCGCCGTCCTCCGCACCGAAACGGATGATCTCCTCGGAGTCGAGGTCGGCGACCAGCACCTCGCCGGTCATCGAGGTGGTCGAGGCGACCGCGCCCTCGGCTTCGTAGAGGGGTTCCTCGGTGGGCCACTGCGGAGCCGGGTCCGCCGTCCCCGCGAAGACCGTCCCCTCCTCGGGGTTGCTCACGGAGATGATCCCTCCACCCAGGGCGAAGTCCTGGGTCGCCGGTGCCATGACCTGGTCACCGGAAGCCATGGATGCGGTGTCGACGCCGGTCAGCGCCCCCGATGCGGGGTCCAGCATCAGAGCGGTGGCTCCCTGCTGGTGGAGCTGGACGTCTTCTACGGGGGGCCGGAATCCGCCGTCCAAAATGTGCGACTCGTGGTTGAGGTGGCCCACGTATCCGCCGCTATGATGCGTGACCCAGATCCCGGCATCGTGCAGGTCGAGGTCAGCGGTGTTGAATCCGGGGTACAGGAGGGCTCCGGTGGCCACCAGGGCGCCGATCGCGGAGAAGGCGACGGGAGCGGTCGCTCGCCTCATGCGCCGCCGATCGATCCCCATGCTGCCCCCGTGGTGCTGACGGGCCGCCACTCGACGGACCCTCTCCAGAGTACCGGCAGCTCAGGCGCCGGCGGTCATCCGGCGGTGGGTACGAACAGGACCTGCCCCGGCTGGAGATCAGCGCCGTCCAGACTGTTGAGCTCACCGATGCGCAGGATGGTCTCGTTGCGGGAGGCCTCTGGCGCGGACCGGCCGGCGATGGTCCACAGGGTGTCCCCGTAGTCCACGGTCACGGACCTCACGGTGCCGACGGGCCGCTCGTCCGACGCCGCGGCCGGCGCCATGCCGTTGAGCCCGAAGAAGACGGCGGCCGCAGCGGCCAGGACCGCCAGCACCAGGACGGGAATGCCGACGAAAAGAAAACGGCCACGGCGGTTCAGGTGGAATCCGGCAGAGCCGGCGGGACGGATCTGTCGTGATGCTGCAGTGCTCATGCTCTTCTGCCTCTCCGCCCGGACCTCCGGGCCGTAGAACGTGTGTTCGAGTGCTTCGACACCATGTCTAGCACGCCTGTTCGAAACACGCCAAGAATAATTCGAACATATCTTTGAATCGACCCCCTGATTCCGGTACCGTTTGAACCAGTGATCACCCTGGAAGCAGTCCACCCGGACCGACGGACACGATAAGAACGGATGGTCGAATGGCCCCCCGGAATCCCACCCCAGCACCGGACCCGCACCACGTCACGGACGCCCGACCCCTGACCCCGCGGCAGCGCACCATCCTCGCGTCGATCCGCACGGCCATCGCGGATCGCGGCTATCCGCCCTCCATGCGGGAGATCGGGGATGCCGCGGGCCTGGCCTCGCTCTCCTCGGTCACCCACCAACTGGGCCAGCTGGAGAAGCTGGGCTACATCCGGAAGGATCCGGGCCGCCCGCGGGCCATGGAGGTCCTGCTCGACGAGAACGGCTCGCCGCTCACGGCCGAGGTGGTCTCCCACGTCCGCGAGGCGCCGGCGGCCCCCGTGGCCACCTTGCATACGGGCGCCGCGGAGGGCAACGCCGTCCCGGTGCCCCTCGTGGGCCGGATTGCGGCGGGTGGGCCGATCCTGGCCGACCAGCAGGTCGAGGACGTCATGACACTGCCCCGCCAGCTCACGGGCGAAGGCGAGTTGTTCATGCTCAAGGTGTCCGGTGACTCCATGGTGGACGCCGCGATCTGCGACGGCGACTGGGTGGTGGTGCGCCAGCAGAACAACGCCCACAACGGGGACATCGTGGCGGCCCTCCTGGGTGACGAGGCCACGGTGAAGACCTTCCGGCAGCGCGACGGTCACACGTGGCTGCTGCCCCAGAACTCGGCCTATGAGCCCATCCTCGGTGACGCGGCCACCATCATGGGCAAGGTCGTCACCGTCCTCCGGGCACTCTGAGACCGTGAACCGCCGCCCCTTCCCCCCGGGCGTCCGGGCGGCGGATGCGGAGGAGTTCGTGGTGACCCACGGGCGCCTGCTGGAGCGCCGCCGGATCAACCTGGCACTACATGGCGGCGGGGTCGACGGCGTCCTGGCCGCACTGGGGGCCTACCGCAATCCGGATGGCGGCTTCGGACACGGCTTGGAGCCGGACGTGCGTTCGCCACACAGCGAGTTCCTGTCCACCTTGACCGCCCTCGATCTGCTGGCCTCGTGGGACCTGCCCGACCATCCCTGGGTCCGTTCGGGACTGGAGTGGGTGGCCTCGCTCTCTGCGGTGGACGGTTCCGTCCCGTTCGTCACGGAGCCCTCCCTCGGGTGGCCGCATGCCCCGTGGGTGCAGTCCACCCCCGGCGGCTCCCACCTGACCTACGGATTCTCCGCGGCCGCCTTACTGACCGGGTTCGAGGGTGGCTGGGCTGAGGCCGCCGCCGAGTGGTGCCGGCTGCACCTGGCCCGGTTCGGCGACCGCCGGCAGCCGCCGGACCACGACCTGCCCGCCTACGAGGCGAAGTATGCCGTGCGCTTCCTGTCGGCCGAGAGCACCCGGGACCCGTCGACCCACCCGGTGCTCAGCCGGCTGAGCACCCGGCTGCAGGCCGAGGGCGCGCTCCACGTTGCGGGCGGCGCGCAGGACGAGAGGATCCACGCGATTGATCTGCTCCACAACCCGTGGTCACTCCCGTTCCCCACCGATCTGCCGGCCCGGCTCGCGCCCGATGAGGTGGTGGCCCAGGGTCGCCGCTGGCTGGCCGCGGGGCAACAGGCCGACGGAGGGTGGACCGTGGACTGGCCGGCGTGGTGTCCGGCGCAGGGACTCGAGTGGCGGGGTCTGCGGACGGTGGAGGCCTTGGAGATCCTCGCTCCTTAGGCCGTGTTCAGCCGCTCCAGCACGCCGCGCACCACGGCCGGATCGGTGGTGGGCCAGAATTCCGGCAGGGTGGAACGCAGGAACGATCCATAGCGTTCAGTGGCCAGCCGTGAGTCCAGCACGGCCACCACGCCCCGGTCCGTGGCCGTCCGGATCAGACGCCCGGCGCCCTGGGCCAGCCGTACTGCCGCGTGGGAGGCGGAGACGGCCATGAAGCCGTTGCCCCCGTGGCGGCTGATGTCCCGGGACCGCGCGGTCGCCAGGGGATCGTCCGGCCGGGGGAAGGGGATCCGGTCGATGACCACCAGTCGGCAGGCGGCGCCGGGAACGTCCACTCCCTGCCACAGGCTCATCGTCCCGAACAGACAGGTGTCCGGTTCCGTGGCGAACTGCCGCACGAGCGCCGTCAGCGTGGTGTCCCCCTGGCACAGGATGGTGGGGTTCGGCCCCAGCCTCGTCCTCATCTCCGCCGCGGCGTCCTCAGCGGCGCGCTTGGAGGAGAACAGGCACAGGGCACCGCCACCGGAGGCGCGCAGCAACTGCTCCAACTCCTCGTAACTCTCCGGCGAGGCGGACCGTCCCGGTTTCGGCAGGTGCCGGGCTACATAGAGCACGCCCTGCCGGGCGTAGTCGAAGGGGCTGCCCACGTCCAGGGCCGTCCAGCGGGGAGCGCTCTCCCCCAGGAGGCCCACCGCCCCCGCGACCGGCTGAAAGGAGTCGCCGATGGCCAACGTCGCCGAGGTCATGACGGTGGTGGCCTGGCCGAAGAGACCCTCCCGGAGCTTTCCCGCCACGGACAGCGGCGCCACGTAGAGCACGGGCGGCGCGGTCTCGTCCCCGGGAATCCAGCCCGCCCCGGGTTCGAAGTGTCCCGGCCTGGACGCCCAGAGGACCTCGGGGTGGCTGGTCTCCGGGACGGTCTCCAGCATCCGCTCGGCCACCTCCAGGACCTCCTGCAGCCGGGAGCGGGCCATCTGCCGCCCACCGTCCGCGGAGGAGTCGGAACCGCCGCTGGGCTTGGAGTCGCTCAGTGCCTGCCGCGCTGCATCGCGGACGGCGCTGAGGGCACTGAGTTGGACCTCGTCCGGGCCTCGCGGGATCAGTCCGGTGGGGGTCGCGGTGAAGGCGGCGTCCAGCCCGACACCGGCCTGCATGAGCGGTTCGACGGCGACCGCGGTGTGCTTGCGGGCGGAGGAGGCGGCCGCCTGGACGATGGCGCCGGACAGCTGACCGGTGACCGCACCGGTCACCCGGTCCTGTAGCTCGTGGGCCTCATCCACCACCACGGCATCGAACTCGGGCAGCACGGCCAGGCCCTCGAAGGCGCTGATGGCGAGCATGGCGTGGTTGGTGACGACCACATCCGCCTCGCCAGCCTCGGAGCGTGCCCTCTCAGAGAAGCACTCGGCCGCCATCGGGCACTTCTGCGCCCCGAGACAGTCCACCGCAGACACGGACACCTGCCGCCAGGCACGGTCGGTGACCCCGGGGTCCAGGTCATCCCGGTCCCCCGTCTCGGTGTCCTCCGCCCACTCCCGCAGGCGGAGCACCTCCCGTCCCAGGGGACTCGTCGGGTTGCCGTCCGAGCCGGCCACCATCTCGCCGTCGTCGGCGAGCCCGAACAGCGTCTGGCCCTCCTCCTCGGGGAAACCGCCGTCGAGCTTGTGCCGACACACGTAGTTGGACCGGCCCTTGACCAGCGCCACGTCCATGGGTCGTGGCAGTTCATCCGCCAACGCCTCCAGCAGTCTCGGGGCATCGCGGCGCATGATCTGGGATTGCAGTGCCAGCGTGGCGGTGGCCACCACCACTGGACGCTCCGCCTCCAACGCGTGTTGCAGCGCCGGCACCAGATACGCCAACGACTTGCCCGTGCCGGTACCGGCCTGGACCAGGAGGTGTCGGCCGGTCTCCAGAGACCTGGCCACCTCCACCACCATGCGCCGTTGGCCCTCGCGGCGCTGACCGCCGGTCGCCTCCACGACAGCGTCCAGCAGCCGCAATGCCTCTCGCTCGGCGTCGGAGCGGGGCTCGGCCGCTTCCTGGCTCCCGGTGTCCTGAACCGTCTGGGTCATGCTCCGTCCACCGCGAAACGGCGCAGGTATTCGGCGATGTCCTCCCGGACCAGCACGCGCATCCGCGTGCCCTCGGCCTCGTAGGTCTCCGAGATGATGTCGGCGTCCGGCGAGTGCAACCGCGAGACCACGTCCCCGTCCGTGAACGGGATGAGCAGGTCCAGTGCCACGTTCGGCCGCGGGATCGCGTCCGAGATGGCGCGTTCCAGCTCCGTAATCCCCTCTCCGGTGCGGGCCGAGATCACCACGGAACGTGGTTCGCGCTGGCGTAGCCTCGCCACCGAGAGGGGGTCTGCGGCGTCCGCCTTGTTCAGCACGATGATCTCCGGGATCCGGCGTGCGTCCACGTCGGCCAGCACGGACCGGACCGCGGCGATCTGGCCCTCGGGGTCCGGGTGCGAGACATCCACCACGTGCAGGATGACATCCGCGTCACCCACCTCCTCCAGGGTGGAGCGGAAGGCCTCGACGAGCTCGGTGGGCAGGGAGCGCACGAATCCGACCGTGTCCGAGAGGGTGTAGCCGATGCCGTCCGGGGTGACGGACTTGCGCACGGTGGGATCCAGGGTGGCGAACAGTGCGTTCTCCACCAGCACGCCGGCATGGGTCAGGCGGTTGAGCAGCGAGGACTTGCCGGCGTTGGTGTACCCGGCGATCGCCACGGAGGGCACCCGGTTGCGACGCCGGTTGGCCCGCTTGGTCTCCCGAGCCGGCTTCATGGCGGTGATCTCGCGGCGCAGCTTGGCCATCCGGGTGCGGATGCGACGGCGGTCCAGCTCGATCTTGGTCTCGCCGGGGCCGCGCGAGCCGATCCCCTCACCACCGGCGGCGCGGCCACCGGCCTGGCGGGACATGGACTCTCCCCAACCGCGGAGGCGCGGCAGCAGGTATTCGAGCTGCGCCAGCTCCACCTGGGCGCGTCCCTCGCGGGACTGCGCGTGCTGGGCGAAGATGTCCAGGATCAACGCCGTCCGGTCGATGACCTTCACCCGCACCACGTCCTCCAGCGCGCGACGCTGGGAGGGAGCGAGCTCGGAATCGATGATCACGGTGTCCGCGCCGGTCATGGCGACGATCCCGCGTAGTTCCTCGGCCTTGCCCTTACCCAGGTAGGTCGCCGGATCCGGCAGGTGGCGCCGCTGGATGATGCCGTCCAAGACCTCCGAACCGGCCGTCTCGGCGAGGGCCGCCAGCTCGCGGAGGGAGTTCTCGGCATCCTGTGCGGTGCCCTCCATCAGCAGTCCTGCCAGCACGACGCGTTCCAGGCGCAGCTGCCGGTATTCGACCTCGGACATGTCCTCGAGCTCGGTGTTCAGCCCCTTGACGCGCCGGAGGGCCTGACGCTCGGCGAGGTCGAACTGTTCGCCATCCGCGTCCGTGTGCCCGTCGCCACCCTCGGACAGGGCCTGGGCCCGTCCGGACCCGGGGGTGTTCTTGGCGGCGCTGGCATCGTCCGCGGCGAGGATCCGGTCGATCACGCCCTGGATCTGGGTCTCGTCCGGTCCGGCCGTGTGGTGGTTCCCGTGCTGGGGATTCTCGGTCATGGTCTCCTTGGAAGGTGCGTGGTCTCTATGATAATCGCTGGCGGCGCTGCCGGTGGGGTTCTGAGAACTCCTGTGGACAGGTGGGGTCGGGGCCACGATGGGCCTCCTTCGTGCTTCGTGAAAGCGCGCGAGGGTGCGCGGAGGTAGTCAGGTACTACGGGGATGGGGTGCTGTCTGAGGACGCCTCGACCCGCACGGGCGGGGAGGGCAAGGTCCATTATCAGCGCTGGAGAATCCACATAGCATCCAGTATAGGCGCGGTGTCAAGTAGCATCAGGCCGTGATGGATTCCGCACACTACTTCTCTGCCGAGCCGGTCGGCCCCGAACACCGGCGCCGGCTCGAGGTCTCCCTCGCCGGACGCACCGTCTCGGTCGAGACCGCCAACCACATCTTCTCGCCCGACGGGATCGACAAGGGTACCGCCGCCATGCTGCGCACGGTGCCCGAGCCGCCGGACTCCGGTACCTTCCTGGATATCGGCTGCGGGTGGGGCCCCCTGGCCCTCACGCTGGGGCTGAGCAGCCCCGCGGCGGAGGTGTCCGCCGTCGAGGTCAACGACCGCGCGGCCCAGCTGTGCCGGGACAACGCCACAGCGCTGGGGCTGGCGAACATCACGGTGTACCGCCCTGATGAGGTGCCGACCGACCGCACCTTCGACCTGATCTGGTCCAATCCCCCCATCCGTGTGGGCAAGGAGGCGTTGCACTCCATCCTGCTGCAGTGGTTGCCGCGGCTGGCCCCGGGTGGGCGCGCGTTCCTGGTGGTGCAGAAGAACCTCGGCGCCGACTCGCTGCTGCCGTGGCTCACCGCGGCGCTCCAGGACCGCCATCCCGACGAGTTCACAGCCTCACGCTTCGGCACCGAGAAGGGATTCCGCATCCTGCAGGTGGACCGCATACTGACTGCATGACACATGGATTGCAGGGGTGCCGGGCCGTCCTGGCGCTGACGGGGGTCCTGGTGCTGGCCGGTTCACTCGCCGCATGTACGGGAACGGGCCATGGCTCGGCGGTGCAGGATTCGGCCACCACGGTGCACGTCGACCCGGCTGAGCACACCGTGGAGGCGGCGCCTGGTGAGCCCGGCGAGTCCTACGCACCGTTTCTGGCGTGGACGGATCACGGCACCCTGACGGTGACGACCTTCGGCAGCTCCTCCACCGCTTGCTTCCCGAGGGTGGTCGAGGACGCCGTGGACCCGGACGGTGCCTACCGGGTCCTGGTCGACCTCGGCGGTGGGGCCGGGCAGGCCTGCGCCGCCGACTGGGCTGCCCAGGAATGGGACCTGCCGGTCCCCGCCGATCTGGCGGCAGCGGCCGTCATCCGGTTGGAGCTGACCACGGAACCCGAGACCGTGTATGAGTATCCGATGGGCGGCTCACAGCCCGGGTGAACCGTCACACCACCGTGCCGTCAAAGACCAGCACGGCCGGCCCGGAGAGGATGACCCGTTCGGAGCCATCGGCCTGCGGGACGAACTCGACGCCCAGGGTGCCCCCCGGAACACCCACGCTCCACCGCAGCGCGTCCTGATCGCCGGCCCAGAGCCGGACCGCGGTGGCGGCGGCGCAGGCCCCGGTGCCACAGGACTGGGTCTCCCCCACGCCCCGCTCGTGCACGCGCATCCGCACGCGGCCCACTCCCTCGTGGAACAGCGGATCGGCGGGAACCACGAACTCCACGTTGCTGCCGCGGGGCGGCACCGGATCCACGCTCGGGGTCTTCGTCAGGTCCAGCGCCTGCAGGTCCGCCTCCTCGGACAGCGCCACCACGGTGTGGGGGTTGCCCAGGGACAGGCTCAGAGCGGGACGGGGATCCGCCAGCCCCGCGGCCAACACGAGCGAGTCCGAGGCACGTTCCTCGGCCAGTTCGGGGTCCAGGTAGGACCACGGACCCATGTCCACGGAGTACCCGTCCTCGAGCCGGGTCACCGTGCGCAGGCCGGCGCGGGTGCCGACGGCCAGCCCCTGCCCCGGTGCCAGCTGAACGAGCCCGCGGGTGAGGAGGTAGTGCACGAAGACACGGATCCCGTTGCCGCAGGTCTGGGCGATGGAGCCGTCGGCGTTCCGGTAGTCCATGAACCAGACGGCCTCGGGGTGCGCCGCGAGCAGGTCCCGTCCCTCGATGAGGTGCGTTGACTTCACGACCCGGATCAGGCCGTCCGCCCCCACCCCGAGGTGACGGTCGCACAAGGCCTCGACGTGGTCCGGGGACAGTTCCGTCTCACCGTCGAGGTCGGGGACGAGCACGAAGTCGTTGCCGGTGCCGTGGCCTTTGGTGTAGGCCTGTCCGGACAATTGGTCGAGCGCGGTGCGCAGGCGGTCAAGGTCCCGGGCGATCGGCAGGGTCATGGCTCCAGTCTAGAGTCGCCCCAGCTGTCGATCCGCCACCACCGCGTCTGCCAGCCCGGGGGCCGCAGCGTTGAACCAGCTGATGCGCGGATCGGCCCGGAACCAGGTGAGCTGGCGCCGGGCGAAGCGCCGGGTCGCCGTGGCGGTGTCCTCCAGGGCCGTCTCGAGGGCTGACTCGCCGTCCAGCACGGCGAGGAACTGGGCATAGCCGATGGCGCGGGCGGCCGTCCGGCCGCGCCTCAGGCCCGCAGCGTCCAGGGCCCGCACCTCGTCCAGCAGCCCCGCCTCGGACATCGCGAGCACGCGGGCGTGCAGCCGCTCGTGGAGCACCGTCCGGTCCAGGTCCAGGCCGATCTGCACGGTGGGCCGCAGGTAATGCCGCTGCGGCATGAAGGAGCTGAAGGTGCGGCCCGTGATCCGGTGGACCTCCAAGGCCCGGACCATCCTCCGGGCGTCTGCCAGCCGCGCCGCACCGTCCGGGTCCACCCGGGCCAGTTCCGCCCGCAGACCGTCGAGACCGATCTCCGCTCCCAGCTCCTCGAAGCGGGCCCGCACCTCCGGGTCCGTGGGAGGGAACTCGAGGTGGTCCAGGGCCGCCCGGACATAGAGTCCCGAGCCGCCCACAAGCACCGGGCGCCGCCCGCGGGACTGGATCTCCTCGATCACGGCGCGGACCTGCCCCTGGAAGTCGGCCACGGAGGCGTCCTCGGTCACGTCCAGGATGTCGAGGAGGTGGTGCGGGATCCCCCGTCGGCCGGCCTCGGGCACCTTGGCGGTGCCGATGTCCATGCCGCGGTAGAACTGCAGGGCGTCCGCGTTGACGATCTCCCCGCCGAGGCGTTCCGCCAGCCCCAGGGCCAGCTCGGACTTCCCGGTGCCGGTGGGCCCGACGACGGCCAGCACCGGCGGGTGCCCGCCGTCCCCTCCCCCGGTGGTCATGGGGTGGTCATGCCGGGCGCAGGGTGGGCATGCCCAGGCTCACCCCGACGCCGGTGGTCCCGCCGGCTGCGCCCGGCGCGGGCACCCCGCAGGAGGCCGCCTGCGCCAGGTCCCACGCGTCTCCGGAGCGCGAACGGCGCACCACGTAGCCCTCGGGATCGCCCGGGGTGGGGTCGGCGATGAGGAAGTACGGATGGGACTCGGTCACGGTGACCGTCACGAAATCACCGGGGCGCGGTGTCTCGGCACCGTCCGGCACGCTGAAGTGCACGAGGCGGTGGTCCGGGGCCCGCCCGGCGAGACGGCCGGTGGCGGCGTCCTTGGAGCCCGCCTGCTGGGTGACCAGCAGTTCCTGCCGGGTGCCCACGCGCAGTGCGGACTCCTCGGCACTGATGCGGTCCTGCAGGGCGGTGAGCCGTTCGAAACGCTCCTGGACGATCGCCTTGGGGACCTGGTCCTCCATCTCCCCGGCCGGGGTGCCCGGGCGGATGGAGTACTGGAAGGTGTAGGCGGAGGAAAAGCGCGAGGCCTCGACCACGCGCAGGGTGTCCTGGAAGTCCTCCTCGGTCTCCCCGGGGAAGCCCACGATGATGTCCGTGGTGATGGCCGCGTGGGGCATCCTCTCGCGCACGGTGTCCAGGATCCTCAGGAACTTCTTGGAACGGTAGGAACGCCGCATGTCCTTGAGCACCTTGTCGGAGCCGGACTGCAGGGGCATGTGCAGCTGGGGCATGACATTGGGCGTCTCGGCCATGGCCTCGATGACGTCTTCTGTGAAGGAGGCCGGGTGGGGACTGGTGAAACGGACGCGTTCCAGTCCCACGATCTCCCCGCAGGCGCGCAGCAGCTTGGCGAAGGCGCCCCGGTCCCCGAACTCCACGCCGTAGGTGTTCACGTTCTGGCCCAGGAGGGTGACCTCCACGGCTCCCGCGTCCACCAGGGCCTGCACCTCCGCGAGGATGTCCCCGGGGCGGCGGTCCTTCTCCTTGCCGCGCAGGGCCGGGACGATGCAGAACGTGCATGTGTTGTTGCAGCCCACCGAGATGGACACCCAGCCCGAGGAGGCGGAGTCACGCTTGGTGGGCAGGGTGGAGGGGAAGGTCTCGAGGGACTCCAGGATCTCCAGCTCGGCCTGCTGGTTGTGCCGGGAACGATCCAGCAGCACCGGCAGGGAGCCGATGTTGTGGGTGCCGAACACGACGTCCACCCACGGGGCCTTGTCCAGGATCGTCTTCTGGTCCTTCTGGGCCAGGCAGCCGCCCACGGCGATCTGCATCCCGGGGTGGCCGTCCTTGACGGCGCGCAGGTTGCCGAGGTTGCCGTAGAGCTTGTTGTCGGCGTTCTCGCGGACCGCGCAGGTGTTGAACACCACGAGGTCCGGCTCGGAAGTCTCCGAGGCCTGCACGTAGCCCGCGTCCTCCAACAGTCCGGAGATCCGTTCGGAGTCGTGCACGTTCATCTGGCAGCCGAAGGTGCGGACCTGGTAGGTCCGGTCGTCAAGTCTCTGGGGCACGGAAGTCACCGCAGCATTCTAGTCGTGCTCGATCCCGTCCAGCACATCCTTCACCACGCCGAGCGCCATCGACGGCGGGTAGCCCTTCCGGGCGAGCATCCCCGCCAGTCGGCGGATCGCCTTGTCCCGTTCGGCGCGCGACTCGAGGTCCGCCCCGTCCGGCACCGGGCGGCCGCGCAGCCTGCGTTCGATGAGCTCCACAGCGGCCTCACGCTCAGTGTCCTCGCTGATGGTCGCCAGTGCCTCTTCAGCCGCCTCACGGTTGACGCCCTTCTGCGCCAGTTCCCGGCGCAGGGCGCCGCGGGCCAGACCTTTGGTGCGCTGCCGGGTGCGCACGAAGTTCTCCGCGTACGCGGTGTCATCCACGAGCCGGACGTCCTCCATCCGGTCCAGGACGGCGGTGGCCACGTCCTCGGGGATCTCCTTCTCAGCCAGCTTCTCCTCGAGCTGCCGGCGGGACTTCGGAGACCCCGTGAGCTGGCGCAGCACGATGGTCCGGGCCACCTCCGCGGCGGCCGGATCCTGGTCCTCCGCGAGGCCCTCGGGGGCATCCGGGACCGCACGGAGGTGGCGGGACATCATCAGGCCGGTGTGTTGCCCGAGACGGCGCGCAGCTGCGGCTCGCCGTCCTCGGCCTGGTCCTCGGGGACCACGCCGATGCCGAGCTTCTCGAGGATACGGGTCTCGATCTCGTCGGCCAGGTCCGGATTGTCCTTGAGGAACCGGCGGGCATTCTCCTTGCCCTGGCCGAGCTGGTCGCCGTCATAGGTGAACCAGGCGCCGGACTTCTTCACGAAGCCCTCGTCCACGCCCATGTCGATGAGCGCACCCTGACGGGAGATGCCCTCGCCGTAGATGATGTCGAACTCGGCCTGCTTGAAGGGCGGGGCCATCTTGTTCTTGACGATCTTGGCCCGGGTCCGGTTGCCGACGGGCACCCCACCCTCCTTGAGGGTCTCGATGCGGCGGACGTCGATACGGACCGAGGCGTAGAACTTCAGGGCCTTGCCACCGGTGGTGGTCTCGGGGCTGCCGAAGAACACGCCGATCTTCTCGCGCAGCTGGTTGATGAAGATGGCGGTGGTCTTGCTCTGGGCCAGCCGGCCGGTGATCTTCCGCAGGGCCTGGGACATCAGCCGGGCCTGCAGGCCGACGTGGCTGTCACCCATCTCCCCCTCGATCTCGGCGCGGGGCACGAGTGCGGCCACGGAGTCGATGACGATGATGTCCAGTGAGCCGGACCCGATCAGCATGTCCATGATCTCGAGGGCCTGCTCACCGGTGTCCGGCTGCGAGACCAACAGGTTGTCCGTGTCCACACCGAGCTTCTTGGCGTACTCCGGGTCCAGGGCGTGCTCGGCGTCGATGAAAGCGGCGATCCCGCCGTTGCGCTGGGCATTGGCCACGGCGTGCAAGGCCACGGTGGTCTTACCGGAGGACTCCGGACCGTAGATCTCCACGACACGGCCGCGGGGCAGGCCGCCGATGCCCAAGGCCACGTCCAGGCCCACGGACCCGGTGGGGATCACCTCCATGGGGACCCGGACCTCGTCCCCCAGACGCATCACCGATCCCTTGCCGTACTGCTTGTCGATCTGGGCCAGTGCGGCTTCCAGAGCCTTGCTGCGGTCTGTGGCTGACGCCATGATTCACCCCTAGGTGTGCTGGTGGAGGGCGGCCGGTCGGCCGTTCCCGTGCTTTCCTGACGAACCTACGTGACGCCTCGGACGCGTTAGCGGTACGCCGTTCATGCTGTGGATGACAGGCCCGGAAACTGCCCCGGAGGATGTCCTGTGGAGGAGCCTACAGCGGTTCGAAGATGTTTTCGAAGAATGGGGCCACCGGCGGTGCGGCGTGTCCCGATTTCACTCCCCCGCCCCGTCCTTCACGGGGATGTCCCGGCCCAGTCGGCGTGACTCCGGGACACCCTGCAGATCACAGACGTCCCGCCACACCCGCTTCGGTTCGGTGCCGGTCTCGAGCGCCTGCTCGGCCGTCACCTGCAGGGTCGGCAGCACGAGGGACGTCGCGATGACCCCGGCGTTGCCGGGGCCGAACTCATCGTCCATGAGGCGCCGGAAATCACTGATCTTCATGGAACCATCCTCCTCTTTCCCAAACCTTTTCCGAACTCCTCAACCCCTCGCGAACCGCTGTCGGACGTTCCCGCACCGGGACGCGGCACCGGCCCTGGACGGCAGTCGGGCCGCAGACCGAGTGGTCTGCGGCCCGTGCCGTCGTGATGCTGATCGCTGTGATTGATCCTGGTGCTGGTCTTGCTGACTGCTCAGCGGCTGCCGGCCAGCTGGCCGAACTCGCCCGGGACCTCGTCCGGGATGTGGGCCACGAGCTCCTCGGCGGCGAAGGAACTCTCCAGGTCGGCCGGAACGGTGTCCGGGATGTGCACGCCCTCCTGCAGGGCGATGCGGTCCGAGACCTCGCGGAGCATGAGGGACATCGGCACGTTCAGCGCGCTGCAGATGGAGGAGAGCAGCTCCGAGGAGGCCTCCTTCTGACCCCGCTCGACCTCGGACAGGTATCCGAGGGAGACGCGGGCATGGTGGGAGACCTCACGGAGCGTGCGACGCTGCCGCTGGCGGACGTCACGCAGGACGTCTCCTATTTCCTGACGGAGGACTGGCACGGCGTGCTCCTTGGTCTCGAGGGTTGCGGTGGAAACGTGGTCACCGGTCTCCAGCCAACGGGTGATGCCGTGGATGGTGACCGGATGCTTCATCATGTCTACTGTCTTCTCCTGAATGGGTCCTGAGAATGGCCGGTGAGGCCAACTACTCTGTACAACCACGTTCGGTCGGGGTTTTGTTCCCAGGCCGATGACCTGCACGCCGTCTTCCCAGTTGATTCCCAGCTGGCCTCAGCCGACCGGGTCCTGAGTCCCCAGCCTACCGAAAACCGGCCCCCTGCGGCACGGTGTCCTCAGGACCGGGGAATCCGACGTCATGGACGCCTCAGGCCCACCGGTCCAGGATGGCCTGCAGGGTCCTCAGGACCGTGGCCCGGCGGACCTCCTGACGGTCCCCGTCCAGTCGCAGCAGCACGGCCTCCGATCCCCCGGCCTCTCGGTCCAGGCCGGCCAGACCCACATACACCGTGCCGACCGGCTGACCCTGGTGCGGCTCCGGTCCGGCCACGCCGGTGGTCGCCAGGCCCACGTCGGCCCCGGTCGCCCGCCGCGCGCCCTCGGCCATCTGCCGGGCCACCTCCGGGTGCACGGCCCCGTGGCGTGCCAACAGCTCCGCGTCCACGCCCAGCAGGGTCTGCTTGACGTGGTTCTGGTAGGCGATGACCCCGCCCTGCAGGGTTCCGGAGGCGCCGGGCACCTCCGCCAGGGTTCCCGCCAGCATCCCGGCCGTCAGGGATTCCGCGGTGGCCACCGTGAGCCCGCGGCGGAGCAGGCCGTGGACGACGGCGGCCGGCAGGTCCCGCGGCGCGCTCGGCTCAGTCACGGCTCGGTTCGCCCGCCCGGGCCGATCGGCGCAGCTGGACGGCCTTGACCACGTAGTCGACGCCGGTGACCAGGGTGACGGCCAGTGCGGCCGCCATGAGCGTGAAGCCGACATACAGCCACCAGTCCCCGACCACGGCGCCCAGCGGGGCCAACAGGGCCAGCAGGGCGCCGGCCTGGAGCACGGTCTTGAGCTTGCCGCCCTTGGAGGCGGGCATCACGCCGTATTTCAGCACCAGCAGGCGCATCAGGGTGATGCCCCACTCCCGGATGAGGATCAGCGCGGTCACCCACCACCACAGCTCGCCCAGCAGGGACAGCACCACGAAGGCGGCCCCCGTGAGCAGCTTGTCCGCGATGGGGTCGGCGATCTTGCCGAAGCTGGTCACCAGGCCGCGGGCCCGGGCGATGTCCCCGTCCAGCTTGTCCGTGTAGATGGCCACGGCGAACAGGGCGAAGGCCACCCAGCGCAACACCAGCGAGTCCTCGCCGAGGGGGCCCCCGGCCACGAGCACCCAGATGAAGAACGGGACCATCACGATCCGAAGTCCCGTCAGGATGTTCGGCAGGTTCCAGTTCTCACTCATGGCGGCAGTCTACGGTTCTCACCGGCCGGTCAGGTGCCACGCGTCCTCGGATCCGGCCTCGTCCTCGCCGTCGTCCCACTCGTCCGCGACAGTGCGCCCGGCCAGGTCATCAGCCACCAGGTCGCGGCCGTAGCCGCCGGGCCCGGTGCCGTCATCCTCCGGCAGGGAGCCGCGCACGAGCTCCTGGTCAGACGGCCTCGATCCGGCCTGTTCCGGGATCTCCGCGTGCACCACATCCTCGGCATAGGCCTCGGGCGCGTCCTCGCTGGGCGCCGCCGCCGGTGGGGTGTCACCACGGATGGTGGACAGCAGTGCCGGCAGGTCATCCGGCCGGACCAGCACGTCGCGGGCCTTGGACCCCTCGGAGGCCCCCACCACACCACGGGACTCCATCAGGTCCATCAGCCGGCCGGCCTTGGCGAAGCCGACGCGCAGCTTGCGCTGCAGCATGGAGGTGGAGCCGAACTGGGTGGTCACCACGAGCTCGGTGGCCTGCAGCAGCAGGTCCATGTCATCGCCGATGTCCTCGTCGATGACCTTCTCGACCTTCTCCGGCACCACGTCCTGGCGATACTGGGCCGACATCTGGGTCTTGACGTGCTCCACCACGGCGTGGATCTCGGACTCGTTGACCCAGGCACCCTGCACGCGCATGGGTTTGGACTTGCCCATCGGCAGGAACAGCGCGTCGCCCTGACCGAGCAGCTTCTCCGCGCCCGGCTGGTCCAGGACCACGCGGGAGTCGGTCACGGAGGAGGTGGCGAAGGCCATCCGGGAGGGCACGTTGGCCTTGATCAGGCCCGTCACCACGTCCACGGAGGGCCGCTGGGTGGCCAGCACCAGGTGGATGCCGGCCGCACGTGCCAGCTGGGTGATGCGCACGATCGCGTCCTCCACGTCCCGGGGGGCGACCATCATGAGGTCCGCCAGCTCATCCACGATCACCAGCAGGTACGGGTAGGGCTTGAGCACGCGTTTGGAGTCCGGTGGCAGGGTCACCTTGCCGGCGCGGATCGCCTTGTTGAAGTCGTCCACGTGCTTGTAGCCGAAGGCCGCGAGGTCGTCATAACGGGTGTCCATCTCGCGGACCACCCACTGCAGAGCCTCGGCGGCCTTCTTCGGGCTCGTGATGATGGGGGTGACCAGGTGCGGCACCCCCTCGTAGGCGGTGAGTTCCACGCGCTTGGGGTCCACCATGACCATGCGGACCTCGTCCGGGGTGGAGCGCATCAGGATCGAGGTGATCATCGAGTTCACGAACGAGGACTTACCGGCACCCGTGGCCCCGGCCACGAGCATGTGCGGCATCTTGGCGAGGTTGGCCATGACGAAGCCGCCCTCCACGTCCTTGCCGACGCCCATCACCATGGGGTGGTCCGTCTTGCGCGCGGCGTTCGAGCGCAGCACGTCCCCCAGCGCCACGACCTCCTTGTCCGCGTTCGGGATCTCGATGCCGATCGCGGACTTGCCCGGGATCGGCGAGAGGATGCGCACGTCCGAGGACGCCACGGCATAGGAGATGTTCTTGGACAGCGCCGTGACCTTCTCCACCTTGGTGCCCGGTGACAGCTCGATCTCATACCGGGTGACGGTCGGGCCACGCGAGAAGCCGGTGACCTCGGCGTCCACCTTGAACTGCTGCAGGGTGGAGGTCAGGGCGGCCACCACGGCGTCGTTGGCCTCGGTGCGGTCCTTATGCGGGGGCCCGGAGGGCAACAGCGAGGATTCGGGCAGGGTGTAGGTGATGTCCCCGCCGAGGTGCAGCTGCTCGGAGCGGGCCGGCATGGGCGGCATCTCCGCCGGCCGGGCGACCGGGGTGGCGCGAACAGCCGCCGGCACGGCGGCAGCACCGGGAACGGTGCCGATCGGTTCCGTCGCGGGACCGGCCGCGTTCTCGGCCGCCTCGGAGGACGGGGCCGTGGCGGTCCCGACGCCGGCCGCCTCCTTGACGCGGGCGATCGCCAGTTCCCCGGCGGTCGGGCGCCGAACCCCCGGGGGGACCGCCGGGCCGGAGGCCTCGGCCGGGGTGGCGGCGGAGGCGGCCTGGGCCGAGGGGTCCGGCTCGACATCGTCGATCACGGCGGTCTCGTAGGCCTCTGTGGCCGTGAGGGGCTCGCCGTCACGGTCCAGCGCCTCGGTCGGCTGGTCCTCGTCGCGGCCGAAGAGCTTGAGTCCCCTGCGCTTGCGCTTCGGGCCGTCCTTCGAAGGGCTCTTCTCGTGGCGCTTGCGCTCGTGCTCGGTCAGGTAGGACTGGTCGTGGTCCGGGTCCCCGTCCCGGTGGGCCCGCGCCGAGCGGCCCGTGCGCTCCGGGCGTTCGGTGACCGCGCCGCCGTCGGGCTGGCCGGTGAGCCAGGCGTAGGCGTCCTGCAGGCGCTGCGGGATCTGGCCCACGGGCGTGGCCGTGACCACCAGCAGGCCGAAGAGCACCAGGACCACCATCAGGGCCCAGACCGGCCACGGGGTGAGCAGGGAGGCCAACGGGGTGGTGGCGAGGTAGCCCACGACCCCGCCGCCGGCCAGCAGTTCATCAAAGGACTCGGACACGGTGGGCAGACCGGCCACCAGGTGCGCGATGCCCGCGGCTCCGACGGTCAGGGTCAGCAGGCCGATGGAGATGCGGCCGTTGTCCCGGTGCTCCTGGGGCGTGCGGAAGTACCTCACGGCCACCACCAGCAGCACGGCGGGGAACAACAGGGCGGCCCAGCCCAGCGTGCCGGCGGCGACCTGGTGGACCACGGTGCCGTAGCCCGGCGTGCCGCGCAGGCCCCACCACTCGACGGAGCCGATGACCAGGGCGAGGACCACGAGGAAGAACCCGGTGCCGTCCCGGCGGTCCTTGGGCTCGATCCGCACGTCGCGGCCGACCTTGCGTACCCCGGCGCCGAGGGGTGTGGCCAGAGCCATCCAGAACCCGCGCAGCGCGCGCACGAACAGGTTGCCCTGCGGCTCGGGTGCGGGCTCGGGCGCGGTGCGTCTACGCGCAGTCGACGTCCCGGTCTTCGGCGCCGGACCCTTGCGGGCGGCGGAACTCGAGGAGCGGGTGGACTGCGAACGCGTCGGGGAAGTACGGGTCGCCATGTTCCGTAGGGTACCGTCCGGTGGCCGCGCGGGCCGGGATCAACACAGGTTCCCGCGGCCCGGCCCGGCCTCAGACCTCCAGGACCACCGGGACGATCATCGGACGGCGGCGCAGCGTGCGGTTGACCCAGGTGCCGATGACGCGCCGGACCACCTGCTGCAGCTGATGGGTGGTGTGGTCCGCGTTGGACTGCACCGCCTCCTGGAGCGCACGGGCGATCTTGGGCTTGACGTCGTCGAACACCGAATCGTCCTCCGCCACGCCGCGGGCATGGATGTCCGGGCCGGAGACGATCGTCCCGGTCTGGCGGTTGACCACGGAGATGATGGAGATGAAGCCCTCCTCGCCCAGCACCCGGCGGTCCTTGAGGTCCACGTCCGTGATCTCGCCGACCGAGGAGCCGTCCACGTAGACGAGGCCGCACTCGACCTGGCCCACCACACGGGCCACCCCGTCCTTGAGGTCCACCACGGAACCGTCCTCGGCGAGCAGTACGTTCTCGGCCGGCACCCCGGTGGACCGGGCGATCCGGCCGTTGGCGATCAGGTGACGGGTCTCGCCGTGGACGGGCATGACAAAGGTGGGCTTGACGATGTTGTAGCAGTAGAGCAGCTCGCCCTCGGAGGCATGGCCGGAGACGTGGACCTGGGCCATGCCCTTGTGCACCACGTCCGCGCCGAGCCTCATCAGGCCGTTGACCACCCGGAAGACGGAGGTCTCGTTGCCGGGGATGAGGGACGAGGCCAGGATGACGAGGTCCCCGGCCTCCAGCTGGACGCGGTGGTCCCCGTTGGCCATCCGGGACAGCGCAGCCATGGGCTCCCCCTGGGATCCGGTGCACATCAGCACCACCTGCTCACCCGGCAGCTGGTCCACCTGCTTGAGGTCCACCAGGAGGCCCTCCGGCACGTCCAGGTACCCCAGCTTGGCCGCGATCCCCATGTTCCGGACCATGGAGCGTCCCACGAAGCAGACCTTGCGGCCGTGGGCCTGCGCGGCGTCCAGGACCTGCTGGATGCGGTGCACGTGCGAGGCGAAGGAGGCCACGATCACGCGCTGGGAGGCGCGCGCCATGAGGGACTCCAGGACCGGCCCGATCTCCTTCTCCGTGGTGGTGAAGCCGGGGACCTCCGCGTTGGTGGAGTCGGTGAGGAACAGGTCCACGCCCTCCTCACCGAGGCGGGCGAAGGCGCGCAGGTCGGTGATGCGCCCGTCCAGCGGCAGCTGGTCCATCTTGAAGTCACCCGTGTGCAGGATGGTGCCGGCACTGGTCTTGAGGGCCACGGCCAGGGCATCCGGGATGGAGTGGTTGACCGCCACGAACTCACACGCGAAGGGGCCGAGGTGCTCGGTGTCCCCCTCGGCGACGGTGAGGGTGAGGGGCCGGATGCGGTGCTCCTCCAGCTTGGCCTCGATCAGGGCCAGGGTCAGGGTGGAGCCGACCAGCGGGATGTCCGGCTTCAGCCGCAACAGGTACGGCACCGCACCGATGTGGTCCTCGTGGCCGTGGGTCAGCACCAGGCCGACCACGTCCTGCAGGCGGCCCTCGAGGTAGCTGAAGTCCGGCAGGATCAGGTCGACGCCCGGCTGGTACTCCTCCGGGAACAGCACCCCGCAGTCCACGATGAGGATCTTGCCGTCCAGCTCGAAGACGGTCATGTTGCGCCCCACCTCCCCAAGTCCTCCGAGGGGGACGATCCGGCAGGTGCCCGGCTGCAGCGCGGGCGGGGTGGACAGACGGGCCGCTGAGGCCATGGGTTCGGTCCCTTCTAGACGGTCAATCCGGCTTCCGCGAGGTCAGCGCGGATGATGGCCTCCTCCTCCCCGGTGGCCTGCACGAGGGGCAGCCGGACCGCCGGGGACGGCAGCAGTCCCTGCCAGTGCAGGATCAGCTTGGAGGAGACGGCCCCCTGGATGTGCGTCATCACGGCGCGCTGGTACGGGTCCAGCCGGAAGTGCGCCTGGCGTGCCGCGGCGAGGTCGCCGGCGTTCATGGCGTCCACCAGCTGCCGGTACAGCCGGGTGGCCACGTGCGCGGTCACGGAGACCACGCCCACGGCCCCCAGGGTCATCAGTGGCATGGTCAGGGAGTCCTCGCCGGAGTAGATCTCCAGGTCCGTCTGGGCGGCCACGAGGGTGGTGGACTGGAAGTCACCCTTGGCGTCCTTGAGCCCGACGATGTTCGGGTGCTCCGCCAGGGCGATGAGGGTGTCCGGGTTGATCGGCATGACCGAACGCCCCGGGATGTCATAGAGCATCACGGGCAGGTCCGTGGCGGAGGCGATGGTCTCGAAGTGGGCCCGGATGCCGGCCTGGTTGGGCTTGTTGTAGTACGGGGTGACCAGCAGCAGCCCATCCACGCCGGTCTTGGCGGCCAGCTGGGACAGGTGCATCGAGTGCGCCGTGTCATTCATGCCGGTGCCGGCGATGACCTTGGCCCGGTGGCCCACCGCCTCCACGACGGCCTCGAACATCGCGATGTTCTCCTCGTCCAGCAGGGTCGAGGTCTCCCCCGTGGTGCCGGTGATCACCAGCCCGTCCGCCCCCTCGTCCACAAGGTGGTTGGCGAGCGACTGGGCGGCCTCCAGGTCCAGGCTGCCGTCCTGGGTGAACGGCGTCACCATGGCGGGGACGACGGTGCCGAAAGTGGTCTCAGGGCGCGCGGCAGAGGTCTCGATCATGGGGCCAGACTACCTGCGAGAATGGCCTGCGGTACGGACCGGCACAGGCCGGTCATCGAGTCCACAGGCGAGGAGTGGCCCATGGCACAGAATCCACGGGTCAAACGCCGCATCCCCGGGGTGGACGCGGCACGGGGTCTGGCCCTGCTAGGCATGATCGCCACCCACCTGATGGTGCTCGTCACCGCGGAGGGGACCGAGCCGACCGTCGTCGGGCTGGTGTTCGCCGGCAAGTCCTCGGCCCTGTTCGCCACCCTGGCCGGCGTCGGGCTGGCGTTGCTCACCGGCGGCGCGGGGTCACGCGCCGCACCCCACCGGGGCCCACGCCTCGGGTGGGACCGCCGGCGGGTGGCCCTGCGTGCGCTGCTGATCCTCCTGCTCGGTCTCGCCTGCGGATCCCTGGACATGAACGTGGCCGTCATCCTGGCCCACTACGCCGTGCTGTTCCTGGCGGCCCTGCCGTTCCTGCACCTCGGGGCGCGTGCCCTGGCCGGCTGGGCGGCCGGCTGGATCCTGCTCGCCCCCGTGGCCGCCAGCCTGCTCTCCGTGGGGATGCAGTCGGCACTCGGCGGCGCCGCGTACCTGGACGGCTGGCGGTTGTGGTCCAACCCCACGTTGATGGACCTCTTCGCCCGCCCCGGTCTGCTGACCTGGGATCTGCTGTTCACGGGGTACTACCCCGTGCTGCAGTGGCTGGGCTACGTGCTGTTCGGGCTGTTCCTGGGGCGGCTGCGGCTGGACCGGCTGCCGGTGGCGGGGCTGCTGGCGGCGGGCGGCGCCGCGGTGGCCGCGGCGGCGTTCCTGCTCTCCCGCGGCCTGCAGTCCCTCCCGGGGGTGGCCGAGACGCTGGCCACCGGGACGGGCGCCGGCAGCCGGGCTCTGGCCGCCGAGCTGCTGACGGGGGCCAGCCTGTCCACCGAACAGGTCCAACATCTGCCGGTGTGGTTCACCCTGGCCACGCCGCACTCCGGGGCGCCCTTGGACCTGGTGCTGACCTGCGGCACCTCGGCCCTGGTGCTGGGGGTGTGCCTGCTGGCCACCCAGGTGGCCCGCGGGCTGCTGGTCTGGCCGCTGATGCCGCTGATCGGTGCCGGGGCCCTGCCCCTCACGCTGTACGTGGGCCACCTCGTGGCCTTGGACGTCTTCGAGTCGGCCACGGCGGCCTGGCCGCGGACCGGCCTACTCATCGCCTACTGGGTGGGGTGCCTGCTGGCGGGGACCCTCTTCCGCGGCTTGGAACGGCGCGGACCGCTGGAGTGGGCCTTGGGCCAGGTGTCCGGAACGCTGGCCGGGCCGCGCCCCTGATCAGTCCAGATCAGTCCAGTGCCTTCTCAGGGGGCGTCGGGATCAGCACCGCCCCAGCTCAGGACGCGTCGGCGTACAGCCGCACCGCGTCCCGCATGGCCTTGCGGGCCCGGGAACGGTCTCCGGAGGCGTCATACCCGAGCGAGAGCCGGTACCAGGAGCGCCAGTCCTGCGGCGCCGCCTCGGCCTCGCCACGGAAGGTGGCGAACTGGGCGTCCGCGGCGGCGCGGTCGATCCTTCCGGCCGGCGAGCGCGGCAGGTCATCCGCCGGCAGCCCGTCCTCGGCCTCCAAGGTCCGTCCCATCCTCTGCATGGCCATCCCGAAGCGCAGCTCCCGCCACAAGGTCCACAGGCCCACCACCACGACGCCCAGCACGGCCACACCGAGGACCTTGGCGATGACCTGGGGGGCCTGCAGGAAGGAGAGGGCGGAACCGATCGCCAGCACGGCGAACAGCAGCATGAGGGCCACGATCGCGGCCACACCGATTTTGTTTCTCATCTGATCCATCCCCCGCTTCAGCCGAGATCCAGGTAGGCGTCGAGCCCGTAGGCCAGCCCGGGGCGGGAGGCCACGGTCCGCAGCCCCAGCAGCACCCCGGGCATGTAGGCGCCCCGGTCGAAGGCATCGTGCCGGAACACGAGCTGCTCCCCCGGGCCGCCCAGCAGAACCTCCTGGTGGGCCTCCAGGCCGCGCAGTCGTACCGCGTGCACCCGGATGCCGTCCACCAGGGCCCCGCGGGCACCGTCCGGATCATGGGTGGTCGCGTCCGGGGAGGGGCCGACGCCGGCCTCGGCCCGGGCGTCCGCGATCAGTCCCGCGGTGCGCACGGCGGTGCCTGACGGGGCGTCCACCTTGTCCGGGTGGTGCATCTCGATGATCTCCACCGAGGGGAAGTGTCTGGCGGCCTGGGCGGCGAAGGCGCTGGCCAGCACGGAGCCGAGCGAGAAGTTGGGGGCGATCAGCACCCCCACGTCCGGGTGCTGCGCCAGCTGCTCCTGTAGTGTGGCGCGCCGCTCGGCCGACCAGCCGGAGGTCCCCACCACGGCGTGCAGCCCGTGCTCCACGGCGAAGGCGACGTTCTCGGGCGAGACCTGCGGGACCGTGAGGTCCAGCAGGTGGCTCGCGCCGGCGTCGAGCACCTTCTGCAGCGGGTCGGCGGAGCTGAGCTCGGCCACCAGCTCCAGGTCCGGGGCCTCGGCCACGGTCCGGACGGCGAAGCGGCCCATCTTGCCGCCGGCCCCGAGGACGGCCACGCGGATCGGTTCGGTGCTGGTGCCGGTGCCGGCGCCGGGGTGGGTGGCAGTACTGGGGTCAGGCGAGGTCATGCCCTCCAGTTTAGGTGCTGGGCCGCGCCGCCGAGGCCGGGTCCCGCGCCGGCGCCCGTTCATCCACCCGTCCCCCGTTGCGCACGGTGAAGGTCAGCAGCAGTGCCACCACCGCGAAGGCGGCCAGCAGCATCAGTCCCACGAAGTAGCTGTTGTGTTCCGCGTTGTACGTGGCCCCCATGACCAGCGGCGGGAAGTAGCCTCCCAGACCGCCGGCGGCGGCGATGATGCCCCCGATCGTGCCGACGTCCCGTGGATCGGCGGCCCGCCCGACCCAACCGAACACCCCGCCGGTGCCCAGGCCCAGGAAGAGCGCCATGATCAGGAACACCGCGCCGTAGACGCGTTCGTGTCCCGGCTGCAGGGCGACGACGACGGCCAGGATCGCGGCGCCGGCGAAGGAGGCCAGGGTGACGGTCCGGGGGCCGATCCGGTCGGCCAGGATACCGCCGATCGGGCGGGCGACGACGGCTGCCGCCGCGAAGCCGGCAGTCCTCCAGCCGGCCTCGGTGGCGGCGTAGTCGTAGATGTTGCCCAGGTACGTCGGCAGGTAGTTGGAGAAGGCCACGAAGGCCCCGAACACCACGCCGTAGAGGAAGCACAGCTGCCAGGTGACCAGCTGGGAGAAGGCCCGCTTGAGCTTGGGGATCGCCGGCGTGGGCGTGATCCCCGCCCGGGACGGCGACTCGCGCAGGAACATCCCACAGAGCAGCGCGACCACGGCCACCACCACGGCGACGAGGATATGGGTCGCGAGGTAGCCGATCCCGGCCACCAGCTGGGGGGTGGCGAAGGCCGAGATGGCCGTGCCGACCATGCCGGCGCCGAAGATCCCGGTGGCGAAACCCTTGCGGTGCGGCGGGTACCACGCGGAGACGAAGGGGATGCCGATCGCGAAGACCGCACCGGCGATCCCGAGGAAGAAGGCCACGATCAGCAGCGGGACGTAGGCGTTCATCATCCCGACCAGGCCGGTGATCAGCACCAGCGGCGCGGTGGCCCCGAGCAGCGCGGCGAACATGATCCGGCCGCCGTAGCGGTCGGTCATCACCCCGACCGGTACGCGGGCGATCGAGCCGACGAGGATCGGCATCGCCACCAACACGGCGTTCTGGGTTGAGGTCAGCCCCATGTCCTCGGTGTAGCGCGAGGCCAACGGGCCGATCATCGTCCAGGCCCAGAACCCGACCGTGGAGGCCAGCGTGGCCAGCAGCAGGTTGCGGGTCTGGCCCTGGACGAGGCCGGACTCGGTGGTGGATGGGGTGGGTGCGACCATGACGGTTCCTCCTAGCGGCGTCGTCCGCCGGTGCGTTCTCGGTCAGGGGTGCCGATGGGGTCCCAGCCGCGACGTGCCGGGGTGGACCCGTGACCGCTGCGGTGCGGGTCCCGGGAGCGGTAGACGATGTAGGGGCGGAAGAAGTAGTGCAGCGGGGCGGTGAAGGCGTGGACCAGACGGGTGAAGGGCCAGACCATGAACAGCCCCAGCGCCCACAGCACGTGGACCTTGAAGGACAGCCCGGCCGCGGCCATGGCGGCCACGTCCGGCTGCAGGATCCAGATGGATCGGAACCACGGGGAGACGGTCTCGCGGTAGTTCGTGATGGAGTGGTCGAACACAGAGATGACCGTGGTGGCCAGGCCGGCCAGGATGGCGCCGACCAGCAGGATGTACATGAACTTGTCATTGGTGGTGGTGGCCATGAAGACCGGGCCGGTGGTCCGCCGCCGCCAGATCAGCATGGCGATCCCGAGCAGGGTGGCGACCCCGGCGATCCCGCCGATCGCGAGGGCCCCCACGTGGTACATGTCCTCGGTGACCCCGAACGTGTCCGTCCATGACTTGGGGATGATCAGCCCGACGATGTGACCCACCAGCACCGCCAGGATGCCGAAGTGGAACAGCGGCGAGGCGATCCGCAGCAGGCGGGACTCGTACAGCTGACTCGACCGGGTGGTCCAGCCGAACTGGTCATAGCGGTAGCGCCAGATGGTCCCGCCGATCACCACGGCCAGCACGACATAGGGCAGCACGCCCCACAGCAGGATGTCCCAAATGCCGATCTCAACGCCGTCCATGTTCCGGTTCTCCGTTCATCGGGTCCATCGAGCCGCCGCCGCCGGCTGGCGTGAAGGGCAGCAGGCGCGGATCGGAGGGGTCCAATCCGACGGTCTCGGTGGGTGGTCCGTAGCCGGCCATGGCCTGCACGGCGTTCTTGTCCTGCGGGGAGGGACCCGGCAGCGTGGAACAGATCAGCGCCATGAGGCCGTAGTGGGGCAGCTGGTCGTCGTCCAGGGCCAGTCGCAGCAGTTCGAGGGACGGCCGGTAGCGCTGCAGCATGTCGTACCCCGCCTCGGCGTCCACGCGGGCCGCGAACTCGAGGACGAGCGGCAGGTAGTCGGGCAGTTCGGCATCATCCAGCGCGCACCCGGCGGCCCGGTAGACCTCCTTGAAGGCGGCCAACGCCTCTCCCCGGCGGCGGGTGTCCCCGTCGGTCCAGTAGGTCAGGTGCAGGCTGTGCCGCCGGGAGAGGTCGAACTCCTGGACGTACTCCGCCTGGACCTCGTGCAGGGGGCGGGCGCTGAGCCACTCGTAGAGCGGGTCCACCAGGGCGACGTCCGCCCCGACCTCCGCGAGCGCCTCCCGGACCTGTCCCAACCGGGCCACCATCGACTCGTCCGGATAGGACAGCAGCACGGCCCCCGCCTGACGCACCACAGCACTACGGGACGGGTCCGGGTCGTGGTAATCTCCCGGGTCCAGCGAGCCGGGACCGGCCTTGCCGAGGAGTCTCTCGAGCAGCCTCATGCCGTCTCCCCGCTGCGCGTGGTGGTGCCGTCGGCCGGGCTGTCCGGTTCCTCCAACTGGCCGATGTCCCGCGCGGTGCGGGCCTGGTGCCCGGGGAACAACCCCTCGGGGCTGCCGTTGCCGTCCCAGTTGAGGAGGTTGACGCGCCCGGCGAGCTGGGTGTTGCCGGTGGCGTCCTCCGCGGTCTGGCGCGCCTGCAGGGCCATGAAGTTCTCCTGTGCCATCGGCATCGGCCGGCCGGACGCCTCCCCGAGCCCGCCCATCTGCCCCATGCCCGGACCGCCGTCCCCGTCCAGGGAGCATCCCATCTCCTCCAGGTTGTGGGCGTCCTCCACGTGGGCCGAGGGGATGACGTAGCGATCCTCGTACTTGGCGATCGCCATCAGGCGGTACATCTCGTACACCTGGGAACCGGTCATGCCGACGGCCTCGGCGATCGACTCATCCGCCTCCCGGCCCAGGGTGATGTCCCGCATGTAGGAGCGCATCGCCGCGAGTTTGCGCAACACGCCGGTGATCAGTTGCGTGTCCCCGGCGGTGAACAGCTCCGCGAGGTACTCGACCGGGATACGCAGCGAATCGATGGCCCCGAACAGGTTGTCCGCGTCCTCGCCGTCGTGGCCTTGGTCCTTGAGCAGGTCCACCACCGGGGACAGTGGCGGGACGTACCAGACCATGGGCATGGTCCGGTACTCGGGGTGCAGGGGCAGGGCCACCCGCATCTCCTTGGCCAGCTTGTACACCGGCGAGCGCCGGGCCGCCTCCAGCCAGTCCTCGGGGATGCCCTCCCCCCGGGCCGCCTCGATCACCTCGGGGTCGTGCGGGTCCATCATCAGATCGAGTTGGGCCTCGTAGAGGTCCTGCTCGTCGGGGACGGAGGCGGCCTCGGTGACCCGGTCGGCGTCGTACAGGAAGATGCCGATGTACCGCAGCCGCCCCACACAGGTCTCCGCGCACACGGTGGGGATGCCCACCTCCACCCGCGGGTAGCAGAAGGTACATTTCTCGGCCTTGCCGGACTTGTGGTTGTAGTAGATCTTCTTGTAGGGGCAGCCGGTCACGCATTGCCGCCAGCCTCGGCACTGGTCCTGGTCCACCAGCACGATCCCGTCCTCCTCGCGCTTGTAGATGGCCCCGGAGGGGCACGCGGCCATGCAGGACGGGTTCAGGCAGTGCTCGCAGATCCGCGGCAGGTAGAACATGAAGGTCTGCTCGAACTCGAACTTGATCCTGTCCTCGGACTCGCGGCGCACCTTCTCCACGATCGGGTCCAGATGGCCCATCTCGGTGGTGCCGCCCAGGTTGTCGTCCCAGTTCGCGGACCAGGTGATCTTGGTGTCCTTGCCGGTGATGAGGGACTTCGGCCTCGCCACCGGGAAATCGTCCCCGGCCGGGGCGCTGATGAGGTTCTGGTAGTCGTAGGTCCACGGCTCGTAGTAGTCCGCGAGCTTGGGCTGGACCGGGCTGGCGAACAGGCCAAACATCTTGGACAGCCGGCCGCCGGACTTGAGCTTGAGGTTGCCCCGCTTGTTCAGCTCCCAGCCGCCCTTCCAGGTCTCCTGGTCCTCGTAGCGGCGGGGATAGCCCTGCCCGGGGCGGGTCTCCACATTGTTGAACCACACGTACTCGGTGCCGGCTCGATTGGTCCAGGCCTGTTTGCAGGTGACCGAACAGGTGTGGCACCCGATGCATTTGTCGAGAGCCATCACCATGGCGGTCTGTGCCATGATCCTCATCAGTACTGAACCTCCTGGGAGCGCTTGCGGACCATCGAGATGATGTCCCGCTGGTTGCCGGTGGGGCCGAGATAGTTGAACGCCCAGGACAGGTGGGCGTAGCCGCCGATCATGTGCGTGGGCTTGACCAGGATGCGGGTCACCGAGTTGTGGATGCCGCCGCGCCGGCCCGTGGCCTCGGACTTCGGCACGTCGATGGTCCGTTCCTGGGCGTGGTGCACGTACACGACGCCCTCGGGCATCCGGTGGCTGACGATGGCCCGGCCCACGAACACGCCGTTGTTGTTGACGCATTCGACCCAATCGTTGTCCGACACCTCGATCAGTGCCGCGTCCTGGGGGCTCATCCACACGTTGGTGCCGCCGCGCGAGAGCGAGAGCATGAACAGGTTGTCCTGGTATTCGGAGTGGATGGACCACTTGTTGTGGGGGGTGAGATAGCGCAATGAGATGGACAGCTCCCCGCGCTCACCCAGTTTCGGTTCACCGAAGAGCCGGTGCATGTCCAGCGGTGGCCGGTAGGTCGGCAGCATCTCCCCCATGTCCTTCATCCAGTCGTGGTCCAGCAGGAAGTGCATACGACCGGTGAGCGTGTGGAAGGGCTTGAGCCGCTCGATGTTGACCGTGAACGGGGCGTAGCGGCGTCCACCGGTCTCCGATCCCGACCACTCCGGGGAGGTGATCACGGGCACGGGGGCGGCCTGGGTGTCGGCGAAGGAGATGCGCTTCTCCTCGGAGCCTGCGGCCAGGTCGGCCAGCTGCACGCCCGTGCGCTTCTCCAAGGTCTCGAAGCCCTGGACGGCCAGTTCGCCGTTGGTGGCCCCGGAGAACATCAGGATCGCCTCGGCCATCTTCGCGTCGGTGTCGATGGCAGGCCGCCCGGCCGCGGCGCCGGAATCGAAGACCCCGTGCATCCGACCCAGCCGGTCGACCTGCTCGGTGACGTCGAAGGTGACGTTCTTGGTGGTCAGCCCCAGCTTCTCGGCCAGCGGCCCGATGGCGGCGAACTGGTCCCCCACCGCCGTGAAGTCCCGCTCGACGATCTTGAGGTTCGGCAGGTTCTTCCCCGGGACCGCCGGCAGGTCGGTGCCCTTCCAGTCGGGGGCGTGCCCGCCCGGCTGGGCGATCTCCCCCGGGGTGTCATGCTGCAGGGCCGTGGCCACCACGTCCCGGCGGACGCCCAGGTGGGTCTTCGACTGCCGGGAGAACTCCTCCGCCAGCAGGCGGAACAGCTCGAAGTCCGTCTTGGCCTCCCAGGGAGGGGTGATGGCCGGGGTGAAGGCGTGGACGAAGGGGTGCATGTCCGTGGAGGAGAGGTCGTGCTTCTCGTACCAGGTGGCCGCCGGGAACACGACGTCGGAGAGCAACGTGGAACTCGTCATCCGGAAGTCGGCCGAGACGAGCAGGTCCAGCTTGCCCTCCGGTGCCTCCTCGTGCCAGGCGACCTCCTGCGGCCGGGACTCGCCGTGGTCCGTTCCCATCACGTTGTGGTGCGTACCGAGCAGGTGCTTGAGGAAGTACTCCTCGCCCTTGGCCGAGGAGCCCAGCAGGTTGGAGCGCCACAGCACCAGCGTGCGCGGCCAGTTCGCCTCGGCGTCCGGGTCCTCCACCGCCATCTGCAGGGTCTCGTCTTTGAGCCGTGCGGCGATCCACTCGGCTTCCGTGGCGGCTTCGCCGTTCCCGACGGCGGCCGTGGCCTGATCGGCCACGTCCAGCGGGTTCTGGGTGAACTGGGGGAAGAACGGCATCCACCCCATGCGGGTGGACTGGGCGATCACGTCTGCGGTGTGCTTGCCGGCCAGGTGTCCCTCGGCGAGCGGGGACTGCAGTGAGTCCGAGGAGTAGCCGTCCGAACGGAACTGGTCCGTGTGCAGGTACCAGTAGGCGGTGCCGATCATGTACCTCGGCGGACGGACCCAATCCAGCGCGCCCGCCATGGTGGCCCAGCCGGTGATGGGCCGGGCCTTCTCCTGGCCCACGTAGTGGGCCCAGCCACCGCCGTTGCGGCCCTGACAGCCGCACAGCATCAGCAGGGCCAGGATCGCCCGGTAGGTGGCGTCCCCGTGGTACCACTGGCAGATGCCGGCCCCGAGGATGATCATGGACCGCCCGCCCGACTCCTCGGCGTTCTTCGCGAACTCCCGGGCGGTGCGGATGGCGGCCTCGGCCGGCACGGAGGTGATGTCCTCCTGCCAGGCCGGCGTGTAGGGCGTCAGCGGGTCGTCGTAGCCGGAGGCCCACTGGCCGGGCAGTCCGGGACGGCCCACACCGTACTGGGCGAGCATCAGGTCGAAGACGGTGGTGACCTTCCGCCCCGCGACCACGGTGACCGGCACGCCCCGGTGGATCACCGAGCCGGCGCCGTCCGCATCGGTGAAGGCGGGCAGCGCGACGGGGCTGACGCCGCCGTCGTACCCGGTGGTGTCCGCGATCGACACCGAGGGCCGGACGCCCTGCAGGTCCAGGTTCCACCGCCCCTCGTCCTGGTCGTTGTACCGGAACCCGACCGAGCCCTGCGGCACCACCGGGGTTCCGGCGTCGCGGTCCAGCAGGACCGTCTTGAACTGGGGGTCCGCCGCCTCGGCCTCGGACCCGCCGAGATCCGCGGCCATGAGGAACTTGCCGGGCACCACGGTGCCGTCCTCGCGCTCATCGAGGGTGACCAGGAAGGGCAGGTCGGTGAACTGGGTGACGTAGTCCTCGAAGAACGGCACCCGCCGGTCGACGAAGTTCTCCTTGAGCACCACGTGGCCCAGGGACATGGCCAGCGCGGCGTCCGTGCCGGCCTGGGCGGGCAGCCATTCGTCGGCGAACTTCGTGTTGTCCGCATAGTCGGGGCTGACGGAGACCACCTTGGTGCCGCGGTAGCGGACCTCGGCCATCCAGTGGGCGTCCGGGGTGCGGGTGACGGGGACATTGGATCCCCACATCATCAGGTAGGTGGCGTCCCACCAGTCGCCGGATTCGGGGACATCGGTCTGATCGCCAAAGACCTGGGGGCTGGCGACGGGCAGGTCCGCGTACCAGTCGTAGAAGCTGTTCATCACCCCGCCGATGAGGTTCATGAACCGGGACCCGGCGGCGTGCGACACCATGGACATGGCCGGGATAGGGGAGAAACCCGAGCAGCGGTCCGGGCCGTAGGTCTTGATCGTGTGGACGTGCGCGGCGGCGGAGAGTTCGATGGACTCCTGCCACGAGGCCCTCACCAGACCGCCCTTGCCGCGGGCCTGCTGATACGCACGGCGCTGGACGGGATCGTTGACGATGGACTGCCAGGCCAGCACCGCATCCCCGCCATACTCCCGCTTGGCCTTCCGGAACATCTCCAACAGGGTGCCGCGGACATAGGGATAACGCACCCGGGTGGGCGAGTACGTGTACCAGGAGAAGGCGGCCCCGCGCGGGCAGCCGCGTGGCTCGTACTCGGGGCTGTCCGGGCCCACGGAGGGGTAGTCCGTCTCCTGCGCCTCCCACGTGATGATGCCGTCCTTGACGTACACCTTCCACGAACAGGAGCCCGTGCAGTTCACCCCGTGGGTGGAGCGGACCACCTTGTCATGGCTCCACCGGTTGCGGTAGAAGGAGTCACCGTCCCGGCCACCCTCGCGGAAGACCGCTCGGCCGTCCTTGGTCTCGTCCCACCGGGTGAAGAACTTGCCGATGTTGAGCAATGCCTGGGATGCCGGGCCGTCTAGACCGGGCTTGACTGCGGTCGCCATGCTTCCACTGTAAGCAGGAAAGAGCCCCGGCGGCAGACCTTTTTATCAGGAATCCATCGCCGGGGCTGAGACCTTTACCTTCCGTTCAAGGTCCGAAAGGATGAGGGGCTTGCCACTTCACTTTGAAGGTATTTCAGACCATGACTATGTGCTAATCCGACGTGTGGGTGTGCTGCACCGTGGTGCGGCCGGTGTGCGTGCGCGATGAGCCGACCACGTTCCCGGACTTCCAATCCGCCCATCCCGGCCGCTCCACCATGAACGCCTCGATCTCCGCCGTGGTGGCCACGAGCTTGGGATCGTGCTTGAGGTAGTGCTTCGTCTCGCGGGCGATCAGCCCGGACAACACCAGCAGACCGATGAGGTTCGGCAGGGCCATCAGTCCGTTCATGACATCCGAGAAGCTCCAGACGATGGACAGCGGCACGGTGCACCCGATGAACACCACGATCGAGAAGACCACGCGGTACGGCATCACCAGCCGCTGGCCGAACAGGCGCTCGACGTTGCGCTCGCCGTAGTAGGACCACCCGAGGATCGTGGAGAAGGCGAACATGATCAGGCCGATGGTGACGATCCAGTGGCCCCACTGCCCCGGCAGGCCGTGGGAGAAGGCCTCGCCGGTCATCAACGCGGCCGAGATCTGCTCGCCGGTGGCCTCGTCGATGACGTTCCAGGCACCGGTGGTGATGATGACCAGGCCGGTGCAGGTCACCACGATCAGGGTGTCGATGAAGGTCTGGGTCATGGACACCAGGCCCTGGCGGACCGGGTGGGAGGTCTGCGCGGCGGCGGCGGCGATGGCGGCGGAGCCCAAACCGGACTCATTGGAGAACATGCCGCGGGCCACGCCGTACTGGATGGCGATGATGAGGATGGATCCGGTGAAGCCGCCCACGGCAGCGGTGCCGCTGAAGGCGTCTGTGAAGATCAGGGCGAAGGCGGCGGGGATGTCCACGATGTTGACGATGAGGATGTAGAGCGATGCCGCCACGTAGAACACGATCATGACCGGGACGAACCCGGCGGTGACCCTGCCGATGGACTTGATGCCGCCCACCAACACCAGCAGGGTCATGACCATCAGGATGATCCCGGTGACCCACGGGGCCACGTTCCAGGAACCCTCCACGTTGGCGGCGATGGAGTTGCCCTGGGTCATGTTGCCGATGCCGAAGGAGGCGATGAACGCGAAGATCGCGAAGGTCAGCGCCAGGATCTTCCCGAACGGACCCTTGATGGCCTTCTGCAGGTAGTACTGGGGCCCACCGGACTTGTCACCGGCCTCGTCCGTGGTGCGGAACCGGACGGCCAGGTAGGCCTCCGAGTACTTGGAGGCCATGCCGAGCAGGCCCGTGACCCACATCCAGAACAGGGCACCGGGCCCGCCGATGCCGATGGCGGTGGCCACACCCACGATGTTGCCGGTGCCCACCGTGGCCGCCAGTGCCGTGGTGAGGGCCTGGAACTGGGAGATGTCCCCCTCGGTGTCCGGGTCCCGGCGGCGGATGATGCCGAGGTTCAGGGCCGGGATGAGCTTGTGGAACTGCAGGAACCCCAGCCGGATCGTCAGGTACAGGCCGGTCCCCAGCAGCAGCGGGATGAGGAAGAACGGCCCCCAGACGAAGGAGCCGATGTTGTCCAGCACGACTTGCAGTTGATCCATGGCGGTGTCCGGTCCTTCTCATCACGATGCGGCGCCCGACCCCTCGGGCAACAGTTCGACCCTGACGGACCGACGTCGTCCAGAATGTTGCACGCATCACCCCGAGTCAAGCAACAGCGGGTCCAACACGCCGTGTCGCCTCAGTCCTCCGGGCCGACGACCACCGTGGCCCGGGGTGACTCCGCCATCCGCCGGGCCACCTCCTGCACGTTCTGGGCGGTCACGGCGTGCAGACGTTCGAGCGCCCCGTCCAGGTCCACGAACTCCCCCGTGACCATCTCGGCGCGGCCCAGCCGTGACATCCGGGACCCCGTGTCCTCCAGGCCCAGGACGGTGCCACCGGAGAGCTGACCGCGGGCACGGTCCAGTTCCTCCTCCGTCAGGCCGTGGTCGGCCAGCCGCTCGAGCTCGGCGACCATCAGGTCCGCCACGGTCGCGGCCTTCCGCGGGGAGCAGCCCGCGTACAGGCCGAAGTATCCGGCGTCCGAGTACCCGGCGTGGAACGAGTAGGTGTTGTAGGCCAGCCCCCGCTTCTCCCGGATCTCCTGGAACAGCCGGGAGCTCATCCCCCCGCCCAGGGCGGAGTTCATCAGGGCCAGTGCGAAGCGATCGGGATCCAGGGTGTGCATGGAGCGCCCGCCCACCAGGACGGAGGTCTGTTCCACCGGGCGCACGATCGGGTGCACGCCTTCGGAGATCCCCGCCCCGGCGTAGAGGTGGCTGCGCCGGGGCGCCGGCGCCGAACCCTCCGGAAGGTCCCATCCGGAACGTCCCAAGGCCTCCAGGACCAGGCGGCAGACCTCCTCATGGTCCAGCCCTCCGGCGGCCGTCACCACGAGCTCGTCCGGCCGGTACCAGTGGCGGTAGTGGTCCATGACCCGGTCCCTGGTGACGGCGTTGATCGCCTCGGGGGTGCCGCCGATGGGCCGGCCCAGGGGGTGGTCCACCAGCAGGGTCGCCGCGAGGGCCTCGTGGGCCACGTCGATCGGGTCGTCCGCGTCCATGGCCAGTTCCTCGAGGATGACCCCGCGTTCGGTCTCCAGCTCCCCGGCATCGATCAGCGCCGAGGTCACCATGTCCGTGATGACGTCGATGGCCATGGGCAGGTCGGTGTCCAGCACCCTGGCGTGGTAGCACGTGGACTCCTTGGCCGTGGAGGCGTTGGACTCGCCGCCCACCCGGTCGAAGGCCGTGGCGATGTCCATGGCCGAACGCCGCGGGGTGCCCTTGAACAACAGGTGCTCCAGGAAGTGGGTGGAGCCGAACCCGCCCTCCGCCTCATCGCGTGAACCCACGGCGACCCAGAAGCCGATCGTCACCGAGCGCTGATCCGGCATCGACTCCGTGAGCACCCGGACACCGCCCGGCAGGACCGAGCGTCTGACCACGGAACCGTGGCCCGCGTCCTGGATGGTTCCGGTGAAGTCGGCAGGGATGGGGAGCGTGGGGGTCATGCTCCCGAAACTACCAGCGCCGCCGGGTCTGCCGGGTCCACCGGGTCCACCGGGTCCAGGCCGCGTCCCCGGCCCCGGCGGCCGCGCACCCGGCGGCGTAGGACAGCAGGTCCGCCCCGGCGAAGCCCGTACCGAAGACCAGCCGGGCGGGCCACCACGCTTCGGCCATCAGCAGGGGCACCCCGGTCAGCTGGAACAGCTCGATGAGCCAGCACAGCACCACGGCCACCCCGGCCACCGTCCGTGGAGTCCACCGGGGCACGGCCCACGCCACCAGCAGGTAGATCAGCACCGCATACAGGACGTCGCCCGCGGGGCCGGCCCAGGCGCCGTCGGCCAGGGAGCGCACGCCGAGGCCCAGGCCCACGGTCGCCACGGCCGCGGCGGCCAGCGTCAGCCGCCGGGTCCAGCGCCGGGTGAGGGCCCGACGTCGGCCCGGCCCGGAGGCGCTCCGGCCTGTGGTGGGGTGCGGCGCAGGCCCAGGCCCAGGCACAGGCACAGGCACAGGCGACGACGGGGTGGGGTTCACCCGCCCCATTAAACGGGGCCCGATCGACAGTGCCCGTTAAACGGCCGGTGGCCCGTACCTTGAGGTACGGGCCACCGGCAGTGGCGCTGAGGGCTCAGCGCCGGGGTGCGGCTACCGGGAGATCAGTTCTCCTCGGTGTCCTCGGCGTTGCCGCCCTCGGACTCGGCGGCGTCGGCAGAACCCTCAGCTCCACCGTCCGCGACCACGGGGGCCAGGGACAGCTTGCCGCGGTCGTCGATCTTGGTGATCTCGACCTGGATCTTCTGGCCGACCTCGACGACGTCCTCGACGTCCTCGACCCGCTTGCCGTCGTTGATCTTGCGCAGCTCGGAGATGTGCAGCAGACCGTCCTTGCCCGGGGTGAGGGACACGAACGCGCCGAAGGTGGTCAGCTTCACCACGGTGCCGAGGTAGCGCTCACCGACCTCGGGGACCTGCGGGTTGGCGATGGCGTTGATCGCGGAGCGGGCCGCCTCGGCCGAGGAGCCCTCGGTGGCGCCGATCAGCACGGTGCCGTCGTCCTCGATGGAGATGTCCGCACCCGTGTCGTCCTGGATCTGGTTGATCATGGCACCCTTCGGGCCGATGACCGCACCGATCTTGTCCACCGGGATCTTGACGGCGATGATACGCGGCGCGTACTCGCTCATCTCGTCCGGGGCGTCGATCGCGGCGTTCAGGACACCCAGGATGTGCAGGCGGGCCTCACGGGCCTGGGTCAAGGCGGCTGCCAGCACGGAGGCCGGGATACCGTCCAGCTTGGTGTCCAGCTGGATCGCGGTCACGAACTCGGAGGTGCCGGCGACCTTGAAGTCCATGTCACCGAAGGCATCCTCGGCGCCCAGGATGTCCGTCAGCGCCGCGTAGCGCGTCTGGCCGTCCACGGTGTCCGAGACCAGGCCCATGGCGATGCCGGCCACGGCGGCCTTCAGCGGCACGCCGGCGTTGAGCATGGACAGGGTCGAGGCGCAGACGGAACCCATCGAGGTGGAGCCGTTGGAGGACAGAGCCTCGGAGACCTGGCGGATCGCGTAGGGGAATTCCTCGCGGGACGGCAGGACCGGCACGATCGCGCGCTCGGCCAGCGCACCGTGGCCGATCTCGCGGCGCTTGGGCGAGCCCACGCGGCCGGTCTCCCCCACGGAGTACGGCGGGAAGTTGTAGTGGTGCATGTAGCGCTTGCGCGTCTCGGGAGCCAGCGAGTCGATCTGCTGCTCCATCTTGAGCATGTTCAGCGTGGTGACGCCCATGATCTGGGTCTCGCCGCGCTCGAAGATGGCGGAGCCGTGGACGCGCGGCAGGACCTCCACCTCGGCGGTCAGCTTGCGGATGTCCGTCAGGCCACGGCCGTCGATGCGGACCTGGCTGGTCAGGATCGACTGGCGTACGGCCTTCTTGGTCGAGGCGCCGTAGGCCTTGGAGACCTCGCCGCGGCGCTGCTCGAACTGGGTGCCCTCGCCGGCCAGGGCGTCGAGGACTTCGGTGCGGTAGGCGTCGTCCGCGTTCTGGCGCTCCTGCTTGTCGGCGATCGAGTAGATCTCCTGCAGGCGGGCGCCGGCGAACTGCTCCACGGCCTCGGAGACATCGTCCTCGAAGTCCTTGAAGATCGGCACCTCGACGGGTGCCTTGGCGGCGCGCTGGGCCAGGTCGGCCTGGGCTTCGCACAAGGCCTTGATGAACGGCTTGGCGGCCTCGAGGCCTTCGGCCACGACCTCCTCGGTCGGGGCGGTGGCGCCCTGCTCCTTGATGAGGTTCCAGGAGTCCGGGGTGGCCTCGGCCTCCACCATCATCACGGCGATGTCGTCACCGGACACGCGGCCGGCCACGGCCATGTTGAACACGGCGTTCTTCAGCTGGGAGTGCTTCGGGAAGGCCACCCACTGGCGGTTGCCGGTGCCGTCGTCGATCAGGGCCACGCGCACGCCGCCGATCGGGCCGGAGAAGGGCAGGCCGGAGAGCTGGGTGGACATGGAGGCGGCGTTGATGGCCACCGTGTCATAGACCTCGTCCGGGGCGATCGAGGTGACGGTGATGACGACCTGGACCTCGTTGCGGATGCCCTTGGTGAAGGCCGGGCGCAGTGGGCGGTCGATCAGCCGGCAGGTGAGGACGGCGTCCGTGGACGGGCGGCCCTCACGGCGGAAGAAGGAACCGGGGATGCGGCCGGCAGCGTACATGCGCTCCTCGACGTCCACGGTCAGGGGGAAGAAGTCGAAGCCCTCACGCGGGGACTTGCCGACGGTGGTGGCGGCCAGCATCGAGGTTTCCTCATCGATGTAGACCATGGCCGCGCCGGCGGCCTGCTGGGCCAGACGGCCGGTTTCGAAGCGCACGACGCGCTGGCCATAGGTGCCGTTGTCGATGACGGCTTCGGCGAACTTGATCTCGGGACCCTCCATAGGTGGGTGTCCTTTCTTCTCGCCCGGCGCGGCACCAGCCGGTCTTCGATCGAAGCCCACGGACCCTCCGGACGCACAGGTCGGGAGGATTCCGGAAGCCACTGTCGAGGACCGCGATTGGATTCGGGCTCGGGGCGTGGTGGATGGTGATGGGAACGGGCACATCGGGTGACCGCCCCCAGGATAAGACTAGAGGCGGTGGCCTGAATGGGAAAACCCCCTCGGGACACCGCCTCCGTCTCCAGACGCTACTTGCGCAGGCCCAGACGCTCGATCAGGGCGCGGTAACGGCCGATATCGGTGTTGGACAGGTAGCCGAGCATGCGACGACGCCGACCGACCATGGCCATCAGGCCGCGGCGGGTGTGGTGGTCGTGCTTGTGGGACTTCAGGTGTTCCGTCAGGTCCGAGATGCGGCGGGACAGCACAGCGATCTGTACTTCCGGGGAACCGGTGTCGCCCTCGTGGGTGGCGTATTCCTTGATGATGTCCTGCTTGACGGCGGGGTCGAGTGCCACGCGAACTCCTTAGAGAGTTGTGCCGCGATCATGAACGGTGACCCCGCCACCGCGGACTACAGCGGGCACCAACCCGACAGTCTAGCAGGACCCGGCGGGACGGCTCCGGTCAGTCCACCCGCGTCCGCACCGCGAAGGTCAGGTACGGCAGCTCGATCGGCTGCCCGGCGGCGAACCCGAGGTGCTCGAACAGGTACCAGTCCAGGTTCGTGGTCATCCTCGCCCGGATGACTGTCCCCGACCGGAGCCAATAGGAACGGGACGCCATCAGCGCGTGCAGGCCGGCCGGCGTCGTGCCATCCGTCCAGTGCACCTGACAGTGCTGCTCCGCGCCGAAGGGCGCGCGAGCGCGCCGCCGGCCCTCCCCGTGCGTCCCGGGGGCGTGGACGTCCCCGGCGTGCATGATCCGGGTCAGCCGGTGCACCCACGGCACCGTGGTGTCCAGCTGGTTCCACACCAGGGCCAGGGTGCCCCCGGGCCGCAGCAGGCGGGCGGCCTCCGCCGAGCCGGCCTCGGGGTCGATCCAGTGCCAGGCCTGGGCGCTCACCGCCAGGTCGAAGGCCCCGGCGGGCAGGCCGGTGCGTTCCGCGGTGGCCTGCACGGCGGTGACGGCCGGCAGCGCGCGCCGCAGCGGTTCCAGCATAGAGGCGGAGGGGTCGACGGCGGCCACCTCCAGTCCGCGACCGGCCAGCAGGCGCGTGAAGAGTCCGGTGCCGGCGCCGAGGTCCACGGCGGTGCGGGCACCGGCGGGGACCATGAAATCGACGATCTGCTCCGGATAGCCGGGTCGCACCGCGTGGTAGTGCTCTCCGCCGGCTTGGAACGCTGCGCCGAGTCTTCGGCGGGCGGTCCCGTCCAGCCGCGGGTCACCGGCCGGCCGGGGCGGGACGGGGCGGGGCGGGGCGGGACGAGGCCGCACGGGACGGGATGGGGTGGTCACGGGCCCGGGACGGCGGCCAGCACCTCTCGGGTGCGCTCCACGTCCTGGGTCATCTGATCGATCAGGGTGGGGATGCCCTCGAACGCCACCATGCCGCGCAGCCGCTCCACGAACTCCACCGTCACGAACTGGCCGTAGAGGTCGAAGTCCTCGACCTGTTCGTGCGGCCGATCGATGACGTGGGCCTCCACCACGCGGGAGACGCCGTCGAAGGTCGGGTTGGAGCCGATGGAGATCGCCACCGGCCACCGGCGCCCGGCCTGGTCGTGCAGCCATCCGGCGTAGACGCCGTCGGCGGGGATCATGCCCTGGACCTCGTCCGAGAGGTTGGCGGTGGGGAAGCCGAGCTCGCGCCCGCGGGCGTAGCCGTGGACCACCTCACCGTGGACGCGGTGCCGGCGGCCCAGCACGTGGGCGGCCGCGCCGACATCGCCCTGACGCAGGGACTCTCGGATCCAGGTGGAGGAGCAGCGGCGGTCCTCACCGAAGTCCGCCACGTCGATGACCTCGAAACCGTACTTCCGGCCCAACTCCACCATGGTGCTGAAGTCCCCGGAGTTGCGGAAGCCGAACCGCACGTCCCGGCCGACCACCACGGCCCGGGCCTTGAGGGCGTCCACGATCACGTTCTTGACGAATTCCTCGGGACTCTGCTGGGCGAACTCGAGGGTGTAGTGGATGACGAGCATGGCGTCGATCCCGGCCCGTTCGATCAGTTGGGCCTTCTCCTCGTAGCCGGTGATGGCCTCCTGGAGGTCGTTGGGGCGGTGCACCACGCGGGGGTGCGGGTCGAAGGTGATGGCCACGGAGACCGCTCCTGCGGTCCGTGCGGCGCGGACCACCTGCTCCAGGACGTGCCGGTGGCCGCGGTGCACGCCGTCGAAGTTGCCGATGGTGACCACCGAGGGGGCGGTGTCCCGGGGCACGGCGGTCAGCCCGTCCCAGTAGTGCATCGTTGTTCCTCCGCTTCGGCTCACCACTCGATTATCCACCCGATCACGGGTGCGGTCGGACCGGCGCCCTGCCGGGGCCCTCGCCCCGGACGGGGCCGCGGGCGGACACGGGGCGGTGCACCAGCAGCCAGGCCATCCCGATCACGGGTAGCACCAGCGGGATGTAGCCGTATCCGGCGCCGAAGCGGCTCCAGACCGTGTCATCGGCGAACAGCTGCGGGTCCAGCACCGTCCACAGACCGATCGCGATCACGCCGAGCAGCTCGATGCCGACGGCCACGAGGGAGACGAACCAGGCGGTCCGCCCCGCCCGGGCCAGGGACAGCGTGGCCACGATGTAGACGGCGGCGGCGAATGCGGAGAGCAGATAGGCCAGCGGCGCCTCGTCGAAGTGCACGAGGATCTGGTAGATCGACCGGGCGAAGGAGGACAGCGCGAAGACCGCATAGACCATGACCAGGATGCGGCCGAGTCCCTGATTGCGCTTCAACGGCTCCGTTCCCGCCGGGGATGTCTTCTCAGCCAAACCAGATCACCTGCATCCTGTGCAACATCACGAAAACGGTGGGGCCCACCGCCGCCATCACGAGGTTGGACCAGCGGGTCTTGTCCGTCACCGCCCAGAGGAAGGCGACGACCGGCACGATCAGCGCCGTGATGACATAGCCCCAGAACTCCCACAGCTCGCCTTGGATGGGCTCGGAACCTCCGCGCAGCAGTGATCCCACGCCGTAGACCAGCAGGAACAGCTCGATGGCGGCGATCGAGAGGATGGAGGAGTCGGCCGGGTGTCTGCGCAGGAACGTCATGGCCACACAGACCAGCAGCGAGAGCGCGCAGATCGCGGTGCCCACCCAGAACCAGGCATCGGCGATCATCCCGCCCCGCCGTCCCGGGGGCCGGTGGAGGGGCCGGACGCGGGGCCGGTGGAGGGTCCGGTTGCAGGGGCGAAGACGATCTCGGGCTTCGCGGAGATCTCCCCCTCGGCGCCGCCCTTGCGGGCCTGGTCGGAGATCAGGGCGACGACGGCCCCGGCCGGATCCTGTGCGGCCACCAGGCCCTCGGTGCCGGTGGCGTGGATCCGCCGCCCGAAGGACAGCTCGGAGGCCTCGTGTCCGGTCAGCTGGCGCACGGGGAACAGCCCGGCGGCGGCGTGGGAGAGCTCGGTAGCGGTGAACCTCACGGCCAGGTCCTCGAGGGTCACGGCGTCGGCCACGGAGAAGGGTCCGACGACGGTGCGTCGCAGTGCGGTGAGGTGGCCGCCGGTCTCCAGGGCCTCCCCCAGGTCTCGGGCCAGGGCCCTGATGTAGGTCCCGGTGGTGCAGTCGACCTCGACGTCCACGTCCACCGTGGTGCCGTCCGCGGCGCGGTGGTATCCGGTGACCTCGAAGCGGTGCACCGTGACCGGCCGGGCCGTCAGGTGGACGTCCTCGCCGGCCCGGACGCGCTGGTAGGCTCGCTGGCCGTCCACCTTGATGGCGGAGACCGCAGAGGGGACCTGCTGGAGGTCGCCCGTGAGGTCGGCGATGGCGGCGGCCACCCGTTCCGGGGTGACGGCATTGGCCAGCCGGGTCTGCACGACCTCACCCTCGGCGTCGTCCGTCACGGTGGTGACCCCGAGCCGGATGGTCGCCAGATAGGTCTTGTCGGCGCCCGTGATGGTGGTCAGCAGCCGGGTCGCCTTGTTGAACCCGATGACCAGCAGTCCGGTGGCCATCGGGTCGAGGGTGCCGGCGTGGCCGACCTTGCGGGTGCCGGCCAGCCGGCGCACCTTCCCGACCACGTCATGGGAGGTCACGCCGGCTGGCTTGTCCACGAGCACCAGGCCGGAGGCCTGGGTGCCGGGAGCGCCCGGGGGCAGCTCCCGGCTGGGGCCCCGCTGGGAGGTCCCGCTCAACGGGCCGTGTCCTCGTTCCCGTCCGGGCCGGCGTCGGCCTCTGCCGCTGCCTCTGCATCCTTCTTGTAGGGATCCGCGTCCCCGGCGAAGGTGGCGTTCTCACGCAGCCGCGCCAGTTCGGCATCCTGCTCCCTGGCCGCCGCGAGCACCTCCTCGAGGTGCGCGGCGGACTCGGGGATCTCGTCCGCCACGAACTCCAGGGTCGGGACGAGCCGGATGGTCAGTTGACGTCCCACCTCGTGCCGGAGGGCACCGTGGTTGGCCGCCAGGACCTCCCGGGCCCCCTCCGACGCCGCAGCATCGCCGAGCACCGTGTAGTACACGGTGGCGTGCTGCAGGTCGTTGGTCACCCGCACCTCGGTGAGGGTGATGGCCTCGGCCCGATCGTCCTTGACCCGCTTGCGCAGGGCCTCGGCGACCAGGACCTTGATTCGTTGGGCCAATCGGGCCGCGCGTGCCTGATCCACCATGGGCTCAGTCCTCTCCTACTCGTTGTGACTGTCGTTGTGACTGCATTCGAACCACGGCGTCGGTTCAGACGCGCGGCTTCTCCTGCATCTCGAAGGTCTCGATGACGTCGCCTTCCTTGACGTCATTGAAGCTGCCCAGGCCGATACCGCACTCGTAGCCCTCGCGGACCTCGGTGGCATCGTCCTTGAACCGGCGCAGGGACTCGATCTTGAGCTTGTCCGCCACCACGTTGCCGTCCCGCACGAGGCGGGCGGAGGAGTTGCGGCGGATGAGCCCGGAACGGACCAGGGAACCGGCGATGCTGCCCCACTTGGAGGACCGGAAGACCTCGCGGACCTCCGCGGAGCCCAGCTGGACCTCTTCGTACTCCGGCTTGAGCATGCCCTTCAGAGCACTCTCGATGTCATCGATCGCGTCATAGATCACCGAGTAGAAGCGCATGTCCACGCCTTCCTTGTCGGCAAGGTCGGTGACACGCTCGGCCGGACGGACGTTGAAGCCGAGGATGATGGCGTTGTCCACGGTGGCCAGGTTGACGTCGTTCTGCGTGATGGCACCCACGCCACGGTGGATGACGCGCAACTGGACATCGTCGCCGACCACGATCTCGAGCAGGGAGTCCTCGAGGGCCTCCACGGCGCCGGAGGCGTCGCCCTTGATGATGAGGTTGAGGGTGTCGATCTTGCCCTCGGCCACGGCCTGGTCGAAGTTCTCCAGGGAGATCCGCTTGCGGCGCTTGGCCAGCATGGCGTTGCGGTCCGCCGCCTCACGCTTCTCAGCGATCTGGCGGGCCGTGCGGTCGTCCTCGGTCACCAGGAAGGTGTCACCGGCACGGGGCACGGAGGACAGGCCCAACACTTGGACCGGACGCGACGGCGGCGCCTCGGTCACGGTGGTGCCGTCGTCGTCGAACATCGCACGGACACGGCCGTGGGCGTTGCCCACCACCATGGTGTCGCCGACGCGCAAGGTGCCGGACTGCACGAGCACCGTCACCACTGCACCGCGGCCCTTGTCCAGGTTCGCCTCGATGGCCACACCACGGGCACCCTTGTTCGGGTTGGCGGTGAGCTCGAGGGCGGCATCCGCGGTGAGCATGATGGCGGAGAGCAACTCATCGATGTTGAGGTTGTTCCTGGCGGAGACGTCCACGAACATCGTGTCGCCGCCGTACTCCTCCGGCACGACACCGTACTCGGCGAGCTGGCCACGGATCTTCTCCGGGGACGCTTCGGCCTTGTCGATCTTGTTGACCGCCACCACGATCGGCACGTTGGCCGCCTTGGCGTGGTTCAGGGCCTCCACCGTCTGCGGCATGACGCCGTCATCGGCGGCGACCACGAGCACGGCGATGTCCGTGACCTTGGCACCACGGGCACGCATGGCGGTGAACGCCTCGTGGCCCGGGGTGTCGATGAAGGTCAGGCTGCGGTCAGTCTCACCGTGCTTGAAGTCCACCTGGTAGGCACCGATGTGCTGGGTGATGCCGCCGGCCTCGCCCTCGATGACCTTGGTGGAGCGGATGGCATCCAGCAGACGGGTCTTGCCGTGGTCCACGTGACCCATGACGGTGACCACTGCCGGGCGCTTCTCGAGGTCGGCCTCGGTCTCGGCCTCCTCCTCGGCGTCGAGGTCGATGTCGAAGCCCTCCAGGAGCTCCCTGTCCTCGTCCTCCGGGGACACGATCTCGATCCGGTAGCCGAGTTCCTCGGCGAGCACCGAGAAGGTCTCCTCATCCAGTGACTGGTTGGCGTTGGCCATCTCACCGAGCTGGAACAACACGGTCACCAGCGAGGCGGCGTCCGCATTGATCTTCTCGCCCAGATCGGACAGGGAGGAACCGCGGCGCAGACGGATGACGGTCTCGCCGTCACCACGGGGGACGCGGACGCCCCCGATCTCGCGGGTACGCGACTGCTCCATCTCCTGGCGCTTTGCACGCTTCGACTTGCGCTGCTTGCCACGCGGACCGCCACCGCGGCCGAACGCACCCTGAGTGCCACCGCGGCCACCGCGGCCGGCACCCCGGGGGGGACCACCGGGACCGCCGCCCGGCGCACCGCCGGGGCCGCCACCGGGACGGCCACGGCCGCCGGCACCCGGACGGGCGGCGGCGGGCTGCGGCTTGTTGATGTGGCCCGGCATCATGTTCGGGCTGGGACGTGCCCCACCGGGACGAGGAGCACCGGCACCGGCAGCGGCGCCCGCACCGGCCGGACGCGGAGCACCCGGGCGGGGACCACCAGCACGCTCACCGGCATCAGGACGTCCCGAGCGCATGCCCTGCTTGGGCGCGAACGGGTTGTTGCCGGGGCGAGGACCACCGGGGCGCGGGCCACCGGGACGCGGACCACCGGGGCGTTCGCCGCCGCGCTCATCGGCACGGGGAGCGGACTGCTTGGACGTGAAGGGGTTGTTGCCGGGCCGCGGCGCGGCCGGCTTGCTGGCGGCCGGTTTGGCGCCGCCCGGCTTGGGTGCGTCCGGGCGCGACGGGGCGGCCGGCGTGGGTGCTCCCGGGCTCGCCGCGGCCGGGGTGTCTTGGGCAGGGGTGTCCTGGGCGGGGCTGTCCTGCGCAGCCGCAGCAGGCTGCGACGGAGCGGGGGTCGCCGGACCCGGGGTGGGTGCCTTCGATGCAGCAGGGGCAACCGGTGCTGCCGGCTTCTCAGCGGCCGGGGCAGCGGGCTTCTCGGCGGCCGGCGCGGCAGGCTGGGCGCCCGGCTTCGCGGTGGCCGGTGTGGAGGGCCTTGCGGAGGCCGGCGCGGACGCGGGCTTCCCTGCGGCCGGCTTGGCGGGTGCCTTCGGAGCGGCGTCCGCATAGGCGGAACGCAACTTCTTGACCACCGGGGGTTCGATGGTCGAGGAGGCGGAACGAACGAATTCGCCCATGTCCTGAAGCTTGTTCAGGGCCTCCTTGGATGAAATGCCGAGCTCTTTGGCGAGCTCGTGGACGCGGACCTTGGCCACGGTTCTCCTGTTCTGGTCCGCGTCGTGGCCTCGAGGGGAGCCTCAGCAGCTCCCTCGGGCCGTGTCAAGCGGACCGTAATGACGGGTGGTGTTCATCGTTGGGCACTCATCGTGTGGTGCTCATCGGGTTTCCATCAGATCTCTGACCCGCTTTCGTTGTCGGTCTTCAGTGCCGGTGTCCCCGGGCGTGCAGCCAGCAGTCCGGCCAGGGAGGTCGCATCCACACGGCCTCGGAAGGCCCGGTTGAATGCGCCCCGTTTCAGGGCCACCTGCAGGCAAGCATCATCCGGATGGAGCCAGGCCCCTCGGCCCGGCATGCGGCGGCGCCAATCGGGAAGCACGGATGGGGCACCCGCGACTCCGTCCAGCACCAGTCGCACCAGCTTGGTGTGGTCCTCTTTCCCCCGGCATCCGATGCAGGTGCGCACCGGGGTGTGTGCCTGCATGAACACGCCTGCTTACGTCAGGAGAGGGAAATGGACCTCACCCAGTCTACCCCAGTCCGTCTCAGCCGGCGTCCTCGCCGGCGATGTCGATGCGCCAGCCGGTCAGCTTGGCCGCCAGGCGGGCATTCTGCCCCTCCTTGCCGATCGCCAACGAGAGCACGTCCCGCGGCACGATCACGCGTGCCGAGCGGGTGGCCTCGTCCACGATCTCGACCGAGGTGACCCGCGCCGGGGACAGTGCGGAGGAGATGAACTTCGCCGGGTCCTCGTTGAAGTCGACGATGTCGATCTTCTCGTCGTTCAGCTCGCTCATGACCGCGCGGACGCGGGAGCCCATCTCACCGATGCACGCACCCTTGGCGTTGATGCCGGCCTTCGTCGCCTTCACCGCCATCTTGGTGCGGTGTCCGGCCTCGCGGGCCAGGGCGAGGATCTCCACCGACCCGTCCGCGATCTCGGGCACCTCCAGTTCGAAGAGCTTGCGGACCAGCCCGGGGTGGGACCGGGAGAGCGTGATCGAAGGCCCTTTGAGCCCGCGGTGCACATCCACCACGTAGGCACGCACCCGCAGCCCGTGGGAGTAGTCCTCGCCGGGGACCTGCTCCGGCGGCGGCAGCACGGCCTCCACCGCCCCCAGGTTCACCTGGATCATGTGCGGGTTGTTGCCCTGCTGGATGAGCCCGGAGATGATCTCGCCCTCCCGGCCTTTGAACTCACCCAGGATGTTGTCGTCCTCCTCGTCCCGCAGGCGCTGGAGGATGATCTGCCGGGCGGTGGAGGCGGCGATGCGACCGAACCCCTGCGGGGTGTCGTCGAACTCACCGATCCCCTGGCCGGCCTCGTCGATCTCGGTGGCCCAGATGGTCACGTGGCCGGACTTGCGGTCGATCTCCGCGCGGGCACGGGGCAGGGCCCCCGGAGACTTGTGGTAGGCCACCACCAGGGCCTGTTCGATGGTGGGGATGAGGCGGTCCAGAGGGATCTCGCGCTCGGCCTCCAGCATCCGCAGGGCGCTCATATCGATGTCCACTCAGACCTCCGTGTTCAGTTCTCCGGTGGCGGCACCAGCGCCGCCGCGGGTCAACTCTACCTGCACTTGAGCCGGTCCCAGACGGTCGTAGGCGTGCCGTTCGGGCTCGCCCACCTTCGCCGGCATCCCCTTCTTGGCGCCCGGCCGCACGGGGATGAGCACGACGCCGGCCTCGTCCGCGGCCTGGATCCGTGCGGTCAGCGCGGGGCCGGGTACAACGGCAGGATCAGCGGCGGGTTCCGCGCCGCTGCCGGGTTCCGCCAGGATCTCCACGGTGACCAGGCGCCCCACGTTCCGCCGCCAATGACGCGGTTCCGTCAACGGGCGGGAGACCCCCGGCGTCGAGATCTCGAGCTCATACGGTTCGGTGCCGAGTCCGGGCAGGTCCTCCCCCGCCGCGTCCAGCGCGGCCGAGACGGTCCGGGCGGCCTCGGCCAGTTCGTCCAGGTCGAGTCCGTCGGTGCCCTCCGCGCGGTCCACGACGACCGTCAGGATCCGCTGCGCGGGTTCACCGCCCACGGTGGCGGATTCCAAGTGCAGTCCGAGGGTGTCGACGGCGGGCCGGACCAGCGCGTCCAGTCCGGTGGCGTCAGGGGATGTGTTCATGGAGTCCATTCAAACGCATTCGGGCCATCCAGGCCCACTCAGACCCCTTCAGGCCCCCTCAGGCCCGCTCAGGCCCGCTCAGGCCCGCTCAGGCCAACACGGGCCCGCTCAGGTCCATTCAACGATCAGGTCGTAGCCGAGCTTGGCGATCAGGACGAACACCACCACGAGGAACACGATCCGGATGAAGCCTGAACCGCGTTGGATGGCCATCCGTGCCCCGAGGTAGCCGCCGATCATGTTGGCCACTCCGAGGACCAGACCCAGCCCCAGCAGGATGTGCCCGGAGGGCAGGAAGAACGCGATGGCCCCCACGTTGGTGAAGAGGTTCACGATCTTGGCCTTCGCCGAGCCCTGCAGGAACGTGTAGCCCAGGACCGCCACGAGGGAGATCACCAGGAACGTGCCGGTGCCCGGCCCGAGGACGCCGTCATAGAAACCGATCACCAGGCCGATGACCAGGGCCACCACCAGGTGGCGTCGGCCCGTGTACCGCAACCCCGAGTCCCGGCCCAGCTGCGGTCTGGCCGCGGTGAAGACGGCCACCCCGATCAGGGCCGCCACGATGACGGGCTTGATGACCTCGGCCGGCAGCAGTGTTGCCACGATCGCCCCGCCGAAGCTGCCCACCAGAGCGACCACGCCCATCGGCAGGGCCGTGGCCAGGTCGGGGTGCACGCGCCGGTAGTAGGTGATGGCGCTCGTGGTGGTCCCGAAGACGGAGCCGAGCTTGTTGGTGGCCAACGCCTGGACCGGGGTGATCCCGGGGACCATCAGCAGCACGGGCAGCTGCAGCAGCCCTCCCCCGCCGACCACCGCGTCGATCCAGCCGGCCGCGAACCCCGCGAGGACCACCATCGCCAGGGTGGCGAGGGTGATCTCCTCGAGGCCGGTCAGCACGGTCAGCCCCGGATGATGCGTGCGAGCGTCTCCGCCGCCGCGTCCACCGGGACGTTCACGGCCTCGCCGGTCTCGCGGTCCTTGACCTCCACGAAGCCCTCGGCCAGGCCACGGCCCACCACCACGGAGGTGGGGATGCCGATCAGTTCGACGTCCGAGAACTTCACGCCGGCGGAGACCTTCTTCCGATCGTCGTAGAGGACCGTCAGCCCCTGTGACTCGAGCTCGGCCACGAGCTGCTCGGCGGCGGCGGAGATCTCCTCGCCCTTGCCGGTGGCCACCACGTGGATGTCGGCCGGTGCGACCGCGCGGGGCCAGACCAGGCCCTTCTCGTCGTGGTGCGACTCGGCCAGGGCCGCCACGGCGCGGGTGACGCCGATGCCGTAGGAGCCCATGGTCACCACCACCTGCTTGCCGTTCTCGTTGAGGACCTTCAGGTCGAGGGCTTCGGCGTACTTGCGCCCGAGCTGGAAGATGTGGCCCATCTCGATGCCGCGGCGGGTGTGCAGCGGGCCGGAGCCGTCCGGCGCGGGATCGCCGTCGCGGACCTCGGTGGCCTCGATGACCCCGTCCCAGGAGAAGTCGCGGCCGGCCACGAGTCCGAAGACGTGCTGCTGCGGCGCGTTGGCACCGGTGATCCAGGCGGTGCCCGGAGCGATCCGCGGGTCCACGAAGAACGGCATGCCGGAGCTGTTGTTCGGGCCGATGTACCCCTTGACGAGGGCGGGGTGCTTGGAGAGGTCCTCCTCGGTGGCCTGCTCCACGCCGGGCTCACCGGCCACCTCGAGCAGGGCACCGATGCCGGCCTCGAGCCGCTTGAGGTCCACGTCCCGGTCGCCGGGGAGGGCCACGATGAACTGACGCCGTTCATTGCCGTCCAGCACAGCGGTGAGGACCACACACTTCAGGGTGTCCGCGGCCGCCCACTGGCCGCCGTCGTCGAGCGGTGCCAGCTGGTTGGCGACGTCCACGAGGGCGGCGATGGTGGTGGAGTCGGGGGTGTCCTTGACCTGGGCGGCCGGCAGGGCGGCCATCGCCGCCTCGTCCAGCGAGGCCGGGGGCACCGTGGTGACGGCCTCGACATTGGCGCGGTAGCCGGCGTCGGACTCCACGAAGGTGTCCTCACCGATCGGCGAGGGATGCAGGAACTCCTCGGACTGCGAGCCACCCATGGCGCCGGCCTGGGCCCGCACGGGGACGACCTCCAAGCCCAGCCGGGCGAAGATCTTCAGGTACGCCTCACGGTGGGCGGCATAGGCCTGGTCCAGGCCGGCGTCGTCCACCGTGAAGGAGTAGGAGTCCTTCATGATGAACTCGCGCACGCGCAACAGTCCGGCCCGGGGGCGCGCCTCGTCACGGAACTTGGTCTGGATCTGGTACAGGTACGCCGGCAGGTCCTTGTAGGAGGAATAGTGGTCCTTGACCAGGAGGGTGAACATCTCCTCGTGGGTGGGGGCCAGCAGGAAGTCGGCACCCTTGCGGTCCTGGACCCGGAAGAGGGAATCGCCGTAGTCGTCCCAGCGGCCGGTCCTCTCGTAGGGCTCCTTCGGCAGCAGGGCCGGGAACTGGACCTCCTGACCGCCGATCGCGTCCATCTCCTCGCGCACGATCGCCTCGACCTTGTTCTTCACCCGCAGGCCCAGCGGCAGCCAGGTGTAGGCACCCGGGCCGGACCGCCGGATGTACCCGGCGCGGACGAGCAGCTTGTGGCTGGCCACCTCGGCGTCGGCCGGATCGTCACGCAGGGTGCGCAGGAAGAGGGTGGACAGGCGCAGGGGCACGTCGGGGCTCCGTTCGAAGGGGGTGGAGGTGAAGGGGTCGTGAAGTGAGTGGGTGCTAACCGTCGAGCTCGGCGCGCAGGGCGTCGATGAGCTCCACGCCCTCGGCCGCGGACCGCGGCTCGTCGCCACCGGCGGCGGTGCCGGCGAAGCTGATCAGCCGCTCGCCGTCCTGGACGTTGACGGTGGTGGAGGTGCTGTTGCCGGCTCCAGCCGGCAGGGAGGCCCCCTCCACGGACACGGTGGTGCCGACGGTGACGGCGACTGCGGCGTCACCGGCGGCCTCGACGTCCTCCACCGCCATGGTGGCTTCCGCGGTGAGGCCCTCTCCCATCTCGAGCGTGTAGCTGGGGCAGGCCTCGGCGTAGTCGTTGAAGGCCGCCATCGCAGCGGCGGCCTGATCTGCCTCCGGGTACACGGACACGCTGAGCATGTCCGAGGTAGCGCCGCCGGTCTCGGTGGTCTCCACCACCACGGCACCGGTCATCTCGGTGTCCTCGGGCAATTCTGCGGTGGCGGAGGCCTGGCCCTCCGGGCCGCACTCGGCCGGGGTGACGGTGACCCCCTCGGTCAGGCCCTGGGTGGACTGCTGCAGCTCCTCGAGCTGGTCGCCGGAGACGATCTGGGCCTCGTCCCCGAGGACCGTCTTCAGCGCCGCCTCGATATCCCCGGCCTCGTCATCCGGGTCCGAGCTGCTGGCGGACGCGCTGGGTGAGCCACTGGGTGAGGCACTGACCGAGCCCTCTCCGGAGGCAGTTCCGGCGGGCGACGCGCTCTGACTGGGGGCCGGCGCACTGGAGGAGGCACCGGAACCGCCGTCGTCGGTGCCACTGCACGCGGCGAGGGTGAGGGCGAGCAGGCCGAGGCCGGCGGCCGCGGGGAGGGTGGCGGCTCGATGTCTGCGGTGCTGGCGGTTCACGTCTGGTCCCCCTGTGGATGCGGCCGGTCTTCCCGTCTGGCTAGGAAAAGCATAGGCCACCGCTAGAGCAATACCGTGGCGAAGGTGCCGACCTGTTCGAACCCCACGGTCCGGTAGGTCCGCAGGGCGGCCGTGTTGAAGCTGTTGACGTAGAGGCTCACCCAGGGGGCGATGCCGCGGGCGTGCTCGGCCACCGCGGCCACCGCCGGGGCCGCCAGGCCCCGGCCCCGGTGTTCCGGGGCCACCCAGACGCCCTGGATCTGCGAGCACTGGGCGGACACCACGCCCAGGTCGGCCTTGAAGCGGACCTGGCCGGAGTCGTCGAGGTCCACCAGCGACCAGCCGTTGCGGATCAGGTCCTCCACCCGCAGCCGGTACTGCACGGCCCCGTTCAGCAGGGGGGAGAAACCGAGCTCCTCCTCGAACATGGCCACGCAGGCCGGCAGCACCACGGAGTACTCGTCGGTACGGGACGGGCGGACCCGGGGCGAGGGCTCCACCGCGGGGGCGCCGGGCAGCACCATGAGCGGCTGGTTCTCGCGGATCTGACGCGCCTGCTGAGGGCCCCGGGAGAGTTCCTTCCACAGGTGCAGGACGGCCTCCCGCGGGCCGTAGACGGAGGCGAAGCGGCGGTGCAGGGCGGCCAGCGCCACCCCGAACAGGGCCCCGGACTCCGCGGTGGCCCCGATGGGCACCACGTTCGCCCCCACCCAGCAGGCAGCCTCCAGGGCACCGGGGCGCCCCATGGTGGCCGGGGAGCCCGCCCCGGAGATCCCGAGGAACAGGGATCCGCCGGAGCGGACGGGCGAGGCGTCCCGGCCCTTCTCGAGCATGGACTCCACGAAGCAGTTGGCCACCGGATCGCTGGCAGCCAACGCAGTGAGGGCCGTGGTGTCGGCGTGGCTCAGGACGCGGACGGCGCCGCCGGTGGCCCGGCGGACGGCATCGTCAGGAGACGGAGACCACGGGCGGGCCCTGGACAGGATTCTGGCCATCAGCGCCCTCCCCACCTTCCTCGTATCCGGATTCCGCGGCGAGACGGCGGGCCTCAGCCAGCAGCGTCTCCACGATCTGGTCCTCCGGGACCGTCTTGACCACTTCGCCCTTGATGAAGATCTGGCCCTTGCCGTTGCCGGAGGCCACCCCGAGATCGGCCTCACGGGCCTCACCCGGTCCGTTGACCACGCAGCCCATGACGGCCACGCGCAGCGGGACGGTCAGGTCCTTCAGGCCTTCAGTGACCTCATCGGCCAGCGAGTAGACATCCACCTGGGCCCGTCCACAGGAGGGGCAGGAGACGATGTCCAGCTTGCGCTCGCGCAGGTTCAGTGACTGCAGGATCTGCAGACCGACCTTGACCTCCTCCACGGGTGGGGCGGACAGGGAGACGCGGATGGTGTCCCCGATGCCCTGGCCCAGCAGGTAGCCGAAGGCGGTGGCCGACTTGATGGTGCCCTGGAAGGCGGGGCCGGCCTCGGTCACGCCGAGGTGCAACGGCCAGTCGCCGCGCTCAGCCAGCAGCTCATAGGCGCGGGACATGATCACCGGGTCGCTGTGCTTGACGGAGATCTTGAAGTCGCGGAAACCGTGTTCCTCGAACAGGGAGGCCTCCCAGACGGCGGACTCCACGAGCGCCTCCGGGGTGGCCTTGCCGTACTTCTTCAGCAGGTCCGGGTGCAGCGAACCCGCGTTGACGCCGATCCGGATGGACGTGCCGTGGTCCGAGGCCGCCCGAGCGATCTCCTTGACCTGGTCGTCGAACTTCCGGATGTTGCCCGGGTTCACGCGCACCGCGCCACAACCGGCCTCGATCGCCGCGAAGACGTACTTCGGCTGGAAGTGGATGTCCGCGATCACCGGGATGGTGGACTGCTTCGCGATGACGGACAGGGCCTCGGCGTCCTTGTCCGTGGGGCAGGCCACCCGCACGATGTCACAGCCGGCGGCCGTCAGCTCGGCGATCTGCTGCAGCGTGGCGCCGATGTCATGCGTCTTGGTAGTGGTCATGGTCTGGACCGAGACCTGGTGGTCTGAGCCCACCCCGATCTTGCCGACGTGCAGCTGCCTCGTCTTGCGGCGCGGGGCCAGGACGGGCGGTGGTGCGGCGGGCATGCCAAGACGGACGGGCAATTCAAGACTCCTGATGGGGTTCGGGGAGGGGTTGCTCTGGACCCAGTCTACTGGTACGAGACGAACCACGGCTGGGGTGAGACCTGGGTCATGGTCTGCTCGGGGGTGAAGGTCGGCGAGTCCTCGTCGATGAAGTTCTTCCATCCCAGGCGCATCCCGGACGGGAGGTCCTCCTTCAGGGAACGCCACGTCTCGAGCTTTTGTTCCGCGGAGCCGTTGCCGTCCGCGTGCACCAGGAGCGCCAGTCCCTCGCGTTCGGCCACCTCGGCGCGGTCCGGGATCATCCGGGTCTGGAACTGGTGCAGGATCACCAGTTTCTCCGGCAGGCGGTGCTCGGCCACCAGACCGGCCAGCCACCCGGTGGTCTCGTTGATCTCCGCCGCCGAGACCTGGCCGATCTGCTCCATATGCCGCTGGCCGGGCTGCAGCCGCCACTCGGGGTCCAGGGCCAGGCCCACGTGTGGCAGCAGCAGCAGGTCCTCGAAGGCCTTCGCCTGGGTGGTGAAGTCCTCGGTCCCGGGCTGCAGGTCCAGGACCACGTAGGTGCCGGCCTCCCCCGCCGCCTCGACCCACCGCGCCAGCTGCTCCGCCTCCACGTAGGACGTGTAGTCGCCCGTGGGCCCGGGGGCGGAGCTGGCCACGGTGGCGATGATCTCGAAGGCCGGGATCACCAGCTCCTCGCTGAACGGCTGGTACTCCGCGGCCAGATCGGCCGCGCGGGTCAGCGCCGCGTCCACGTCCTGCTCCCCCAGCAGGCCGAGTGAACCGGTGCCGGGGGTGCCATACAGCGCCACCATCCGGCGGCCCGGGAACAGGGCGGTGCCGCCGCCGGGAAGCTCGGGGACCGGCGTCGGGGTCGGCGTGGGCGTGGGGCTGAGAGAGGCGGTGCCCGACGTCGGCCCCGCACCCGAGCCGGACGGCCCGCCGGCACCCGGGTCAGGGCCGGCGGTGCAGGCGGCCAGGGCGGCCACGGCGCCGGCCCCGGTGAGCCCGCTCAGCAGACGGCGCCGGCTCAGAACATCGTGGCGGTTCAGCGGTGCGCGTCCGATCCTCAGGCCTCGTCCCCGCGGAGGGCGGCGGCCTTGTCACCGACCGCGCATGACCATTCGTTGACGTCGGTGGAGCTGATCAACCCGTGGTGTTTGAACGGGTCACCCTCCAGCAGGTCCCGGACGGCCCCGGGGGAATCGGACTTCACGAGCAGCAGGGCCGCGGCGGGGTCATCCACGTAGGCTCCGGCGGCCACCATGGCCGGCCCGAGGGAGACCAGGAACTCGCGGTGCGCGGCGCGGTGGACATCGCGCTGGTCTGCGAGACCGGGGACGTAGTGATACTGGACGGCAAAGATCTTCTGTGGTTCGGCCATGGGGCCAGCGTAGGCCAGTCAGCGGGTCCAGAGGTTGCGCGACACCTCGGTCCAGCCGTCCTCGGCGAGGGTGTCGGTGTCGGCGTCATCCGCCACGAGGGCGGCCTCGCCGTTCACGTCCTCGTGGGTCACGATCACGTCGGACGACTCCGTGGAACAGGCAGCCCCCCACCCCGCCTCCGGGTCCTCGGTGTTGATAGGGACCAGGCAGACGATGCCGCGGGTGCCGGCCTCCTCACCGACGTAGTACTCGATCTCATCCACGGAGCCCAACAGCCGGGCCGTTCCGGGCTCGAGGATGCCCATGGAATTGGCGTACCCGGGGACGGATTCGGCCGGCTCCTCGTCCAGGATGGACAGCCGGCCCTCGTTCGAGGCCGCCTGGCATCCCGCCAGCAGGGGAAGGGCCAGCGATGCGGCGGCCAGGACTGTCACTGCCGGGGTCCGGTGGGTGGCAGCGGGTCTGACGGTACGGCGCGGGGACATCATGGCCTGCCTCCTGCGATATGGCCTGCCTCCTGAGGTTCCTTCCACCGTAGGGAGGTGGTGGGGATCGTCACAAGGGCCTGCCGACCGGGGCCTCAGCTCAGAAGATCCGGATGGGGTCCACGATGTCCGCGATGATCAGCAGCACCCCCATGCCGAGCAGCGCGATGCCGACCACGTAGGTCAGGGGCAGTAGCTTGGCGATGTCGAAGACCCCGGGGTCCTTGCGGCGGGTGATCTTGGCCCAGCCGCGGCGGATGGACTCCCACAGAGCCCCGGCCACGTGGCCGCCGTCCAGCGGCAGCAGCGGGATGAGGTTGAACACCATCAGGGCCACATTCACCCCGGCCACCAAGGAGAGCAACAGGGAGGCCTTGTCCTGGATCGGCACGTCCTCCAGTGCCGCCGCCTCCCCCGCGATGCGTCCCACCCCGACCACGGACATCGGTCCGTTGGGGTCGCGCTCGGCGGGGCCGAAGACGGCGACGGCGGTCTCCCACAGCTTCACCGGCAGCACCACCACCACGTCGGCGGTCGCCTTCAGCTGCTGGCCCATCACGCCGAAGGTCGCGGTGACCGGTTGTGGCACGTTCTGCACCTCCGAACCCATGCCGACGAAGCCGACCTCCTCCGTGACGGTGCTGCCATCCGGATTCGTCTGCGGGCGGCCGCTGGAGTCCGTGACGGGGCGCTCGGTCAGCTTCGGGGTGATGCTGCCGGTCATCTCGGCGCCGCCCCGCTCCCAGGTGATGGCGGTGGCCTCGCCGGCGCGCTCGCGGATCGCCCCGGAGAGGCCGTCCCAGTCCTCGACCGCCTGGCCGTTGAAAGCGGTGATGGTGTCCCCGGGTTCCAGGCCGGCCTGGTAGGCCGGTGCGGTGGGGTCCGTGGGCTCGCAGGCTTCAGCCGCACCCTGCCCGCCGGAGGCGCCGGCGGCAGCCCGCTGCTGTTGGACGGCCGCCGGGACCACGCAGCGGAAGACCTCGGAGACGGTGGTCGTGGCGGTGGCCACCCCGGTGGAGGTCACGAGGACGGCGGTCAGCACGAAGGCGATCAGCAGGTTCATGAACGGTCCGCCGAGCATGATGATGATGCGTTTCCACACCGGCAGGGAGATGAACATGCGCCGCTCATCCCCCGGCTGGAGCTCTTCGGCGGAGATCTGGCGGGCATCGGTGGCCATCTGCTGGAACAGTCCGGTGCTGGCGCTCCGGGGCCGCTCCCCCTGCTCCGGGTGCTCGGGCGGGTACATCCCGACCATGGAGACGTAACCGCCCAGGGGGATGGCCTTCACCCCGTACTCGGTCTCGCCACGGCACCGGGAGAAGACCGTGGGCCCGAAGCCGACCATGTACTGGGTGACGCGCACGCCGAAGAGCTTGGCGGGGACCAGGTGACCAACCTCGTGCAGGGCGATCGACAGCGCGATGCCCAAGGCCACGGCGGCCACGCCGATGATGAACCAGAGGACCTCCATGCTCAGAGTCCCCCCGCCGGCCGGCCGGTGGACGCTCCGCCCCAGCGCAGCCGGGCCGTGGTCCGGGCCCAGTCCTCAGCGGCGGCGAGCGCCGGCAGACTCAGGGCCTGACCGCCCAGCACGGTGGCCGGATCGTACTGCTCCACGGTGGCCTGCACGGTGTCCACGATGTCGGTGAAGCCGATCTGCCCGGCGTGGAAGGCCTCCACGGCCTCCTCGTTGGCCGCATTGTAGACGGCCATGTGGGTGTCGGAGGCCCGTGCCGCCTGTTTGGCCAGGCGGACGGCACCGAACGCGTCCTCGTCCAGGGGTTCGAACGTCCAGGTGGCCGCCTGGGTCCAGTCGCACCCCGGGCTGGCGCCGGGCACGCGGTGCGGCCAGCCGATTCCGAGGGCGATGGGCAGGCGCATGCTCGGCGGGGAGGCCTGGGCGATGGTGGACCCGTCCGTGAACTCGACCATGGAGTGCACGATCGACTGCGGGTGGACCACCACGTCGATGTCCGCCAGGTCGATGTCGAACAGCAGGTGGGCCTCGATCACCTCGAGGGCTTTGTTCACCATGGAGGCCGAGTTGGTGGTGACCACCTTGCCCATGTCCCAGGTCGGGTGGGCCAGGGCCTCGGCCGGGGTGACGGTGGACAGTTGCTCCCGGCTGCGGCCGCGGAAGGGGCCACCGGAGGCGGTGAGCACCAGCCGCCGCACCTCGGCTGCGGATCCGGAGCGCAGGGCCTGAGCCAGGGCGGAGTGCTCGGAGTCCACCGGGACCAGCTGTCCCAGTGCGGCGGCCTGCCTCACGAGGGCTCCGCCCACGATCAGTGACTCCTTGTTGGCCAGCGCCAGCAGGTGCCCGGCGTTCAGGGCCGCCAGGGTCGGGGCCAGGCCGATGGACCCGGTGATCCCGTTGAGCACGACGTCGGCCCCCTCCCAGGCGGCCACCTCGGCGGCCGCGGTGGGACCGGAGTACAGCTCCGGGCGGGGTGCGCGCACGCCGGCCCGATGGGCGGCTGCGGCGATGGCCTCGGCCAACTGGTCCGTGGTGGCCGTGGCGCTGCCGACCGCGCCGGCGCCGGTGGCCACGGCCTGGCGGGCCAGCAGTGCGGTGTTGGAGCCGCCGGCGAGCCCGGCGACCTCGAAGCGCTCCGGCGCGGCAGCGATGACGTCCAGTCCCTGGGTCCCGATCGAACCGGTGGACCCGATCAGGGTCACCCGGCGGGGTGCGGAGGAGCCGGCGTCGGTCAGGTAGTCGGGAACGGGCGGAGCCGGAGGGCGGGGGGTCTCGGAGGTCACCGGTCCATTATGGCCGGGCGCGCTGGGAGGATTCTGCACCACCGGACCACAGCGCGACGGCCCCGGACCGCGAAGGTCCGGGACCGGCGTCGTTCTCCAGCTGTGCGGGCAGAGGTCACTGGTGATCTGTGCCCGCACAGCAGTCGGCAGTACAGCTAGTGGTCCACCGCCTTCTCGGCGCCGACACCGGTCAGGGAACGCACCTCCATTTCGGCCTGCTTGAGCGGGTCCTCGGTGCCCCGGTCCAGCTTGGAGCCGAGGAAGCCGAGGAGGAAGGCCAGCGGGATCGAGACGATGCCCGGGTTCTTCAGCGGGAAGAGGGCGAAGTCCACCCCCTGGATCATCGAGGTGTCCGTGCCGGACATGACCGGTGAGAAGACGATCAGGATGATGGCCGTGGCCAGGCCGCCATACATCGACCACAGGGCGCCCCGGGTGGTGAAGCCCTTCCAGAACAGCGAGTAGAGGATGGTGGGCAGATTGGCCGAGGCGGCCACCGCGAAGGCGAGCGCCACGAGGAACGCGACGTTCTGGCCCTGGGCGCCGATGCCGCCGATGATGGCGAGGACACCGATCACGACCACCGTGCGTCGGGCGATCTTGACCTCCTTCGCCGGGCTGACCTCGCCCTTGGCCAGGACGTTCGTGTAGATGTCGTGCGCGAAGGATGCGGCAGCGGTGATCGTCAGGCCGGCCACCACCGCCAGGATGGTCGCGAAGGCCACGGCCGAGATCAGGCCCAGCAGCAGCGGTCCGCCCAGCTCGAAGGCCAGCAGCGGTGCCGCCGCATTCACGCCGCCCGGGGCACTGTTGATCCGCTCCGGGCCGATCAGCGCACCGGCGCCGTAGCCCAGCACCAGGGTGAACAGGTAGAAGGCGCCGATGAGCACGATGGCCCAGACCACGGACTTGCGGGCCTCCTTGGCCGTCGGGACCGTGTAGAAGCGCATCAGCACGTGTGGCAGCCCGGCGGTGCCCAGGACCAGAGCCAGGCCGAGGGACAGGAAGTCGAGCTTGGTGACCTCACTGATGCCGTACTGCAGCCCCGGGTTGAGCAGCGCCTCGTCGCCGCCGGCGGTCTCCACCGCCGCCCCGAGCAGCGCCGAGAAGTTGAAGCCGAAGATCACGAGGACCCAGACGGTCATGACCAGGGCACCGGCGATGAGCAGGCACGCCTTGATGATCTGGACCCAGGTGGTGCCCTTCATGCCACCGACCAGCACGTAGAGGATCATCAGCGCGCCGACGATGGCGATGACGACGGACTGCCCGAGCCGGTCGTCGATGCCCAGGAGCAGGGAGACGAGCACACCGGCGCCGGCCATCTGGGCCAACAGGTAGAACAGGCAGACCATCAGGGTGGCGAGGGCCGCCGCGATGCGGACGGGTTTCTGCCGCAGCCGGAAGGAGAGCACGTCCGCCATCGTGTACTTGCCGGTGTTCCTCAGCATCTCGGCCACCAGCAGCAGCGCGACGAGCCAGGCGACGAGGAACCCGATGGAGTACAGGAACCCGTCGTAGCCGTTGATGGCGATGGCCCCCACGATGCCGAGGAAGGAAGCGGCCGAGAGGTAGTCACCGGCGATCGCCGTGCCGTTCTGGGTTCCGGTGAAGGACCGGCCGCCAGCGTAGAAGTCGGCGGCGGTCTTGGTGTTCCTGGAGGCCCGCAGGACGATGACGAGGGTCACTGCCACGAACAGGCCGAAGATGAGCATGTTCAGCCACGGCTCGCCGACGTTGGTGCCCTCGGTCGTGGCAGCAAGGAGGGGAAGGGTGTTCACTTCTGACCTCCGTCGGTCGGCTCGCCGGGGTCGGAGAGGCTCTGGTGGGCGATGGTCGGATCCAAGGCCTCGAGCTCGTCACGGATGTCCGTGGCGCGCGGATCCAGCTTCTTGTTGGCGAAGGCCACGTAGAGCCCGGTGATGACGAAGGTCGAGACGAACTGCAGCAGGCCGATGACCAGCCCCAGGTTGATGTTGCCGAGGACCTTGATGGACATGAACTCCGGCGCGTAGGCCGCGAGGATCACGTAGAGGAAGTACCAGACGATGAAGACCACAGTCCACGGGAAGACGAAGCTGCGATGCGTGCGGCGCAGTCCCTGGAACTGGGGCGTGGCCTGGACGGCCCGGAAATCGACGTGGCCGTTGTCGGCCACGTCTGGATGCGGTGTTGATGACACGTAATCCCCCTGTCGGTGTGACACCGGATGGCTACCGGTGAGTATGACCCGATCATCCTAAGGGGATAGTGACCCAGACCACACCCTTTCGGTGGGGTGAGTTTCGAAGCCGGGAGGCGATCCGCTCCGGGCCTCAGAGCACGAACCTCAGAGACCGAGCGATCGCGCGATCAGCATCAGCTGGACCTCGGTGGTGCCCTCACCGATCTCCAGGATCTTCGAGTCGCGGTAGTGGCGGGCCACCAGGGATTCGTTCATGAACCCGTAGCCACCGAACACCTGGGTGGCATCCCGGGCGTTGTCCATGGCGGCCTCCCCGGCGACCAGCTTGGCGATGGCCGCCTCGGTCTTGAACGGCTGGCCGGCGAGCATCTTGGCCGCCGCCTCGTAGTAGGCCAGCCGGGCCGTGTGCGCGCGGGCCTGCATGCGGGCGATCTTGAAGGAGATGGCCTGGTTCTTGCCGATGGCCTGGCCGAAGGCGGTGCGGGTCTGCGCATAGGCGATGGACTCATCCACACACCCCTGGGCCGCCCCGGTGGACAGTGCCGCGATGGCGATGCGGCCCTCGTCCAGGATCGAGAGGAAGTTCGCATAACCGCGCCCGCGTTCCCCCAGCAGGTTGGCCTCGGGGACCTCGGCGCCGTCGAAGAACAGCGGGTGGGTGTCCGAGGAGTTCCACCCCATCTTGTCGTAGGCACCCCCCACCGTGAACCCGGGGGTGTCCGAGGGCACCAGGATGGTGGAGATCTCCTTGGCCGGGCCGCCATCATGGCCCTTCTTCGCCTCGTTGACCCCGGTCACGGCGGTGACCGTGACGAGCCGGGTGATATCCGTGCCGGAGTTGGTGATGAACTCCTTGGCCCCGTTGACGGTCCAGGTGCCGTCCGCCAAGGTGGCGGTGGTCTGGGTGCCACCGGCGTCGGAGCCGCCGTTGGGCTCGGTCAACCCGAACCCGGCCAGGGCCTTCGCGGACACCAGGTCCGGAAGCCAGCGGTTCTGCTGTTCCTCGGTGCCGAAGCGGTAGATCGGCATGGCACCGAGTGACACCCCGGCCTCCAGGGTGATGGCCACGGACTGGTTCACCCGGCCCAGCTCCTCCAGGGCCAGGGCCAGGGCGAAGTAGTCCCCGCCCATGCCGCCGTACTCCTCCGGGAAGGGCAGGCCGAACAGGCCCATCTCCCCCATCTGCCGGGTGATCTCATAGGGGAACTCGCGGCGGGCATCCATCTCCGCCGAGACGGGCGCCACCACCTCGTCGGCGAACTCCCGGACCGTAGCGACCAAATCGCGGTAGTCCTCGTCCAGCTCGGGGCCGGCCGGGCGCCCGCCGCCCGGGGCGGAGTGCCGTGTGGTGCTCATGGTGTGTCCCATCTGAGTAAATGATGATTAACTGAAGCTATGCTGTGATCGTATTCACCTCCACCACCCCTTGTCCACCATCCCTTGTCCACCAGCACGCCCCTCCCCAGGACGCCATGACCGCCGAACAGACCACTCGGGCCGCCGCCAAGGCGGACCGCAGGCAGGCCCTGCTGCAGGCCGCCGCACGCCTCTTTGCCGAGCGGGGGTTCACCTCCGTCCGGCTGGAGGACCTCGGGGCGGCCTGCGGCATCAGCGGACCCGGCGTCTACCGGCACTTCGCGGGCAAGAACGCCGTGCTCGGCGAACTTCTGCTCCACGTCAGCGACGATCTGCTGACCGGGGCGCAGCACGTGGCGGCACGGGACGAGCCGGCCCGCAGGACCCTCACCGCCCTGGTCCGGTTCCAGGCCGACTTCGCGGTGGCCCACCGGGACGTCATCGCCGTGCAGGACCGGGAGATGCGACACCTTCAGCCGGCGGCCCGCGCCGAGGTGGTCCGGCTGCAGCGGGCCTACATCGACCTCTGGGCCGAACAGCTGCTCCGGGTACACCCGGGCGAGGACCGGGCCACGGCCATCTTCCGCGCGCAGGCCGCGTTCGGCCTGCTGAACTCGACCCCCCACTCGGTCCGCCGCTCCCCCGCGGAACAGTCCGGCCGAGGCGCCCTGCTGGAGCGGATGGCGCTCTCGGCCCTGCTGGCCGGTCCTGGAGACGGTTAGGATTCCACGTACAGTGTGATGGCCACACCGTGACGAGGAGGTCACCATTTCCGTGCAACTTCGTGAAGTCCGGTCCGAGGACCTGGATTACTTCTTTGAGCACCAGCAGGACCCCGAGGCCAACCTGATGGCCGCCTTCGCCGCCCGCAACCCACAGGACCGCGGAGTCTTCGACTTCCACTGGTCGCTGCTGCTGGACGACCCGGCCACCCGGGTCCGGACCATCGTGCAGGACGGGAAGGTGGCCGGCGCCGTGGTGGTCTCCGGCATCGGCACCGAACCGGAACTCTCCTTCTGGACCTCCCGTGACTACTGGGGACAGGGCATCACCACCTCGGCCGTGGACACCCTGCTGGAGTCCTTCACGGAACGGCCCCTGCGCGCGCACGTGCCCGCAGACAACATCGGCTCGCAGAAGATCCTCACCCGCCGCGGCTTCGCCGTGGTCGGCGAGGACAAGTCCTTCTCCAATGCCCGCTCCGAGGTGGTCACCGAGCTGGTCATGCAGCTCGGCTAATCCTCGCCGGACCGGCTAGAACAGGGCCAGCGCCATCCCGGGCCGGCTCAGCACGGAACCCACGTCCGCCAGGAACCGCGAGCCCTGCTCGCCATCCACCAGCCGGTGGTCGAAGGACAGGGACAGCGTCATGACCTGGCGCAGGGCGATCTCCCCCCGGTGCTCCCAGGGGGTCCGCCGGACCTGCCCGATCGCGAGGATACCGGCCTCCCCGGGGTTGATGATCGGTGTCCCGGCATCCACCCCGAAGACCCCCACATTGGTCAGCGTGAACGTCCCCCCGGTCAGCTGACCGGGCGTCAGGGCACCTTCACGTGCCACGGACGTCAGCTCGGCCAGTCGGCCCGCCATCCCCCGCAGGTCCACGGCCTGCGCATCGGGGATGTTCGGCACCATGAGCCCCCTGGGCGTGGCGGCCGCGATGCCCAGGTTCACGTAGTTCTGCCGCACGATCCGCCCGCCGTCCCCATCCCAGCGGGAGTTCAGCTCGGGCGTGCGCTCCAACGCCAGGCAGGCCGCACGGGCCACCAGGGTCAGAGGTGTCAGCTTCAGGTCCCGGAAGTCCCGGTGCCGCCTCAGGTCCTCCAGCAGCTCCATGGACTCGGTGACGTCCACGGTCAGGAACTCAGTGACATGCGGCGCGGTGAAGGCACTGGCCGTCATGGCCGCGGCCGTCGCCTTGCGCACCGAGCGGATGGGCTCCTCCTCCGTGCGCGGGCGCCCGCCGAGGGTGCGGACCACGGTCTCCGGCATGGGCTGGACCTCCGCGCCCTGCACCCCCGCGCCCGACGCCGGCCGGGCACCTTCCGCTGCCTGCTGGACATCCTCGCGGGTCACCACACCCCCGCGTCCGCTGCCCTCGAGTCGGGTGAGGTCGATCCCCAGCTCCTTGGCCAGCCGGCGGACCGGCGGCGTCGAGCGGGGCCGCTCGATGGTGAGCGTGGCAGCGCCCGAAGATCTGGCCGTGTCGGCGGCAGCCGACACCGGGGACCCCGCGGGCGGTCCGGTGGGCGCGGGATGTGGCGCGGCCGGACGCCCCACCCGGGTACGCCGGGCCGGGCGGCCAGCCCCCTCCACGGCTGCGCCATAGCCGACCAGTGTCGGCACGCGACCATCCGGCAGACTCGCGGAGCCGGCGTCGGGCCCGGTGTCCTGGGCTGTTGCGGCGTCAGCGGCGGATCCCTGTTCGCTGCCGGGATCATCACGGGGATCGTCACCCGGCAGGTTGAAGGAGATGATCGGCGCACCGACCTGGACCACGGTCCCGGACTCACCGTGGAGTTCGGCGATGGTCCCGTCATACGGGGAGGAGAGCTCCACGACGGCCTTGGCCGTCTCCACCTCGGCGAGCACGTCGTTGACCTTGACCGTGTCCCCCACGGCGACTTTCCAGGTCAGCAGCTCGGATTCGGTCAGGCCCTCGCCCAGGTCGGGCAGGTTGAAGATCTTGAGCATCTCAGGCACCTCCGGTCTTCTCGGTCATGGAGCTGTTCACGGAGCCCAGTGGCTGCGGCGCGGCGAAGGGGTCCAGGGAGTCGAGCGAGTTCGGCCGGTCCAGGGCACGGTCCACGCCGTCGAGGATGCGGTCCAGGTCCGGCACGTGGTGGTGCTCGAGCTTGGCCGGCGGGTAGGGGATGTCGAATCCGGTGACGCGCACCGGCGGATGCTCCAACCAGTGGAAGCAGCGCTCCGTCACGGTGGCGGCGATCTCTGCACCCAGCCCGCCGGTGCGGGAGGCCTCATGGGCGATCACCAGCCGGCCGGTACGCCGGACCGAGGCCTCGATCAACCCGAAGTCGATCGGCGCCAGGGAGCGCAGGTCGATCACGTCGATGGAGATCCCGTCCGCGGCGGCCGCCTCGGCGACCTGCAGGCAGGTCTTGACCAGAGGGCCGTAGGCCACCAGCGTGACGTCCGTGCCTGCCGCGACCACGGAGGCCGGCCCCATGGGGCGCAGCGGGGCAGCCAGGTCCACCGGTGCCTTGTCGTGGTAACGGCGCTTCGGCTCGAGGTAGACCACCGGGTCGTTGCTGGCGATGGCCGCCCGGATGAGGTCGAAGCCCTCCTGCGGTGTGGAGGGGGACACCACGCGCAGCCCGGCCGTGTGGGCGAAGTAGGCCTCCGGCGACTCGGAGTGGTGCTCCGGTGAGCCGATCCCTCCGCCGAAGGGGATCCGGATGGTCAGCGGCATGGTCACGGCCCCGCGGGTGCGGTGGTACATCTTGGCCACCTGCGAGACGATCTGGTCGAAGGACGGGTACACGAAGCCGTCGAACTGGATCTCCACCACGGGCCGGTACCCGCGGTACGCCAGGCCGACCGCGGTGCCCATGATGCCGGACTCGGCCAGGGGCGTGTCCACCACCCGGTCCACGCCGAACTCGTCCTGCAGTCCGTCCGTGATCCGGAAGACGCCGCCGAGCTGGCCGATGTCCTCGCCCATCAGCAACACCTTGGGGTCCTCCGTCAGGGCGGAGCGCAGTCCGGCGTTGATGGCCTGGCCGAAGGTCATGGTCTCAGGGGATCCGCCGGTCACAGCGCACCTGCCGTCAGCTGCGGGCCGTCGAACTGCTCGAGGTAGAGACGGTAGTGCTCCCGTTGGCGCTCGAGCTCGTGGTGCGGCTCCGTGTACACCTGGTCGAACAGCTCGTCCGGCCCCGGCTCCTGCAGCGTGGCGACCCCGGCCCGCAGCTGAGCGGCCATGGCATCGGCCTCGGCACCAGCAGCAGCCCGGATGCCCTCGAGGTCCTCCCCCAACCCCTCGAGGTGCTTCTCCAGACGGTCGATGGGGTCCTTGGCGCGCCACGCCTCCACCTCGGCCGCGTCGCGGTACCGGGTGGGATCGTCCGCGGTGGTGTGGGGGCCCATCCGGTAGGTGACGGCCTCGATGAAGGTGGGCCCGCCGCCGTTGCGAGCGCGCTCGAGCGCACGCCGGGTGGCGGCCAGCACGGCGAGGACGTCGTTGCCGTCGACCCGCATGGCCGGGATGCCGAAACCCCAGGGACGGTCGGCGATGTGCCGCTTGGCCTGCACCCCGACCGGCTCGGAGATCGCCCACTGGTTGTTCTGGCAGAAGAACACCACCGGGGCGTGGAAACTGGCGGCGAAGACCATGGCCTCGTTGACGTCGCCCTGACTCGTGGCACCGTCCCCGAAGTAGCCGATCGCGGCCGCATCCGAGCCGTCCCGGGTGATCCCCATGGCATAGCCGACGGCGTGCAGCGCCTGCGCGCCGATGATGATCTGCTGGGCGGCCACGTTGTGGTCCGACGGCGTCCAGCCGGCATAGGTCGATCCGCGCCAGAGGCGGACCAGACCCAGGGGGTCGATGCCACGCAAGTAGGCGACGCCGTTCTCGCGGTAGGACGGGAAGACGTAGTCCTGACCCTGCATGGCCAGTGCGGAGCCGACCTGGGCGGCCTCCTGCCCGAGCAGCGGGGGCCACAGCGCCAACTCACCCTGACGCTGGAGGTGGGTGCATTCGGTGTCGATGCGGCGGATGACCGTCATGTCCCGGTGCAGGGCGGCCAGCATCTGGGGCGTGATGTCCGTGAGCCAGGGATCGAGGTCAGGGTCCTCGCGGCGTTGCCCTTCCGCGGAGAGGACCTGCAAGAGGTCCGGCTCGGGGATGTGGTGCATGCCGGTGGATGGGGGAATCAGACTGGTGGATCCCATGACGACCTCCTCGTTCTGGCTGGCACCGGGTAGGTGCTGCGCCACAGCGGATGCGGTCATCGGTGGCGACCGCTCGATACTGTGAGGCTAGTCACAAAGATGGATCTGCACAAGATATGCTGAACATATTGATCATTCTGCCCGAGCTACACGACAACCTGCCGAAGGAAAGTGAGCATCATGCGCACCTTGGACACCACCGACCTGAGAATCCTCGCGGCACTCTCCCGGGCGCCGGACTCCACCACCGTGGCGCTGGCCCAGTCACTGTCCCTCTCCCGCAACACGGTCCAGGCGCGCCTGGCACGGCTCACCGGGGAAGGGGTGTTCCTGCCCTTCGAGCGCCGCATCAGCCTGGACGCGCTGGGGCATCCGCTGACGGCGTTCGTGCAGATCCACGTCCACCAGCAGCAGCTCACCCAGATCACCGAGGCGCTGAAGGCCATCCCGGAGGTCGTCCACGCCCATGGCCTCACCGGATCGGCGGACGTCCTCGCCCGGGTGGCGGCGCGCGACGCGGAGGACCTGTTCAGGATCCACTCCCGGATCCTGCGGATCGATGGGGTGGACCGGGCCGACACGTCGCTGGCCATGACCGAGCTTGTACCCTGGCGGACGGTGCCGCTCGTGAACTCCCTGCTGGAACGGGGGTGACGGGGTTGGACCGACCTCAGGCCGGTCACCGGCGGGCCTGGGCCCGGCCCGCTCAGTCGAGGACGGTCAGGACGTCGATGGCGGCGTCGAGGTAGGCGTCCACCTGGGCCTCGTCATAACCGTCAGTGCCCGAACCGGGCGCGAAGACCACGCGGCGCAGGTCGGCGGCAGTCAGGTCATCCACACCGGCGTTCCCGGGGCGCTGGTCGAAGCGGGCGGACAGCCGGTGGCACAAGGCATCCACCCCGGCACGGTCGTAGCTGGCGTCCCGTCCACGGGCCGGCCGGCGGAAACGCTCACCGTCGGGACGGTCCAGCCGGCCCCTCAGCACCTCGATGGAGGCGTCCACCCGGGCCAGCCAGGACTCTTCACCCTCCGCCTCGATCCGCCGCTGACGCTCGGATCGGGCCAGGGCATCCTCCAAGCGGTCCAGCACGTCATCGACCTGGTCCGCCTGGTAGCCACCCTGCACGGCGTCAAAGGAGATGTGGCGGATGTCTGCGGCACGCAGGTCGCCGCCACCCTCGTACGCCACCCGGGCACGGGCCATGAACTGGTCCACCTGCTTGCGGTGGTACCCGAAGGTTCCGCGCTCCGCCAGGTCGAAGGGCTGGCGCTCGGCCGAGTCCATCACCTGCCGCTGGAGTCCACCGGAATCCTGCCGCGTGCCGTGGTCCATCGAGAAGGCTCCTTGAGGATAGGGGGTCCGCCACCACGTCCATCGTAGCCAGCGGGGCCGGCCGGTCCCGTGAGGGCGGCCGCGCGTGCCGGGTCCGTCTCAGACGAACGGCAGGGCGAAGACCATGTAGGCCACGGGCGCGGAGAACACCAGCGAGTCCAGCCGGTCCATGGCCCCGCCGTGGCCGGGCAGCATGGAACCCATGTCCTTGATGTTCAGTTCGCGCTTGATCATGGACTCGGCGAAGTCTCCGGCCGTGGCGGAGGCAACGGTCAGCAGTCCCAGCAGGCTGCCCACCCACCACGGGTGGTCCAGGAACAGGTAGACGGCGAGCGTACCCACCACCACCGAACCCGCCACCGAACCCGCGAAACCCTCCCAGGACTTCTTGGGGCTGATCTTCGGCGCCATCGGGTGCTTGCCGAGGTTGGCGCCGACGATGTAGCCGAAGGTGTCGTTGGAGACCACCATCAGCAGCATGCAGGCCACCATCAGGTTCCCCTGATCCTGCCCCAGGAGCGCGATCGCGAAGGACAGCAGGAAGGGGACCCACAGGACGATGAAACCCGAGGCCATCACGGACTCCCCCCGCGCCGGCAGGTCCTCCACCGCGGCCCACACCAGGATCAGCAGCATGGTGCCCAGCAGTGCCAGCACCAAGGCCTCCACGCCCCCGGCGAAGGCGCCGACGGGCATGGCGATCGCCCCGACCCACAGGGGGACCCGGGGGATCTCGAGGCCGCGGCGGGAGATCGCCCGTGAGGTCTCCGTGACGCCCAGCAGCAGGAGGGCGATCACCAGGATCGCCAGCACCACCGGCCACCAGACCAACCCGACCAGGGCACCGCCGAGCAACAGCACGCCCACCGTGATGGCGGCGGGCAGGTTGCGGCCGGCCTTCTTCGTCCTGGCCGTGACCTGCTCCGCTTCCCGTCGCTGGCGCCGCGTCATCGGCGGCCCCGGCTCAGCCGGTGGCGGATCCGGCCGAGGTGTGGCCGGGGCGGGGGAATCGGTCATGGCGGGACGGGTCACTCAGACTTCGAGGAGTTCCGCTTCCTTGCGCTTGGACATCTCATCGATCTCATCGGTGTACCGGCGGGTCGTGGCGTCGAGTTCCTTCTCGGCTCGGCTGCCCTCGTCCTCCCCGATGTCTCCGTCCTTGACCATCTTGTCCAAGGTCTCCTTGGCCTTACGGCGCGTGCTGCGCAGCGAGACCTTGTGGTCCTCGGCCTTGTTCTTGATGAGCTTGACGTACTCCTTGCGGCGCTCCTCCGTCAGCTCCGGGATGACCACGCGGATGACCTTGCCGTCATTGGACGGGTTGGCCCCGACCTCCGAATCGGACAGTGCCTTCTCGATGTTGCGCAGCGCCGTGGTGTCAAAAGGTGAGATGAGCAGGGTGCGGGCGTCCGTGGTGGTGAAGGAGGCCAGCTGCTGCAACGGCGTGAAGGAGCCGTAGTACTCCACCATGACCTTGGAGTAGAGCCCCGGGTGGGCCCGGCCGGTGCGGACCGAGGCGAAGTCCTCACGGGTGGCCTCGATGGTCCTCGCCATCTGTTCGGCGGCGGCCTGAAGCGTTTCCTGCGTCACGTTCTCTCCTGAGGTCTGTGGTTTTGTCATCAATCCTAGGACACCGGCGTCTCAGACGGTGACGGTGGTCCCGATCCGGTCCCCCAGCAGCGCCCGGGTGACGTTGCCCTGACCCTCCATGCCGAACACCATCATGGACAGTCCGTTGTCCTTGCACATGGTCATGGCCGTCTGGTCCATGACGCGGATGTTGTTCAGCAGCGCCTCGTCATAGGTGAGGCTGTCATATTTCTCGGCCGAGGGGTCCTTCTTCGGGTCCGCGGTGTACACGCCGTCCACGCCGGACTTGGCCATCAGGACCTCGTCGGCACCGATCTCCAAGGCGCGCTGGGCGGCTACAGTGTCGGTGGAGAAGTAGGGCAGGCCGGTGCCGGCGCCGAAGATCACCACGCGTCCCTTCTGCATGTGCCGGATCGCGCGCAGCGGGATGTAGGGCTCCGCCACCTGCTCCATGTGGATGGCGGACTGTACGCGCGTGGACACCCCGGCCTGCTCCAGGAAGTCCTGCAGGGCCAGGCAGTTCATCACGGTGCCGAGCATGCCCATGTAATCGGCCCGGCGCCGGTCCATGCCGTTCTCGGAGAGCTCGGCCCCCCGGAAGAAGTTGCCGCCGCCGACCACGATCGCGATCTCCACGGCGCCCCGGGCATCGGCGATCTGCTCGGCCATACCGCGGACGGTCGAGGGATCCACACCGACCTTGCCGCCACCGAAGACCTCCCCGGAGAGCTTGAGCAGGACCCGCCGCTTCTCGGTACGGCCGGTGTCACCGTGGGTGTCCCCGGCCTGGGCGCGCTGCAGGTCCTGTGATTCGCTGAACGACGTGGCATCGCGGATATCCGGGCTGGTGCGCTTCTCAGGGCTCTCCATGGGCTGGCCTCCTGGGCGTGGCTGATCTCGTGATGGGGTGGCGTGGGCAGAGCAAAGGGGGTGGCCATCCAGTGTGGATGACCACCCCCTTCCAGGTTCTTCCGCAACGCGGTCGGTCCGATCCTACCGTGCGGGCACCGGGCCCGCCGTCCGGTGGATCAGTTGCCGACGCGGAAGCGGGCGAAACCGGTGACGGCGGTGCCGGCCTCGGACAGCACCTTGCCCACGGACTGCTTCGGGTCCTTGGCGAAGGGCTGGTCCATGAGCACGATCTCCTTGAAGAACCCGGTCAGGCGGCCTTCCACGATCTTGGCCATGGCCTGCTCGGGCTTACCCTCGGCGCGGGCCGTCTCGTCGGCGATACGACGCTCGTTCTCGACGGTCTCCGCTGGCACGTCCTCACGGCTCAGGTAGGTCGGAGCGAAGGCTGCGGTGTGCACGGCGACGTCGTGGGCCGCGGTCTTCGCGGCCTCGGACTCGGCATCCACGGCCATCAGCACGCCCACCTGGGCCGGCAGGTCCTTGGAGGTCTTGTGCAGGTAGGCATCCACGAAGAGGCCTTCCACACGGGCGATGCGGCGCACGACGACCTTCTCGCCGAGCACTGCGCCCTCGTCGACCACGTGCTCACCCAGGGTGCGCCCGTTGTATTCGGAGGCCAGCAGGGTCTCGAGGTCTGCCGCACCGGTGGACGCGGCCTGCGTGAGGACGACGTTGCCCAGTTCGATGAACTTCTCGTTCTTGGCCACGAAGTCGGTCTCGCAGTTGACCTCGACCATGACGCCGACGGTGCCGGAGACGGTGGCGGCGACCAGGCCCTCGACGGCCGCGCGGCCCTCGCGCTTGGTCGCGCCCTTGAGGCCCTTGACGCGGATGATCTCAATGGCCTTCTCGGAGTTGCCGTCGGCCTCGTCCAGTGCCTTCTTGACGTCCATCATCCCTGCGCCGGTGCGCTCACGAAGGGCCTTGATGTCAGCAGCGGTGTAGTTCGCCATGCGTGGTACCCATCCTTACCTGTAGCGGGGTAGTCCCGAAGTGGTGTTGTGGTGGTTGGTGGTTCTGGCGCCCAGGCCCCAGCCCGGGCAGACACCGGCCGGCCCCGTGTGGGGCCGGCCGGTGATGGATCACTCGGCCTGGGCAGACCCGGCGCCGGCGGCCTCGGGGCCTTCAGCGGCCTCGGCGACCTCGGCTGCGTCGGTGGAGGAGGGAACCTGGCCGGCTGCCTCCACGTCATCGCGAGCCGCCTGCTCGCCCTGCGGGGAGACCATGCCGCCGGTGGCGGGCCCGGCTTCGGCTTCGGCTTCGGCCGGAGCCTCAGCGGCCTGGGCGGCCTGGTGCTGCTCGAGGAGTTCACGCTCCCACTCGGCCATGGGCTCCTCGGCGGCCTGGCCGCCGGACTTGCCCTGGTTGCGGGCGATCAGGCCCTCAGCCACGGCGTCAGCCACCACGCGGGTCAGCAGGTTGACGGAGCGGATCGCGTCATCGTTGCCCGGGATCGGGTAGGTGACCTCGTCCGGGTCGCAGTTGGTGTCCAGGATGGCGACCACGGGGATGCCCAGCTTCTGGGCCTCGTCCACCGCGAGGTGCTCCTTCTTGGTGTCCACGATCCAGACGGCGGACGGGGTCCGGGTCATGCCGCGGATGCCGCCGAGGTTGGACTGGAGCTTGGTCAGCTCTCGCTGCAGCAGGAGCAGTTCCTTCTTGGTGTGGCCGGAACCGGCGACGTCCTCGAAGTCGATCTCCTCGAGCTCCTTCATGCGCTGCACGCGCTTGGAGACGGTCGCGAAGTTGGTCAGCATGCCGCCGAGCCAGCGGTGGTTGACGTAGGGCATGCCCACGCGGGTGGCCTGCTCGGCAATGGCTTCCTGACCCTGCTTCTTGGTGCCGACGAAGAGGATGGTGCCGCCGTGGGCCACCGTCTCCTTGACGAACTCGAAGGCCCGGTCGATGTAGGACAGGGACTGCTGCAGGTCGATGATGTAGATGCCGTTGCGCTCGGTGAAGATGAAGCGCTTCATCTTGGGGTTCCAGCGGCGGGTCTGGTGTCCGAAGTGGACGCCGGAGTCCAGTAGCTGGCGCATAGTGACGACAGGCATGTCGCTCCTTGTAGAGATTGTCGGTTGTCGACCGGCCCGTGGTGGTCCGGTCCCTGGCATGGCCTGCGGGCGAACCCGGCGCCCCCGACGCTGACCCGACCACGCCCGAGGACGGGCGATGTCGAGACCGATGGTGGGGACCTGCCGTACCTGGGACAGGCCGGCATCAGTCATACGCGTAGTCAGTGATGGACCCACGGCCGCTCAACTGGCGGCCCGGGCACACAACTGCTGGGTCGATCTTACCCCAGCGTTTCCGCTGCTCCGAACCTGTCCATTCCTCCACAACGGGCCGTTCGGGTCCACCGGTCCACAGTGGGTTGAGTCCGGACCCCACGCACGACGCCGGCCGCGCAGGATCGGGGGCATGTCACCTTGGTCTTGGCCCCGGCTGCTCGGCTTCTCCGTCCTGGTCGTGCTGGCGGGCGGCGGCATGACCCCGCAGTCCCCCGCGGTGCTGGCGGTGCACACCACTCCCCCGGCCCCTGCCCCTGCGGTGGACGCCGGCGCGTGGTCGCCACCCACCAGCGGGGACCTCCTGCGGCCCTTCGACCCTCCGGCCCAACCGTGGGCGGCCGGCCATCGCGGTGCGGACTGGGCCGTGGCGGACGGGCGGGCGGTGGCGCCGGCCGCCGGAACGGTGCACTTCGCCGGGAACGTGGCCGGGCGCCCGGTCATCACCCTGGCGCACGCCAACGGCATGTTCTCGTCCTTGGAACCGGTGGCCGCCGCGGAGGGTCTGGCCGTCGGCGACGCGATGGGTGCCGGCGAGGTGCTGGGCACCGTGTCCGCGACCGGCGGGGCGGCACCGCACTGCCCGCAGCAGTGCGTGCACTGGGGTGTGCGGGTGCCGGACGGGTGGGTGGTGGACGGTTCCGCGTGGGACCGCTACCTCGATCCGCTCGTGCTGCTGGGGTGGTCCGGGCCGTCCGTACTGTGGCCTCTCGAGGGCGGGCCGCCGGGCTCCTGACGACCCACTCGCGACTCACTGGCCACGCACTCACGCCTCGAGGACGAACGCGGGGCGGCACCGGGCTCTCAGGCGCGGGACCGCGAACGCCGCCGGGCCAGCTCACGGGCCAGGCCCACGAGGGCCTGCGCGGAGTCGTCCCAGCTGAAGGTGGCGGCGCGGTTCACCGCGGACCTGGACGCCTCGGCGAAGAGGCCCGGTCCTTCCAACTCGAGCACGCGGGCGGCCAGGCCGGACGGAGAACCGTCCCCCGCCGGTGCCTCCACTGCCCCACCCACCGGCTCGGGTCCCAGGGGCACATACCGGGCCGCGCCGCCGTCGGGCCCTCCGATCTCGCGGAAGATCTCCAGATCCGAGACCACCACCGGGGTGCCGTGGGCCATGGCCTCGGCCAGCGGCAGGCCGTAGCCCTCGGCGCGGGACAACGTGACGAGGGCGGTGGCCGTGCGCAACAGGGCCTCGTAGTCCTCGTCCGTGGTGCCGTGGTGGAAGACCACCGCGCCCTCCGCCGCCCCGGCGGCCCGGCCGACGGCGACGAGTTCGGCCTCACGGTCCGCGGTGATCCGGGACAGCAGGTGCAGCCGGTAGCCGGGCAGGTGGGCCATGGCCCGGATGAGCGTCTCGACGTTCTTGTAGTCCATGAAGGAGCCCATGTAGACGAGGTCCTTCTCCGGGGCGAGCTCGGGGTCGCGGGGCGCGGCGACGGGCTGGGGTGCGTTGCTGACGATCCGGATCTCGCGGCTCGTGAGTCGGTGGCGGCGCATCAGGGCCCGGGTCGTCGCCGAGACGGTGGCGACGGCGTCGGCCCGGTCCAGCACCAGCCGCTGGGGCCAGTAGGCGAGGTGGAAGACCCTCCACAACAGGCGGACCGGGGCGGGCAGGTCCCGCGGCGGGGTGCGGTGCTGGTAGTAGATGAGGTCATGCAGGGTGAGGATCAGCGCGTAGTCCCGGCTGGCCGAGCCCATGGTCTGCATGGGTGAGAAGACCACGTCCGGCCGGTGCGGATTCAGCTGCCGGGCGATGAGCGGTTCAGCGGGTGACGTGGGATCCGAGGCCTTCACCCACGGCAGCCCGGGCGGCAGCAGCGCCAACTGCGCCTCGTCCGAGATGACCATGGTGACCTCGACCCCCGGGGACAGCCGGGCCACCGCAGCGATCAGGCTCGAACCGTAGCGGGAGATCCCGTCATGGAAGTCGGTCCGGGTATAGCGGGCGTCCATGAACAGGCGCAGGGGTTCCTCGGTGGTGGGCACCGTCCCACGGTACCGGGCGGATCCGTTCGCGCCTCCGAGGTCCGTTGCGGTATCTGTCTCATCCCGACCTCAAATGCCGCGCACCCGACCTCAAGATGACGTTTCTATAACGGTGAGCTATCCTCGATCACGGTTGCGATTCATCCGGACACATCCTTGGTGTTCCACCCATGTCTCGCCACCGTCTCCGCGCGTCTTCCCCTGGACTCGGACCGTCTGGCGTGGGCTCTTTCCTGCTCGCGATCGCATCCTTGAAGGGGACCACTGTGTCTTCATCGTCTTCCTCCGCACGCCGTCATGCCCGGCCGCGCCACACCCTCCGGCACCGACTGGCCGCCCTGGCCGGGGTGACCGCGCTCGCTGCCGGGGTAGCCTTCGCCGGGCTGACCGGGCAGGTGGCCGCGGCCCCCTCCGCCGCCGCGGCCCAGTGCTCCTCCTCGTCCTTCACGGACGTCCCGCGGAGCTCCCCCAAATACGCACCCGTGACCTGGCTCGCCTGCCAGGGCATCACCACGGGTTATCCGAACGGCTCCTTCGGGGTCGGGAAGTCGGTGACCCGGGGCGAGGTGGCGACCTTCCTCTACCGGCAGACCGCCCCGAAGCACCCGAAGAACGGTGCGGCGTACTTCTTCGACGTCCCCGGCAAGAACGCCTTCTATTCCGCCCCCGTCGCCTGGATGGCACAGGGCGGGTTCGCCAAGGGAGGTGCCGACGGCCGGTTCCGGCCCGGCGCCCCGGTCACCCGCGGGGAGATGGCGGCCTTCATCTACCGGCTGGCCGGGGCCACGGCGAAGGGACCGAACTACTCCCCCTTCAAGGACATGGGCTGGTCCACCGGCTTCTACCACGAGGCCAGCTGGCTCGAGGCGAAGGGGATCGCCAACGGTTACAAGGGCGGCTCCTTCAAGCCCGGCCGGAACATCACCCGGGGCGAGACCGCCATCATGCTCCAGAACGCCCACCGGTACATCGCCACCCGCGGCGACGTCACCACGCCGGTGGCCAGCCCGTTGCCGAGCGGCGGCGGCAATGCCGCCGGTTCCACGGCGGCGTGGAAGACCAAGGCGGCCAACTGGGCCACCGCCAAGGCCAAGAGCCCCAGTTCCTACTACGCGTGGGGAGGCAACGGCCCGAACGGCTATGACTGCTCCGGATTCGTCATCGGGGCCTTCGCCGCCGGCGGCAAGGGTGGCCTGCCGCGCCGGGCCGCCGATCAGTACAAGGCCGCCGACAGCTATGTGCCCCTGTCCCAGGTGCAGGTCGGCGACCTCGTGTACTGGTCCAGTGGCGGCTCCGTTTATCACATCGCCGTCTACGTGGGGAACGGCCAGATCGCCCACGCCCGCAATGAGAAGGAGGGCGTGTCCATCACGAACATCAACTACGCGCCCTACAACATGCTCTCCGTGGCCGGCCGGTACAGCTGAGAACGGGGCCGGAAGGCCCCGGTTCGACGTCATGGAGTAGGGCGTCCGGGACTTGAACCCGGGACCAAAGGATTATGAGTCCTGTGCTCTAACCAACTGAGCTAACGCCCTGCGACGCCCGGTGTGGCCGGGCGCACGAGTGACATCCTAGCGCGCGGCCTGGGGCCCGATGACGGTGCGCCCGGCCGAGCGGATCCAGTAGTCGCCCGTGGCCCGGCGTTCGGCCGCCGTGGCGAATCGGTATCGGTAGGTCCGCACGCGGATGAACCGGGGCGGACGTCCCTCGAAGGGGTCACGGCCGAGCAGGCCCAGCACGGCGGGGTCCGCCGCCAGGAGCCGGGCGAGCAGCGCGAAGAACCAGCGTTGGCGGATGCCGCTGAGCGGCAGGAACCACATCATCCAGTCCAGCCGCAGGTGGTACGGCGCCACCTGGCGAGGACGCCGGCGGACGTCACCGGGCTTGCCCTTGAACTCATAGGCGTGCCACGCGGCGTCATCCTCGGGCGGCAACCCCGTGGTCCCGGCCGCAGAGCCGCCCGCCGAAGACGCCTCGGTGCCTTCGATGATCACCTCGACACGCTCCTTGGTCACGGAACCGAAAGCCCCGTAGGCGTTGCCCACCTGCCAGCGGTTGAACGAGGCGTTCATCAGCTGCCGCGGCGAGAACAGGTTCCGCAGCGCCGGGATGCTGGCCACCACGACCGCCACCGTTCCGGCCAGCACGACGACGGTCCAGTAGACCGGGATCCTGCCGGCGTCTGCGGCCAGTCCGGCCGCTCCCAGATCCACCGGCACGGCGGGCACCAGTCCGTGCAGCGCCCCGTCACCCAGCGATCCGGCTGCCAGCACGATGGTGGCCCAGTTCAGCCACGCAAAATTCCCCGTGACCACGAGCCAGCCCTGGGTGAGGATGATCACCGCGGCGCCGATCGAGGCCACGGGTTGGGGCAGGAAGAGCAGGAAGGGCACCCCGAGTTGGGCCACGTGGTTTCCGAGGACCTCGCAGCGGTGCCACCACCGCGGCTTGAGGTGCGCCTGCCGGCTCCACGGGTTCGGCATCGGCTGGGTCTGATGGTGGTAGTCCAGCGCCGTGAGGTCACGCCATTCGCGACCGCCGCGCATCTTGATCATCCCGGCGCCGAACTCAAGACGGAACACCAGCCACGCGATCAGCACGATCACCGGCGCCGGCGGCGGCACCTGGTCCGACCCGAGCAGCCCCACCGTGAATCCGGCTTCCAGCAGGAGCATCTCCCAGCCGAATCCGTAGAACACCTGGCCCAGGTTCACCACCGAGAGGTAGAGCCCGTACAAGCCCAGGAACAATGCGAGGGGCAGCCACGGCGGCCCCGCCTGCGGAAGACCCGCCAGGAGCAGCAGCGAGACCGAGATCCCGGCGACAGCCACGGCCACCAGCTTGGCGTCGTTGTACCCCCAGCGGCGAAAGAGGGTGGGTCCGGGCTGGCGTCCGGCTGCGAGCAGCTCCGTGGCGGGCAACAGGCCCCGCTCCCCGAGGAGTGGACGGAACTGGTTCAGGGTGGAGATGAACGCCACGAGGTACAGGGCCGCGACCCCGCGTTGCAGGATCTGGCGCGCCCACTCCGCGTCGGGCGCGGCCAGCCATCCCGGCAAGACCTGGGTGAACCACTCCACAACGCCGATCCTAGACCTTGCGCTGGGCCCCGGCCCGGACTCAGAGCCGGGCGCGGACCTCTTCCACGGTGGCGCCGCGGTACAGCATCTCAAACAGGTCGACGGTCTCCTCCTGCGAGTGCTGCATGGCGCGCTCGTGGGAGGCCCGTCCCATGCGGGCCCGTTCCGCCTCGCCGGCCGTGAGCACGGTCGCGAGCTTGGCCGCGAGGTCCTGCGGATCCCCCGGGGTGAACAGGTAACCGTTGTCCCCGTCCGCCACCAGGTGCGGCAGGGCCAGGGCGTTGGCCAGGACCACGGGGCGGGAGGCGCTCATGGCCTCCAGGGACACCAGCGACTGCAGCTCCGCCGTGCCGGGCTGGCAGAAGACATCGGCACGCAGGTAGGTCCGGTGCAACTCGTCGTCGCTGACATGGCCGAGGAAGTGCACCCTGTCCTGCAGCCCCAGTTCCTCCACCAGAGACCGCAGGGCCGTGCGCTGCTCCCCGTCCCCGACGATCTCCAGGTGTGCATCCACCGTGGAGGCGAGTTCGCCGATGGCCCGGATGAGCACGTCCACGTTCTTCTCCACCGCCAACCGGCCCACGAACAGGACGGTGGGGTGCTCCGGACGCTCGATGGTCTCCCCCGGCGCCAGCTCATAGGCGGAGGAGTCGATGCCGTTGGAGATGGGCAGCACGTGGTCCAGGCCGGCATGCTCGGACATGGTCCGAGCGGCCAGGGCGGTGGGGGTGGTGACGGCTGCCGTCTTCCGCATCAACCGGCCCATGTCCCGCCATGAGTTCCGGGACACGATGTCCAGGAACCACTGCGGGAACGGCAGGAACGGCTCCAGGTTCTCCGGCATGAAGTGGTTGGTGGAGATGGTGCGGACGCGCCGCTTCTCCGCCTCGTTGATGGCGGCCTCACCGATCATGTAGTGGCATTGCACGTGCACCACGTCCGGGCGGATCTCCTCCAACAGCGCACCGATGGAGGTCCGGGCGTGCTTCGGGAACACGAGCCGGTAGTACTCGTGGGTGAAGGCCCGCACGGACTGCAGCCGGTGGATGGTGGCCTCGTCGTTGTATTCCACGGAGTCCGCACCGGGCTCGTTGCGAGCCGCCACCACGTGCACCCGGTGCCCGCGGGCATGCAGTGCCCGGGCGAGCCGGTAGCAGAAGACTGAGGCTCCGTTGACGTCAGGTGGATAGGTGTCTGCTGCAATGAGGACCGTGAGCTTCCGGTCGGATGCTGCCGTCACGGGAAGGGGGCTCCTTTGCGAAGGTGGTGGTTACTGCCTCGCGGATCTAGTCCTCCGCCGTCATGGTGGCGGCACGGCGGGACATCTCCCGACGCTTGATCACGTCCGGGTGGTGACGCGACAGGGCGATCACCCCGAGCGTAGCAATTCCGGCCGCCGCGACCATGCACCAACCCACCCACCAGGGCTGATTCGGCTGTAATTCTCCGAGCACGATGATCCCGGTGAGCACACCGACCATGGGGTCCACCACCGTCAACCCGGCCACCACGAGGTCCGGAGGTCCGTGCCGGTGGGCCATCTGGACGAAGTAGATGCCCAGGAGTCCGGCGCCGGCCATGACCCCCAGGTGGTACCAGGGGATGCCGGCCACCCCGCCGGCGTCACCGCGCAGCAGGTGGATGGAGGCCAGCCGCACGAAGACGGCGACGAAACCGAACAACACGCCAGCGCCGAGGATATAGACGAAGGCGCTGGGCCGGCGTCGTACCACCACCGCCAGGAGCGCGAACAACGCCGTGGCGGTGACGGCCACGATGGCCGTGAGGTGCTCCTGCCCCAGGGTGGGGGCCGGGTTCTCCTCGGTGGCCACGATGGCGATCAGCACGAACCCGGCCGAACCCGCCACGCAGGCGGTGATGGCCCAGACGGTCAGACGGTTCAGCCGCAGCCGCTGGATCCGGGCGTTGAGCACCGTGGTGATGACCACGGCGATCGCGCCGATCGGCTGCACCACGGTCAGCGGTGCCGTGGCCAGGGCGTACACGTTGAGGATGATCCCCCCCACCATGAGGGCGCCGCCGGCCAGCCACACCGGGGAGCGGAACAGGGTGAAGATCCCTGAGCGGGGGTGCAGTCGGAGCGTTGCCTCATGGCGCCGGACGCCGACGGACTGACGCTCACTGCCCAGGGCGAGACAGAAGGCGGCCGCGAGGGCAGCCAGGATGGAGAGCCATTTCATGACCGGGCCCAGCTGGCCCGGTCTCGGGGGTCCAGGCCCCGTCCGATCAGCTCCCGGCGCTTGCGCACACATCCCACCAGGTAGTCGCCCGCGGCCCAGAGGTGGCCGAGGCAGCCCAGCGCCAGCAGGATCGTGGCCGCCACGGTGAGCGCGGTCTCGGCCAGTCCGGGCACCTGGGCCAGCAACAGCAGGGGGGTCGCCACCAACAACAGTGCCGTACGGACCTTGCCCAGCGCCGTGACCTCGAGTTCGGGGCTGCCGCGGAACATGAGGAGGGCGGCCACCGCCAGGACGGCATCCGGGATGATCAGGGCGGCCACCAGCCACCAGGGGGCGATCCCGGTGGCCACCAGGGTGACGGCGACGACCACCAGGGAGAGTCGGTCCGCCAGCGGGTCCAGCCACTGCCCCACCGTGGAGATCTGGTTGAAGCGCCGGGCGATGTACCCGTCCACCCAATCGGTACTGGATAGGAGCGCCAGCACGATGAACGCGGTCAGGTGTTGCTCGGTGACCACCAGCCACACGAAGACCGGGACGAGGCAGAACCGCAGGAGGGTGATGCCGTTGGGGACGGTCCAGAACCGGTCGGTGATCACATAGTCGATGTCATCCCGGGTGCCCGCACCGATCAGCCGCATGTACTCGAACGCCTGGTGGCGTGATTACTTCTTGAGCTGACGGGCGAAGACGGCGATGGCCGTGGACGCCGCACCCAGCAGGGCCAGCGGCTGCCAGCGGTCCTTCACGTACTCGCCGGCGTCGTTGGCCTTCTGGCCGGCCCGGGCTCCCGTGTGGTGCGGGGCGGTCGGCGAGGTCTGGTCCTGTCCTGGAGTGCCGGCCGCTGCGCCGTGCTTGGCCTGGGACGTGAAGGCGGAGAACTGGGACTTGAGGTCTGCCTTCTCCTCGAGCCCGGAGCGCAGGTCACCCAGGTGCTGCCGGCGCAACTGCGTGCGGCGGCGCAGCTCGGCGTAGGAGGCGGCCTGGACGGTGGCGTTCTTCGGCGCCTCGCCGCGCTTCTTGGCGGCCTTGTCCTCTGCGGCAGCCGCCTTGCGGCGCTCCTCCTCGCGGGCTGCGGCGATCTTCTTCTCCTCGGCCCGCTGGGCCTCCAGGCGGTCGAACTCCGCCGGATCGAAGGCATTGCCTTCCTTGAGGTAGCCCATGTCATACTTCACGCCCTGGATGGTCTCCGCGGGGACCAACGGCATGGCCGCCTTGACGCGCAGCAGCCCGATCAGGATCAGGATCAGGGAAACCACCAGCGCTCCGGCGGCCACCATCAGGGCGGAGAACCAGAGGGGGCGGTCCTGGGCGAAGCCGCCGATCATCGCGACGATCAGGGAGACGACCGTGATGAACAGGAAGAAGAGGCCGACGACAGCCAGGCCGATGCCGATGCCGGCGGTGATGCCCTTCTTGCCCATCTGGCCCTTGACCATGGCCAGCTCGTCCTTGAGCTGCAGCGGGAGCAAGCGGACCGCAGTGGTGACCAGATCGATCAACGAGCTGGAGCGAGTCTGGTCCGAAACGCGGGGAGAACCCTGGTTGGCCATGGAGGAACGCCTTCCCTGTGGTCTACGACTGGAATCCGGTACTGACCCGGACGGGTCCGGGCAGGTCAAACCTACCACCGACTTTCGTGGCCTCACCCCAGCTCACTTGACAGTTCAAGTGATTCGGGTAGAGTCGCGTCCAGCCGGTGTCGCCCCACCCCCCCTTTAAGGCGGCACCGGCTTTTCCCTGCCCTGAGAGGGCCTCGTGGGTGGGGCGTCAGTGCGCCTCGGTGGTGCCCACGGAACGCGAACCGAGCTCCGCATCCAGGCGCAGCAGGCCGGCACCGTCATCACCGATGAGCTTGATCCGGCCGACGATCTCACTGACCGTGGCCTCCTCCTCGAGCTGCTCGTCCACGAACCAGTTCAGCAGGGGGCGGGAGTCGAGGTCCCCGGCGGCGTCGGTCTCGCGGTACAGGTCCCGGATGGCGTTGGACACCTTCACCTCATGGGCCAGGGAGGCCTCGAAGATGGCCAGGGGCGAGAGCCCCCGCTCGACGACAGGAGCATTGATCGATCCGATCTCGGCATGGTTGTCCCGGTCCACCACATGATCGATGAACTTGTTGGCGTGGACGATCTCCTCGTCCGCCTGGTGACGCAGCCACGCGGCCATGCCGCTCAGATCCTGCTCATCGGCCTCGATCGCCAGCTGGCGGTAGACCAGCGACGCCTCGAATTCGAGGGTGATCTGTTCGTTGAACTTCTTCAATAGGTCATCTGAAAGCTTCATGGGACCACAGTATGACGACAGTCGCGCCGTGTCATCGAAGGAAAGGCTGGCCAAACGAAGGCAAGCCTGACTAGGACGCGGTCACCCGGTAGCTGAGCACCATCTGGACGGCGGAGACCACCAGCACGACCACCAAGGCCATCGTCCAATCTCCCAGCAGCCCGTTCATCAGCCCCAGGCCGAAAGGGCCGAGGGCGGCTCCGAGATACCCCAGCGACTGCGCGAGCGTGGACAACGCCGTGGTCTCCGCCGAGGTGGACCCGCTACGGCTGATCAGCAGCATCAGCAGCGGGAAGACGCAGAAGCCGAGTCCCATCAGGATCGAGGTGCCGACCGCCCACTCCACCGGCGCGAACAACAACACCACGTAGCCGGACAGCGAGGCACTGCAGGTGATCAGGAACGCCGTGCGCAACAGCCATGGCCGGCCGGCCATCGCCAACAGCACCATCATGGCGGGGATCCCCACCAGCTGCATCAGCCCCAGCATCAGACCCGCCGTGGCCTCGTCGAGGCCGCGCGAGACCAGGATGTGCGGATACCACCCGAGGACGCCGTAGGCCAGAAAGGCCTGGGCCGCGAACAGGGCCGTGAACAGCAGCCCCTTGCGGGTCTTCAGTAGCGGCCAGGGTGAGACATAGGGGACGCCCTGGCGTGCAGCCCCGTCATCGGCCAGCCGGCTGCGGACGGCCAGGGGCAGGAAGACGGCCAAGGCCACCGCGGCCGGGAGGGCCCACGCCGCCAGACCCAGGGTGGGCGAACCGAGGCCGGCGGCGATCGGCACGGCCGCCGCCGAGGCGGTGGTGGCCCCGATGGTCATGGAAACCGTGTACACCGCCGTCATGGTGGCGGCACGTCCCGTGTGGTGCTGACGGATATAGGACGGCATGGCCACGTTGCACACCGCCAGACCGCTCATGCCGATGACCGTTCCGACCATCAACATCAGCGTGGAGTCCACGGCGCGGACCGCCAGACCTCCCGTGAGCAGGAGCAACGCCAGCGCGATGGCCGGCTCCAGCCCCACCCTGCGAACCAGCCAGGCGGTCGCCGCACCGGCCACCGCAAAACACAGCACCGGGACGGTCGGCAGGAGGGAGGCGGCCAGCGCGCCATAGTCCAGGAGATCCTGCAGGGCATGGAACAGGGGTCCGGCGGAGGCTATCCCGGCCCGGAGGTTCAGACCGATCAGCACCACGGCCGCCACGGAGACCAGCACCACCCGCGAGCGCCTGGGGCCACGCCCGGGTGGCTGCGGCGGCCCCGCGGGCGTTCTGATCATGGCCTGAGGATAGCCGCCGGTGACACACGGACCGTCCCGGATAGAATGTCCCCCATGCATGATCTCGGTATCGCCTCGGTGAGGCTGCGCCCCGCCCGCTGACGGCGGCCGGCCCCTCACCCTCATCCACCGACCGTCGTCCCGGTCCCCGCCGGGCGGCCCTTCGGCGCGCCCGGCTCCATGACGAGTCGAAGGCAGTACCGTGAACCACCCCCACCCCCATCCCCATCCCCATTCCACCCTGTCCCCTGCCCTGTCCACCGCCCTGCCCACCCTGCCCGCCGGCGCCGCGGCCCACCTGCGCGCCGAGGGCCTACGCGTGGTCCGCGGCGGCCGCGAGATCCTGCGCGGAGCCAGCGTGACCGTGTCCGCCCGGTCCCGGCTGGCGATCGTCGGCGAGAACGGCCGCGGAAAGAGCACCCTGCTGCACGTCCTCGCCGGAACCCTGAGGCCCGACGACGGCTCGGTCACCCGGGCGGGCACGTGCGGGATCGTCGAACAGACCCTGGACGCCGGCCCCGGCCAGAGCGTGGGCACGCTCGTGGGCGAGGCCATCGCCCCCTCGCGACAGGCGCTGGCCGCACTGGACACCTCGGCCGAGGCGCTGGCCCGCGGCGAGGCCGGAGCCGAGGACGACTACGCCGCCGCCCTGGAGGCGGCCACCCTGCTGGACGCCTGGGACGCCGAGCGCCGCGTGGACCTGGCCCTGGCCGGCCTGCACGCCGTCACCGACCGCTCCCGGCCGCTGGACCGGCTGTCCGTGGGCCAGCGGTACCGGGTCCGCCTGGCCTGTGCGCTCGGCGCCCGGTATGACCTGTTGCTGCTGGACGAACCGAGCAATCACCTAGATGCCCAGAGCCTCGCCTTCCTGACCGAGCGGTTGCGCGAGCACCCGGGCGGACTGGCACTCGTCACCCATGACCGGGCGCTGTTACAGGACGTGGCCGAGGAGTTCCTCGACCTGGACCCGAGCCAGGACGGACGGCCCGTGCTCTACGCCGGCGGCTACGAAGGCTGGCAGTCGGGCCGGCTGGCCGCCCGCGAGCGCTGGGAGCAGGATTTCCAGGCCCAGGCCGCCGAGCACCGGCGCCTGGCCGGGGCCGCCGACGCGGCCCGGGACCGGCTGGAGTCCGCGTGGCGCCCTGCCAAAGGTCACGGCAGGCATCAACGCCAGAGCCGGGCACCCGGCGTCGTGCAGGCCGTCAAGCGGCGCCAGGCGGACCTGGAGGCGCACCGGATCACGGTGCCGGAGCCGCCCCTGCGGCTGACCTTCCCGGACCTGACGGTCCGCGCGGGGCAGCCGTTGCTGCACGGCGGCGGCGTCTCGGTGGCCGGCCGGCTGGACGGCCCGGTGGACGTGCGGCTGGCCGGGGGCGAACGGCTGCTCGTGACCGGGCCGAACGGAGCGGGCAAGTCGACGGTGCTGGGCGTGCTGGCCGGCACGATCGCACCGGACACCGGCGAGGTGCGGCACCTGTCCGGGGCACGGATCGCGCTGCTCGGTCAGGAGCCGCCGTCCTGGCCCTCGCGGATCCTCGCGCACGAGCTGTACCGGAGCCACGTGCACCGGCTGCTGGCGGCCGGCACCCACCGCGAGCAGGACCTGATCCCGATCGGCGCCACCGGGCTGATGGACGCGGAAGCCCTCCGCACCCCGGTGGGGGCCATGTCCGCCGGACAGCAGTCCCGTCTGCACCTGGCGCTGCGGCTGGCGGAGCGGCCGGATGTGCTGCTGCTGGATGAGCCGAGCAACCACCTCTCGGCGCCGCTGGTGGACGACCTCACCCAGGCACTGCAGGAAACGCCCGCCGCCGTGGTGGTGGCGACGCACGACCGGCAGATGCTGCGGGACCTGGGCGGGTGGCCGCGCCTGGAGCTCGGAGGTGCTCGCGAGGCCTAGTTGGCCTCGTAGGCGCTGGCCGGGGTGCCGGGGCCGTAGTGGCGCAACAACCAGCCGGTGGCCACGGCGGCCACGGCGACGACCGCGGTGACGATGACCAGCACGGTGACGAACGCCGTGTCGTAGGCGGCACCGGCGGCGGCCAACAGGTCCGGGTCGTCGCCGGCGAGGGCGGCCGCGCCGGACATCGAGTCCGCGGCCCCCTCCGGGGCGCCGGCCGGCAGCCGGACCGTGACGGTGTAGAGCAGGGTGGCCAGGCTGCCCAGCAGCGCCACCGCGAGCAGGTTGCCGAACTCGTAGGACACCTCCTCCACGGAGGAGGCCATGCCGGCCTGGCGGGAGGGGACGTTGCCGATGATGGCCGTGGAGGCCACGGACATGGTGGCACCCAGGCCGGCCCCGGTGAGCACGAGCCCGGTCACTAGCCACGGGATGCTGGTGGTGGCGCCCAGGGCGGTCACGACCATGCCGACGGTGGCAACGGCGAATCCCCCGGAGACCAGGGTGCGCAGCCCGAGACGGTGCAGGCTGGCTCCGCCGGCGAGCGCGGCCGGCATCGACCCCACGGCCACGGCCGCCACCAGGAGCCCGGACTGCAGGGGTGTGAAGCCCTCCACAAGTTGGAACCGCTGGGTGGTGACGAGCTGGACGCCGCCGATCACGAACATGGAGCAGGCCGCCGCGAGGACCCCGGCGGAGAAGGCCCGGTTCCGGAAGACCCCGAAGTCCAGGACAGGGGCGGCGAGGCGGTGCTGGCGGTGGGTGAAGGCCCACCCACCGGCTACGGCCACGGTCACGGAGACCGCCAGGACCGGCCAGGAGGGGGCCGGGCCGGTGGCCTGCTTGATCGCGAACACGGCCCCCGTCAGCGTCGCCATGGCGTAGACCGAACTCAGGGCGTCCCAGCGCGTGGAGCGGTCCGTTCGTCCGCGCGGGGCCACCCACGGGGTCAGGATCAGGGCGGCGAGGACCACGGGCACGTTGATGAGGAAGACCGACCCCCACCAGAAGGCCTCCAGCAGCAGCCCGCCGATGATCGGGCCGAGCGCGGCCCCCACCAGGGAGATGCTCCCCCAGACGCCGATCGCCACATTGCGCTCCCGCACGTCATCGAAGCCGATGCGGATCAACGCCAGCGTGGCGGGCATCATGCACGCCGCACCGACCGCCAGCAGGGCGCGCGCGGCGATGAGGACGGAGACGACCGGCGCGAAGGCGGCCACGAGGGAGGCCACCCCGAAGACCACCAGCCCGGTCAGGAAGAGCCGCCGGTGCCCGTACCGGTCCCCCAGGGTCCCGGCCCCCAACAGCAGACCGCACATCACCAGCGGGTAGGCATTGATGATCCACAGGGATTCGGAGGCGTCGGCCCCCAGCTCCGCCGTCAGCGTGGGCAGGGCCGTGTAGAGGATGGTGTTGTCCAGCGTGATCAACAGCACCCCGGCACTGACCGTGACCAGCAGCAGCCAACGGCGGGCGGGGGTCAGCGGGGCAGGCACAGCGGCGGAGGTCACCGCAGAACTCTAGTCCCCGGGCCCGACGGCGGCCGGGCACCGGGGATTTCACAGTTCTGCCGAACTTGGGTACAGTAGAACCCGCTGTCCAGCTGTTCCAGGAACGGCGACAACGGTCCCGCGTAGCTCAATGGCAGAGCATTCGACTGTTAATCGAAGGGTTGCTGGTTCGAGTCCAGCCGCGGGAGCTTCTCGGAAGTAGATTTACCCGTATCGAGCGCAGCAATTGGTGCTCGGTCGCGAAGGCCCTCGTCCCGCATAGCGGGACGGGGGCTTCTTTCGTTAAGTAGCTCGTTACCGAGCAGCCGACTCAGTGGGATGTCGAGGAAGTCGGCGACTACGAAAAGTTCGTCGATGCCGAACGGTGTCCGACCCGATAGGCGTTTTGACACCGCAGTCTGCGAGAGCTGCAGCGCCGCCGCCAGATCCACCTGCTTAGCGCCTGCACGGACCAACCAAGTCTTTACCTCCAAACCGACCTGGCGATTCAGGCTCGTGGAGAAAGTATGGGTGATTTCAGCGGTCATGTACTAAGACTAAGCACCACGTGCAGGAAAGTACACCCTGAGCTTATTCCTATGGCCTCATGGCATCGTCCCTATTGACTGACTTTACCTCACGCAATACGGTAGGCGTCATGACCAACTACTCACGAAAGCTTCGATCAAACATTGGAGCCGAGATGGCCCGAAACGACTTGAACCAACACGACGTCGCTTCTGCCCTCGGGATGACGCAGACGGGGCTGTCCGCCCGACTCCGAGGCCGAACAGAGTTCCGTCTCTGTGAGCTACTGGCCGTGGCGAATCTCCTCAACGTGCGTCTCGAGGTCTTGCTTGATGGACTTCAAGAGGCATCAGAGTCCGGCCACGATCAGATCGCGGCGGTCTGACATGGAAGACCTGGCGTTGGACGAAGGGGCTGCAGCCAATAAGCGAGGTGACCTCGCTGCTGATGCCGCACGTGAATTGACGGATCGGATACGCACTGGTTTGGAGGGCGTTTACCAATGGATCAAGGCGGCTTATCAGGGCCGAGCCTGGTTGACAATGGGGTATTCATCCTGGGATGAGTACGTGACGAGAGAGTTCGGGAACCTTCATCTGCGGCCTCCCAAGGAGGAGCGACAAGAAGTCATCCTCTCGATGCGCGAGGCGCGGATGAGCACACGTGCAATCGGCCAAGCCACGAATCTCAATGACCGCACCGTTCGTCGCGAGTTGAAGGCAGCGGGCGCGGCAAATGCCGCACCTGACCAACCCACTGTTCAAGGCAAGGACGGTAAGACTTACGCGGCATCGCATCCGTCACGGCCGGTGGAACCCATTATCGAGGACGCAATAGATGTCGATGCAGTGGGTGTTCCTGTGCCAGGGCAGTTGTCGGTGGACGAAGTGATGGATTTGCCGGCGTCGGTGGCTGGGGTGGAGCCGTTGGACCTGGCCGAGCGTGCTGGTGTGGGTCGTGAGCGGGTGTTGCGGTTGTTGCGGGAGTTTCATGGGTCGGGGTCGGCGGCGTTGCCGATGACGATCAAGTTGGCGTCTCAGGTGGCTGGGCTGGTGTCCCCGGTGACGGGGCGATCGGAGGTGCCGGAAGAGCGGCTGCACGAGCTCGCTTATGACGTGTCCCGAGGGTTGTGCGTTCTCGCACATGCGGCGGTCACCCTCCGGGAGTCAATGACCTCCGGTGAGTCGGAGGCGGCGATCAAGGCAAACCTGCGGGATTCGATGGGTGAGCTGGACCGGGTATTGCGCCAGATGGCGGGATCGACGTGAGCGGTGGAGTGCAAGTGATGGCCGGTGACGTGGGCAGTACGAAACCCCCGGCGGTGGAGGGGGATGGTGCCGGGGGCTTCATTTCAGTATCGACAGACGCCTTGGGAACGGCTGATGCTGTCGATGCGCCACAGGCTAACAGTCGGGTGCAGGCCCGGGCCACCGCAGCCAAGGGTCCACGTCGGATCAATCCGGACGACGGTCGATTCATCCGGGCGGTGGTCGCCGGAGTTGTGGTCGCGGGTGTGGTGGCGTTCGCAATCTCCTTCACGGCACTGTACGAGGTGGCCGGTTGGTTGGGGTTGCCACCGTTCATGTGGTGGGCGGTACCGGTGTTCATCGACCTGGCCATCCTGGTGTACGCGGCGTCAGTGCTGGTGCACAAGGCCCGTGGCGAACGAACACTGGCATCTTGGGCAGCGTTGGGCACTTTCACGGTGTTGTCGGTGTTCGCCAACGCAGCCCATGCGTGGTCGTACGTCCAGGACCACGACCAGGCTTGGCAGGGCGTGGTGGGGGCTGTCATCGCCGGGATGGTGCCGGTGGCGATCTTCGTGGCCACGGAGCAGCTCTCGCGGGTGGCGGTGGAGGACCCGGAGTCCCGGCGGGCCGAGCTGAGGGAACAGTCGCGGATGGAGCAGGCCCGAGCCGAGCACGATCGGCAACTGGTGCGGCTGGGATTCGAGCGTGAGAAACAGGAACGGCAGATGGCCCATGAGCGGGTGATGGCCGAGCGCACGGCCGAGCTGGACCGGGAACGGCATCGGACGGAAGTGGCCAAGCTCCAGGCCAGTCGAGACCTGGAGGTCAAGCTTGCCATCCAGCCGGTACCTGAGCGCCACTCCCCCGACACGGCACACCAGGCAGCGCCGAAGGACAAGTCGCTGGACCAGAACATGGAGGCTGTGGAGGAACCGAATGCAAGCGGGCTGCATGTGGTTCGCGGCGGCCCGCCAACCTTTCCTATCAGCAAGCCCGGCGTGGGCGGTGCTCTGGATGAGGTGGCCGAGTTCGTCACCGCCCAGATGGCAGCTGGCGTTGAAGTCAGCGCCACGATGCTGGCCGAGCAGTTCGGGATATCGGAACGCACCGGCCGGCGGCGGCTGAGCGCCCTGCGTCAGGAGCGTCCTGAGGTGTTCAGCGAACTGGTCTCCGGCAACCGGAGGGAACAGGCATGAGCATTCAGGCCTTGAACTGGGCACGCTTGGTCGGCGCCCAGGGGGTGCTGCGCCCAGCGGAGGTATTGCTGTTGTGGATGCTGGCTGACCACGCTGACGAGGCGTGGTCCTGCCACCCGTCACAACAGAAGCTCGCGCGGGAGTCGAACCAGTCCAAACGCACGGTCACCTCACAGATCGGACGGCTCCGCCAGTTGGGACTGATCAGTGTGGAGAACCGGTACGGGCGGGGACGGGGCCGGATCGGAGTGCGCTACTACCTCCACGAAGACGCCCTGAGCGGACTCGTTGACGGCACCGCTGACGGCACTGTTGACGACTCAGGTGCAAATGTTGCTCCTCGCACGGAGGTGCGAAAGGCAGAAGCTGCGTCCCGCAGTAGGACGCGAGAGGCAAAAATTGCGCTTGACTCCGAAACCACCGAAAACACGCCAGAGGCAAGTTCTGCGTCTGAGTCACTCAGACGCAAATCCGTGCACGACTCAGACGCAAATCCGGGTACAGGGCACTTAAGGGAACACGCGCGGATTAACCCCCATCAGAATCCTCATCATCCTCACGGCTCGGGATCTTCCGTGACGGCGGGTACCCGGTCCGCTCCGGACGATAACGACGATGACCGCGGGATGTATCGGGGTGTGAGCCTGGCCCAGCTCTGCGAGCTGGTGCCAGAGCTGGCACAGATAGAGCTCGAGTACGTGCCATCGCTAGTGGACGTGGTGTTGGACCGGGCCACCGCCCGGGTCGCGGCGCCGACCCGGTACGTGGCCACGGCGCTACGAGCGGACTTCGAGGGCATCCTCGACGCGGCCGCCGATCGGTGGCCCTTCCACCACCGGCCCCAGGGGGTGGAGTCGCCCGCTCTGGCACCGCGGTCCGCGCAGGCGGTGGCGGCAGAAGCTGCAGTGCCGGCGGTGCCATGTACGAATCCGGATCATGACGGGATCTACAACCCTGCAGATTGCCCACAGTGCCGGCTGGAGAACCGCCTTGCACCCACGACACAAGATGCGGACGTCGATCAGCTAAGCGCGGAGCAGCTCGAGACGCTGCCGGCGTCACTGCGTCGCAGGATTAGCGCCTGACCGGACCAGCGGGACAGCACGAATTAGGCCCTTGGAGGGGTGGACGATGAGGGATCAGATCGTACGGGAATCAGCTGCTCTGGATGGTGTAGAACTCGCAGAGGCGGTGGCAAGGGTGCGTCCGGTGATCGTTTCGCAGCTCGGAGACATGGGGTCGACGGCTGATGTGGACGACGTGGCGCAAGCGACGTGGGAATCGGCCTGGAGTGCGCGGCATCGGTTCGATCCTGCGCAGGGATCGTTGCATGCCTGGGTGGTCACGATCGCTCGGCGTCGGGCGATCGACCGAGTCCGAGCATTTCAGCGCGACACCGTGCTGCAAGGGCAGGCTGAGCAGCTGGCCGAGGGACGGGTTCAGTCAGCTGTCACGCTGACGGCCGCGGACCATTCCGAGGCCACGGTGAACGCGATAGAGGCTCAGCAGCGCGTCGGGCGGGTACTCGGGGTGGTCGAGCAGGTCATGCAGAACCGCGAAGCTACCTCCCGGGCGCTGGCCTTGGTGCTGGTGTTCGGTGATGACGTGGCGCTGGCGGCCCGGGGACTGGGTGTCTCGGCCGAGGTGCTGCGCCAGTCTCGCCGGGAAATGATCCGGTGTTGTCAGGTGGTGACCCGGGCCCAGGAAGCTGCGGATGCCGGTGGCCCGGTGACGATGCGGACGCTGATCGGGTGTCTGCCGGCCGATGGGGAGTCCGGGGACTGGGTCCGACAAATGGCGTTGGCCTGCGCGCAGGCCGGTGGTCGGTTCGAGGCGGTGACCGTGGGTCATGTGATGGAGGTGACCGGGTTCAGCCGCAATACGGCCCGGCAGTACCTGGCCGAGACCCGGCACTTGTTGCAGGTCGCGATGACCGTGTTGTCCGAAGAGCCAAAGACGAGGCAGTGAGATGACTTCCCCGATCCGAACCGCCCACGACGGCACCACAGATGACCAAGACCTGCCCAGTGCCGGTGTTGCCTCCACCTGGGACAACATGAGCGGTGTCCGCGAGTCCCGTGGTGAACGTCGACGGCGCAGAAGAGCAGAGCGGCGGGCCAAGGTAGGTCAGTCCCGCGAGACCTGGATCGCCACGACGATGGAAGCCGATCTTCCCGACTCGGCGCGTCGGTGGGTGCCGGACTGGGCCTCGACCGGACGCGGCCGGGTGCTGCTGGCCGTGGGAGCCGTGATCGCCTTACTGCTCTGGACCGTGGTCTTCATTGTGATTGTCATTTTCTGAGATTGACCAAGCGTCGGGCCGCAGGCACAGGGAGCCGACGCGGACACACATCGTCGTGTCGGAAAGCGAACTGCTCTCAAGGAACCATTCAAGGAGGACACCATGCTCGACGGTATTGACCCCTGGGGCCTGACCGGGCCAGGCGGTCTCAACGCGGTCGCCGGCCTATTCCTTGGCGCGGCCATCATCTTTCTGGGCATTGGCATTGTCTTAGGCGTCATCCGGTGGGCCGGGGGCAGGTTGTCCAGCTCGTCGAACAGTTCTGGCAAGGGCCTGAAGATGATCGCTGCCTGCGTAGTCGGAGCTGTGGTGCTGGGCAGTATTGGCGGGGCGGTGCAGTGGGGATCAACTATGGGCACGTCCTCGCTGATGCCCGAGGCCGCCCGACCCGGGCAGGTCGTCATCGACCGGAAAGCTCCCAAGACGACCTGCACTTCGCAGGCCGTGCGCGACTTCGATGATGAGTCCAACCCACCGTCCAATGAGCAGCGGTATGCGCTGGCGTCGAAGGTCGCCGGTCAGCAGATCGACTATCGCGTCAATGAATCGAATCAGCAGCCACAGATGAGATCTCTGAAGTGGTACCCGGCCGGCCCGGACTGTTCGAGAGAAAACACTCGGGCGGCCGAGTGCACTGAAGTCGAGATCGGGATCGAGAGCAGCGGTATCGGCTTCGGCGGGGTTGCTGCCACGGACGCCAGGAAAGTCATCGTCGGTGACGGGTGCCCTGCGTAAGTCCCAGACGCTTCCCGTGCCCGAAGGGGGCATGGGTGACGCCCTGTAGAGGGGCACGAGCAAAAGGAAACCAACTATGAACGAACTGAATGAGCTGACTGATCTGGCGGTAGTCGCTCAAGGCTATAACCCGGGCATCAGCCCGAACTTCAATGCCCCGTGGATGCCCTCACTGCAAAACATCGGCGGGATGGTCATGGCCACCGCCATCGTGGTGCTGGGCATCGTGCTCGTCCTGGGCGCAGTGCTCTGGGCCGCAGGCAAGCTCGGCGCGGGCCCTAACGCCCAGGGCGCGGGACTCAAGGTCCTGCTCTACGGAACGCTCGGAGCCGTCATCATCGGATCGGCCGGCGGGATCATCGCCTGGGCGACCGGGGTCCCCCTGTTCGCCTGAACCTGATGCGCGCGGCAGGAAGGGGCCGGTCTTGAATCTGTTGGAACCGATGCAGGCATTCCTGCGTGACGGCATCCTGGCGTTCGCCACCGCGGCATGGGCTTTCATTCGGGATTCGTTCTCGGCCGGGTCCATGACCAGTGAGTGGTGGATGACCATCGTGGGCGGAACCGTGGTGGTGAACGTGGATGGTCAGGCGGCCACCACGATTGAGCACCCGGGGATGCTCAACGTCATGGTGCTGGCCATGATCCCTTTCCTGATGATCTTCGTCGCTGTACAGGTGATCTGGTCCCTGTTCCGATCTTCTACGGCCGGGGTGATCCGGGCACTGACGGTCGCCGTGGTGTCCGTCCCAGCGGTGTACGTGGTCGCCGGGCTGATGTTCGTGGTGCTCGGCGCAGTAGACCAGATGAGCCTGTGGATCCTGCAGGTCGGGGAGACTGGCGGGGACGAAGCCGCGTTGGGGGCCATCCTGCACTTGTTCGGGCTGACCTATGACCCGGCCAACGGTGAAGTGTTGATGGATGAGAACTACGCCCAGTGGCAGATGGCCACCAACAACGAGAACCCGGGTATGGCGATCCTGCCGTTCATCATCGGCATCATCATTGTCTTGGTCTGCCTACTGCTGATGCTCATGATGATCTTCCGCCTGGTGGTCATCGTGGTGTTGACCGCGATGATGCCCGCCGCCGTGTTCAGCCTGAGTCTGGAGCCGGCCAAAGCGGTGTTCTCCCGGTGGCTGTCGGTGGTCTTCGCGCTCATCCTGGCCAAACCGGCGGCGGCACTGGTGGTGAAGATCGGCATGATCTCCGCATCGATCGGCTCTGATTGGGTCCAGCTGGCCGCCGGACTAGTGCTGATCGTGATGGGTGCGGCGATGCCGATTCTGATGCTCACCATGGTCTCGTTCATGACCGGAGGCGCTTCCGACTCCATGGAACGCGCCGCAGCGTCGAGCGGAAGTAACACCGCACGCCAGACCACAAACGTGGTCCGGGGTGGGGCCCGCAAGGCCGGACAGATTGCCCGCCCCGTTCAATCCGCAGCCCGTCTCGGCCGGTAAATCCCCCACTCATAAAAGACCTCGGAGAAGACAGAGCCGAAGTACGAGAGAAGGACAACGTAGACATGGTCAATCAGGCACTGAAACAGCAGCTGGACTCACCCTGGGACGGGGCCCGGTTCGCCCGGGAGCGGACCACGGGAGTGTTGATGGGTCTGAACTGGTCCCAGGTCATCGCCCTGGCCCTGACCCTGGGCGTGATGATGATCTTGGTGTTCATCGGCGGGTTCCCCCGCGGGTTCTTCACTGCACTGGTCCTGGGCACAGTCGCCGCCGGGATCGTTGTGCCGAAAGTGATGGGAAGGCCCCTGCTGGGCTGGGTCGGACTGTGGCTACGGTACTTGCTGCGCGGGGCCCGGAATCAGCTGACATTCGTCCGCCGCGACAGCCCTGACGACGAAAATGAGGTTTCTGCAGTGCCGGCCGCCCCGGTCCTGATGCCCGGAGAGTTCAGCACCGTTCGCGATAAGTCAGGGCGGATCAAGACGGGGGCCGGGGCCCGGTTCCGGCTGCCCGGCGAGGCCAACGAGCTCCGGGTGTACACCCTGCCCAGTGGGGCCGGGTTCGTCTACGACCCGCGCCGCGGTGAAGGCATCGTGTGCGCGAAGATCAACACCTCCAAGGCCTTTACCTTGGAGTCCTTCGATGCCCAAGAAGACCGCACCGCGAACTGGAGCGAAGCCATCTCAGCCATCGCCCGGATGACCGGGGTGGTCCGGGTCCAGCACGCAGACCAAACCACCTTGATCTCCGGTTCCAAGGTGATGGAGTTCTACCAGCAGAAGGGCACCGAGGCCACAGAAGCCGGCCAAGTCAGCGGCGAACAGGTCAACCCGTTCCTGCATGCGGCGTTCGTGGAGCTGATGGCCGAGGCCCAGGATATGCCGGTGCATGAGACGTGGCTGACGATCGTGCTCTCCCGCCAGAAGGTCGCCAAGCGAGTGAAGTCCCTCGGCGGCGGGCTGCCGGCGTTCATGCAGGTCGCCCTGTCGGCGATGACCACCATCGAAGGCATGTTGCCGGCCTCGGGCACCATCGTGCAGTCCTGGCACTCCCCCAGGTCGCTGGCCGCCTTGATCCGCTCCGCCTTTGACCCGGACGCCTCCGTCGTGATTTCCGAACGCTCCGGTAACTGGGTGGGCGTCTCCCCCAGCTCGGCCGGACCGGTGGCCATGGAAGTGTTTACCGATCACGTCCGCACCGACGGATATCTGCACCGCACCTACAAGGTCTCGGAGTTTCCCCAGGCTCAGGCCCGGCTCGGATTCCTCGAGCCGCTGATCTTCGCCGGGGATTTCCGGCACACCGTCTCCGTGGTGTGGTCACCGCGAGATGTGCGACAGGCCCTCAATAAAGTGCAGCGGCGCAAGGCCGACTGGCGGACCACCACCCGGCTGCTGGACAAAATGGACAAACCCAAATCTCTAGAACACGACCGGGAGCAGGAGGACATCCACCGGGAGGAAACCGAGCTGGTCGACGGGCACGCTCGCCTGGACCTGGCCGTGCTGATCACTGTCACTGGAGGCGATGAGATGGAGCTGGAGGCCAACTGCTCGGACGTGTTGGCCCGGGCAGTCAACGCCAATTGTGAGTTGCGCGTGGTCTTCCTGGAACAAGATGCGGCCATGCTCGCTGCGGCGCTGCCCTTCGCCATGGTGGAGATGTCATGACCCGCACGCCCCAGAAGATCGAGGTCTTCGACTTCTACGACGCCAACCGGGTCCACAAGCGCGCCTCCATCAAATCCACCCGACAACTCCTGAAGGACCTTCAGACCACCCAACCTGGTGAGACCGAAACCCACGGGGATTTTCCTCGACGCTCGTGGGGCACCGGGGGCCAGCCACGGCCCAAGTCCCTGCACGGGACTGGGATGCTGCGCATGCGCGGGGTACCCACCACCGCGCACACCGGGGCCACGGCCTATCCCTATGTGGCCGGAACCTCACTGGGTGCCGATGGCGTGTACCTGGGCCGAGACCTCAACGGCGGCGGAGCGTTCTGCTTCGACCCGTGGCGGTTATACGAGCGTGGCGTCATCTCCGGGATGTCGATGATCCTGTTCGGTCAGGTCGGTACCGGCAAGTCCTCGTTGGCCAAGTCCTTCGCTGTGCGCCTAGTCCAGGCCGGCCGCAAGCTCTCGGTCGCCTCGGACAAGAAGGGAGAGTGGACCAGGGTCGTCCAGGCATTGGGCGGGTCGGTGATCCAGGTCGGCCCGGGCATGGGCACCCGCATCAACCCGCTGGATCCGGGTACCCGACCCTCACTGAATGCTCAGGGTGAGCCGCTGACCAATGAAGGATGGGCGCTGATGGTTCGCACCCGACGGATGGCCATCCTGGTCACCCTGGTGCGGATCCTCACCAATCGAGAGTTGTCCCCGGCCGAACATCACGTGCTGTCGTTGGCCCTGGACACCGGCGTGCAGGCAGCACGGGTCCGGAACGGAGTCGTGGTCATCCCCGATGTCATCAACGCGCTGGAGGCCGATAAGACTCACCCCGACGTGTTGGTCGCTGAGGCGTCCTCGGTGATGGCCATGACCCTGCACCGGATGACGACCGGGGACCTGGCGGGCATGTTCGACGGGGAAACCACCGCACACTTCGACGCCGATGCCCCGGCCACCTCCATCGACACCTCGGCCTTGCAGGGCGCTAGCCCGGAAGCGGCCCGCGTGGTCAACGCCTGTTCCGGAGCCTGGACCGAAGCCATGGTCACCACCAGTGACGGTGGACAGCGCCTCGTGATCTATGAAGAGGGCTGGGACAACATCTCCTCGGAGGCGGACCTGCAACGCATGGTCGAGTCCTGGAAACTGGCCCGGGCCTACGGCATCTTCAACGTGTTGATCCTGCACAAGGTCTCCGACCTGAACATGGCCGGAGACCACGGCTCGCGGATGGCCGCAATGGCCAAGTCCCTGTTGGCCGACGCCGACGTGAAAGTCATCTACCGCCAAGACCGCTCCACACTGAAGCTCACGGGCGAGGAACTGGGCCTCTCGGATCGGGAACGGTCTTTGCTCAAGCACCTGGACAAGGGCGTGGGCCTGTGGCGGTTGGGCGCCTCCAGCTTCCAGGTCAAGAACGACCTGACCCGGGTCGAGCTAGCGCTGTTCAACACCGATGAACGACTGATCACCGCGGCCACCACCGCACCTAAGGAGGCACGCGTATGAGCGTCAACACGCAGAACCGCCAATCCGCGACCGGCTCAGAGCACACCCTGCCGCTGCTGATTCTGGGCGTGGTCGGGCTCTACGGGGCCTACGTGCTGGCCGGTGTCCTGACCAACCGGGCGGTGTGCGGGGCCCTGGCGTGGCCGGACACGATCTTCAGCCCATTGGGGTTCGTGGCCACCGGAGAGGGCACCGCCTTCGGTTCGGCGGCCGGTTGCGCGGCCAACACCGGGACGCTGATCACCGTGTACATCGTGCTGGCCGTCGTCCTGATCGTACTCATCGCGGTGGGCGTGTACGGATGGGCGCGGTATCAGCAGTCGGACAAGGCCTTCATCCGGAGCATCCGCTGGCGTGAGGGCATGGCCCGCAGCCCGGAAATCCGCCGTGCCGTCGGTGCCACAGCGGCCCGCAAGAAGGCGAAGAAAGTCCGCCCGAGCCTGCACCGTCCCCAGCCGGCGGATGCCGCTCTGCTGCTGGGCGCCGCCGAAGGCTGTGAGGTGTGGAGCTCGCTGGAGGAATCGATGGTGCTCATCGGTCCGCCCCGCTCGGGCAAGGGACTACACCTGCTCATCGGCGTCATCCTGGACGCCCCGGGCCCGGTCATCACCACCAGCTCCAGGGCCGACAACCTCGCCGCCACAGCCGCATTGCGCGCCGAGAAGGGTCCGGTGGCCTTGTTCGACCCCCAAGGTCTGACCGGTCAGCCGACCACCCTGAAGTGGTCCCCGATCACCGGATGCCAGGTGCCCCGGGTCGCGAACCAGCGGGCCACCTCCTTGATTTCTTCCTCCGGGCTGGGGGCTTCCTCGACGAACGCGGAGTGGCAGGCCCCGGCGGTGACCATCATGGAATGCCTACTGCACGCCGCCGCCCTCGGGGACCGCACCGTGGATGATCTGATGCGGTGGGGCAACAACCCCGCCGAGGCCAAAGAGGCGGTGAAGATCCTGGCCGAGCACCGGGGTGCGGCCTCGAACTGGAATTTGGTGTTGCAGGGCATCATCGACGGCGAACCCAAGCTGCTGCAGAACAAGTGGTTCGGCGTCGAAGGCGCGGTCAAGGGTCTGTCCGTGCCCGAGGTTCGCGAGGTCCTCAAACCCACGAAGGTCGAGGAAACCCTGGACATCGACAAGTTCCTGCGCGAGAACGGGACGCTGTACATCGTCGGTACCAAAACCGGCGGCTCCTCAGCGGGCCCGTTCTTGATCGCGATGATGGACTCCATCACCGAACGCGCCCGCGAACTGGCCGCAAAATCCCCGAACAATCGACTGGATCCCCCGTTGACGCTGGTGTTGGACGAGATTGCGAACATCGCCGGCGCTTGGCCCGGGCTGACCCAGCTGATGGCCGACGGCGGCGGCGTAGGCATCAGCGCCTTCGCCGTGTTCCAGTCCCTTGCCCAGGCCCGCAACGAGTGGGGCGAGCAGCCAGCGACCGCCCTGTTCGACGCCGCCACGGTCAAGATCCAGCTCGGCGGGGCCTCCAATGTGCAGGATCTGGAGTTGTTCTCGCGGCTGGCCGGGCAACGCCAGATCACCCGGACCTCGAAATCCCGCGGTAAAGACTCGTCCTCGACCTCGGATCAGCTGCACGACACCGAAGTGCTGACGGTCTCGGAACTGCGCCGGATGCCGTTCGGCTGGGGGCTGCTATTGAACCGCAACGGCCGGCCCATCCTGATGCGGATGACCAAGTGGCCCGACCGCAAGGACGCCCAGCAGATCGCCGCAGCCGTCAAGGCCTACAACCACGAGCTTGCAGCTGAGCTCACCGGCGGGGCCGAGGTGCTGTCCTCGACGCCGACCAGTGCCGACACCGCCGGCGCAGGCACGGTGGCCGATTGGACGGCCCAGGTGCCGGTGCGGTGAGCCCATGGCACGACTCTCACTCACCCGGACCGGCTCGACCGACTACCGCGACTACCTGCGCTCACCGGCGTGGGGCTTCCGCCGGGTGCGCTGGTTCCGCGACGCCCGAGCCCGAGGCTGTGAGCCGGCCTGTCTCGTCTGCCAACTGACCCTCGACGAAGCCGGCAGTCTGGATCTACACCATCTACGCTACAACGGTGTCGGTCGCGATCCGGCCACCGGGGCGTGGCGGGCGAGGGAGGCCCATGAGGACCTGATGCCGATGTGCCGGGCCCACCACAAGCAGCTGCACGCGTCCCTGGATGCGCGCAAGGAGTACTTGGGCTGGGCCCGGCGCCGGGCCACCGTGCATATCGTCGTCAGGCTGATCCGCCGCCACCGAAAGAAGACCCCATGACCACCAGTGTCCCCGTGCCCGGTTCGGCCGAACCGTTGAACTGCGAACTGTGTCAGCGGATCTCCGTTCTGGCCTTCCACACCACCCGCAACGACGTGCTCGACCGCGCCGAATGCCGCCGCACCGACGGGCACGGAATGTGGCTGTGTTCGATCTGCGAGGAAGCCGTACACCGGTGGATGGCCCAGCACCCCGGGCCGGGTTCCGCCCAGCAGGCGGTGAACGAAATGATCCAGCGTCTGTCGGGTCTCATCGACGGCCCACCCCGCAAATACCGCCGCCAGCGCCCCACCGACGACACCGCCTGATCTGCCTCTGATCCACACCGAAGCGACATACACCTTTGCCCTCCCGGCCCGAACTGTCCCCGAGCAGGCCATAGGCTCTGCCGGACCCGACAGCGGCGATGAGGAGGGCGACACCGGTGACAGGCAATCCGTGGGTGCACGACGAGGACGACGACACCTGGCTGAACCGGAACCCCGGCCCCGAGCACACTCCGGGTCCAGGTATGGCACCGGGTTCCCCGCTGCCATACCTGGACCCCGAGGTGGAGGCAGCCCTGGCCGCCGAGGGTCCCCCCGAATGGTTGGGGACCCGGTGGCGGGAGATTGAACCCGATCAGCAATGGGATGCCTGGAACGGGCTGCGCCGGTGGGTGGATTGGTTCATCCGCGAATACCGGCTGACGACCTCCGATGTTCCACCCTGCTGGTACCGCCACCCGGACCTGACCGCCGAGCTGTATGCGGCCATGTGCATGGAATACAAAGTCTGGGAGGAAGCAGCTCCTGGGCTGGCCCCGATGATGATGTGGCACCCGAACCTGGCCCAGATGCGCATGCGGCTCAAAGAGATGACCCATGAGGCCGGCTGCGTTCAGGCCGGCGAGCACAAGGAACCGGTCGCGTACTCCGGCACCGTCGGGGCCTACGAACTGGACTACGACGAGGACGACTGGATCACCGCGGCCTCGACCATCCGCACCGAGAAGGTCATCGACCGCCCCGAACATGGTGTGAAGTTTGTGCGGGCCAGGGCCGTGGACCCCGACGGCGTGGACCACGGGGCCTCCGACCCACTGGGGTTGCGTGTCCGGTCGGTGGCCGCGGTCGGTTCGGTGCAACTGACGTACACCTCGGCCACCCCCGGTCAGGCCGGAGTGGCAGTCAACATTATGGGCGGGCCGGAGGACCTGGCCGTGGTGTGGGAGGAATCCACCGACGGCAACACGTGGTCGGAGATGGACGAGGACCAAGACGCCTGAGCACCAGCACCCACACCGGCCGGTGCGCCCGTCCGGGAAACCGGCCCAGCACTGAGCCCGCGGAATGAAGCCGCCGGAAAACCCAGCCGGACACCACCCGGACGCGCAGACCAACCGTGCCCGAACGGATCCCACCGCCAGTCCCCAGCCGTCTTTCCGGCCGATGGCCGGGACGGCCGGCCGATGTGTGTCAGGACTGGTGGGGAAGGTCGCTAGGCGAACTGGGGGCAGGACGTCGGGTCGGGCCGGCGCGGACGGACGAGGGAGAGCAGATCAGCATGGCAGAGAAACGGAACGTTGAAGGAGTGATCGTCGGTGTGGACGTGGAAGGGGAAGATCGGCAGAGCACGGCGTTGATCGAGACGGACGACGGGATACGGGTGGAAGCTTCCTTCAACCACAACGATCTGGTGGCCCCGGAGGTTCTCCACGAAGGTACGAGGATCCGTCTGGGTGCCCCGATGCAGTACATGTTTGGGGATACGGTGCAGGGCCCAGATGGGGAAATGATCGACGTGGATCCTCAGGACCGGCAGCCGTTCGTGCAACCCGATTCTGCCCATTGGATCGACGGCAACGGTCAAGCCCACGCCCTGGCCGTGGATTCGCGCCAGCCGGCCATGGACACGCTGCGGGGATCGGACCGCGACCAGGGCCAGGTGGCGGCGGATGAGAACAATCAACAAGAAAAGGTGCGAACTATGACAAGCGTGGGGAAGAAGACGGTCCAGGGCAATCTGACGGCGGATCCCCGGACGGTGCATACCAAGGCCGGCCAGGACATGGTCGTGTTCAAGATGGCGGAGAATCACCGCCAGTTCAACGAGAGCTCCCGGCAGTGGCAGGACTCCGATCCGACGTTCTACGACGTCGCGGTGGACCGGGACCGGCTCGGAGCCAATGTGCTGTCTTCGCTGCACAAGGGCGACCGGGTAACGGTTTCCGGGAACTACCAAGTTGGTGCCTACTCCACGAGTACCGGCCAGCCGGGCCTGAACCACCGCATCTGGGCGGAGGACGTGGCCGCGTCGATGCAGTACAACCCGGTCACTGTCCTGCCTCGCGACCACCACCGGATCGGGGCGTCCCTCACCCAGTCCCCTAGCCAGTCTGTGGATCAGGGTCTGCAGCCGGAGAAGATGACGCCAGAGGCGTACACCTCGTGGGCCGCCCAGAACCCGGTCGCGGTACCGGGCGCACAGCAGGGGGCCGCCGGGCCCACCCGGTGAGAGACCCGTTCACAGACCGTCGCGCGACGGCCGGAGGCTTGACAGCCTGCCGGCCGTCGTGCAGTTATGTCAGACAGGAGCCAGCGCGTGGCCAGGAACAAGCGAAGTAGCCAGGTCGCCGGACAGGTGTCGATGTTCGACGTGCTGGCCGGGATGGAAGGAAGAGAAGATGCGCAACGGGACGATTCAGGACGGGACGATGCCGGAGGCGATCGAGGATCCAACGCCGAACCCGAGCAGCAAGTTCCTGGCAGGGGAACAGGCCCGGTGGGAGGCGGAACGGACGGTGTGGCAGCACCCGCACGAGCAGACTCTGTACGGTCAGTCGCTGGTGGAGGCCTACGAAACGGAGCACCCGGACGGGGAAGTGACCGTGATCGACATGATGCTGTCCCTGGACCAGTACCGGCAGGCCAGTCAGGGCTTCGAGGAGCATCTGATCGGGATCGTGCAGTCCCGGGCGATGCAGCTGGCACCGGATCGGGTGGAGCCGGTGGAGGCCGAGGCCCTGTTGAAGCTGCCGAAGCGGACGCAGCTGCGGGTCTTCGACAAGCTATCGATGCTGGCGGAGCAGGTGTTCGTCTGGCTGCAGGCCCAGGGGAAGGACCCAATCCCGGGAGCGAGTTCTCTGCCGCCGCTGGTGACCGAGGCGGACCGGACGAGCGCCGAACAGGGCTGACGGGTGCCCCGGCGGATTGGGCCGGAGGTACCCAGCGACCGGCCACCCGGTCGACTCGGTTCCTGGCGAACGTCGGAGCCCTGCAGTCTCTGGCTGAGCTTGAGGACGCCGGACGCTATGCCACGGTCCAGGACCAGGACGAGCTGTCCCGATGGTCCAGCTGGGGCGCGCTGCCGGAGGTCTTCGATGAGACCGCCACCGAGTTTTCCGCCGAGGACCGGAAACTAGTCCGGGACCTGCTGGGCCCGGAGGGCTGGGAACAGGCCAAAGCCACTACCTTGAACGCCCACTACACCGATCCCACCCACGCCGCCGCGATCTGGGGGGCACTCCAAAGGGCCGGGCTCGAAGGGGGGCGAGTGCTGGAGCCGGGGTGCGGGTCCGGGGAGTTCATCGGCCAGGCCCCGACCGGGACCCGGATGGTGGGGGTCGAACTGGACACAACCACGGCCAGGATCACCTCGCACCTCTACCCTTCCCAGGAAATCCACGCCGCCGGCTTCGAGCAAGTCCGCCTGGGCGAGAACAGCTTCCACGCAGTGGTCGGCAACGTGCCGTTCGGTTCCTTTCCGGTGGTCGATCCCCGGTACAACGGGCAGAACTTATCGATCCACAACTACTTCATCGCCAAGTCCCTGCGGATGACCGCCCCGGGCGGGTATGTGGCGGTCATGACCTCGACCTGGACGATGGACGCCCAGCGCGCCTCGGCCCGCCGGGAATTCGCCCGCTACGCCGACCTGGTGGGTGCGGTGCGGCTGCCCAATGGGGCCATGCAGGACAGCGCCGGCACGGACGTGAAGACCGACGTGCTGGTCTTCCGGCGCCGCGAACCCGGGGCGAAGATCGACCAGGAGGCCGTGTCCGCCTGGGTAGAACCGGCCCTGATCGAGGTCCCCGACCGCGACGGCGAAACCCACCAGATTCCGGCGTCGGGATACTTCCGAGACCACCCCGAGAACGTGTTGGGCACGCTGCGGGCCGCTTCGGACCCGTGGGGTGGCATGTCCTACCGGGTGGACCCACCGGCTAGCGCCGAGTTGGGACCGCTGTTGGCAGCACGGCTCAATAGCGTCGTGGACGCGGCGCCCGCCCAGGGGTTGGGGTACTCCCCCGACCCGTTGGACGTCGAACATCGTCCCGGACTGCAGTACCCGACGGTGGCCGAGGCCCCGGTCGGGCATGTCCGCTTCGACCCTGCCGAACAGGGTTTCATCCGGTACGGGGCGCAGCTGGAATGGGAACCGGTGAAGGTGGCTCAAAGCCGTTCGGTGGAGGCCCGGGCACTCTTGGTGATTCGGGATCAGGCTGTGGAGGTCATGCGCACCCAATCCGAGGGACTGGGCCAGGACTCGGCCCAGTCCGCCCGGGACCGGTTGCGGTCCGGCTGGCAGGGCTATGTGAGCGCCTACGGTCCGATCAACCGCTCCGAGGAAATCTGGAAGGCCCCTTCGACAGCCGAGCAGCGCCTGCGGTTCCGCGAGATGGAGGTCGAATGGCGTGCCACCCTGCCCGAGGACGGGGACGTGGACCGTGCCGAAGTGCCCGTCCCGGAGGACCTCACCCGACAATGGCAGGAAGCCGCCGGGGAAAAGACCTTCACCAGCCGCCGCCAACCGCACCTGGAATTTTTGGCCGGGGACCCGAAGCTGGGCCTGTTGCGGGCCTGCGAAGTCTTCGACGATCAGGAGCAGACCGCCGAGCCGGCTGCCTTGCTCACCCGAGACGTGATCGAATACCGGCCCCGCCCGGAACGGGCGGAATCGGTGGAGGACGCGATCGCCATCAGCCTGGACGAGACTCGAACCGTTGATGTGGACCGGGTGGCCGGCCTCCTAGCGGTCGATGCGGCCGAGGCGGAGAACTTGATGGAGGGGCAGGTGTTCCCGGATCCGGAGTCCGGGCAGCTGCTGCCGGCCGTGGCCTACCTCTCCGGGAATGTGCGCACCAAACTTGCTGTGGCCCGCACGGCCGTGGCGCAGGGCCGTGACTACGGTGCGAACGTGGAGGCTTTGGAGGCGGTGTTGCCCGAGGATGTGGACATCCGCGACGTCGTGGTCAACCCAGGTGTGCACTGGGTCCCGCAGGAGGTCTACGAGGACTTCGTGCGCGAGACCTTCGAGGTTGCCGCCGAGGTCCGCTTCAACCAGGGCGCTGAGGCCTGGGAGGTCGCCTCCCCCAAGGGTGGGTTCTCTGCCTCCGTGCGGTACCAGTGGGGCACGAACAAGCGCACCCCGGCCGCCCTGCTGGCAGCGACGATGAACTACCGGTCCGTCGTGGTGCGGGAAAAGGACGCCGACGGGGTCTATCGCAAGGACGCGGCCGCGACCACGGCGGCCCGGGAAAAGGTCGAGGCCTTGAGGGAACGCTTCAACGCCTGGGTGACCGAAGACTCCACCCGGACAGAACGGTTGCAGGGTATCTACAACGGGGCGTTCAACTCCATGGTTGCCCCGGACTACGACCGGATGGGCGAGGCCCTGGAACTGCCGGGTCTGGCAGCGGATCGGATTCCCTACGGATATCAGCGCTCCGCAGTGGTGCGGGCCGTGAATGAGCCGGCCGTGCTCCTGGACCACGTGGTCGGGGCCGGCAAGACCGGCACCATGGTCATGGCGGCCATGGAACTGCGCCGCACCGGGATCGCCCACCGCCCCGCGGTAGTGGTCCCCAACCATCTGGTGGAACAGATCAACCGGGAGTTCGTGGAGTGGTACCCGGGCGCGAACGTGCTGGCCGTGCCCACCGGGCTGAAGGCCTCCGAACGCCGGGACTGGATGGCGATGGCCGCCGCCGGGGACTGGGACGCGGTCATCATGCCCCAGACCGTGTTCGAGCGGGTCGAAATCGACCCCGCCAAACGAGCCGAGTGGCTCGGCGAGCAGATCACCGAACTGGACTCGATGATCAGCGCCTCCGAGGGTGGCATGTCCGTGAAGCGGGTTGAGGCCGCCAAGAAGCGCGTTCAGGCCCAATACGAGAAGGCCACCCAGGTCACCGACCCTGGCATCACCTTCGAAGAAACCGGGATTGACTACCTCTTTGTGGACGAGGCCCACCACTACAAGAACCTGCAGCGCACCTCGGATCTGGGAGAACTGGCCTGCCCGGGCTCGAACCGGGCCACCGATCTGGACTTCAAGCTCCGCGCCCTGCGGGAGCGCAAGACCCTCTCAGCCGAACGGGCCGGCGTCGCCACCAGCGCCTATTTGCCGGCCGTGGCGACCTTCGCCACCGGCACCCCGGTGTCGAACAACATGTCCGAGATGTGGGTGATGCAGCACTATCTGCGCCCTGATCTACTCGAGGCCGCCTCCGTGGAGTCGGTGACGGCCTGGGGTCAGCAATTCACCAAGTCCCAGACCACGTTGAAGCCGAAGATGACCGGCGACGGCTTCGACCAGGTCACCAAAATTGGCCGGTATGTGAACATGCCTGAGCTGATGGGCCTGAACCGGAACTTCACGGACACCGTGCAGCGGGACCAGCTAGAGGCCACCCTGCCCACCGTTCTCGGCGGGGACCGGATCCTGCTGCGCCGCGAACCCTCCGAAGAAGTTCGCGACTACATTGGGGACCTGTCATCCCGGATCGACAAGCTCTCCGGCTTCCCCGAAGCCGGGGCGGACAACATGCTCAAGATCATGGGCGACGGGCGCAAGGTCGCCCTCGACGCCCGCCTGGTCGGGCTGTCCCCGGATGCCGACGGCGGCCGTGCCGTCGCCGTGGCCGAACAGGTCATGGAAGTGGCCGAACGCACCGCCGACCGGCAATACTCCAGCGCTACCGGTGGACCCTCAGAGACGACTGGCGGGTTGCAGATCGTCTTCTGCGACCAGTCCACCCCGCGGGCCGATCAGTGGAATATGTACCACGAGGTCCGCGACCAGCTCACGGCACGGGGCATGGATGCCGAGAAGATCGCGTTCATCCACGACGCCGAGACCGACGAGGCCCGGCAAGAGATGTTCACCAAGGCCCGAGACGGACAGGTCAGCGTGATCATCGGCTCCACCCAGAAGATGGGCACCGGCACGAACATCCAACGCCGCGCTGTGGCCCTGCACCATGTGGATTGCCCCTGGCGGCCGGCCGACCTGGAACAGCGAGAAGGCCGGATCATCCGCCAGGGAAACCAAAACGCCCAGGTAGAAATCTATTCCTACGCCACGGAGAAGACCTTCGACGTGGCCAGCTGGGACATGATCGCCCGCAAGGCCCGGTTCATCGGTCAGATGAAACGGGGAGACCTGGCCGGCCGCGAAGTCGAGGACGCCGTGGCAGATCTGGAGTTCAGTGCCTCGCGGGCCGCAGCCGAACTCTCCGGCGACCCGAGAATCGAAGAGCTGGCAACCATGCAGATGCGCATCGAGCAGCTGGTCAGCCTGGAGGCTTCCTGGCGGGGCCAGCGCTCGTCCACGCGGGCCGAGTTGCGGATGAACCAGAACCGCGTCACCCATCTTCAGGAGACCATCCCCCGACTGGATTCCGTGGTCGAAAGGAGCACATCGACCGAGGGTGACCGGTTCCGGATGAGCCTGCCCAACGGCACCGCCACGTCTGACCGCATCGCCGCCGGTCAGGTGATCGCCACTGCGCTGCGCCGCCAGGCGCTGCGCTCCGACCGGCCCGATTTCCTGGACGCCACAGAACCGGAGCCGGTCGGAACCATCGGCGGCGTGACCCTCGGAGTGGTCCGGTACGCGAACACCGTGCAACTGGTCCCGGTGGAGATGGCCTCGGTTCACAAGTCGTGGCCAGTCCCCAAACTCACCGGGGAAGACTTGGGTCCGCGTTCGGCCATCCAGTCGGCGGAGGCCTTCGTCGCGGGCCTCGGCGCCGAGGCCGTGCGGCGGCGGACCGAACTGGAACGGCTACAGGAGTCTATTCCCGCGGTGGAACAGGCCCTCACCGCGTCCTTCGAACATGCTGGGGAACTGGAACGGCTGAAACGGGAGGCGGCAGAACTGGCCGAGGAAATGGCGCCCACCACCGAAGTGGAGGCGGTCCCGGTGGAGTTGTCCGGCGCGGATCTGGAACGGCTCGGTTCCCTGGAGCGAACTGATTTTCGTGAAGGGGACGTGTGGAACGTCGTCCGCGCCTACTGGCGCGTTGGCATCAATACCGACTCTGACACCGGGCGGACCTGGCCCGTGTGTTGGCCGGCCGAGGAGCCCCGGCCCACAGACCTGGACCAGGCGCGGGGGGCCAGCGGCACGCTCGGATCCGGCAAACTGATCGCCCGCATGTCCGACCAGCTCGGGACCCTGGAGCAGGAGATGCTCGATCTGGACACCACCCGACACAAGCGGGTCGACCAAATCTGGCAAATCCCCCCGAACACCCGAGTCCGCATTCAGCAGCGGGACGGGACTGTTCTGGAGGGCACCTCCGAGGGCCAGCAATACGTGAGGACGGACACCGGTGAACAGATTGCGTTCACCGAACTCAACACCCGGCCCGGGATTATCCTGCTCGATGTGACCAGCCCCGAGCAGCTAGCCGCCGAACAGGTCGAGGAAGCCCAGCGAGCTAAACAACGCACCCCGACCGACTTCCTGCCCGGCGAAGTGTTGCAGGAGGACATCGAGGACTTCGGCTATGCCGGCGACATCGTGCGGCTCCAACGCACCGGCTACGGGTCCAGCCACCCGGTGGCTCTCAGCCCCGACACCGGACACTTCCGCGAAGGCATGCCCTGGCGGGTAAAGGCCGCAGAGTGGAAGACCACTCCCCCGGTAGCGCTCACCGGCGGCCAGAAGACCCGGCTCTATGGACAGCCCCGGTTCGCCGTGCCCGTGGACAACCTGCGTCCCGGCGACGTCGTGGTCGCCACCGACATCGACAACCACGCCAAAACCAAGGAACCGGTCACCATCACCCACGTCTCCGGCGACACCGCCCTCAACATCCGCTACCGGAACGAAGAACTCAGCGGAGAAGGAAAGAAACGCTCCGAAAGCGAGGTCACCGTTCTCGACCGGAACCACGGCTCCCTGACCGGCCACGAACTACTCACCCTGGCACGCCCCGAAACAAAGTTGCCTCCACGGGTGGGACTGCGCCACTTGGCCCAACAGGAACCGGCCGGCCAATACGTCCTGCTCGACGTCCCCGCCATCAAGGGCCACACCGGAGGGCTGATCGCCGGCCGCCTGACGAACATCGAGGAAGAGCACCAGAACGGAGCCCAGGGCCGACGAAGCACCGTCCGGCATCTGGTGGTCGACACCACCGACGGACAGCAGCTGAGACTCCCGACCACCGGCGGGGGCCATGCCACCGTCGTCGATATTCCGGTCCGCCTCAGCGAACTTCGAGTCGTCCCCATCCCGGAAGCAACACCGGCCAGCCAGGCCACCACTACCGTTCCGACCGGAACGACCGTGACCGGGGAAACAGACCAAGCCACAACGACCTCCTCACCTGCTCCGGCCCCGGCTCTGGGTTCCGAACTAGGCCCCGCTGTTGCCTACCAACTACAAACCAACACCCACACCCCCACAACCACACGGGGGCTGGATTGAAGGGCACGTCTAATGTCAGTTCCAAAAGTCGACGGCACTGATCTCAGAAGTGGCCTTCACGGATCTCCATTGTGACGTCGGAGGTGTTCCGTAGGTGGATCCTGTTCCGGGACGCCTCTTTCTGGGGAGCTGACATGGCCAGGCATGGCTCGCCGGTTGCCTTAGTCGCGCAACGCGGCAGCTTCGTCGCGGATCGCCTGGCGGGTCCATTCGGACAGTGACCGGAACTGTAGGTTGATGGCAGCTTGTGCCTGCATTCGGGTCAGGCCGAATTGCTCCTGCAAGGCCGCCTCGGCCGCCGACGCGTCGGTAGCTGCCAGCATGATGTCGAGAAACCGATGCGGGTCATCCATCACTCGAATCAGCCCCTCCAGCGGGTGCAGCCTTCGAGCACGCTCACGTCGGTCCGCGCGCACCGTTTCGTCCATGTCCACCCTCCATAACGGTTCTGCCGAGCGCCGGCCCAAGACGAGGCGCCGATCCCAGTCGAGAGGCTAATCGCTTGGCCCCAGGCCGCCAGGCAACCGAGCCGACATGCCGTCGCCTGTCGCTGATGGCCACACGTGTCCAAGTCGTCTACGAGCGCGTCCGGATGGGGATGGGATATCGAGACCATGTCTCGCCCACTCCTCCGCGATTGCGACACCCCAGTTCTAGAAATCTGCGCGTCGAGGCGCTGGTAGGTTCAGGCGTGCATGCATTTTCTTCGTGAGAGGTCTCGACCATGCCGGTATTCCAGGTCCATGTTCCAGCTGACCGTTTTGATTCGGACCAGAAGCGCAGGCTGGCTGGGGCATTGCCGCAGGCCCTGCACGATGCACTGGGGATTCCTGCGGAAGACCAGTTCGTGACGATCACCTCTCACCAGCCGGACGAGATCTTCCTTGACCCGAACTACATGGGCATGCAGCGCACTGCGGACGCGGTGATCATCTCGGTGCTGTTCACGGCGGAACGTCCTCTGTCGGACAAGCGGTCGTTGGTCAGTGCCATCTGTCGCAATGCCGCTGAGGCGCTGCAGATCAGTGGCGATGATGTCTTCATCGCACTGGTTCCTGTTCCCAGGGAGAACTTCTCCTTCGGCCGCGGCGAGCTACAGCTCGCGCCGGAGTGACCGACGCGACACTAGGAAGGATTCGTCGCCGCAGCCGACTGCCGTGCCCGTGACCTGTTGGTGCGTGCACCGGCGATGGTGAGTACCAGCACCGCCAGGCACAGTCCGGCGAGGGTTGCGGCGGCGATGCCGACTGCGGTGCCCAGGGTGCTGGCGGTGGCAAGGGCACCGATCCCGATGGCGGTGGCAGCCTGGAGTGCGTAGGCGAGGAGGTAGAGCAGGGACAGGGTTGCACCCCGGTGCTGTGCGGGGGCCACGTGGTTGATCACGCCGAGTCCGCCGGTGAACGCGAACGAGTAGGCGATCCCTCCGACTACACACCAGGCCAGGAACAGTCCGATCGAGCCGAAGGCCGCCGCGGTGGCCATCAGGGCCAAGCTGAGCAGTGTCAGGGACGCCCCGATCCAGACCGAGGTGTGCGCCGGGACGCGGGCCAGCAGCAAGGCAGTGACGCCGATGGCCGCCGAGGAACACCCCAGCAGTACGCCCACCAGGGCCGTGTTCGAAGTCTGGGTGAACTGGCCGATCATGTGGGCGCCGAGCGAGAGGAAGATCGCCCCGACGCAGTAGGCCAGTGACACCGAGAGCGTGGCGATCGAGAAGCTCAAACGCAGTTCTGGGATCAGGCGCAGGGCCTGGGGCCGCCAGGGGCGGGTGTGGGCGGGCCGGTCATCGGGGGTGAACGCCAGCGCGATCACCGCGGTGGCGGCCAAGACCAGGAGGATGATGTAGCTCCAGAACAGGGGCATGGGCACGTACTGGGCGAAGAGGCCGCTGAGGACCAGGGCAAGGGTGAGGCCGGTAGCGGTCGCCACGGTGGCCAGGGAGCTGGGGAACCGGGGGTTGTTCGTGGTGTTGTTCTCGACCAGGGAGGCCGTCGCGGCGCCCATCGCCAGCCCGGAACCGGCGCCCTGGAGCACGCGTCCGGCGAAGAGGAATCCGACGTTGGGGGCGAGGGCGAAGAGGACCGCGGAGGCGGCGATCAGCGCCATACCCCAGATCATCACCAGTCGTCGGCCGAATCGGTCCGACAGGTTGCCGAAGAGGGGCAGGACTGCGATCAGCGCGAGCTGGTAGGTGGCAAAGACCGAGGTGACGACAACCGGGCTCAAGGTCCACTGCTCGGCGTAGATCGGGTAGAGCACGCTCGGCGCCCCACTGGACCACAGCACCAACGCCAGCACGCAGGCCGAGGCCCAGAACGCCCCCCTGGTGCCCAGCCTGCGAGGGGACGCGCTGGCGCGTGCGCTGTCGGTTGTCAGGCTCTTGGTGGCCGTCACCGGGTCGGCTCCGGGTGGATGATCAGGCAGGTGCTCGAAGCGGTGGCCAGCACTTGTCCATCGCTGTCGCGGAGGTCGGCCTCGGCGAAGGCGGCACTGCGGCCCCGGCGGGTGACCCAGCCGTGCGCGGTCACGGTGCCGGTGTCTGCGGTGATCGGACGCAGGAACGAGACCTTGATCTCCAGGCTGGTGTAGCCGACACCGGCCGGCAGGGTGGTGTGTATCGCGCACCCGCACACCGAATCCAGCACGGTGGCGATGAACCCGCCGTGCACGGATCCGAGCGGGTTGTAGTGCGACTCGTGCGGTTGGGCGGTCATGACCATGTCCCCCTCGGCGATGGAGACGGTTTCCAGTCCGATGTGGCTGCTCATCGGGGGTGGCGGCAACTGCCCGGCGGCGACCGCGCGCATCACCTCCAGACCGCTCAGTGCGAAGAGCGTGGACTTGTCCGTCTCCGGGGCGTGATAGTCGAGGGTGCGCGAACGGCGTGCTGGCGGGTCGGGCGTCGGGGGTGTCATCGGCTCTCCTGCGTGGGTCTCTACGGATGGTGGGTTCTTCCAGGAGGGCCTTCTACTCGGCGTCCAGGAACAGCCGTGTGTGGGTCATGAGCGTCTCCGGGTACTGGAACAGCGCCCCGTGCCCGGAATCGGGATAGATGATCAGCTGCGCGTTGGGCAGGTGCTGGGACAGAAGGTAGGAGTTCACGGTCGGCACCATCACGTCATCCTGGCCGTTGATCACCAGGGTCGGGTGGGTGATGGTCTTCAGGGCCTTCAGGCAGGCAACCAGCCGGGGACGATCCTCCCTCTTACCGGAGGCCTTGTCCTCGTATAGGGCATCGGGTTCCACGCCGGCGGCGATCAGTGCATCCCGCTGCAGATCCGTGGTCTGGGACCCGTCGGCCTTGGACACCCGCATGTACCCGACCAGCACCCTGCACCTCCACTGTCATTTATTCATCGTTTCAGGAGCACGGGGCCGCACCGATGCGGAGAGCCGCGAACCCTTGGGGGCGTCCGCATGATTATCGAGGGAAGGCCACGACCGGCTGAGGGGTTACTTGGCGTCCTTGCTGGGGTTGGGCAGGGCGTCCAGAACGGCTGCCTGCATCTCGGAGACCAGCGGGGTCCGACCCATGGCCTTGACCATGAGTCCGGTGCCGAGCATGGCGGCGAAGAGGACCAGGGTCTGGTCCCTTGGCATCTCCTCCGGGCCGACCTCGCCGTCGGGGGCGCTGGCCGTCTGCTGGAATTGGCGGAACAGTTCTTCGGTGCCGGTCGCGTAGGTCTGACCCGCCGGGGAGGGGCCCGGCAGCTGACTGACCGCGGAGGAGAAGCTCAATATGGGGCAGTTCCGCTCGGCCGGCCGATCGGCGAAGTAGTGCTCGATCAGGGCGCGCAGCCCCTGACCGGGACCGCCGGTACTGTCCCCGGTGGCGTCGGTCCAGGAGCGGGAGGATTGTTCGAAGGCCAGGGCGAAGGCCTCGTCGATGAGGGCCTCCTTGGAGGCGAACTGCTTGTAGAAGCCGCCGGGGGTGAGGCCGGCCTCGGCCATGACGTCCGCGATGGAGACGTTCTCCACCCCGCGGGCGCGGAATAGCCGCGCGGCCGTCCGGACGACGTGTTCACGGTGCTGCGCCGCCTGCGCCTTAGAGACCCTGCCCATCTTCTCCTTCTTCTGTTCTCGGCCTGCCGGTGACGACGAGCTTGGCGACGAGTCGCTGGCACAGCCGGTCGTCCTGGTTCAGTGTCCGGCATTCCACGGTGACCAGGCCCCGGTCCGGGCGTGACCGCGAGGAGGTGATGTCCTGGATGGTGCTCACCACCCGCAGGGTGTCCCCGGGGCGGGTGGGACGTGGCCACTCGATCTGCCCGCCGGTCCCGATGATCCCGCACCCCAGCGGGAAGCTGGCCACCAGCAGCTTCATGGTCAGCGCCGCGGTGTGCCAGCCGCTGGCGGCCAGCCCCCCGAAGAAGGTGTCCTGCGCCGCTTCCGGGTCCATGTGGAAGGGCTGCGGATCGAACTGGCCGCCGAAGCCGATGATCTGCTCGGCGTCGACCCGGTGCCCGTCACTGACGAACTCGTCGCCGACCCGCAGGTCCTCGAGATAGATCGCGGTGGTCTTCATCATGCCGTGGCCCTCACTGCCCGCTCGCCTGACGCCCGAGGTGGGCGCCTGCTGACACCCTACGGCTAATAGATTATGCCCGCAATCTATTTACGGCGCCCGCCGACCCGACCTTCGAGGAGATCGCCGCGCAGAACGACATGCACGCCAACCTCCGGGCCATCGTCGGTGTCGCCCGGGAGGCCGGGATCACCGTGTACCACGTGCCGTATCACCGGTGGGAGTCCGGGGATTACTTGGACTGGAAGTACCCCTCGCCCTACCAGCTCGGTGCCGCCGAGCGGCAGGCCTTCGCCGAGGACACCTGGGGCGGGACCTTCCACGAGGACTTCCCGGTCCGGCCCGCGGACGTGGTGGCCACCGAGCACTGAGCCTCCAGCGGATTCCCCAACACCGACCTGGAACACCAACTCAGGCGCTACGGCAAGGAAAAGCTCATCTGCGTGGGCTTGCTGGCCAACACCTGCCTGGAGGCCGCCGCCCGGATCGGCATGGAGCTGGGCTTCCACATCACACTGGTCCGCGATGCGACCTCGGCCCGCTCACCCGAGGCCCTCTATGCCGCCATGGACATCGACGCCCCCACCTACGCCCACGAGGTCCTCACCACCGAGGAGCTGCTGACAGCCATCCAAGCCTCCGCAAGCCAAGCCGCCGACAGGCTGTGATCACCATCTGACCGGTCACCCCCCGGGAGACTGAACGCGATCGGCTGCACCCCTCTAGGCCTGACGCGCCGCCTCCTGGCAGCCCAAAGCCACCGCCGTCCGGGTCCGGAAACCATACGCTCAGTGGCACCTATCGAACGTCCCGTAAGGCGAACCCCACCGGAAACACCAGGAGCCGCCTTGGATGAACGGCGGCACGCCTCTAGGGGCATCCCGTTTGACCCGTCCGGTGGCCGGTCCCGCGGCGGGGCGCCATGCGGCACACCCTGGGCGGGCCTCCCGGCGTCGAAGTCCGCGACCTACTTCCGCGCCGCCGACCGTTGACTAGCAGCGACCGTCCCAGTTCCTTGGAACAGAGACACTCCCCCGCTGTACTGCCCGAAGATCGCGACACGCCATGTATCTGCGTTCCAGAACTAAACCCAAAACGACGTACCGCCAGCCTCGTACAGAGCGGACTTTCGGTACAGTGTGCCCATGGAGATTGGGTACGCACGGGTGTCGACCACCAAACAGGACCTCGACCGGCAGATCGATGCCCTGCGTCAGGAGGGGATCGAGGCTAGGCGGATCTACGTCGACAAGAAATCCGGGGCCAACACCAACCGTCCCGGACTCCACGCCGCCCTGGACCAGGCCCGGGAGGGGGACGTGATCGTTGTGCACACCCTGGACCGGCTGGGCCGCACCGTGAGGGACACCCTGAACCTCATCCATGACCTGGCCGACCGCGGCGTAGGCGTACGAAACCTGGCCGACCCGATCCGGGTCGACTCCGCGAACCCCGAGGATCCGATGTCGCAGCTGGCCGTGGTGCTGCTCGCCCTGTTCGGCCAGATGGAACGCACCTACGCGATCGAACGCGCCGCTCACGCCCGGGCGGTAGCCACCAGCAAGGGCCGGCGGATCGGCCGGCCCAGCGTGGTCGATCCGACGAAACTGGCCTACGCGGAGCACCTGCGAAACGAGGGCCACACCATCACCCAAATCGTGGAGAAGACCGGCATCACCCGCACCACCCTCTACCGACACCTACCGCCCCGGCCACCACAGCCCCTCACTGCCGAAGAGCACCACCCCAGCCAAACCGACATCCGGCAGGAGGGACTGCAGCGCCCGCGACGTCGAACAAACACGACGGCTGGTTTGATGGACGTACAAGAGAGGTCCCCTCACCGTTAGCGGTCATCCCTGGGTGCTAATCGTGCGTCAAACGTCGCTTCGCGGAAAGGCGAGGATATTCGCGCGTGATGGCTTCACACCGCGGGCGGGTCCGGGTGAAGCAGGCTTCGAATGCCGCTGCCACTCAATGCATCTTCGTCTTCCGGCTCGATGTGGGGCCTTGGCGCCCGGGCCGTGATCACGTTCATTACCGGCAGTGGAAGTCCTGGGCCACCGGCAATGTCACGCGCGCTTACCCCTACTTGCTCCAGAATCTCCACGGCTGCCGGAAGCAATGAGGGCATTTCTAGAGCCACTACACTCCCCGGTTCGGCTCGGCGCCATCCCCAGCTGGAGATGCGCATCATCGCATTGCGATACGACACATCAGACATAACGCCTAACGCGCGGGCACGGAACAACAAGGCCTGCATGCTAACGCCCCAGTGTTCCTTGAGCTGCGCCAACCGTTCCCACCCTTTTCTCGTTGTGGTGGACGGCAGTGACCCGCGGATCTGTTCCGAGGGCATGAGAAACTCTGCGGCGAATCGATTTGCCTGATCCTCAGCGACTTTGCCGCCCGGTTCGGCGTCTACGTGCATGATCAAATGACCCAGTTCATGCGCAACATCGAACCGCTGCCGGTAGTAGTCGTTCTTTTCCGGGTTCAGCACAATGATCGGCCGGCCGTCGACCTCCAGGGAGTATGCGTCGATCGATGCAGTTTGGGGGGCGCTGAAGACCACGAGAGCGCCTGCTTTCTCCGCCAGGCGAACCAAGTGCTGAATCGGCCCGATAGGTAGACCAAAGTGCTCCCGCGCAAGACGAGCCGCCACTTCCGGGCCGCTGTCTGATGGCTCTGTCGCGGACACCGGGTACTGCGGTAGGCCTGGGCCGGGGAGCTCCACACTGCGCTCGATGACTGCAGCGACATCCCCTACGAGTCGCCCGTAAGCAAATGCTTGGTCCCGGGCCAATTGGGTCGTCGATCGAAGCGACCGAAAATGTGGGGGTGCAGGGGTCGCTTCCTGACTCAGTGCAGGGGCAAAGAACTGTGGCTCAACCTGCAACACCATGCAAAGACGGGCAATGGTGGAGCTGTTCGGTTTCTTCTGTCCGCTCTCCCAGGAGGTGACTGACGCCGGTGTCATCTCGACGAGTTTGGCCAGCTGCACCTTCTTAAGACCGGCCAGTTGGCGAGCCAACGTCAGTCGCGCACCGTCGAAGACGGCAGACGCGCCAGGTAATTGCTGGACGGGACGTCCGATTGAGTCCATGGTCTTAGTTCTGGGTCGTGGATTTCGTGCCAGGCTTGGCCCGTAGGCGCACCTTCAGATCTTCGGCCTGGGCGGAAGCAGGCGTTCCGGGAAGGTCGGGGAAGGCATCCTCAGCCTCGCGGAGGCCGCCGCCAGACCCTCCGGATGCAACGAGGTAACGCCAGTACCAGGGATTCTCCCCACGACCACCCGAATCACGACTGCGCCCCAGATACATCTCATAGGCCCCGGTCGCCCGGTCAAAAGCGTGGGCAAGGAGCAGCGTCTTGCCCTCGAAGCCCAGGTCCGTGGGGAAATCTTCTTCATCGAGACCAAAGTCGGCATAGGTCAACAAGGCGTCGGAGTCTTGGAAGAACGGGTACTGCGCAATGCGACGCTTGGTATCGCTCTTCTTCGTCCAGGCGATCTTGTCGATGTTGCCGAACCTGTAGGACTGAAGCAGCCAACGGATACCGCCCCGCGCCCACCCCGGCGAGCCATTGAAGTTCGACCGAATGATCGATCGACGTTCAAAGCGCGGCATGGCTTCAAAAGCCTCTTGGGTCACCCCGGCGCGGACCAAGTCAAGGCCTTCTTCCGCGGAAGTCCCTTCCGGAAGTGCAAACCTGCCACTGCCGCTTGCCCGGTCAAACAGATTGATGAGGTATTTGTACCCCAGGGTCCCGATGACGGCTTGGTCGTGTCCTGCATCCTCGTCGAAGTCCTGGAGCAGCCTCCAGGAAGTTGTCTGCCCGACCCACTCAAAAAGATCAATGATGCCGGTCTCTTCAAGGGCCCGGAGGACCTCCTCTTGCTCGCTCACTCCTCAACCATACCCCATATCAGTAAATGGTGCGCTAGAATTCAACTCCAAGGCTCGATTGATGTTCCGAAGCAAGCTCTCATGGGAAATAGGAAGGGTGGACGGTGGACAGCTACAACGTGTACAAGAAGGGTGACAAGTGGGTGGGTAAGCGCGCTGGAGGTGCCCGTGCTTCTGTCGCTCGAGACACACAGGCCGAGGCTTACGCGGCTACGCGGGACATGGTGGCGCGCAAGGGCGGGGGTGAGATCAGCCTTCACGGCCTCAACGGGCAGATTCGCGACAAGAACACGATCGCGCCCGCCCGGGATCCTCGCGACTCGAAAGGCTGAAGCGCTCCGTGAGCGGTGATTGGCGAGGAACGCGGACGACTCATGCACAGCGGGATAGCCGCACCGCCCCACTGGGGGTTGCCTCCTGGAAGGCGCCGCCTTGCTCGGGTGAAGGTCGACCTCCAGGCCCAGCGGGCGCCTCGGAGGTGCCCGCAACGTGAGCGAGTACCTTAGACCGGTGCCGAGTTCTGTGTTCAATTCGTATGGGCCAGACGTATGTCCCAACTCGACGGACTCGCGCGGTACTGCTTGAGGATAAAAGACGAACGTTGAGGGATCCCCTAACGTGCCCCCTTTCACCGGGTCTGTTATAGCTGCCCCATGGCAGCTATTGGTGTCGAGTTCACTCGGGCAATCAATTCGTGGGGTTCTCACCCATCACTGTACGAGCTGAGCCCAAAGAACCGTTCGAAAAACGTGCTGAGCTTGGCGATCACGCGTTGCTTCTTCTCACCGTGGCTTCCATCGGCAGTAAAGCGCGAAGCCGGCGGTAGCACATGGGTGATGGCGGTGCCTGTGGTGCGGATCGCTCCGTCGCGGAAGGCAGTGTCGACATAGGAACGGGTAGGTTCGGCGCGCAGCTTCTCCTCGACGATGATCGCCTCGAGCTCGGCTTCCCGCTTGGCTCGAACGAACGCGCACCATTCATCACCAATGGCACCTTCGAGGGACACAGAGTCGACGAAGTCCTCGATGAGGTCTTTCTTGTTGCGCAGGGTCGGGCTGGCATCAACTGCCCGGATGATCTCGGCTCGGATTTCCTTGTCGTCACTGTCGCCGTGTTGGGCGCGGTACTTGTCGACGAGCATCAGGATGTAGTCGACGTTGATCTCGACCTGCTTGATCAGTTCGATCTCGAAGACCACGTCATCGTTGATGGTCTCCTTTTCCGCGTCCTGGCCCTTGCGGAACTCGGCGTACAGATCGAGGTAAACGCTGCGGTAGTCCTGGCCCTGCCGGTCGGTGAGCACTTCGTGGCCGATGAACTCATCAAAAGAGGTGAGGATGTTCTGCAGGCGCAGGATCGCGCCGAATAGAGCAATGAATTCCTTCTGCGCACTCTCTCCGATGATGGGCTGGCCCAGGGGGAACGCCTGCAGTAGCTCAGTGACCTTCTCGGTGTACTCGCTGTAGTACTCGGAGTAGGGCTTAAGCAGTACGATCCCACGGGCGTCCTTGTTGCCGAACAACTCCAGGGCGGCATTGGTCTCGTCCTCCAGGTTACGGAAGGAGACGATGTTGCCGTAGGTCTTCACCGAATTCAGGATGCGGTTGGTGCGCGAGTAGGCCTGGATCAGTCCGTGAGCACGGAGGTTCTTGTCTACGAACAGGGTGTTCAGGGTGGTGGCGTCGAAGCCGGTGAGGAACATGTTGACTACGATCACCAGATCGATCTCGCGGTTCTTCAGCCTCTGGGAGAGGTCCTTATAGTAGTTCTGGAACTTGTCCGCCGAAGTGTCGTAGCTGGTACCGAACATGCCGTTGTAGTCCTGGATGGCACCTTCCAGGAACCCCCGCGCATCCGCGGTGAGGGCGTCGGTGTCGAACGCCTCGTCGTCAAGGATGCCGTCGTCGCTGGCATCGTTGGCGCCGTAGGAGTAGATCAGGCCGATCTTCAACCGACGGCCCGGCGAAAGCTGGTTCTGTTGGAGCCGAAAGTGGTCGTAGTAATGACGGGCGGCCTCGATCGAGGCTGCGGCGAACAGGGCATTGAACCCCCGCACCCGCTTTAGTTCCCGCACTGCTTCCGCCTGCCTGCGCGTGCGGGTCGCCTCGGCGACGTTGGTCACCACCGAGTGGGCATAGTTCGATGACCGCTTCGTCTTCTGGTCGAAGTGCTCCAGCGTGTACCCGACGACTTTGCTGATCCGTTCCGGGGCCAGCAGGGCCTTCTCGGTGTCGATGGCCGAGACCTGTTTGTCGACCACGGTCCCGACCCGGACCGTGTTGACGTAGTCGATGCGGAACGGCAGCACGTTTTTATCGGTGATCGCATCCACGATCGTGTACGTGTGCAACTTCTCGCCGAAGGCCTGCTCGGTGGTCTTCAGTTGCGGGTTGCCTCCGCTGCCGGAGTTGGCGGCGAAGATCGGCGTCCCGGTGAAGCCGAACAGGTTGTAGTGCTTGAATGCCTTGGTGATCGAGGTGTGCATGTCGCCGAACTGGGACCGGTGGCACTCATCGAAGATGATGACCACATGACCGGAATAGATCTCGTGGCCGGCGTTCGCCTTGATGAAGGTGGACAGCTTTTGGATCGTGGTGATGATGATCCGCGCGCCGGGGTCTTCCAGCTGTCGCTTGAGCACCGCGGTGGACGTGTTGGAGTTTGCCGCTCCCTTCTGGAACCGGTCGTACTCGCGCATCGTCTGGTAGTCCAGGTCCTTGCGGTCCACGACGAACAGCACCTTGTCCACGCTCGGCAGCTTCGTGGCCAACTGGGCGGCCTTGAAACTGGTCAGCGTCTTGCCCGAGCCAGTCGTGTGCCATACGTACCCCCCGGCAGTCAGGGTGCCGAGCTGCTTGTAATTGGTAGCGACCTCGATCTTCTGCAAGATCCGCTCAGTCGCCACGATCTGGTACGGCCGCATCACCAACAGCATCCGGTCCGCGGTTAGCACGCAGTACCGAGTCAGGAGGTTCAACAGCGTGTGCTTGGCGAAGAACGTCTTGGCGAACGCGGTGAGGTCTTGGATCGGCTTGTTCTGCGCATCCGCCCACCATGACGTGAACTCGAAACTATTCGAGGTCTTCCGACCCTTGCCGGGCTTGCGCTCTTCGCTGAGGTGCTGGCGGCGGGTGGTGTTGGAGTAGTACTTCGTCAGTGTGCCGTTGCTGACCACGAACAGCTGTACGTACTCGAACAGACCAGAGCCAGCCCAGAAGCCATCACGCTGATACCGGTCGATCTGGTTGAACGCCTCTCGGATGTCCACCCCGCGGCGCTTGAGTTCGATGTGCACCATCGGCAACCCGTTCACCAACACGGTGACGTCATAGCGGTTCGCATAGCGCGCGCCACCCTCACCCCGATCGACCTCGTATTGGTTGATCACCTGCAAGCGGTTGTTGTGGATGTTCTGCTTATCCAGCAACCTGATGTTCTTCGAGCTGCCATCATCCCGCTTCAAGATCTGCACGTGGTCCTCGTGGACACGCACCGTCTTCTCTACGATCCCCTCGTTCTTCCCCGCAATGCTCTCCGTGAAGAACTGGTGCCATTCCGCATCCGAGAAAACCACATGGTTCAGCTTCTCCAGTTGGGCACGGAGATTGGCCACCAGCTGCACCTCAGAGGTGAGCGGTAAGTACTCGTACGCCTGAGACTGAAAGAGCCGGATCAGCTCTCGCTCAAGTTCTGCCTCCGACTGGTACGCCACCTCTGCCTTCGCGTCCGGCACATACTCGGTGACGACCGTGCTCTCCCCCGACGTCGCGATCGGATCGTACTTCCGGGCGGCTGCTTCCCTCATGCCGCAGCATCCTTAAACGTCAGAAACTTCTGGCGGTAGTACTCGTACTGCTTGCGACGGGCCGCAAGCTCCGCCGGCAGGCCGATGCTGAGGTCATTCACGAGAGCCTCGAAGCGGTCGAGCACTTGCACCACCTCCTCTTGCCTCTGCCTAGGGGGCAGGGGGACCGTCACGGTTTTGACGATGTCTGCATTCAGGTTCTTGACAGTCCCGGCCCCGGCACGCCGTGCGAATTCTGCCTGGACCGGAGCTGAGCGCAAGAGGTAATAGAGATAGTCCGGAACGAAGGACTCGTCGAAGTTGCTAATGGCGAGCCAGCCGTCATGGATGCATCCTTCGATCTTTGAAATGTACGGGCGCCCGAAGCTCATCGAGTTGGAGAGCACAAAGTCACCCGGATGAATGCGACGGGACTTAGCGGCTCCGGCAGGCGTGACATGTTGTGCGGTCTCCGTAATGTACTTAGCATCCGCGGGCGCGTCGCCGATCTTGATCCACGGAATGCCATCCTCACGGGCAGTCATGAACGCCTGAATCGGGCGCGGTGAAGCACCCCGCACAATCGTTGCTACGTCCCCGAGGCGGACACGAGGCACGTCTTCTGCGCTCTCGAGGAGAGTGTGCGCATAGTGCCCGTACTGGTGACTCCGCGCTTCCAGTTCCGCTTCCAGTTCCGCTTCCAGTTCCGCTTCCAGTTGCGCGAATTGGTCTAGCACCCTAACGATCTCTCGCTGGACTTCAAGAGGAGGGAGGGGGAAGCGGAACCGCTTGAAGCCAGCCATGTCCACCGATGCAAAGCTCGAAGTCGTCGTATTGTTGCGGCACCATTCGTCGAGGACGAAACCGTAGTAATAGACAAAGTTCATGTCTAAGGCGTCCCTGTACTTCTGCTTAAGCGTCAGGGAAGTGAACCTCTGATTCGACAGATGGGGGACCGTGATTAATGCGTGCTCGCCAATCGTCGCGGAAGTCGCGACGAGCAATGAGTTAGCTGGAAAGAGTCTCCCGCCCTTGACTGCACCTGCGGAAATGCGCTGGATGGAATCATGGAGCACCCCACCGTTCTCCCTAAGATCCTCCATGCGGAACCAGGGAATCGTTCCATCAGTCCAGAATGATGCGTTGGATTTGGAAGGGGTATACCCGTTGCGAAGATCGAACAGTTCCTCCAACTCGAGGAATTGCATCCCTCCCGGGCACTGCTCCCTGATCAGGTCGTCGATATGGCTCATCTGGCGCTCTCCAGGTCGGTGACAATACTGTCAATCGATGAGCGAAGTTCCTGCTGACGGGCGACGATACAAGAGATCTCGGCGTTCAGCTCGGTGATATCGATGATCTCACGGGTGTCTTCGGCTTCAACGTAGGAAGAGACTGCGATGTTGTAGTCGTTTGCGGCAATGTCCTCGTTGGACACGAGTTTGATGAAGTGGTCTGCGTCCTTGCGGGTGGTGAAGGCGTCGAGAATCTTCTGCTGGTTGATGTCAGCAAGCTTGTTCTTGGTGCCGGCGCGGACAAACTCCGTGGAAGCGTCGATGAACACCACGGCATTGTCCGTCTTGGACTTCTTGAGCACGATGATGCAGGTTGCGATCGTGGTGCCGAAAAACAGGTCCGGGGGAAGTTGGATGACGGCGTCGACGTAGTCGTTGTCGATGAGGTACTTACGGATCTTTTTCTCCGCGCCGCCCCGGTAGAGCACTCCGGGGAACTCGACGATTGCGGCGGTGCCGTTCACGGCCAACCAGGACAGAATGTGCATCGTGAACGCCAGGTCGGCCTTGGACTTCGGGGCAAGTACACCGGCCGGGGCGAAGCGTTCATCGTTGATGAGTAGCGGGTTGCTGTCGCCCTCCCATTTGGTGGAGTAGGGCGGGTTGGAAACGATGGCCTCGAAAGGCTCGACGTCCCAGTGCTTGGGATCGGTGAGGGTGTCGCCGTGCGCGAGGTTGAACTTCTCGTAGTTGATATCGTGCAGGAACATGTTGATGCGGGCGAGATTGTACGTGGTGAGGTTGATTTCCTGACCGTAGAAGCCCTGCCGCACGTTGTCTTTGCCGAGAACCTTCGCAAATTTCAGCAGCAGGGAGCCCGAACCAACCGCGGGGTCATAGACCTTGTTGACTTGAGTCTTGCCCACCACGGTGATGCGCGCGAGCAGCTCGGAGACTTCCTGCGGGGTGTAGTACTCGCCGCCGGACTTGCCCGCCTGGGAGGCGTACATGCCCATGAGGTATTCATAGGCGTCGCCGAATAGGTCGATCGAGTTGTCCTCGAAATTCCCCAGCGGCAGCTCACCGATCGCATCCAACAGCTTCACGAGCTTCTCATTGCGCTTGGCCACCGTGTTGCCCAGCTTGGGGCTGTTAACGTCCAGGTCAGCAAACAGTCCTTTAAGGTCGTCCTCGCTGTCGGTGCCGACCGCCGAGCCTTCGATGTTCTTGAACACCTGCTCTAGCGTCTCGTTCAAGTTCGGGTCGTGGGGTGCCCGCTTGCGCACGTTCCGGAAAAGCTCGGAGGGCAGGATGTAGAAGCCCTTCTCTGCCACAGTCTCGGTGCGCGCGACCTCGGCTTGAACGTCAGGCAGCGTGGCGTAGTCAAAACCTTCGACGCCGGCTTTGTGCTCGCCTTTATTGATGTAGATGGTGAGGTTTTCGGAGATGAACCGGTAAAACAGCATGCCCAACACATAGGACTTGAAGTCCCACCCGTCGACGCTGCCGCGCATGTCGTTCGCGATCCGCCAGATCGTCTTGTGCAGCTCGGCGCGCTGTCCCTCTTTAGTTGTCGGTGCCATCTCAATAACTCCTGTGCCGTAGCGTGACTAGTGATCGGTCGGATTCGGAACTCACGGTATCGGCAGGCGGTCGCAAAAGTATAAATCAACGCGATTGAGGCCCTGGTCCCCTCCGGCGCCGGCAGGCAATGCCCTCGACCACCCGCCTATGGTCTCCGAAGGGAGTGACCTCGCCGGCCCTAGGCCGAGGACAGTAGCGGCTCGAGCCGTTCTCACTAGTCGTCCGTGAACACCCGATCCCGCGACCCTGTCGCCCCCTACCGGGCCAGCGTGCTGCGAACTTCATCAACCCGAAGGGTAACACCAGACCTCCCGCGCCCTCTGTGTTCGTCCGCTCAGAGTCAGGCAACGTAGTCGATTTCGTCGCTGCTCATTCCTGCAAATGACGGTCGGGCTACTCAAACCCAGAGAACCGAATACGCGAACCAGCCGGCCAATGTCAGGTTCGAGAGCATAGAGATCGGGAATAACCACAACCACCCCCCAGCATCGGATGCAGCCCACATCAGAAGCGGAAGAATACCCAGTACGGTTTAGACGAAGGTCTCCCCAACCGCCGGCAGGGAACCACGAATCAACCCGCAACGTCGCGGGACAGCAGATAGGGGCAGCCTTGCCGTACCGCACGATGACATACAGGGAAGTCCTCGGCAACGTCAGCCACCAGCCCCAACCTCTCCTCGATCTCTCCGATATCCAAGGCGTCGACCTGCTGGACGAGTTCGAGACCTGGGCCCGGTGCCTGTCGGACGACCACTTCAAGGACGGCACAAAGTTGACTTACGGCACAAAACCCGCCGTGACTCGCCGGAACCGTCTGGTCCTTCTGGAGATGCGGACTGGGCACTACGGCATGGCCGGTGAACAGGTCATCGATGTCTCCAATCATGCAGACCAGTATGAGACCCGCGACGAGGATGCCAGCACCGTCAGAACTCGTTGTGCGTTCCTCCTGCCTCCCGGGCACACCCGTGGCCTGTTCTTCACCGAACGCCAACGGCACGACAACAGTGGCGAACGCGTCCTTGACTCCTTCAAAGGCCACACCCGCGCACTGATTGCTGGTAAGAGCAAGAAGGGTGCGGACGCCAATCTCGTCCTGGAGACCCCTACGGTGGTTGAATCCGAGGCTTGGCTGGAGGCCGCAGACCTGGAAGATATCCATATCGTCCGTTACGAACACCAGCAGGATGTCGCGTCCGATTCTCCGCTGCGGGGCATTCCCGTCACCTATGCCAGCAGCATCGCTCCAGTCAAAGGTCAGCGAGCGTTGCCTCGGCGCCTATGGGATGCGTTCCGGAAAGAACCCGAATCAGCCCTGGCCTATCTCGGCATCAACGAAGCAACGAGTGAGGATGTCGACGAGGTCCGGCTCAAAGTCGGCGACGGCACCAAGAGCCGAGAGTTCATTGTGGGCCGGACCAAGACACCGTCGGTCCGAATCCTTCTCACCTCTCCTGGGGAACCAGCCCTTAACGAGACCACGCTGGTGGATAAGATCGACGAAACCGCGCATTCCTATTACCAGCGGTGGAAATTACAGTATGACTACGCGTGGACCCGCTAGATTCGCTGTCAGGAAGTAATAGGGAGGGTGTCAGTGGAGCTCCGCAGTGACGTTCGCCCCATCCTGAAGGCCCACATCTCCACACTCCGCAACCACGATGGCCGGATCCCAGTCCAAGAGCTTTTGGCAAACTTCATCGCGCCGATCGTCCTGGGTGCCGGCTTCGGTGTCTGGCAGGTAGCTACAGAAGCCTCGTTTCCCTTTGGGAACTTGCTCGCAGGGTTAGCGATCCTTTTTGGATTCTTTCTCGCCCTGACCACATTCGTCTTCAGCCTCCGCCGGCAGGTGTCCACCCGGCGTCCATTGACCGATCTCAGGGCTCCGGTCCTGATCGATGAGCTCTTCGTCAACTGCGAATACGCCGTCATCGTTTCCGGGGCCGCTACGGTACTGGCCCTGTTGTTCGACGTCATCGGCCAGCCGATCCTCGGAAGCGTCCTGATCGTTGCCTTGGCGCACATATTTGTCCTTGTCATGATGTGCCTCAAACGGCTCAACCGCGCCTACGAGATCCATAAGGAGGATCTGCGCGCCGAGGCTCGCGCTGCCCGCGACGGCAGACAACGAGGAAACGCCGCCTAGGTGTCCCCTCGAGGCCTGTTGGTGGCCAAGCGCCCTCCGGCGCGGAAGGCTTTCCCATGGACGATAGCCACACGGCCGTCGAGTCATCATCGAGCCGGCAGCCACAGGATTGGGGGTGGGCAAGTCCGTGGTTCTGACCCGCGTGGCCGGGACTAAGGCTCGCGAGGACGGGACCACGGACGAGGTCTTGGTGAACCCGTTTGCAGATCGTCACCGAGGGCCAGATCGGGCCCCGCATCACCTCCACCCCCCTCGACACCGGTGTCACCCGGAGGATTTGGTCATTCCCCGGGTGGCCTGACATGAAGCGATAGACAAGCTTCCGCCTGTCATGTCGCGGCCCGGCCCGGGTTGAGGGCGTTGTCGACGGTCGGCGCCAGCTGGAGATTTCGACGACACGAATATCGAGTGCATGCACGCAGCGCCACCTGTCTCAACAATGGTTCCTTTGATGCGACTGCTGAGCGACCGCCAAGGCAGTTCGAACGAATACCCGGACAACGCCATGTTTACAAGAAGTTTACAAGTGCAACCAGCGTCGTTTATCGTCTCAATCGCCTGTCTCGTTCGCTTGTGTCTCAACTCGGGAGAACCTGTCGATTTGCTGAGACTGGGCGAGGATGGCCAGCCTGGGATATACGCGTGTCAGCACGGTGGAGCAGAACGCGGACTTACAGATCCGCGCCCTCGATGACGCGGGGTGCCTGAAGGTCTACACGAACCACGGCGTCGGCGGGACCAAAGCCAGGCGACCCCAACTGGAGAACCTGCTGGAGCCTGCCCGAGCCGGGGACGAGCTCGTGGTAAGGAAGCGCGACCGACTCGGCCAGAACACCCGCCAGCTGCTCGACCTCGTGGACCACCTCGACTCCGAGGGCATTCACTTCCGGTCTCTGAACGAAGGGATCGCCACGACCGGCCCGATGGGAAAAGCCATGCTCACGGTCATGTCCGACTTCGCCCAACTCGAGCGCGACCAGCTCGCAGAACGCACCTAGGCCGGCATGAAGGCCGCCGCCGCGCGGGGCCGCAAAGGCGGCTGGCCAGCCGTCAACCCCGACGCCGAGAAGGTCCGGCCGGCCAGCCATTACCGGCTTGTGGGGCTCACCCCACCGGAGATCGCCAAACTGCTGGGTGTTAGCCGGGCCACTGCGTACCGCTATCTGGCCCTCGTGGCCGCATAGTTGATATCATGCAGGCCCGCCGACTCAGTTCTATAGTTCAAGTCCCCAAACATGATCGCTTCGAGATCCTGTCTGAGGGACTCAAGATGATTAGCGAAAACTTGTCGGTCCTCGTGAGTGATATCAAGGAACTCGACGAGAGGCGCAGATATCGTGCAGCGGCAGTTCTCCGAGTATTCGCCGAGGAAGAGGCAGCGAAGGTCCTCATCATCTTAGACCTAGCGCGTGCTGGCTGGAGTGACGCCGGTGTCGTTCAGAGGACCATCCGGAGCTTCTACAATCACCTTTCGCGCGGCCTGTACGTCAAAGCATACGAATGGGCGCCCGCCGATCTGGCCGAGGTGCGACGCTACATCGAGCAAGACCGACGTGAGTTCTACCTCGACGGTCCCATGGACGTGGACTGGATATTCGCAAACGAAGTGGTCAGTGGCCGGGAGGAACGCCTCTACGTCGACTATGTCGAAGACGAAGACGGTGAAGGTCGTTGGGTCGGCCCCAAGGACCATTCAGAGATATACGAAGACCCAATGTTTTTCCGGACGCCTCGCATTAGCCGCATCATCAGACTTGTCGAGCACATGAGCGAAATTGGACTCCTAGCAACCACTGGTTTGGAAGCAACGCGAAAGGTCTTCGACGGTGTCGCTCTTGAGGATTCGACTCGCTGGGGGAAACTTCAGGATCTCAACGTCCAAGTGATAAAGCGTTTGTCCCTGTCCAGGTGCTACACGGTAAGCGATCACGAGGCGCTACTTTTCGTCATTGAGCATTGGACCTTCCCCTTGACTGGTCTTGATCTCACCATGAAGAGAATCGATCCTAATCAACTAAAACAAGCGCGGGCCCGCGCCCTCGCGCGCGAGTTTGGGATGGAAGATTACGGATACTGATCCGAAACCATAGAGCACCGCGCACAGCCTTTCTCTCGAGGACTTCGAAAATCTGCGCGCACCGGAGATCATCGCCGGCGAGATCGTTGAGGACCTCGCCGCCGCGTTGGAGGAGTGCGTTGCCGCCGCGGCAGCACTCGAAGCGACTGTACCTAAGGAGGACGACTTGGACTGAAGGTCCCTATGACGGCCCAGGCGTCGACAAGAAGTCGTATTTGGAGCTCCGTTCCGCCACGCCCTGCCAATACAAAGCCCGCCGGTGTCCATTGCTATGTCTGCGTCGGTCAAACGACAGGCGCTGTCAGATAACATTCACAGGACTCTTTAGCACGCAAAGTATGGAAGGCGTAGATGGAACACGAGCGAGAAAACGCGGAGTATGCGACATTTTGCGAATCAGCACGCGTGGCATTGGAGAACGAGGCAGAGATTTTACTCGACAGTTCACTCAGTCGACTGTCCTCGTTGAAGAGCACGTGGCACCCCAACGGATTTGCGGTCTTCCACCTCAACGACGAGCACGAACTCGGAAAGTTGCGCCTGCATATTTGGCCGGATGCCGAGAGAATCGTGAGGCCCGATGACGCACCGATACATAGTCATGTTTGGCATCTCTGCAGCCACATCTTGGCGGGAACCTATTCCGAGACACTCTATGAGAAAGTAAGTCCAGGATCGGCCCAAAGCAGCGAGTATCACAGCGTTGCCATCGACTACCTGGTCGACAAAGACACTTTCGCTTCGCCTGGCACGGCGTGCCTGAGGCCGGCCTCCACGATCCTGGCCAACGCCGGAGAGTTTCATCTGGTCCCCGCAGAAATGCCGCATGAAACTCACATAGGGGAACGCTCTTTTGTAGCGACCCTGCTTCTTACGTCGAACCCAGTATCAGGACAGGCCATCATGTACTCCCCGGAAGAGATCCAGACCAGTACATACCATCGCCCCGTCCTCAGCCGAGAGCAGAAGATGGAACTACTTAGCCAGCTAGAACATGAGGTCGAGAGTCGAGCCGGGCTCCGAAATTGACGAAATCGCCGGAACCTTTCCCCGCACGCGTTAAGAACCATCTCAAAAACGACCTTGATCTCCTAATCCTGGTTGCCGCAGCTATCGTCCTTACGTTCCTGGGCATCGCGGGCACGCCAGATGACCTCTTGAACCCCACCATCGTTGCCTTGCTTGGTGCTCTTGCCTTCTCGCAACTCAAGAGTCGTGATCAGGTCGCTGCCGTGACGGCAACCTGGCACCGCTCGAGGACTGCCCTACTATTGCGAGGTTTTCCAGAGGAGTACTACGCAGCTCGAAGTGCCGCGTCGCACAACTACTTCTTCGCCGGCACAACGATGAGTCGAACTCTGCCAACCATGAGTCACGACCTCAGGCGCATTCTCAATAACGGCGGTTCAGTACGAATACTCCTGCCCGACCCTCATGACCAGCCTCTAATGGAAATGATCGCCAAGACACACCCATCGAGGCCTCCTGAAGCGGTTCGGCGCGCTATTGAGAACGCGCTAAGTCAGGCAGAGGACTTGTGTCAGTCAGATAGGGGCCAGCTGGAAATACGAACCATTCGATTCTTGCCAAGCATTGGCATCAATGCCTTGGACTTAGGGCATCCGTCAGAATCAATCATGGTGCAGATGTACGAGTTTCGTACCAACAGCCAAAAGGAACGTGCGCCGATCTTCTACCTAACCGCTAAGGATGGTGAGTGGATCAGACACTTTACAGACCAGATTGATCGAATGTGGAAAAACGGTGTGCAACGGTTCCCTCAACCCTGAGCCTCGATGGGCTGATGAGCCCCACCTCCCATACGGCACTTCCCTAGCGTTCCCGTGCCCACACACAGTCTCGCAACCGACATTGGCGACACGATTCGAGCCCCATGGTTCCAATACATGGTTGCGAAACCCGCGGCGGCAGGGATGGGCGCGAAAATCTGCGCATCGGCCAATGTTCGCCAGAGCAAGCACGAGACGTCTTGTATCCCATCGGATACGAGACAACGGACCGCCAATGGGGTTTCGCCGGGCTCGCTATCCTCAGTTCATGACAAATGACCGGGCCCTTGGCGGTAGTCAGACTCCGACGCCCTCTTCGAAACACCACGAATCGGCCGAATCTGGCCAACCGTCAGAATCTCGCCCGTATACGGAGTTTGGCCCAGTTCCACGGAGCATTCTTGAGCTTCAGCGACCCGCCGAGCGTCGTCTAGAAACAAGCACTAAATGGGCTGCTCGGATGACGTCAGGACTAACCGTGATCACCGGCGCGATCGCCGGCGCGACGTTGTTTATACCCCCTATTTTCGCGACCACCAGTGATTCGCTCGGCACCTGGGACCTATCTGACGTTCCTGTCGGCTTTTGGTTAGGTTTATCAGGAGTTGTCCTTTTCGGAGTACTCGCTGTCCTGCTGCAGCAATCGCTTGCTGCCCGACGATCGGCCGCAGCACAGGAGAAGGCCGAATGGGCGCTGCAGGGCCTGAAAGACTCCGATGACCTGTTGGGCCTTATTAAGGCGAATGCATCTCAAATGCACGCATACGACCTCATGGCACGAAGGCAAGCCGCGCAGTCCCATCGGGCATCAATGATCGCTATGTTCGTTGGCCTCGCCCTTGTCGCGGCAGGCGTGGCAGTTGCCATAATGGCCCCGGACGCAGTATCGAAAATTACCGGCGCGTCCGTGACCTCGATTGGGGCTGTGGTGGGCGGATATGTGGCGAGAACTTTCATGGCCAATGGACGACGTTCCTCTGAAAATGCCGCGTTCTACTTCCAGCAACCGTTGGTAACGAGTTACCTTCTGACGGCCGAGCGGCTGATTTCTCAGCTTCCAGAGCAGGAACGGCCCCAGGCGCTTTCTACAACAATCGACACAGTTTTACGCCAAGCCAGCGCAGCGGCCGGTGGGTCAGGAACCGCCGACGTGGAGAACATTTCCGGACGCCCTCTTTCCGACTAGTCCCGTCCCGTGGTGGTTCCTGGGCCCAGTGCGTGCTCGGCACAAACTTCGGGGTCAGACGACCGCCTGACTGACTCACCGATCCCACGCCCTCAATTGTCGGTTCATAGCAGGAACGTGGTGAGCGATGTGCTCGTCGGCTACCCCGTGATCAGACTGCGGTGACTCGAGGTTGATCCAGTTGTCGGATAGCCCCGACACCAGTGCCTCGTGGCGGGCGTCGCGGCCGCCCGTCCGGTTTTCTGCGGTGGGGTTCAAGGCAGCGTGGGCGGCGTGGTGGTAGTGGGCGGTGTTGTCCTTCTCGGTGGGGGCCTTGCCGAGTGGGGTGTCGGCGTCGTCCTGTCCTGACACGGCCCGCCAGACGAGCACGTCGGCGGCCGCCGCACGACGGGCGCCCATTTCGGGGTGGTGCAGGGCGAATTCCTCGTACCAGACGGGAGGGTCGGCCTCGATCTGTATAGACGGCTCTTTCGGTAGCGGGTGTGTAGCGATCCGGTAGCACGGGCGCAGGTATCCGGTAGTGCTTCTATCGGGGTCACTGCGCCCGCGCTGTTGGGTCAGGCCG
>NZ_JBPXMT010000011.1:0-287520 GCF_051842835.1 Microbacterium sp. A93
GCACGACGTCGTCACGGAACTCCTTGGGAAACGCTTTGGGCATGATGCCATCCTTCCAGGCCAGCCTCCGGGCTAGCCAGCTCAGATGTCACCTATCCGTGCAGCAGTCCCTTTCTCGTCTTCACCGCGCCAGATGGCGGCTCGTATAGGCCTTGCCATTCCACCAGTCATAGAGCTTGTACTTATGTCCTGTTACAACTTGTGGTAGACATATGACACAACAAGTGAAGCGGAGACAACATGTCGCAGAATATCTTCTCGTACGGTTTGGCCGGACTTGTGGGCGCGGCCCTCACATTGCCTGCGGTGTCCTTGCTGCTCGCGTTGATCCTCACGGTGGGCATTGCCACTTTCACGAGGGGACCAAACGCGGATCGTCGTCTTGCGAATCTCTCCGATGATGCGGCGATAGCGGTCAACTCCCGGTACACGCGAGAACGTCGTGCGCTCGGCATCTCTGCGCTTGTGGTAATCGTCATCTTTATGGCTGAGAACATCGTCCGGGGCTACTTCCTGAATACGTACAACGTCGTCTCATGGTGGCGGTTTGCCCTCCCGGTCTTTGTTGCGTTCGTCGGGTTAGGTGTGCTGCTCGCTGTAATCCGCTTCGGAGGGACGGCACGGCCCGCACAGCCCTCCGTCCTTGCTGCCCGGCGCACCTGGACAAGCTTCGCTCCGCGCGCAGGCCTGGTGGGAGCGGGCGTCGCCGTGGTCGCTCTGTTGGTGACGACGGTCACCGCCGGATTGGCATCATCGCCCGATAGCCAGGGCCGATACATCTATCTTGAGATCCCGATACCGAACGAGTCGATTGACCCAATCCGTCCGTGGTTCTACGGCTGGGCCTATGGGGTGCCTGTCCTCGCATGTCTCGTCGCTCTGACAGCAGTGACCCTGGTAGCGCTGCACCGCAATGCGGTGCGACCCTTCCTGCGTCCGGAAACTGCCGGTGTCGAGCAGACTGCTCGGTCTGGGATTGCTGCCGGGGCCGTGCGACTCGCGACCGCCGGTGTGCTGCTCGCACTTGCTGGCGCGTGGCGCTTCATCGCCAGCTCGGGGTCTATTTCAGGGCTGGTCGTTGAAGGTGACACACCGCAATCGGGAACCTACGAGGCGGCATGGCGGTATGCAGAGTTCGCTGCCGTCGTCGGCTGGCTCGCGCCCGTCGTGGAGATTGCAGGATTCGTGCTCCTGCTTCTCGTTATCCGCCAGCTTCGACGCATGCCAGTCCGCGACCAGCCGACCGCACGCACCACGCAAACGACCGATTCAGAGGTTGTGCGATGACCACCCAACGGGTGTTGTCGCCAGCCGATGAGACCAGCCCCGCACTCGACATATACCGACAGTTTCGTGGACTCATCGCCTCCGGTCAGCTCGGCGCTGGCGAGCGGCTTCCGACTGTCCGGCAAACAGCAAGTGAACTCGGCGTGGCGGCCGGAACTGCGGCGAAAGCCTACAAGCTCCTCGAGCGAGACGGACTGGTCGTCACCCGCACCGCCGCCGGTACACGGGTCGCAGAATCGGCAGCAGTACTCCCTCGTGCCGTCATCCGACACATTCGAGACCTCGTTGCCGCAGCCGACGCCACTGGCGTCAACTCCGACGACGTCATCGATGTGCTGCGCGTCGTCTGGCAAGCATCCTCGGGCTTAGGCATCCAACCAGCAGATGGTGGCGAGTCACCTGCCTGAAGCTACCCAACGCGCCCAGCACGAGCGCCTTCCACTCTTGCCGAAGGAGTATCGACGTGAATCCAGTACCTATCGACCCGGCCGCAATCTCTTTGCCACCCACTCAATCAATCGATATCACCGATCATCTTCCACGCCCCGAACCCGTCGCTCGCGATTGAGTGAGTGGCTATTGAAGCGGCAAATTGCGACCACGTCTCGAAACCCGAGACGGTTCAGAGGCGTGAGCTACTGAGTTGTGTCGGCCACAGTGGCACGGCGAAAGTCACGCTGCGCGACGATCCGCTGCTCTTCGTATTGAAGTGTCGCCTCAAGACGCCGGAGTGCGCGCCCATGACGCGTGCGCGCGGTTGATTCGTTGATGGATAGAAGTCGAGCAGCATCAGCGATGCTGAAGTTGTCCCAATAGATGAGCATGAGAAGTTCCCTCGTCCGCTCATCGAGAAGCTTCATAACCCGACGAAGCTCGCCCGCTCTCATCATCTTTTCGGCGCTGGCATCGGCAGAGTTGTCTGGCTGCGGTGCATCACGGATGTGGTCTCGCAGAGCGTTGGCGAGACCGATTGCCTTCGTCGCTTTCCGACGGTGCTCGCGGAGCACGTTACGTGCAATCCCGAAACACCACATTCTCGCGCCCTCATCAGTAGTAGGGACGCGTCCTCCCTTTTCCCACAGCGCGAGAAAGAGCCTCCCGAGCAAATCGGCTGCCTCTTCTGGCTCGTTCACGCGTCGTCTGAAGTAGCGGAGCAGATCGTCAGCATTGTCCGCGACGACGATCTCAATCCAGCCCTGAATCTCCTGCGGGAGTGGACGCCGGCGCATCACCGAAGCTGTCCTTTGCAATCCATGGTGCCGCTGGAAGATTGGACTTCCTGAGCTAGCTTCTTGGGGATCTCTTCCCAGATCAGATCCGTCGCTTGGTTGAACGAGGCTATGTCCCGGAGTTCCTGGGTGTCAACTTCCCAGTCATCGTTGGGCCCCGGGACGAACGGATTAGCAACAGCCTCCTCGTAAATGCGCTGTCCGATTCCGGTCCAGTCGTGGTTCTTCACGAAATCGGCTAGCTGTTCATCGGCATCGGTTCGTTCGGCGGGTTCACCGAAATAGATCCCGTACCGGCAGGTCACGCTGACACCGGTGTCGGTCGTATAGACGATAGGTATTTCCGCATCAAGCTCAACATTCGTGCCGTTCACGCCCAGGCTGAGGGGGATGAGAACCGCCGCACCGGTCAAAGCGACCACACCGGCAATCGTGAGCGGTATGAACGCACGTCGACGCTTCCACCAAGGTGAGATTACGGAGTCAGTGGTGCCAGACTTCCGGGCTGCGCGAGCCATCTGCTGCACGAGAACACTAAGCGTCGCATCCTCGATGTCCGAGATCGGATCAGCAGATACGAGATCCGACTGCAACTGTTCATTCATTGTGAGCTCCTCGTCATCGTCCCTTACATAGGACATGACCGGACCGCTCAAAGCGTCTCACATCGGCTCGCCCTGTGTCTCAAAACCCTAGGGTTACGAGACACATAACCCTACGGACTGGCTCTATCTGGCGGAATCGGATGTCGCGGTGAAAGTTCGCAGGGTTCTATCTGAGGCGACGACCACGGATGCCAGCATCGCGACTACCGCTGACGCTGCGAGCACCGGGCCTGTTCCGGTTGCGGCGACGTCCCGATGAATGCCGCTGTGATCAGAAGCCGCGTAATGTCTATGCAACTGCTGCTGTCAACGCATGGACCGAGGAAGAGGATGAGCGAAAACCACCTAGTAGCCCTGTTTCTCGCTGTATGGGCTGTCGCTGTACTGGTTATGAGTACTTTGTCCGTCAGCGGCCGAATCAAGATCGTGACTATCAACGGCATGAGACGTCGCCAGCCTGGTGAAAGCGTTGCCGCATGGCAGGCGGGATTGCGTGCGTACTACCCTTGGGCTCTCGCCACGGTTTGCAGCTTGCTGCTGTTCGCAGTCCTTGTGTTTTTTGCTCCGTACGAGTTTCTGCATCCGCTCGTCGCGGCCGCCCTCATCATGGTGGTCATTCAGGGTTGGCCGCTTGGCATCTGGGCCTTGAACCGGGCGATTGCTGATTTTCACGTGGAGCAGAAGTAGCGACCGAACGCTACGGAGACGACTGACTCCAGCCGCCCGCAAGCGCTCGAGAAGTCAGTGCAAGATGGCTTACTGCCGCACATACGAGCGGCCATCCGGCACGGGGAAGAAGCGCAAAGCCTCGCCACGCTGAGTGTCTCGTAACCTCGGTGTCTCGTATCCCATGGGATTCGAGACAGCATGTGACGAGAGTCGGGCCTTCGGCTGGCGAGACCTCTCCGGTTCACCCCCGAGAGGTTGCGGCAACGACCTCGGCTTTGAACCCAGACGAGTTTTCGATCCAGCCTGCATAGTGGTCCTCCCCACCTGCATGTGGATAGCGATCCTGATAGAGCGGATGCCAACCGTGTGCGGGCGCGTCCTCGATAATTGCGTCGACCGTCGTCGCGGACTCCGCCTTAAACGCTAAGTGATTCACGCCCGCCCGGCGACGGTCGTGCACGGGCGTCGACAGATTCGGCGATGTCGTTATGGTGAGGTACGCGCCGCCGGCACTCCAGGATTGCCCGTCGGGCCACGTGCTTTCGAGCGCGAATCCCAATTTGCTCAGAAGCCAGCCCCATTCCGCCTGCGCCTCCGCGAAATCCGCGACCCACAATTCGACGTGATGGAAACCTGGCATCGGCGCGCTTCTCATTGGGCTAGAAGACTCGGATGCGGAAGCGCTCTGCAGCCGTCTTCAACGCATCGTCCGTGACCAAGATCGGGTCCGGCGACAGGGTGATGATGTCGGCAGCATCAGGATGGTCGAGCCATAGTGCCTTACACCAAGCATCGCCGTGCTTGCTGCCGAAGTGAATGCCGAGCGCTCCCTGCCCTGTATCCAGCGTCAGGCTGTGGAGGTGAGCGGCGATCGTGTTGGTGATCTCACGTTCCTCACCGCGCAACGCTGCCGTCGTGAGGTGCATCACGCCGAGTTCTGCCAGGGGATTACCCATCATCCGTTCGATGGCTGAGATCGAATCAGGATGCTCAATGTCGACGAGCCAACCGGCGTCGGGCATATACACACGGATCATGCCGCGGTCGAACCGCCAGCCGGCCGGAATGGCGCCGAGACCCATGAAATCGAGCTCAGACCATTCACGCGCGATCTCCTCGACGTATTCCTCGAGAGTCATGCCGAAGAAGGCTGCATCCTTAGAGAGGGGATCGGCAGCACCGTTGGCCCGCTTGTATTGAGACAGCACCTCGGCGTGCGCGCATTCGGGCTTCTCTGCGATGTAGAAGGTTTGGCCGCCGGCGACGTCGTAGCGATTCCACGCCGTTCGTGACGACGCCTCAGGGTCGCGGGGCGCCGCCGAGAGCGCGGGGTATTCCAGCTTGCCGACGTGATAGCCGAGGATCCCCGGCGAGGCGATGAGATGGAGCCCGGTTTCCTCGCAGCGGCGAGTGGTTGTCACGCGTCGCCAGACCCCGCGATGAAGGAGCTCACCGCATCGGCGACGTCCCCGTGGCGGTCCTCACGGATGGCGGTAATAGGGGTGTCCTCGCGCAGGTGAGGATTCCCGCCAATAAACCACTGGCGTGCAACGTGATCGCCGTCCGCAGCCGCGAGCAGTGTCCACTGACGATGTGCGAACTGCAGACGACGTGTCGCGTCCGTGCGAGGCTCGGGGCCGTCGTCCTTTGCCCACCGGATGGGGAGCTTACGATCCTTCGACCCTGCGAGCCCTGCCACGAGCGTCGGCCCGAGGGCTGCGTTGAGTTCACGGACGATCTCGTGGATGTCCATCCTCATCGTTCGACCGTGCTGAGCGGTAGGGGTCAAGATCTCCATGAGCTTAGGATACCTGCAGTACACCCTAAAAGCCACCCTAGTTACACCTCGCGCCCACGCTGAGGTGATACCCGACTCTGTCTCGAAACCTCGCTGTTTCGCAACCCACGGGATACGGAACAGTCGGCTTCAGCGTCCGGCCGAGTCGGCAGCCGGGCGCGCCGCCGCTGGGTGAGCAGGTCCTCTCCCTGGTGAAGGGTGCGGCGCGCTGTCAGGGCTGGAAGTGTTCAGACACAATGCGCGCTCGACCTTGCGGGGATCTCGTTCGCTTACGGCTTCCTCTTGTGGGTTGCCTCAGCGCTGGCTAGCGTGTGGTCTACTTTCACGCAGGGCTGGAGCTCGGAGGAGAAAATGTGCAACATGCGGATTGTCCTTGCAGGGGCTGGACTTCTCGCACTGGTTGCCGTCACCTTGTCGCCGCTAACGGCGCGACGTGACCAGGCCGCGGCCGCGAGCGGTGAGGAAACATGGGGGGTTTCGTTCTCTCGCATCGTGGATCGCATCAAAGAAGCCTTCCCCGACGATTTTGGGGCCGCCGAGGTGAATGCGGACCAGAGTTCTGGGTGGATTGCCTTCGCGGGGGCGGTTCCCGACGGCGCGGAGGACGCGGTCGGGGAGCTATCGGGCATCGAACTGCGCGGAGATCTCGGGCTGAGCGAGAAAGAGATTTCTGCGACCGTTGATCTGCTCTTCCAATCGCTTCTAGAGACACACGGTAGTGACTTTCGGGTGTCCGTGTATCCGGTGCCGCGGGACCGTGAGATCGTGGTGGAGTACTCGCCGTCGGCGACCGCGCGTATCTCTGCGGAAGCCGTCGAGGAGTCAATCCGATCGGCGGCTCTGTCAACCGACCTCGGCGGATTCTCTATTCGTGCTGAAGCTGCCGATGGCATTGTCCTGGAGATCCATCAGCATGGCGCGCGCGTTCCGACAGCCAATTGAGGTGTCTAGAAACCTCGGTGTCTCGAGTTCCAGGGGATACGAGACACGGTTGGCGGCGTGGACGATCCCCAGCAGGGAGAACACCGATGCTCGAGGGAGAGCAACGAGATGAGACCACTTCGATACTCGATCAATGTCACGCTCGACGGCTGCGTCCATCACGAGGCAGGGCTCCCGCCGAACGAGGAGTCGATGCGCTACTGGACCGCCGCGATGGCACGAGCCGATGCTCTGCTGTTCGGCCGGGTTACCTACGAGATGATGGAGTCGGCGTGGCGGAAGCCGACCACGGGCGTATGGCCTGGATGGATGGATGAGTGGGAGGTTCCGTTCGCCGAGACCATCGACCGGGCGAAGAAGTACGTCGTGTCGAGCACGCTCAGCGGTGTGGATTGGAATGCCGAGCTGGTCCAAGACGACTTGGGGTCAGCGGTTCGGCGGCTCAAACAGGAGCCAGGCGAGGGCCTGTGGGTCGGCGGAGTGACGCTCCCCTTGGCGCTGGCAAATCTGGGACTGATCGACGAGTACGAGTTCCTTGTGCAGCCGGTCCTTGCCGGATACGGGCCGACGTTGCTCGCCGGTCTGCGCGAGCGCATCCAGCTCGAGCGTGTGGATCGCCATGAGTTCCGGTCGGGTGCGGTCGCCCTGCGGTACCGGCCCACACGAGCAACGCCTTGACGTGACTTGCCCTGGTGCGTTGGCCGCTATCTCACCTGGTTGTCAGCGACTCCAGCTCATCGGCTCAAGGCATCACGTCATCGTCGTCGGTCATTCGTTGGGAGGTTTCACGGCACCTCTTGTTGGTGACGAGCTCCACGCTGACGGGCTCGTCTATCTTGCCGGCATGATTCCACTGCCGGGAGAGAGCTTCATGGACTGGTGGATCAATACGGGGCACATCCATGAGTCGGTCGACGATGACACCGCCGTCTCATTCTTCAACGACGTACCCGAAGCGCTCGCCGCCGAAGCGCGGGACAGAGAACGCGACCAGCAGGGCGGCTGGATGTCGAGTCCCTGGCCGGCGGACCACCATCCCGACATCCCCACAAGAGCCATCCTGTGCACGGATGACCAGTTCTTTCCCGCGCCGTTCATGAGGAGGCACATTCGTGAACGACTGGGGATCGAACCCGTCGAGATACCGGGCGGACACTACGCGGCGCTGAGCGAGCCCGCCGCGGTCGCGGCCGTACTGAACGACTTCGCAAGTGAGCTCGCCTCGGCAGGGAGCAGCCCATGGTGAACTGCGCCCTGCCGTCGGTTCTCAGCTGACGATCCCGGGGTTCAACCGTTCTCCGCTGTCCACGTCGAACAGATGGATCCGTCCGGGCTTGGGTGTCGCCGAGACCGTGTCGCCCGCCTTCGGGTGCATCCGCCCGTCGACGCGCGCGGTGACGTTCACTCGCTCGTCGTCGATGATCGCGTGGCCGTAGAGGTAGCCGTCGGCGCCGAGTTCCTCGACGAGATCCACCGTCATCGTGAGCCCGGGCTCTGTCGCGCCCGCAAGGGTGATGTCCTCCGGTCGGATACCGATCGTGACGCGGGTGTCGGCCGCGTCACGTATCTCGCGATCCACCGCAACGGTCTCTGTGCCGAAGCGCACTCCGCGCTCGTTCACATCCGTGATGAACAGGTTCATCGCCGGCGATCCGATGAACCCGGCGACGAAGACGTTCCTGGGGTTTTCATACAGATCGCGAGGCGTACCCAACTGTTGCAGCGTGCCGTCGGCGAGCACCGCGATCCGATCTCCCATGGTCAGCGCCTCCACCTGATCGTGAGTCACGTAGACGGTCGTGACGCCCAACCGACGCTGGAGCGAGGAGATCTGGGTGCGAGTCTGCACTCGCAGCTTCGCGTCGAGATTCGAGAGTGGTTCATCCATCAGGAACACCTGTGGGCTGCGGACGATCGCTCGGCCCATCGCGACGCGCTGTCGTTGACCGCCGGAGAGGGCCTTCGGCTTGCGCTCCAGGTACGGGACGAGATCCAGCAGCTCCGCGGCATCGAGCACACGCCGCGCGCGCTCCTCTTTGCCGACCCCGGCGATCTTCAGGGCGAAGCCCATGTTTTCCGCAACAGTCATATGCGGGTAGAGCGCATAGTTCTGGAACACCATCGCGATGTCGCGATCCTTCGGGGGAACATCGGTCACGTCGCGATCGCCGATGAGGATGCGGCCGCCATTGACCTCTTCAAGGCCTGCGAGCATCCGTAGCGACGTGGATTTACCCGAGCCAGAAGGGCCGACAAGCACGAGGAACTCGCCGTCGGCGACCTCCAGATCCAGTTTGTCGACGGCGGGGCGTTGTACTCCGGGGAACGTTCGTGTTGCCTGGTCGAACCTCACGGTTGCCATTTCTTCTTTCCTTTCACCGGCAGGTACGTGCCGGACGATCCGTGGTGATGAGGGTGGTGAGGGGTGGCCGGGCCGGCTCAGGCCGCGCGTTCGATGAGGTCGATGATCTCCGGGTTCCGTACGTCTTCGAGAGCCTTCGACCACGCGATGAGCTGGTCGAACAGGGCGTCCAGGAAAGCGGCCTGAGAGTCGCCGGGGGTGAAGGTGGTGTAGTTCTCGAACTCGGTCGTGAGTGAAAGCGTCAGAGTCTGGCGCACTGTGGCGACGTGAAGTTCGGCGAGCACGAGCCGCAGGTGCTCGATCGCGCGAGCCCCACCGACTCCGCCGTATCCGACCAACGCGGCGGCCTTGTTGTTCCACTCCCGGTGCAGGTAGTCGATCGCGTTCTTGAGCACGCCGGAGGTGGAGTGGTTGTACTCGGGCGTGACGAAGATGTATCCGTCGAACTCGGCGATCTTCTCGGACCATTTCCGGGTGTGGTCATTCTTGTACTGGCCTGTCGCCGGCGGCATCGGCTCGTCGAGGTGCGGGAGCGGGTAGTCGATGAGATCGACGAGCTCGAACTCCGCGTCGTCGCGTCGGGCGGCCTGCTCGAGAACCCAGTCAGCGACCTGCTTTCCGTTGCGACCGGGGCGAGTGCTGCCCAGGATGATGGCGATCTTCGTCATTGTGATGGTGCTCCTTCTTGGTATGGCTGGTGGGCTCGGTGTTGCTGGTGGCTGGTTGGTGGAGGTCAGAACGCGGTGGCGGTGGATGAGCCCGCGGCAGCCGTCGCGTCGATGAGTTCGCGCAGGTCATCGATCGGCAGGTTGGCACCGAATGTGGGATTGCCCGGCTGCAGGTGGACACCCGCGGCGAGAGGGCCAGCAATGACGGGGTCGAACCCCAACGCGTCGATGAACTCTGCGATGCGTGCGAGATCACTCGCCCGGTCACCGGCGATCGCGATTGCCTTGCGGCTCGCAGAGCCAGCGGGCTGAGCTTCTTCCTCGAGATCGTGGTAGCCCATGTGGTTCAGCGCCTTCACGACGCGTGAGTCGGGAAGGAACTCTTGGATGACCTCACTCGTCGAGGTGCGAGGGTCGTTGAGGTCGTCGCGGATTCCGTCGGTCTCCCACCAGTAGTTCATCGCGTCGACCACGAGTTTTCCGTCGAGCTCCGCCATCGGAATGCGGCGGTACTTGCCGAGAGGGAGCGCGAGCAGGACGATGTCGGCCTCGCGGGCAGCCTCTTCTGCGCGGACGGCAGTCGCGCCGGGCGAGAGCACCTCGATCGTGAGAGCGATCCGCTCTGGGTCTCCGGATCCGGCGATGAGCACCCGGTAGCCCGCGGCGACCGCCAGGCGGGCGAGCACGGTGCCGACCTTGCCGGCCCCGAGGATGCCGACAGTCCTCCGGCCGCTGATGTTGCTGTCCATGTCATTCCTCCCGTTCATCCCTGGAAACTCATCGCTGGAAACTCATCGCCGAAAAGCAGCGCCGGTCATGGGCGACAGTGCGGGCGTCTCAGCGAGCAGTTCACGCACCATCGGGATCACTTTCGTGCCGTACAACTCGACAGCACGAAGACGTGCGCTCGCAGACAGGGCGCCGCCGGCTGAGTAGATCAGGTCGAACCGACCGACATCCAGCGTGCGGATGGCGTCGGCCATCTTTCGGGCGACGGTCTCCGGCGAGCCGACGTACAACGATCCCTGTGCGACATCGGCTTCGAATTCGGAGCGACGCAGGGGCGGCCAGCCGCGCAATGCACCGATCCGGTCGCGGATCACTTTGTACCCGGGGTAGAACGTCTCCATCGCCTCTTCATCTGTCTCGGCGATGAAGCCGGGGGAGTGCATACCCACCGGGTGAGCGGTGGTGCCCAGCTGCTCGGTCGCCCGTCGATACAGGTCGACATACGGTGCGAAGCGGTCGGGAGCGCCCCCGATGATGGCGAGCATGAGCCGGAACCCGTAGTGCGCAGTGCGGATCACTGACTGCGGGGTGCCACCGACGCCCACCCAGGTGCGCAGCCGTCCCGAATCGGTCTTCGGGAAGACGTCTGCCTCATGCAGCGCCGCGCGGGTAGTTCCTTCCCAGGTGACCGGCTTCTCATCGAGCAGAGCATGGAACAGGTCGATCTTCTCGTCGAAGAGCAGCTCGTAATCGGTGAGCTCATAACCGAACAACGGGAATGACTCGGTGAAGGATCCGCGGCCGAGGATGACCTCGGCGCGCCCGTTCGAGAGGGCGTCAACGGTCGCGAAACGCTGGAAGACCCGCACCGGGTCGTCCGATGACAGCACGGTGACACCGGAGCCGAGACGGATCCGTTCGGTCGCGGTGGCGATCCCGGCCAGAACGGTCTCCGGTGAAGAGATCGCGAATTCGGGGCGGTGGTGTTCCCCGATGGCGATCGCGTCGACGCCCAGGTCATCGGCGAGCACCGCTTCGTCCAGGGCCGCGCGGATCGCCGCGCCGTACGAGACGACAGCGCCGTGGTCATCGCGGGGCAGGTCTCCGAACGTATCAAGGCCGAACTCAAGGTTGGTGAAGTCGTTCATGATCTCTTTCTTCTCGTGATCTCAGCTCTCGTGATTTCAGGCATGGACGGCTTTACCGCCCTTGACGATCTCTTCGGGAGCGCGCCCGGTGAGGTGCCACGCGCCGGGATTCTCGTCGAGCAACTCGCGCACTCGAGGCGCGACGCGCTCGCCGAAGAGGCGGATGCTGTGCTCGCGAGCGCTCTTCGGCAGGTGAAGCAGGTCGTACTTCAGGTCGAAGCGGGACAGATGATTGGAGCGGACGCTGTTCGCGATCTTCTGCGCCACCGTCTCTGGTGATCCGACGAACAGCGCCCCGGTGTCGACCTCGATCTCGTACCGCTCGGCGGTGGGCGGGTAGAACCCGCGCTCCTTGCTCAATGCGGTGACAACGGGCTGCCAGTACTTCCAGTGCGTGTTCTTCGCCTCTTCATCGGTGTCGGCGATGAAGCCGAGGGAGTGCTGGCCGATCGGCAGTTCCGGTCGTCCGAACTGCGAGAGAGCGCGCAGGTACAGTTCGGCGTGCCCGGCGAAGCGGTCGGGACGTCCACCGATGATGGCCATCATCAGCGGCAGGCCGTTCTGGGCGGCGCGTACGACGGAATCGGGGCTTCCGCCGATCCCGATCCAGGTGGGGATGCCACCCGCCTGCATCCGCGGATGCAGGCGTACATTCTCCAGCGGCGTACGGTGCTGCCCAGTCCAGGTCACGTGATCCTCATGCATCAGACGCAGAAACAGGTCGAGCTTTTCCTCGAAGATCTGCTCGTATTGGGCGATGTCGTATCCGAAAAGTGCAAACGACTCGATCGCCGAAGCGCGTCCGAGCACCAGTTGTGCACGCCCGCTGGAAAGCCCATCGACGGTCGCGAACTGCTGATAAAGCCGTACCGGGTCCTGTGTCGAAAGGACAGTTACCGATGTTCCCAGCTGGATGGTCGATGTGGCCTGCGCCGCGGCGGCGAGGATCACGGGAGTGGCCGCGTCGACCATTCCCTCCCGGTAATGCTCGCCGACGCTGAACACATCGAGCCCGACGGACTCCGCCAGCTGCGCCTCATCGACGAGGAGCCGGAGCGACTCGGCATCCGACATCACACGCCCGGCGTCGGTGGCAATGTCGCCGAAGGAGTTCAGTCCGAACTCGACTTCGTTGATCTGGATTCCCATGATCAGATCCCTTCTCGCCACCGGACCTTCCGGATTGACGTGTCAATGCTGCAACATGGGTATTGACATATCTATTCCAGGGAGACGAGATGCCCGAGAATCACCGAACGATGCCCACGCGAGAGCAGCTGCGCATCTGGCGGGACTACATCGAGACGGCGCAAACGCTGCGCACGCGTCTCGGGAGTCGTCTGCAGAGTGAATCGTCGCTGTCGGCGGGGGACTACCAGGTGCTGCTCGCTCTGACGGAGGCGCCGCAGCAGACTCTGCGGTCGGCGGAGCTGGCGACGCTGATCGGATGGGAGCGCAGTCGGCTCTCGCATCACCTGGGCCGGATGGAGAAGCGCCACCTGATCCGACGGGTCCCCTGTGCCGACGACGTGCATGGGGTGGATGTCATCGCCACGGAATCTGCTCGAGAGGCTTTCCGAGCCGGGTCCGTTCCGCACCTGCGCGCGGTGCGCGAACTCTTCATCGATGCGCTCACGCCCGAACAGTTCGCTCATCTCGACGACATCTCCGACGCACTTCGACGGCATCTTGGCGTGGATGGCCCTGTCTCGAAGGAGTGAACCCGAATAGTCGAGGCGAGCGTGCTCACGGAGCAGTGCGCGAGCCCAGCACGCGCCGACGCTCGAGGTGTTCCTCTTTCGCGTGACGGGCCGTCCTGTCGGCAGAGGCGAAGGCGCGTCCGATCTCGCGCGCTTGAACACGTCCCGCTTCTCGGTTCGTGGTGTTGTGGTCACCTTCCACGTCGTAGATGAGGTGGCTTTCGACATCGTCGACGCCGCAGTAAGCGAAGATGCCGACGTCCAACTGCGTGCGCATCGCCTCGTCGTAGCCGTACTTTTCGTAGGTGCGCTCCTTCGAGCCACCGATGCCCATGAGCACGGTGGGTATCGACGGAAGGAGCCCCTGCACTGGTGCCCTGCCGCGATCCTCAACCCCCGCGCCGTATTGGTACGCCCAACCCGCCGTGAACACCCGCTCGATCCACCCTTTCATCAGCGCCGGCATCGACCACCAGTACACGGGGAACACGAACGCGAGCCGGTCAGCCGCTTCTACCCGTCGATGCATCTCCTCGATACCCGGCGGGATCGACTCGCCCCAGAAGTGGGCGTGGTCCGCCGAGGTAAATCTCGGGTCGAAATGCTCGCGGTGCAGGTCTAGTACATCGATCGTATGGTCCGCTTGCTTGAACGGGCCATGGAAGGAATCCATGACCGCGGCGGGGTACCTATCGCGGAAGGGATGGGAGAAGACAGTCAGCAGGTGCATTACGCCGCCCGCTCAGAGTCGTCCGGGTTTTCCGTCGTGGATGCCCCGGCCTCAGGCACAATCACGACGAAATGACTCAGATCGATGGAAACGGTCGGTGGCAGCGCAATGTCGCTGGGTCGCAGTTCGTACATGTCGTTCCTCCTCTGTAAGGCGGCTTTATGTGGCCTGTGACTCAGACCCCGACGAGGAATGTGAGGGCGGCCCAGGTACTCACGGTGGCCACCGCTCCCCAGATGACGATCGCGACGGCCTGCCACAGCAGCACCCACCCACGCGGCGTTCCGCCGGCGACGAGGATCGCTGAGGTGACCTGGGTCGGGATCGCGAGGGGGCCGAGGATGCTCGCGCCGGGTACGCCGAAGCGAACGACCCACGTCCTGAAGCGCCGGCGTCCCTTCGACTCGGGCTGGACCGGTGCAGCCTCCTCGAACGCGGCACGATCCTCGTCACCCAGGGGGAACCGTGCGGCGCCCACTGTGGCCTTGACGCGGACTCTGTTGCGGTTCACGACGGCCGTGCGAGCCCGCGACGTGAGGGCCACCACGAGAAGCACGGATAGGAAGTTGCCCACGACTGCGGCGATGGCAGCGACGATGAGGTTAAGGCCGCCGGCAATACCGATCAAGGACGCCCCCTCCACTTCGATGAAGGGGATCGCGCCGGCGAGCATCACGATGAAGGGCTGGACGATCTCTGGCACCTGGGCTACAAGGTCTTGGAAGTTGCTGATGAGTTCCTGAATCGGGTTCATGATGGGGCTCTTCCTTTCTTTCTGTAGGGTCGTTCCGGATGGCTGAGATTCAGCGATCCGATTGCCGCTGTTGCGGCGGTATCGCCAGGTTCGCACCGCCGGCCACGCCTTCGCATCGGTAGAAGTCCCGCTACTGGCCGCTCGCGCGAAGCCACCTACACCTGGTTTGCGTTGCTCGCGTCGGTGATACTTACGTAGTACGGGCGCCGACGTGCTCTGGAGGGAGCAACATTGGTGGATCTGTTGGGTCGGGGCGCCGAGTGCGAAGCGGTCGACACGCTTCTCTCCAGGGCGCGGGCCGGGCTGAGCGGGACGTTGGTGGTGCACGGGGAGGCCGGCATCGGCAAGACTGCGTTGCTTGAGCATGCCCGGGCCGCGGCGGACGCATCCGGGTTTCGAGTGGAGTCCTCGGTCGGCGTCGAGTCTGAGACGCAGTTCGCGTTCGCAGGCTTGCACCAGCTGTGCGCGCCGCTGCTGGACCACGCGGGTGCGCTGCCCGATCCGCAGCGGGCCGCTCTGGGTGTGGCCCTCGGGCAGCAGGGCGGCGAGGCGCCGGACCGCTTCTTAGTCGGTCTCGCGACACTCAACCTGCTGGCAGAGGTCGCCGAAGAGGGGCCACTGCTGTGTCTCGTCGACGATGCGCAGTGGCTGGATGAGGCTTCGGCCCAGGTCCTTGCGTTTGTGGCACGACGGCTGGGGGCCGAGCGGATCGCACTTCTGTTTGCCGTCCGGGACGCTGATCGGGATCAGCCGAATCGCGACCAACTCGGGCATGGGCGGACGGCGTTGGCCGGATTGCCAGAGCTGCGCGTGCATGGACTCAGTGAGGTCGATGCGCGGGCGCTGCTGGCATCCGCGCTCGCCACGCCCTTGGACGACAGAGTGCTCAAACGCATCGTCGCCGAGTCGCGCGGCAATCCGATGGCGCTTCTGGAGCTTCCGCTGAGTGCCCAGTCCGCACAGATGGCGGGCGGGTTCGAGCTGCCGGGCGCACTGGATGTTCCGCGCCGCGTCGAGGAGAGTTTCAGACGCCGCTCTGGGAGCCTGCCCGCGGACACGCAGCTGCTGCTTCTCGTCGCGGCGGCCGAGCCCACCGGCGACGTCGCCCTGCTGTGGCGCGCGGCTGCACAGCTGGGGATCGCGGAGAGCGCGGTCGGACCCGCCGAAGTCGCAGGGCTCCTTGAGATCGACAGCCGGGTGAGGTTTCGGCATCCGCTGGTGCGCTCGGCGATCTACCGGGACGCGTCACCACCTGAACAGCGCCGAGCGCACCACGCGCTGGCCGCCGCCACTGATCCGGACTCCGACCCTGACCGGCGCGCATGGCACCGCGCACAGGCGGTGCTGGGCACCGACGAGGATGCCGCCGCGGAGCTGGAGCGCTCAGCTGGTCGAGCGCGCGCCCGCGGTGGGTTGGCTGCCTCGGCGGCGTTCATGGAGCACGCAGCCCGGCTGACCCCCGAGCCCGCTGCCCGTGCGGGCCGGTCGCTGGAAGCCGCATTCGCCATGCATGAGACCGGTGCGTCCGAGGCCGCATCGGATTTGCTCACGCTCGCCGGAGCCGGCCCGCTCGATGCGCGGCAGCAGGCTCGATTGGAGCTGCTGCGCGCTCGTATCGTGTTCTACCGGGCGCGAGCGGGCGAGGGTCTGGGGATGCTTCTGGATGCAGCCAGAGGCCTCGCCACGCTGGATCCGGCGCTGTCCCGCGAGACGTACCTCGACGCATTGGATGCGGCGATCGTCACCGGCGGTCTCGGTCTCGGCCTCGGCGTGCGGGAGGTCGCCGAAGCCGCCCGCGCCGCGCCCGCCCCGCCTGGGTCGCCGCGGCCGGCGGACCTGCTGCTCGATGGACTCGTGACCACGTTCACGGAGGGGTACTCGTCTGGTGCACCCGGCCTGCGGCGGGCGTTGGTGGCCTTCCGCGGAGACGAGTCGAACACGGATGCCGCGAGCGATGCGGATATCCTCCGATGGGGGTGGCTGGCCAGCCGGACGGCGATGGCGGTCTTCGACGACGAACTGCTCTACGCGTTGACCTCCCGTCACACCCAGCTGGCGCGCGAGGCGGGTGCCCTTGCCACTCTCCCGGCAGCGCTGCTCGTCCAATCCGTCATGCTGGTGCTCTTCGGCGAGTTCGCGCGGGCAGCCGAGCAGACCGCGATCGCGGCGGTGACCCAGACCGTACAGGTTCTTCACGCCCAACTCATCCTGGCTGCCTGGCGAGGCGGTCCGGCCGAGACCGCGGAGGTCTACGAGGCTATCGTTCAGGAAGCCGCCGCACGTGGGCACGGCACCGAGGTCTCTCTGGCACAGTACGGCATGGCCGTGCTGCACAACGGCGTGGGTGACTACCCAGCGGGCCAGGCAGCCGCGGCGCGTGCCTTCGAATCCGACGAGCTGACGCACAGCAACCTTGCCCACGCCGAACTCATCGAAGCGGCGTGCCGTTCCGGCCGACCGGAGAGCGCGGCCCATGCGCTCGACGAGCTCTGCTCACGGGCCGTCGCCAGTGGCACTCCGTGGGGGCTCGGGCTGGCGGCGCGCTCACGCGCGCTAACCAGCACCGGGCATGCGGCCGAGAAACTCTACCGGGAGGCGATCGAGCACCTCCGAGACTGCCGGATAGTTACCCACCTTGCCCGCACGCACCTCGTCTATGGAGAGTGGCTACGCCGCGAGGGCCGGCGCAAGGACGCCCGCGAACAGCTGCGCACTGCTCATGAGCTTCTGTCGGACATGGGCGCTGAGGCGTTCACCGCACGTGCCGCCCGCGAACTGATCGCCACGGGGGAGCATCCGCGCAAGCGGACCGCCCAGCCGACCGACGAGCTCACCTCTCAGGAGCGGCACATCGCGCGATTGGTCGCCACCGGGGCGACCTCCCGGGAAGTCGGTGGCCAGCTGTTCCTGAGCCCGCGCACGATCGAAGCCCACCTGCGCAACATCTTCCGAAAGCTCGGCATCACCTCTCGCCGGCAACTCCGAGAGCTGCCCCTCTCCTGACTCAGCCGGTCCGGATACAGATAGGGGTCTTCTACCGACGCGAAGCTCTCCCCATCAGTGCGAACCTGACGGCAGGCGTCCCGGGGAGGCCAACGACGACTGCACTCAAAATCGCCCGGGGCGGGCGCAGAAGGGAGCACTCAAGTGAAGGTATTCATCATCGGAGTCAGCGGTGCCGTGGGAAGGCTGCTGGCGCGAAACCTGACCGAACGAGGCGAGGATGTCTCGGGCTTGGTGCGTCGCGACGAGCAGAGAATGGCTCTTTTGACGCAGGGCGTAGATGCGCATGTGGGTGAGCTTGCGGACGTGACGGCCAGCTCCCTGGCATCCATGCTCGGCGGAATCGACGCCGTCGTATACACCGCCGGATCGAACGGGGGTGCCAGGGAGGTCACAGCGGCCATCGACGGTGAGGGCGTCGTGAAAGCTCTCGAGGCGGCGAGTATGGCCGGCGTGAATCGGTTCGCGTTGGTGTCCGTGCTTCCCGAAGCCGGGCGGGGGCAGAACCTCAGCGATGACGAGGAGTTCTATTTCGCGGTGAAGAAGCTCGTCGATGTCACCGTCAGTGTGAGTGACCTCGACTGGCTGATCCTCCGGCCCTCCATGCTCGTTGATCGCGCCGGAATCGGCAGGATCTCCCTCGGGCCTGCTCAGCCGCACGACGAGATTGCGCGCGAAGACGTCGCCGCCACCCTGGCGGAACTACTCCATGAGCCCCGGATCCGCCAGCAGATTCTCGAGCTCACTCAGGGCTCGACGCCGATCATCAACGCCGTCCGGGCGAACATTCGCTGACGCCGCAATCCGGTAGCGACCGAGCGTGCTCAGGGCCGAACGCGAACCGTGCGCCCCTCGAACGTGACGAGGTCGCCGTCGTGCAGCTGGCGCCCGCGCCGTCGCTCTTCTTCGCCGTTGACGCTGACGTACCCGTCGATGATGACCTCCTTGGCATTGCCGCCGGAGTCGAGGAGCCCCGAGAACTTCAGGAACTGCCCGAGGCGGATCATCTCTCCGCCGATGGAGATGTCGTCGATCGGGTTGGTGCTGGTCACTCCTGAATGTTATATGTCGATACGCGCAATCCGTTTTGCAACGTGGCATATTCGGCATACGCTGATGCTCTCGTGTTTGCCGCACCCGATGGCCCAGCGCGAGGCGACCCGCGACGATGACGCCGCGGAGAAGGAAGACCCATGAGCACTGTGTTACCTGCGCGCCCGCAGACGACGGATCGACGACTTCTGACCTGGCTGTTCGTCATGAACGCCGCGCTTTTGACCTGTTACGCAGGCTTCATGGTCATCTTCATCCCCGACCAGGTGCAGCAGATCGACCCTGCCAACAAGGTCGCCAACCTTGCGATCGTCATGACCGCGGCATCCATCGGCGCGATCATCATCCACCCGCTGATCGGAGCGTTCTCCGATCGCACGCGCAGCCGATTCGGCAGGCGCGCACCATGGATGGTCATCAGCGCCGCGACCGCCGCCCTGTGCATGGTTCTGCTCTCCGGAGCAGGCGAGCTGTGGACACTCGGCGTCTACTGGGTGCTGGTGATGCTGGCGCTCAACTCCGTCGCGACGGCGCAGGCGGCGGTGGTGCCCGACCGGATTCCGCGCGAGCGTTTCGGCGTCGCCTCCGGCATTCTGGCCATGGGTACGTTCGTCGGCATGGGCCTCGGCGTCGCGGGTGCCGGATTCTTCATCAACAGCATCGGAATCGGGTACGCGACCTTCGGTGGCATCATCCTGGTGGCGACGCTGCTGTTCACGATCTTCAACCGTGACTTCTCCTCGCGTGACCTGGATGTGCCGCCGTTCCGCTGGAAGGAGTTCTTCTCGAGTTTCTGGGTAAGCCCGAAGGCGTACCCGGACTTCTGGTGGGCCTTCGCCGGCAGGTTCCTGCTGATCCTCGCCTATCAGAGCGTGCAGTCCTACCTGCTCTACATCCTGCGTGACTACATCGGGGTTTCGGATGCCGAGTCCACGGCGCTGAGCACACCCCTGACCGCGGTGATGCTCGTCGGCGCGCTGGCGACCGCGTTCATCACCGGCAAGATCAGCGACCGGATGCAGCGGCGGAAGATCTTCGTGATCGTGGCATCCGTGATCATGGCCGCATCCCTCGCGATCCCGCTCTTCTCGCCGACTGTCGCCGGCATGTTTGCGCTGGCGACGATCTTCGGGCTCGGCTACGGGATCTACATGAGCGTCGACTCGGCGCTGATGAACGAGGTACTGCCCAAGGCCGAAGCGGCCGCAAAAGACCTCGGCATCCTGAACATCGCCACGACTCTGCCGCAGGCGATGACACCGGTGATCGTGTGGGCGTTGATCACGCTCACGGGCAACTACACGGCGGTGTTCATCGCGGGAATCGTGTTCGCCATCGTGGGCGCGCTGTCGGTGCTGCCGATCAAGTCGGTGCGATGAGCGAGTGGAATGTGAACGACTACGAGATCACCGAACCCGTCCGGCTCGTCGATGCGCGTGGGCGGCTGGATCCGGCATCCATCGGGTGGACGAGACATCAGCTGCATGACACCGACGGCGTCGGTCGTGGCTGGTACGGATGGGGTCGCAACAAGCGCTGGGAATATTGGGGGATCGTCACCCCCACGCACATCTTCGCGCTGACGATCGGTGCGCTCGACTATGCGAATGTCCGACAGGTGTGGGTGCTCGATCGCGCGAACCTCACCACGATCGACGCCTTCGAAATTTCGCCGCTGAGCAGGGGTGTTTCGCTCACCGGCACGCATGGCGCGGGCGTGAACACCTCGCGCGGGCGCACCATAGAGCTGCGCTTCGAGGATTCGGATGCCGGCACGCGGCTCATCGCCCGCACGCCGCGCGTGCAGGTCGATCTCATGGCCGAGACCCGGGCCGGCCATGAGGCCATGGGGCTGGCATCGCCGCACAGCAGGCTCCTCGTCGACTACACGGTCAAGGATGTCGATCGCCCGACCCGCGGAACGATCACGATCGACGGTGTGGTGCACGACGCGACAGGGTTCGCGGTGCTCGATCATGCGCGCTCACGAGGTCCGTACCGAACCGACTGGAACTGGGGTGCCGCGGTCGGCGAGGTGAACGGGAAGCGGATCGGCATCAACCTCGGCGGTGGTGGCGCGGACGGACTGCGTAACGGAATTTCGCATACCGGCGTCACGATCGAAGGCCGGGTGCACAAGATCCCCACGGTGCTGGACTGGGAGTTCGACCCGTCGAACTGGATGATGCCGTGGCGCATGACAACTGAGCGCATGGATCTGACATTCACGCCGTTCTACGACCGGTACGCGCGCACCAATCTGCTGATCATCCGCTCCACCACGCACCAATGCTTCGGCACCTTCACCGGACGCGTGCAGACCGACGAGGGCGAGTGGCTCACGATTGACGGCCTGGAGGGCTGGGCGGAGGACGTGCACAACCGGTGGTGAGGCGGGGGGCGTGCAGGCACGCGCTGCCGAAGTTGCGAGCGCTCCCCAGATGATGCAGTATCTAGATACGAAATGTATCTAGATACTAAGGATGAGCATGGCGTCAATCAATGACTGGCCGGAGCGCGACAAAAAGTGGGCCTCGCGATACATGATTGCCGTTGCGCACCCCCGTGTTCCCTCGGCGGCTCGAGAAGAACGGGCGCGTGAGCTGATTTCGTCGCTGCACGCGGCGGACGTGTCCGCCGATGTGCTCTTCGGCGACCCGGTGGACATCGCTCGGGAAGATGTTCGTGCGCTCGGGACTGAGGAGGAAGCCGTTGCCGCTTCAGAGGGTGGCGGGCTGCGGCAGGCGCTCGCCTACACCGGCACGGCCCTGACGTTCTTGGGGGCTTCGAGCGCGCTGGTGATGTTGACTCGCGGTGTGTGGCGCACCGACATCGGCGTCGGGCCACTGTGGGTCGTGCTCGGCATTGCCGCCGCAGCGATCGCCGCGAATCTCGCCTGGACGCTTTTCATCGCAGGCAGAGCAGGATGGACGATCGGCTTCGGCGTCGGAGGTATTGCGGTCATGCTCGCCTGCGTCGGCATCGCGGCGAACGCAGACCCCGACCATGCGCTGCTCACCGACGTACCGATCTGGATGCTGATGATTGCCATGGTGCTGCCCGGAGTTGCTGTGCTCCTGGTGGCGCGTGCGGTTCCCCGGCTGCCCCTCCGTTCCACCTGGTCGGATGACGAGTGGCTCGCCCGCTTTCGTGGCGCAATGCGCAGTCGCGGAATCTCCGAAAAGGCCGCTCGGGAGCACGAGCGCAGCGTGCGATCTGCAACCGTCGGTGGGGACTGCTACGGCGAGTTCGGTCATCCTGCCGTGTTCGCGCGATCCCTGGCGGCCGATGACAGCGGTGCAGCGGTGCGCCGCTGGCGCTGGAGCACTTCCTTCGGTGTCGGGGTCCCGCTGATGCTGTGTATCTTGATTTCGTTCACCGGTTCATTCGGTGCGTGGAAGGAGCCCGCCATGCTCTTCCTCTTCGTCAGCAGCGTTGTCACCGGTTACATGAACTGGCGGCATCGACCGAGAGGACAGGAACTGTGAGCCTTGCATCCTGGCAGCGAGCGTCGTTGCCGATGCTGATCCTCAGCGTGCTGGCGGCACAGCCCCGGCACGGATACGGAATCTCACAAGCGCTCGTAGAGGCCGGCCTCCAGCCCATTAAGGGCGCTCAGCTGTATCCGACCCTCGTGAAGATGGAAGCCGAGGGTGCAATCTCCGCAGTGTGGGAGCCTGCCGCGTCAGGGCCGGCCCGCAAGGTGTATTCCATCACCGGTCCTGGCCAGGAGAACCTCACGGCGTTACGCGCCGAGTGGGAGGCGTTCCTCGCGGCGTCTCGAGCGCTCGGCGTCTGATCGCTTCGCGTCGGGCTGCTCGCCGCGGCAGGTGCACCCGACTCGCCGTATTTGTAAAGGATTGACACAAATCATCAAACATGCGTAATCTGCTTACATCGGTCGATGGTGAGTGGAGGGGTCCTCGTGATTGAGGTCGTTGAGTCAAGGTCTGTTGCGACTGGTCTGAGCCGAGTGCTCGCCCAGCCAGGGCTGATCGGCGCGGGTCGCACTGGCATCTGCACCAACTACACCGGCGTCACCGCAGACCTGCGCCGTGGCGTGGATGCGCTGATCGACGCGGGCATCGCACTGACCACGATCTTCACTCCTGAACACGGCTACTGGGGCGCAGTGCAAGCGGGCGAGAGCGACGGCGATGGCATCGACGCTGCGACCGGCATCCCCGTCGTCGACACGTACCTCTGCGAGGGCGAGAAGCTCGACGCGCTGCTGCGTGAGTCGGGCGTTGAGCAGCTTCTGGTCGATTTCCAAGACATCGGAGTCAGGTTCTACACCTACACCTGGACGCTGTACGACCTGCTTTGCTCGGCCGCTCGCCTCGGCATCCGCATCGTCGTCCTTGACCGCCCGAATCCGCTTGGCGGCACCGTGCGCACAGGTCCCGGGCTGGATGCCGCGAACTCGAGTTTCGTCGGACGCGTGTCGATTCCGGTGCAGCACGGTCTTACTCTCGGTGAACTGGGCCGCTGGTTCAACGAAGTCCACGTGCCGGAGGCCACCGGCCGCTCGGCCGACTTCGACGTCATCGAGCTCGACGGTTGGAACCGGGAACGCCAGAATCCCGCCGATTCCTGGGTGATGCCCTCGCCGAACATGCCGACGCTCACGACCGCGACGGTCTTCCCGGCGATCGGGCTCTTTGAGGGAACCGTGCTCTCCGAGGGCCGGGGCACGACCCGACCGTTCGAAATGTTCGGTGCCGCCTGGACGGACGCTCGGCTTGCTGCAGCGCTGAACGAGCGCGAGCTCCCAGGAGTCGTCTTCCGCGAATCCGTCTTCCGCCCGACGTTCAGCAAGTGGCACGGAGACGTGGTGCACGGCGCTCAGCTGCATCTGCGCGATGCCACAGCCTTTGATCCGATCACGACCGGCATCACGGTGCTGCAGACGATCGCAGAGCTGTACCCGAACGAGTCGCTGTGGCTGCCGGCGAACCCGGGGCGGCCGCCGTTCATCGACCTGCTGTGGGGATCCGCGGCACTGCGCGAGGGGATCCATGCCGGCGACGACCAGCGCGCGATTCTCGCCTCGAGCCCCGCGACGCCGCAGGTACCGGCATCCGCCCTCATTTACTGACCGCAACAACTCCGCAACGCTTCCGCAACGAACAAAGGACCACCACTGTGTCACCTCAGACGATCATGGCCGTCGGCGGCCATATCGGAGATATGGATCTCACCGCTGGTCCGATGCTCGCGCAGAACGTCATCGATGGCGGGCGCTCCGTCTTGGTCGCCCTCACTCCCGGTGAGCGAGGTCACCCCCGACTCTCCGTCGAGGAGTACCGCGAGCAGAAGATCGCTGAAGCGCGTGCCTTCGCCGAGGGGATCGGTGCGGAGGTCGTCATCTTCGACGACATCTCCGACGGATTCCTGAAGGCAGATGATGCGACCGCTGAGCGCCTCGCCGATCTGATCCGCGAGGTCAAGCCGTCGATGCTGCTCGCGCACTGGAAGAACAGCATGCACACTGACCACGAGAACGCCTCGGTACTTGCCGAGCGTGCGCGGTTCCTCGCTGGGCTGCCTGGTTGGAAGAACGAGACCGCGCGCCATGGCGTCGGACGACTGCTTTTCACCGAGAATTGGGAAGACGCATCCGGCTACGACGGCGACGTGTTCGTGGAGATTTCCGAAGAGGCGCATCAGCGATGGACCGCGGCGATCAGCGGCCAGGCTTTCGCCCGCGGTGAGACCTATGGCTTCCGCTACATCGACTTCTACTCGGCTCAGATGATTTCTCGCGGATGCCTCGCAGGCGTGCCCTACGCCGTGGCTCTCTCCTCCGGCCGCACCTGGGGCATGGCGCCGCTCGGCTGAGCGCTCGCGTCACACGTCGACCAACGATTCGCAGAAAGTGGGTACTCCCTTGCTCGTCACCTACCGTGGGCACCGCAGCGGCGACGCCGTCCGCCTCGCCGACCTCACTGCCGTCGCGATGCCTCGCGATGCGATCAGCGCGGACTGGTTCACGCACACTGTCCTTCTCGACCCGAACTTCGACCCTGACGGACTGATCGTCGCGGTCGATGCCGACACCGATGATGTGCTCGGCTTCGTCTATGCGGTGCGCGCCGGACGCGGAATCGGCCCCGACCCGGACGGCGGCTGGATCACGATCGGCTGTGTGGACCCGCACGCGCGACGGCAGGGCATCGGCACCGAACTGCTGCGTCGCGCGAAGTCCTTCCTCGCTGGCAAGGGCGCCAAATGGATCAACTACGCTGCCTACCCGCTGGCGTACTTCGTGCCGGGGCTGGACGCTCAGGCGTACCCCGAAGCTGCCGCGCTCTTCGAGAAGAACGGCTTCCAGAAGCTGTACACCGCGGCAGCAATGAGCATCAACCTGTCCGAGTACGCGATGCCGGAAGAAGTGCGTGAACTGCGCGCCACTCGCGTCGCCGAGGGGTACTCCTTCGCAGCCGCTGGCCCTGACGACCTCCCCGAGACGCTGTCGTTCGCCTCGCAGCGGCTGGCTCCAGATTGGGGCGAGGCCGTTCGCGACTCCGTCCTGCAGAACGGCCGCATCGACCGGGTCATAGTGGCGCGTCACCCCGATGGCCAGATGGTCGGGTTCGCGACCTACGGCGCCTACCGCGGCCTGCGCGAGCGATTCGGTCCCTACGGCGTCGACGAATCCTGCCGAGGAACCGGTCTCGGCAAGGTGCTGCTGCACGACACCCTCACGCGGATGCGTGCCGAAGGTGCCCAGAGCGCCTGGTTCCTCTGGACGGGCGAGGAATCTCCCGCAGGTCACCTCTACCTTCGTTCCGGATTCCACATCACTCGCCGGTTCGACGTCCTGCGCGCCGATCTCGGACACTGACCGTTTTCCCTGTAGTTCCACGCACCTCATACACGCACTGAAAGGCATCTATGAAAGCCCCGAAACTGTTTCGCTTTGCGGCAGTACTCACTGTTGGCGCCCTGGCGCTGTCCGCATGCTCCGCTGGCGGTGAAGACGTAGCCGATGATGGCGGCGTCGCTCCGCTGACGATTCACGCGAACACGGCCACCACCTACCAGCCGAACTTCAACCCGTTCGCCCCGACGGCCCTGCAGGGCACGAAGGGCATGCTCTACGAGCCCCTCATGATCGCGACGCCGATGGCGACGGGTGAGACCACGCCCTGGCTGGCCGAGTCGCTGGAGTTCAACGAGGACGGCACAGAGGCCACCTTCGTACTCCGCGAGGGCGTCACCTGGTCCGACGGCGAGGCGTTCGATGCAGAAGACGTCGCCTTCACGTTCAACCTGATGCGCGACAACCCCGCTGCAAACGCGGGCGCGTTCGACATTGCCGCTGCAGAAGCGGTCGATGAGAACACGGCCGTTGTGAAGTTCAACAAGTCGATGTTCGCCTTCCAGGCCGCACTCGCCAACACCATCGTCGTCCCCGAGCACGTGTTTTCCGAGGTCGACCCGGTCGAGTTCACCAACGACAACCCGGTCGTCACCGGACCGTTCGTGCTGGACCAGTTCGGTCAGCAGCTGTACACACTCAAGACCAACGAGTCCTACTGGAACGCGGACGAGGTCGAGGTCGAGCAGGTTCGCTACCCGGCATCCTCCGACCAGACCTTCAACAGCTCACTGCAGGCCGGTGAGTTCGACTGGTCGGGCGGCTTCGTCGCCAACATCGAAAAGATCTACATCGAGAAGGACCCGGAGCACCGCGCCTACTGGTACCCCGGTGACGGCCTCGTGAACCTGCTTGTGAACACGCAGTCTGCGCCGTTCGATGACGTGGCACTGCGCGAGGCGATCAGCATGGCGATCGACCGCGACCAGCTCTCCGAGGTGGCAATGCAGGGTTACACCCCGGCCGCTCATCCCACCGGTCTGCCACTGCCTGCCTATGAGTCGGTCATGAGCGACGAGTACGCGGACATCGAATTCGAGTTCGACGCCGATGACGCGAACACGCTTCTCGACGAGGCGGGCTACGCCATGGGCAGCGACGGCGTGCGCACCACCCCTGCCGGGGAGAAGATGTCGTACAGCCTGCAGATTCCGTCGAGCTACGTCGACTGGGTGACGATCAGCAGCCTGCTGCAGGAGCAGCTCGCCGAGGTCGGCATCGTGCTTGAGCCGCAGGGCGTCTCCTTCGAGGCCTGGCTGGAAGCGCGCAACTCCGGCAACTATCAGATGACCATCGCCTCGGTCGCGATGGGCCTGACGCCGTACACCCTGTTCCGGTCGATGATGAGCTCCGAGTACAAGACCGGTGCGGGCGAATCCGTCGTCTCGAACTACAACCGCTACTACGACGACGAAGCGGATGCTCTCCTCACAGCCTTCGCATCGACCGTCGACCCGGCCGCGCAGCAGGAGGCGCTGGACGGACTCGAGCAGATCATGGTCGAGCAGCTTCCGGTGATCCCGATGCTGCAGTCGCCGAACTGGTTCCAGTACAACACTGAGCGCTGGGAAGGCTTCCCGACCGCAGAAGACCCGTACGCACTGGGCGCACCGTTCCAGTTCCCCGACAACCTCCTTGTCGTCACGAACCTGACCCCCGCCAAGTAATACACGACTGGGGCGGGTGGCGCCTTCGCGTCGCCCGCCCCAGCCATTCCGTTTCGATCCGAGAGGTCGTCCCCGCTTGAAGTACCTCCTGCGCAAGGTGATGCTGTACGTGTTCATCGCCTGGGCTGCGCTCACGATGAACTTTTTGATCCCACGGCTCATGCCAGGCGATCCCGTCTCATTGCTCGTCGAAAAGCTACAGGGCCGCATCGACCCGGCAGCCATGGCTGCGATCGCCGAAAGCTACGGCATCACCGATGCCCCGTTGCACGTGCAGTATTGGGACTACCTGGTTGACCTGGCACACGGTGATCTCGGCCTCTCGATCGGCTTCTTCCCTGTCCCCGTCGCGGACATCGTCTGGACCGCGCTGCCCTGGACCATCGGCCTGGTCGGCATCACCACGATCATCAGCTTCCTCCTCGGCACCGGCCTGGGCGTCGTGCTCGCATGGCGTCGTGGCACATGGAGCGACCACGCACTTCCCGCGCTGACCTTCCTCAACGCGGTTCCGTACTTCTGGATGGCACTCATCCTGGTGCTCATCCTGTCGGTGAACCTCGGATGGTTCCCGGTTTCTCACGCCTATCAGCCAGGGCTCATGCCCGGATGGAACTGGGAGTTCATCTCCTCTGTTCTCTATCACGGCTTCCTCCCCGCAGTCACGATCGTCCTGGCCTCGTTCGCCGGATGGGTCCTCGGCATGCGGAACATGACCGTCACGGTCCTCGGTGAGGACTACGTGACCATGGCTGAGGCCAAGGGCCTGCCCAAGCGCATGGTGATGCTCAACTACGCCGCGCGTAATGCGATCCTGCCCTCGGTCACCGGCTTCGCGCTCTCGCTTGGCGCCGTCGTCGGAGGATCGATGCTCACCGAGGTCATCTTCAACTACCCCGGGGTCGGCTACACGCTCTTTGAGGCCGTCGGTAATCAGGACTTCCCCCTGATGCAGGGGCTGTTCCTCATCATCTCGCTGGCGGTGATCGTCGCGAACCTCTTCGCGGACATCGTCTACGTATTCCTCGATCCGCGTACGCGACAGGAAGGCTGACCATGAAAATCTCACGCTTCATCCCGGCGTCAGGCAAGGTCCGTGCCGGACTCGTCATCGTGATCTTCTTCGTGCTGCTGGCCGCGTTCGGCCCGCTGCTCACTCCGTACTCGCCCCAGTCGAGCAGTGCCGATATTCTGCAGGGGCCTTCGGCCGAGCACTGGTTCGGCACCACCCAGACCGGGCAGGATGTCTTCGCCCAGTTCGTCTACGGCGCCCAGATTTCGCTGGGTGTGGGCGTATTCGCGGGCATCATCTCGCAGCTCGTTTCGGTCATCGTCGGTGTGATCGGCGGATACTTCCGCGGAGTGTCGGATGACCTGCTTTACATCCTCACCTCCGTGTTCCTCGTCGTTCCCGGCATGCCGCTGCTCATTGTGCTCACCGGCTACCTTCCCTCGCGAGGAATGATCTCCGTCGCGATTGTCATCGCGATCACCTCATGGGCAGGATCTGCGCGCGTGCTGCGTGCGCAGACGATGTCGCTGCGCCGTCGGGAGTTCATCGAGGCGGCCCGTGCGACCGGTGAATCGCGCACGCGCATCATCCTCGCCGAAATCATGCCGAATGCGCTCCCGCTCATCGCGTCAGGATTCCTGTTCTCGGTGATCGGCGCCGTTCTCGCGGAGGCCGGGCTGTCATTCCTCGGCCTTGGATCGCTCACCACCACGAGCTGGGGCTCGATGCTCTACTTCGCACAGAGCTCTCAGGCGTTCCTGTATGGCGCGTGGTGGTGGTTCGTACCTCCAGGTCTTGCCATCGCCATCATCGGCGCGGGCCTCGCGCTCATCAACTTCGGAATCGATGAGTACTCGAACCCGCGTCTGCGCACGGGCAAGAGCCGAGCCAAGGCAGCGCCGGTGTCGAAGGCAGCATCGCTGAGCACAGCCGGTGCCGCTGCGATCGCCGGCTCAGAAACGGTGACGGTGGCGACGCTTCCGGATGCCGCTGCATCCGACGGTGTCACGCCTGACAGCGCCCAAGAGCGCGTCGAGGTCGAGTTCCCCGCGCAGATTCGTCCGATCGATGTGCCGGGCGTACCCGTCATCGAGGTGCGAGGACTCAAGGTGGACTACCCCACGGCCGAGCAGTTGGTGCACGCCGTTGATGATGTCTCGATCACACTTCATCGCGGGGAACTGCTGGGACTTGCGGGCGAGTCTGGGAGCGGAAAGTCCACTCTCACGAACGCGATCACCCGCCTGCTTCGCAGCCCAGCAGAAGTCACCGCCGGGTCGATCACCTACTACCGCCAGCCGAAACCGCGGGCAGGGCAGGAGCAGACGACGCAGGAGATCGATCTGCTGTCGATTCCGACCGAGGAACTTCGTCGCTACCGCTGGGACGAGATCGCGATCGTGTTCCAGAGCGCGATGAACGCACTGAACGCAGTGACACGCATCGGTGAGCAGTTTGACGACGTCCTTCGTGTGCACCGTCCGAAGATGGTGGCCGCTGATCGTAAGAAGCTCGCCCGCTCGATGCTCGAGAAGGTGGGCATCGACGGCGATCGGATCACGGCGTACCCGCATGAACTCTCCGGCGGAATGAAGCAGCGCGTGGCAATTGCCATCGCGTTGGTCCTCGAGCCGGACGTCATCATCATGGACGAGCCGACCACGGCGCTGGACCTGCTCATTCAGCGCGAGGTGCTCGAACAGATCATGGCGCTGCGCGACGAGTACGGCTTCGCGATCATCTTCACGACGCATGACCTGTCACTGCTGTTGGAAGTATCCGACAGCATCGCCATTATGCAGCGCGGTCGTCTGGTGGAGTATGGCCCCGCGCTCGAGGTGTATGCCGATCCGCGGCATCCATATACGAAGAACCTTCTCACCTCACTCGCCGACCTGGGAGCACTCGTATGACCGCCGACACCGTCGACACCTCTGCCGATCGCGGCCGTGTGGTTCTCGAGGCACGCAACCTGGTGAAGGACTTCCGAACCGACAAGCGTAAGGGGCTTTTCGGCCGGGAGCACTTCCGTGCTGTCGACAATGTGTCCCTCGAACTGCGCGCAGGCCAGGTCACCGCCCTGGTCGGCCAGAGCGGGTCAGGCAAGAGCACGATCGGGCGTCTGCTGGCGCAGCTGATGCCGCTGACATCTGGTGAAATTCTGCTGGATGGCACACCGACCTCGGCGAACCGGGGTCGGGCGTTCATCGAGTACACGCACACCGTGCAGATGACACTGCAGGATCCGTTCTCCTCGCTGAATCCTTTGCATCGGGTCAGCTACACGCTCGGGCGCGCACTGCGTATCCACGGTGGGCGCATGTCTGATGACGAGGTCGAGGAACGGAGCCTGGCACTGCTGCGCAAGGTCGAGCTCTCGCCGGCCGAGCGCTATCTGCACCGGTTCCCGCACGAGCTCTCCGGTGGCGAGCGGCAGCGAATCTCGTTCGCACGGGCGCTCGCGGCGCAGCCCAAGGTGCTGCTCGCCGATGAGCCCGTCTCGATGCTCGATGTCAGCATCCGCAAAGAGATGCTTGACCTGATCGACAACTTGCGACTGACCGAAGATCTCGCGGTTCTCTACATCACGCATGACCTCGGCTCGGCGCGAGAGTACTCCGCCGAGACTCTGGTGATGTACCACGGCAAGGTGATCGAACGCGGTGCCAGCAGGAAGGTGATCGATTCGCCTGAGCACGAGTACACACGTCGTCTGCTTGCCGCGGCGCCGAACCCACGCCGACGTCTGGCGAAGGGATGAGCTTGCCGGCGAACCCGACTGAGGAGCGCACACCTATCAACGATCGACCAGGGCTTCTTGCCACAGAACAGATCGACGAGCGCTATCGCGACCTCGACACCATTTCGACAGTGGACGCCATGCGCGCGCTGAACGAGGCCGAGGCTTCCGTTCCGCTCGCGGTGGCGGCCGCTCTGCCGCAGATCGCAGCGGTGGTGGATGCTACGGCAGAACGCCTCGCCGCAGGAGGGCGCTTGCTGTACTTCGGCGCCGGCACGTCCGGTCGTCTGGGCGTGGTGGATGCTTCGGAGTGTCCACCGACGTTCCATTCCGACCCTGAGCAGGTGCAGGGGATTATCGCCGGAGGCGTCGGGGCGATGTTCACGGCAGTGGAGGGCGCTGAGGATTCCGCCGCGCTCGGCGCGTCGGCGGTTGCTGAGCTGAGTGTCACCGAGCTCGATGTCGTCTTCGGTATCGCTGCGAGTGGGCGCACGCCCTACGTGCTCGGAGCGATCCACGCAGCTCGAGCCGTAGGTGCGCTGACCGTTGGTCTGGCCTGCAACCTCGACTCCATCCTCGGTGAGGCCGTAGACATGCCGATCGAAGTTGCGGTCGGACCCGAGGTGCTGTCTGGGTCCACCCGACTCAAGGCCGGTTCAGCAACGAAACAGGTGCTGAACATGGTGTCCACCGGGGTCATGATCAGGCTCGGCAAGACTTACGGCAATCTCATGGTGGATCTTTCCGTCACCAATGAGAAGTTGCGCGATCGTGCCGAGCGGTTGATCAGGACGATCACCGGTGTCGACGCGGAAACTGCAGCAACGACGTTGACCGATTCCGGGTTACGGGTGCCGGTTGCCGCAGTCATGATCGCGCGTGCCACTGGGCGAGCCGACGCCGAGCAGCTGCTGCTCGCGGCCGGCGGTCGACTCAGCGAGGTGCTCGGCGCTCAGGCCTGACCACTTGGCGGTCAGGCCTGAGCACTCGGTTCAGGCTTGGCCGCTGAGTAGCCGCGCAGCGTTTCTGGCGGTCGCTCGGGATGCGCCATATGTCACGATGGCGCGTCCCGCAGCGGGCGCCGTTTTGGCCGGCCACCCGGCGTAGATCACGACCGTGTTCGGTCGGGCCTGCAGCACTGCATCAAGAACGGATGCTTCAGAGGTGTTGTTCTGCGGCTGATTGACGACCAGCACGACCTCGCCGGGGCGATCTGCGAGTACGGTCCGTGCCTTGGCTACGGCATCCGCGTCGCTGAGCCCGCCCAGCGGTACGCGATCAGTTTCCAAGAACTCGCGCAGTGCGACGTCGAAGAAATCGGGCGCGTCTCCTACCGCGATGCTGCGGCGTGGGCGCGCGTCGATCAGCGTTACCGTGCCTCGGGCGAGGCGCACGTCGCCGATTACGTCGGCCGCGCGTGCGGCAAGGGGAGCCCCGTCGAAGACTCCGGCGTCGTCGGCGGAAGCGGGCTGCTCGTGGCGCCAGAGCGCGAGTGCCGCGTTGCGTGCTGCGGCTTCTTCCACGCGTTCCACCGACAGGGCCCCTGATGCGAGGGCGTCATAGACCGCGTGCAGCGGTTCGGTGAAGTCGAGCTCGTCGATGCGAGGGCCGCCTGCCGCGGAGACGCGCCCCGGGTTACCGATGCAGATGAGATCTGCGCCTGCGCCCAGCGCCGCGACGGCTCCCTGGCCGGACCCGACAGTGGCGCGGATTGCGGCCATGTCCACAGCGTCGGTGATGAGCACTCCGTCAAAGCCCAGCTCGCGAGCGATGCCCAGGCTGGTGCTGTTCAGCGTGGCGGGAGCATCTCCCAATGCGGGCACGCGGATGTGTGCGCTCATCAGCGCCTTTGCGCCCGCGTCGATGGCCGCGCGGAATGGGGGCAGGTGGATGCTGCGCAGTTCTTCCAGTGTGATGTCTGAGGTTGCTACATCCAGGTGGGAGTCGGTCATGGTGTCGCCGTGGCCGGGGAAATGCTTGGGGCACGCCGCGATTCCTGCGCTCTGGATGCCGCGCACGTAGGCAGCCGCATGCCGGGACACGACGTCGGTGTCGGCGCTGAACGAGCGGACTCCGATCACCGGGTTGCGCGGGTTGGAGTTGACGTCGACGGTCGGTGCGAGGTTGATGTCGATGCCCGCGGCCCCCACGAGATTACCGATCCAAGCGGCGGTGCGTTCGGTGATGTTGACGTCATCGATCCGGCCGAGTACGGCATTACCGGGTGTGGATGAGCCGGTGGATGCCTCCAGACGCGTGACGATGCCACCCTCTTCATCCACGCCGATCAGTGCGTTCGGATTCGCGCCATGGATGCTCTTCGAGAGGGCGCGCACCTGCTCGGGATCTGACGGGGAAATGTTCTGCTCGAAGTAGACCGCGCCGGCCAGGCCCTGATCAAGAGCGTGCATCAGCCAATCGGGCGCGGTGAGGCCGTCGAAGCCGGGCCAGAGGACGCTGTGAGCCAGACGGAGTAGGGACGGGTCGTGCATCAGAAAATTCCTCGGCTCTGTTGTGAAGGGCTTTGTTGTGTCGGGCGCTATTTAGTGGGGCGCTATTCAGTGGTCTGGGCTTCGTATGCGATCGTGCTGATCGAGTGGCGCAGCGCAGTGACATCCGCTCCATCACGCGTGGGGTGCACACGGTTGGTGAGAAGCACGACGACGAGTTCCTTATCGCGATCGATCAGGAGCGACGTGCCGGTGAACCCGGTGTGCCCCCTGGCGTGACGGCCGGCGTCGCTCATCCAGCTGGTCTGTCCGATGCGTAGCCCGAGGCTCTGGCCGTAACCGATCTCCTGTTCGACACGACCGGCGGTCCCGCCGAGCAGACCAGGCAGTTGGTCGTTCCAGAGGCGTTCGAACGACTGCGTACTGAGCACACCGGGGAGGCCGTTGAGGAGAGCCGTGCCGAGCATGGTGACGTCGTGTGCCGGAGCGAATAGCCCGGCATTTCCGGCCGCTCCGCCCAGTGCGCTCGCGGTCTCATCATGGACGATCCCGTGCACCATTCCGCGGCCGAAGTGCGGCTGATGCTCGGTGGGCGCGGTGTGGGCTTTGTCGGGGGTGAACGTCGTCTGGGTGAGGTGCAGCGGGTCCAGCACGTGCTGGCGGACCAGCTGCGCCCAGGGCAGCCCGGTTGCCGCCTCGGCCACGGCCATCGACGTGATGTATCCGAGGCAGGAGTACACCTTGTCGGTGCCCACCGGGTGCGCGAGCGGGAGCGTCAGAATGTCTTCCAGAAGCACGTCGCGGCTCGGCGTGACCCAGCTCACGTGGTCGGTGCCTTCGCCGTGAACGCTGCGCTGCAACGTATACGGATTGGTCGGGGGCAGGCCGGACGTGTGGCTGAGCAGATGTGCCAGCGTCACGGCCGATTTCTCGCCCTGGCGGTATGCGGGGAGCCACTCGGCGACGCTGACGTCGAGATCGACCAATCCCTTGTCTGCCAGGCTCAGCAGCGTGATCGACGTATAGAGCTTGGAGACCGATGCGAGGTCGTACACCGTGGCATCCGTGACCGGTTGGCGAACATCAGCGACCAGTTCCGGTGCGTCAGCGGCGATCGGCTGGCCGGTGGCGTCGAAGGATGCGGTGTGCCCTGCAGTCGCCGTGATCGTGGGGGAGCCGGATCGTGAGATCATGCAGACGCCGCCGGGGATGACCCCTTCTGCGACGGCGTGTTCCAGTGCAATCGACAGGCGTCGTCGGATGGCGGAATCCGTGTCCGTCATCGGGTACTTCTCCTCGTTCTGGTGTGGCCAGTGCTCTATGCAAGTATGAAGGAATGCCGGACATTCGTCGATTTCTTGAAGCCGATCGCGACGATGTCGCTGACATTTGTTTGAAGACTGGAAACGGGGGAGCGGACGCGACCGGGATGCACGGCAGCGACGAGCTGCTGGCCGATATTTTCGCGCTGCCGTACGTCGATTTCGAGCCCGACTTGACGTTCGTCGTCGATACCGGCGAGCGGGTTGAAGGGTACGTCGTCGCCACCGCCGATACCCAAGGATTCGTAGACCGTTACCGGCGCGATTGGCTGCCCGGATTCGAGCGGAAATACTCGTCGCTTGAGCCATCGAACATTCTGGAGATGGGGCTGAACCCCGAGCGGATGATGATCGAGGAGCTGGATGAGTACCCGGCTCATCTGCACATCGACCTATTGCCGTCAATGCAGGGCAAGGGGGCGGGGCGACGCCTGATCCGCGCGCTTCTTGCTGAGCTCCGCGGGCGAGGGGTGCCCGGAGTGCACCTCGGAGTGTCGCCGAGCAACACGAACGCCCGTGCCTTCTATCAGCGGCTCGGCTTTCGCCCCTTGCCGTCGGATGGTGGCGGCGGCAGTCTGCTTGGCATTCGCAGTGACGCTGTGGTCTGATCGTTTCGCGTTAGCTAATCGTTTCGCTTTACGGTGATCGCTTCGCGTCAGGCCGCTGACTGCAGCAGTTGCAGTCGGCTCACCATGCGGAACGCATCCGGCCGCGCTGACGTCCCGGCGAGGAAAGCGTCACGTGTGTGAGGTGAGACGAACGTCACCGGCACGTCCGCGTCGGCCAGTACGTCGATCATGTTGATGAACCGCTGCTGCGCTGGCGCGCCGATGGCAGCGAAGGTCGGAACCTCGGTCACCACCCACCGCGGGTACACCCGCGCCCACTCCAGATACTCGATGGTTGCGATCGGAGCTTCGCAGAGCTGAGCGAAGGTCGCCCACAGCGCATCGGGCCGGCTTGCCAGCACGCTGAACTGGCGGTCGCGCACCGTGATGGTCGTTGCCTCAGCCGGAGCCGGATGCCGCGCTGGCGACGCGGTGGTCCACGTGCCGGAGGCGAACCCACGCGAATGGTCCTGCGGGAGCGTGCGATAGTCGGTCGGGCCGTCGAGATGAAACACGTCCATGTTTGCCTTGATCAGGCGGATGCCGGGTTCGAAAAGGTGATGCCAAATCGGGCTCGGCAGCAGGTCGTCGGGTGCGTAGTTCGATGTGGCGATCACCGTCACACCGCGGCGGAAAAGCCGATCCAGCAGGCGCGTGAGCAGCCGGGCATCGCCGGAGTCGTGCACGTGGAATTCATCGAAAAACAACACGTGGCTGTCGCCGGCGATGTCGTCGATCGCACGCCCGAGCGCGTCCTCGTCGCTCCGGTGATGGTGGATGCAGCGGTGCAAAGCGGCGAGGAACCCATGAAAGTGCACGCGGGCCTTGCGCGAGGTCGGCAGCGCTTCGAACGTCGTATTTGCGATCCACGTCTTGCCTCGGCCCGCAGGACCGTGGATGTAGAGGCTGCGGGGAGTGCCGGCATCCTGGGCGATGTCGTTCAGCCGGTCGCGCAGGTCACGCTGGCCGGAGTCGAGCGTGAACCCGTTCACACGAACCGCAGGGTGTGCTGCAGTCGGGTGCGCACGTCGAACAGCTCGTTGCCGCCGATGTCTCGTGCGCCGGGGACGCCGCGGCGCAACACCGTGTGCAGGGCGCTGCGGCGGACGACCACGACCGGGACTCCACGGACTTTACCGAGTGAGGTGATCGCCTGATCCAGGTCGTCGTCGGGCAGAACGATGATCGCGCCGCCAAAGCGGACACGTGCAGCTTTTGCGATGACGCGCATGCGCGCGAGGAGGGCTGCGATGGGTGCGTCGCCGTCGACGGAGCGGCCGATGATCTCTCCGCGGCGGAATCGCACCACTTCGCCGAAGTCTTCTGACAGCACCCCGTACAGGCCGGACGGGCTGAGGATGACGTGGTCGAGCTTGTCGCGGCCGCGGTCGCCGGCGGCGACATCGTGCCACACCGTGAACCCCATGCCGAGGTCGGAGACGGTGCGTGCCGTCTCTTCTTCGGCGAGAGCATCCGCAAGCATGCGACGCAGTTCTCGTGGCATGGAGCGCACGAGTGCCGGGTCGTATGGGTCGGGGACGTCGACGCCGTGGCCGGCCCATTCCCGGATGAGTGTCAGATAGCGCTCGCGACGCCACCCACCCGGATGCCCGTACGCACGTGCCTTGGGGCGAGAGTCGGCGCGCGGGACGGGGACCTGCCACCCGTTCCAGCTCTGTCCCTGGGGTTGTGCTTGGCCCGGCGCCGTGGGATAACCGGCGCCGAAGCCATGACCGCGGTCATAGGCTGCGCGGCCCTCGGCGGTGCCGATGAGTTCCCAGGCGCGCTGCACCTGGATGAATTCCGCTGCGTCGCCGCCGGTGTCGGGGTGCGTTTGGCGCAGCCTCAGGCGATATGCCTTCCGCAGCTCATCGTCGGTGGCGGCGGGGTCGACACCGAGCGCCTCGTAGGCGGAGGCAGAGAGCGGGCTGTCGAACATCACTCACTATTGTGCCCCGGCGAAACCACTCGCGGATCCGGCATGATCGTGTCGATCTTGGGTTTGGCGTTCGCGTGCGCCCGCCACCAGACGAAGAATCCGACCGCGGTGAAGACGCCGTAGAACACGTACATGAACCCGGTCGCGTAGTAACCGGCGCTGAATAGCAGGGGCACGCCGACGACGTCGACGGCAATCCAGATCAGCCAGAACTCGGTCCAGCCCTTGGCCATGCCGTAGGTCGCGAGCAGTGAGCCGACGAAGGTCCACGCATCCGCCCAGACCGGCTCGTACGATCCGAGCACACGGAACAGGGGAGTGAGCGCGACGGTGCCGAGAACAAGTACGAGCACGAGACCGACACGGGCGTTGTTGGGCGCCCAACGGGGCGTGATCTGCCCGCTGTCGGCCTTCGCCTGTCGCCAGCGGATCCAGCCGTAGATCGCGACGGCGATGAACATCACCTGGCGTCCGGCCTGTCCGAGCAGGTTCGGCAGCGAGTGAGCGGGGTTGAGGATCGACCCCAGGAAAACGGTCAGCAACAGCAGGTTGCCGATGATGCCGACCGGCCATGCCCAGATTTTGCGTCGCATGCCGCCGAGCGCACTCGCGAGGCCGAAGATGTTGCCCACGACTTCGCGGATCAGCAGGGTCTGCCCGCCGGGCAGCATCCATTGCGAGTTGAAGGCGTCGACCAGCCAGCGCAGGACGTCCATGATTCTCCATTCGGCTTTGATGCCGCCGAGGGAGAGTGAGGGCCGGTGCACGCGTCGTCGCATGCAGCCCACCACTGTGCTTCTTCCATCCAGACTGTGACTGTCGGTACCGGAATTTCACCGGTTCAACCTCAGCCCCGAAGGGCTTTGGGTCGCGGACTATGACCGCCGGTTCGGAATTTCACCGACCCCGGAGCACGTGCGTGTTCACTCGGAACATTACCGGAGGATGGATGCTGCGCCGTCTCGCTCTGCACGGGTCTGGGTTTCATCGAGTTCTGCACCATTCGTGGGTTTCGCCCGGTTGTCGGCCCTGTGGGGGAACAACGATGGCGGTATGACAGACCACGACACCCTGCTGGGGGAGCCCCTCATCCACCTTCCCTTCGTCTCGGAGGAGGACAGCAACGAGCTCGCCGAGCTCCTGCTGGACCTCGCCGCCGACCTGCCCGAGCTCGGTTTTGCCGTGCCGACGAGGCACATCGGATCGATCGTGCGACGATTCGAGGAGTACGGGCCCACAGCCCTCGTGATTCCGGTCGTCGAGACGATCCTCGATGCGGAATTTCCGCGGCCCACCGACGTTGAGCTTCGCGCGCAGCTCATCCTTGTCAGTGAATTTGCCACGGTCCCCGAGACCATGGCGATGCAGATCGCCTTCGGGCGCGGCGCGGGTGAGGAGGTCCTTCGCAAACAGGGGCGATTCATCGAGGGCGCGCGCCGAGAGGGGGTCTCTTTGGATGAATATGTGCTCGGTCTCGCCCGAGTGGATGCCATCCCGAAGGACCGTACTTACCAACTCTTCCGAGGCGAGTCGGTCGAGATTCCTGATGCGGAGCGGGTGCAGCGCGGCATTGAGTTTCTGCGCATGACTGTGGCATCCATGCCGGAGCCCTTCCGTCCGCCGCTGTTCGGCGCCCTTGCCTGGTTGCATTGGGCGCGCGGGCAGCGTGCGATCGCAATGGCATACCTCGCCGACGCGACGCGCATCGAACCGGACAACATTCTCGCCGGTGGGCTGAGCGTGTTCTTCCGGTCAGTGACCCCGGACTGGCTGGAGGTAGGACCGTGATCGAGATGAGCCATTGCATCGCAGATCGTTACATGTAACGCTGTACCCATGACCGTGAAGTCGCGAGTGAGTGAGTATCGAAGGCGCATGCGCGAGCGCGGCTACCGCCCGGTGCAGACGTGGGTGCTTGACGTGCGGACACCGGCATTCACAGCTGAGGCGAAGCGCCAGGCTGCCGAGGTCGCGCGAGCTGACTTGACCGGGGCTGACTTTGCCGGTGCTGGCTCGACCCGTGACGGGCAGGCACCGATTGGTGCGGGTTCAGCGTCATGGGGCGACGAATGAGCGACGCCTCGGGCGTTCGGGGGGAGATCTGGACGGTGGAACGCGGCATAGCGTCGTCGACGCCGTGGCCCGCGGTCATCGTTCAGGACGAGGCGTTCGATGGCACGGCATCCGTGACCGTGCTGCCGCTGACGAGCAACTTGATCGATGCACCGTTCCTCCGGGTGCGCGTTCCGAGGACGCGTAGGTCTGGGATCGAGCGCGAGAGCGACGTCATGATCGATAAGCCGACGACGGTGCGCAGGGAGAACATGGCGGCGCGGGTGGGGCGGTTGTCGACTGCGCAGCTTGCAGAGGTGGAGCGAGCGATGATGGTCTTCCTCGGGCTCGCCCGCTGATCTCGTCGCAAGCTCAACCATCCACCGTCACCAGGTGTTCCGCGCCAGGTCGTGTTCGCCGTCGATGGCTTCGTCGACTGCCGTGTAGTTCAGGTGTGGTGCTCGCCATCGGGCGTAGGGGTCCCACCAGTTCGGTCCGCGGATTTCGGGTGTCCCGTCGCGCATTCGGATCAGCCAGATGTGTTCGTCGAGGGTGCGGTGGTGATGCCAACACAGGGGTACCCCGTTGCTGGTGTGGGTGGGTCCGCCATGTGAGTGTTCGGTCACATGATGGATTTCGCACCATTCCGCACGGATGTTGCATCCGGGGATGAGGCATTTGCGGTCGCGGAGCACGATCGCGCGGCGTTGGCGGGCGTTGAAGATCCGCGCAGTGGTGCTGATGCCCACGATCGCACCATTCTCGTCGAACAGCACACGCTCCACACCGCCCGCGCATGCGGCGTGGGCGGCGGCACCGAGGGGCACGTCGTATCCGGCGCCCTCGACCGTTGCCCGTCCGGTGCGGCCGAGGTAATCTTCGGCGCTGACGGAGACGACCAGGGTGGGTGCGGCGCCGCCGAGGGTGGGCATGCCGTCGGATGCGGCCGCGACCATGATGATGCTCGCGAACGCGTCGTGCCGTTTCTGCGCATGCGTGCGCAGGTCCGCGGCGTCTGGTGGGGGCGAGGCGGCCTTGTGGGGCGGGAGGCCGTCGGCACGGCCGGTGAGCGTGTCGCCCTCAGTCGCGGACGCGGCATCAGTCGCCGTGCTGTACTTGGCGTCGAAGCGGTCACCGTCATCGGTGGAACCTTCGCCGGTGCCACCGGCGTTGTCGGCACCGACGTCGTCGGCGTCAGCACCATCGCTAGCTGCACCATCGCTGGCGGCACGATTGTCAGCACCGTCGTCGGAGGGTCGGAATCGCACTCCGGCCCCGGTACTGGACTCGTCATCGACTTTCGGGTTCATCAGACTGTCGATCAGCTTCTCCAACTGGGCGGCGACTTCCGGAAGGAGCTCCCCACGTACGGGAACGGATCCATCGCGGAGGCGCCCGATCGTGAAGTACCGGCGGCGCTTGCCCGCCCGGTCTTTCGGCTCCGCACCGTCCGGGTCGAGGCGGTCGATGATGTGCGCGGTCAGCCCGGCGAGCTCATCCGTCGTCGGCAGCGGTGCCGTCTCGCAGGCCCCGGACGCGTCGTCATCAGCGTCATCGCTGTCCAACGGCCGTCCGGTCGCGAAGCGTGCGAGCACGGCATCCGCCGCCAACCGGTCCGCGGTCCCTAGCCGTCTGGCCTTCAGCAGCGGTGTCGTGCACGCCAGGAATCCACTCAACGACATCGCGCCCGCAGCCAGCGCCGCGGACAGCTCAGGGAATGGCGCCGGTAACAAATTCCCGGAGGTGATGTCCAGATCGCGGTGCACGGCTACCACCGCTGACACGTACCGGCGGGCCGCAGGCCCATCGATGAGGAGCGTGCGTCGCAGCAGCTCTGCGGCATCACGGCATCCGAGCTGTGTCGTCAGCCGGGCGTCGCGTTCACACTGATCCCGCTCGACCACCCGGTCCGTGGCTTCGACGATCGCACCATCCAACCGGCGCTGAATACGCCCCAAGACCTGCACGATATCAACAAGCTCACCATCACCCACCAACCGCACGCCCCCACGCGCGGTGGAACCGGTCATCGCGTCGGCCAACTGCCGATCGATGTTCTCCAGTTCCGCTGCAAGGGATGTCATACCTCTATTACACAGGAGGCCACAGACATTCGTCAGCCAGATAAACCGCAGATCAGAAGCCATTCACGAATGGTGGATAACTCCACAAACAGGCAGGCCTGTGCAGAACGAGTCGCGCCGAGCGCGGCCCGAGTGCGACATCCACTGTCCCGGCTTGCCCTGGCGGCGTAGCGTCGTCATATGGTCGGAATCAGAGTGGATCCCGCCACCGCAATCCGCGTACGTGAAGCGATGGCCGCGACACCGCGGGCGACCTTTCTGCCACCCGCGGTGCGCCACCTCGCGGGCGCCGACCGCCCGGTGATGATCGGCTGGGACGCGACGAATTCACAGCCGTCGACCGTGGCGCGGATGCTCGAACTGCTCGACGTGCAACCCGGCGACCGGGTGCTCGATGTCGGCAGTGGCTCGGCGTGGACGACTGCGATCCTCGCCACGCTCGCGGGCCCACGAGTCTCCGTGATCGGCGTGGAAATCGTCGCAGAATTGGTGGATTACGGCCGAGAGCGACTGGCCGAAGCGGGCGTACACGCCGAGATCCGTCACGCCGAGATCCGTCACGCCGAGTCGGGGGTGCTCGGTCTCCCCGAGGAGGCGCCTTTCGACCGCATCCTGGTCTCCGCGGGAGCAAATTCGCTGCCGGATGTGCTCGTGGACCAGCTCGCGGACGGCGGGCGCCTGGTCGTTCCTGTCGCCGGGGTGATGACCGTCGTAGACATGCACGCGGGTCACGCGCGGCATGCGCAGGATCAGGGGCTGTACAGTTTCGTGCCGCTGCAAGGATCCTGAGCGGATCGACGCGCTCACGCGTCGCCGTCCGACCCAGCCCGGCGCACCAGGCCGTCCCGGCGCACCAGGTCAGCCCACGCTCCCGACGGCGCACCCGCGAGCAGAACCTCTACGCGTGCACCTTCACCGGTGATTCGCCACCCTCGGTGAAGCTCGGCGACTTGCCGAGCATCCGTCCGATCAGCAGTATCGCACCGACAATCAAGAGGCCAACCAGGAGCCCTGCGATCGCCGATACCAGCGTCTCGCCGATCCAGGCGATTACTCCGCCGAGCGGCGCGAGGAAGTGCTCGATCCCGTGCAGCAGGTCGCTGAAGAACGACAGTCCCACGTCGCCGAGGTTCGCGAGCAGCAGGTGTCCACCGACCCACAGCATCGCGACGGTGCCAACCACGCTGATGACGCGGAATACCGCCGGCATCGACCGCACGATCCGCGTACCCGTGTGGCGCACCCGGCGGGAGTCGTTCTTCGCCATCTTCAGACCGATGTCATCGATCTTCACCAGCAGTGCGACCGCGCCGTAGACAATGCCGGTCATCATCAGTGCGATGACGGTGAGGATGGCCAGCGTCATCCCGAAGCTGAGCCCCGCTTCCAGATTCGACAGCGAGATGAGCATGATCTCTGTGGAGAGGATCAGGTCAGTGCGGATGGCGCCCCACACCAGCTTGTTCTCGTTGCGTGCGCCCTCTTCCACGGCGCCGTGATGGAAACCGAACCACTCCATCACCTTCTCCGCGCCCTCGAAGCAGAGATACGTGCCACCGATGATGAGCAGATACGGCAGCACCCACGGCGCGAACGCGGTCAACAGCAACGCGATCGGGATGATGATCACGAACTTGTTCACGAGTGAGCCGAGCATGATCTTGGCGACCACGGGAAGTTCGCGCGCCGGCGAGATGCCCTGCACATATTGCGGCGTCACCGCCGCGTCGTCGATCACGACGCCGGCCGATTTCGCCGACGCCTTCAGCGCGGCGGCCAGGATGTCATCGACGACCGCGAGTAGACCAACCGACATGTGTTCTCCCGTGGATGGATCAGAGTGGGTGGATGAAAAGTGAGAAGTAGGCAAGCAACATTACTGGCACTTCACGAGACACTGACACTTCACCAGACACTGGCACTTCAGGGGCGCCCGGTGAACCTGTCCATCGAGGAGTAAACCTTGAACACCCTGTCGGCGACGACATCCCAGGCGCGTGTGGGCAGGATGCCACGCAACGCCATTGCAAGTTTCACCGTCCAGGGGCGCAGCACCATCGGTGTGCCCTTCAGCATCCCGTTCCACGCCGCCGAAGTCGCTCTCCTCGGCGTCATGATCGGTGTCAGCAGCGGACCGCGCGCACCCTTGAACATGCCGGTCGAGACGAAACTCGGACAGAACGTCGTCACCGCGATGTGCCGATGGCCGTGCGCCGCGAGTTCCAGACGAACCGATTCGCTCCAACCGATCAGCGCCCATTTGGATGCCGCGTACACGCTCATGTTCGGATTCGCGAGTGTCCCTGCGGCCGAGGCGATGTTCAGGATGCGCTTCGGGCGCGAGCTGTCGGCGATCATCGCGGGCAGCACCTCGCGGGTGAGCCACATCGCGGCCAGCGCGTTGATGCGCATGGTCGCCTCAATGTCGCGCTCAGGATCGTGCTCCCAGAACGGCGCGCCCCGAACGATGCCGGCATTGTTGATGATCACGTCAGGCGTGCCGAAGTCGACGCGTACACGCTCGAGCCCGGCGACGATCTCCTCGTGGCGTGAGACGTCCACCCGGTAGGCGCGCACACCGACGCCGGAGCGTGCGAGCTCCGTGGCCAGTGCCGTCGCGGCATCCTCGTCTATGTCCCAGAGCGCAACGGCGCGCGCGTTCGCGGCAATCGCGCGTCTGGCATACAGCTCGCCCATGCCGCGAGCGGCGCCAGTGATGAGGACAAGAGCATCAGCGATCGGGTTTTCGGCCATGGTGCAACGCTATGGCACATCCGGAATTCGGCGTTCACATAGCGCAAACGCGCCGCCTCCGCCTGAACTGCGTCAGACTGGATGACAGAAAAGGAGCGTTCACCATGACTGATACCGGAACAATCACCCGCACACCCGGCGCCGAGACGGCCGTCCTCGCTGGAGGATGCTTCTGGGGCATGGAAGACCTCATCCGCCGTCAGACCGGGGTTCTCGACACCCGGGTCGGCTACACCGGCGGCGAGAACGCGAACGCGACGTACCGCAACCACCCCGGTCACGCCGAGGCAATCGAGATCGTCTTCGATCCGACGAAGACGACGTACCGCGACATCCTCGCGTTCTTCTTCCAGATTCACGACCCGTCGACGCTGGACCGCCAGGGAAATGACGTCGGCTCGAGTTACCGCTCGGCGATCTTCCCGCTCAGCCCCGAGCAGGAGCAGGTCGCCCGCGACACCATCGCCGACGTGGATGCCTCAGGCCTCTGGCCGGGCACTGCAGTCACCGCGCTCGAGCCCGAGGGCCCGTTCTGGGAGGCCGAGCCCGAGCACCAGGACTACCTGATCACCTACCCGAACGGGTACACCTGCCACTTCCCGCGCGAGGGATGGGTGTTGCCCAAGCGGGACGCCGTCGCCCGCTGACGCCGCGAGACAACACTCCCGTCTGTACGCACCGTTTTCCGCGTGAGACACCACGTCCTACGTGGTGTCTCATGCAGGACATGACGCGCGACGTACGTGATGGTGCGCTAACTGCGCTCTGTCATCGCAGTGAGTGCGGCGACGTGCGCACGAAACGCACGTCGCCCCGCATCCGTGAGCTGCACCCAGACCCGGCTCTTGCCTGCGCGGACCGCCCGACGCTGAGTGACATACCCCGCATCCGCAAGCGCGGTGACCTGCTTGCTGAGGGCGGAGTCCGACGTCTCGAGCAGATCGCGCAGGGTCGCGAACTCCTCTTCAGTGATGGGGTCGAGCAGCGCGCAGATCCGCAGACGTGGGAGCGGATGGATGGCGGGGTCGAGGCCTAGCGATGCCTCGTCAGCCTTCGACACGGCTGACCTGCCGCGCCCAGGAGCGGTCCATGCGCGGGCCGATGCCTGCCACGAAGCCGAACAGCACGATCGCCGCGATCAGCGGAAGCCACCACCAGCCGTGCTCGGAGTACAGGGCTCGGCTGATGCCGACGATGACTCCCGCGACCACGGCGAAGCCGATGAGCTGGAGCACCATGCGCCCAGACAAGCGGATCTTGCGCACCGCGGTCGGCTGCTTCCACGCCGCCGTCACCCCGATGATGATTATGAGAGCGGCTGGGGCGAGGTACTGAACCAGGGGCGGCCAGCCCGTCGTGTACGGCGTGAGTGCGAACACGGCGAGTATCCCGCCGAACATGATCCAGTACCGCCGGGGGCGACGCAGCCGCTGCGCGTTGATCTCCCGCGCCTCATGGACGGCGTCAAGCGCTTCCCGGGTGGACGGAGCATTGTTTTCCATGCAGGAAACTCTATGGGTGTTTTTCCTGTAAGGCAAGTGGGCCACGGGATGGCGCTCGGCTGACCGCGCGAGGCGCCATGTCCGCCCGTTCGACACACTTTCCGCATGAGACACCATGCCCTACGTGGTGTCTCACGCGCAGGATGTTGCCCGGCGCAGCCGCTGGCGTCTCGCGAACGCCGAGCCTCCAGGTCAGCGGATCGTGGAGACGTCGATCACGAAGCGGTAGCGCACATCGGCTGCGAGCACCCGCGCCCAGGCCTCATTGACCTGATCGGCAGAGGTGATTTCGACCTCGGGGGCGATGCCGTGCTCGGCGCAGAAGTCGAGCATCTCCTGCGTCTCGGCGATGCCGCCGATGTTGGACCCTGCGAATGAGCGGCGGCCACCGATCAGGTTGCCCACCTTCACCGGCAGTGCTTCTGGCGGTAGTCCGACATTGACGAGAGCGCCGTCCAGCGCCAACAGCTTCAGGTGCGCGTTGATGTCGATCGTCGCGGACACCGAGTTGATGATGAGGTCGAAGTGGCCCCGCAGCGCGCGGAACGTCGCGGGGTCCTCGGTCGCGAAGTAGTGGTCGGCGCCGAGAGCCAACGCGTCGTCCTTCTTCGCCAGCGAACGCGAGAGCACGGTGACCTCGGCGCCCATCGCGTGCGCGATCTTGACCGCCATGTGACCGAGCCCGCCGAGGCCGATGACGGCGACCTTCTTGCCGGGGCCGGCGTTCCAGTGCCGCAGCGGTGAGTAGGTGGTGATGCCGGCGCACAGCAGTGGTGCGGCCTTCTCGAAGGGGATGGCCTCTGGCACGCGCAGCACGAAGTCCTCAGTGACGACGATGCCGGTGGAGTAACCGCCCTGCGTGATCGCGCCGTCGACGTCTTCAGCGCCGTAGGTTCCGGTCATGCCCTGCAGGCAGTACTGCTCTTCGCCGGCGACGCAGTTCGCGCATTCGCCGCAGGAGTTCACCATGCATCCGACACCCACGCGGTCGCCGACAGCGAACTTCGTCACCTCGGATCCGACTTCGGCGACGGTGCCGGCAATCTCATGACCGACGGTCAACGGGTAGTGCTGCGGACCCCAGTCACCCTGAACGGTGTGGATGTCGGAGTGGCAGATGCCAGACCAACGAATGTCGATGCGCACATCTGCAGGGCCAACGTCGCGGCGTTCGATGGTGCCGGCAACGAGCTGATTGGTGGGCGAGGACGCAACAATGGCGGGGATGATCGTGGGCATGCGTCCAGCGTAAGGGTGAGAAACGCTCTCCGGCTTGAGAATGGGTGTGCCAGGCACAGTTTCGGGCGGGAAACCCATTCTCGCGGCTGGATCGGGTGGCGCGGCTGGATCGGCCGGCGTGACCTACTCCTCGGCGAAGAAGTCCAGCGCGGCATCCTTGAACGCCCGTGAGCCTGGCGCGTTGAAGTGGTGCCGGTCGGGGATCTCGAAGAACCGGCCATTGGGCGCGGAGCGAGACAGTTCGCGCGAGCCCTCGATGACGGCATCCTTCGATCCGGTGGCAAACAGGATCGGCCTGGTCGGCGCGTTGGTCGGATCCGGGTCGATCGTCCGCGTCGCGCGCATCCCCTCGGCAAGTGCGAGCAGCGAGCGCAGGTCGTTGCCGGGCACGCGCTGGGTGAGCGCGATGTAGTTCTGAGTGGTCTGATCGGTGACGGGCACGCCATCGTCGACGAAGGCGCGCACCTGCTCGATGTCGAGCCGCTCGAGCGGGATGCCATCGGGCACGCCGCCCAGCACCGCACGGTTGATGCGCTGGGGCAGATCGCGCACCACCTCCCACCCGACGCGTGCGCCGAGTGAATAGCCGAGGTAGAAAGCATCCTCTACGAGGTAGGTGTCCATGACCGTTTCGACATCGGATGCGAGAGTGCGCATGGCGTACACCGTCGGGTCGTGCGGTTTCTCGCTCAGCCCGTGGCCACGCTGGTCGAGGGCGAGCACACGGTAGCCGGCACGGGTGAGGTCGCGAACCCATCCGGTGAGCACCCAGTTGTCGCGCACATTCGAGGCGAATCCGTGCGCGATGACGACGACAGGGGCATCGAGATCACCCCAGGTATATGTCGCAAGACGTATGCCGTCTGCGGCGTACACGAGCTGCGGTTTCGGCATCCGGGTCAGTTCAGAAAGAGGTGCGGCCACTTCTCCATCATGCTCCTTTCGGCCGCGGGATGCTCCCCCAGCGCACGGGCTGTGTCAGACACGCAGCGGGCTGTGTCAGACACGCAGTAGCGCCTCGACGAGTCGCGCCGCATCTTCGGGCTCGGTCGAGCCGCCACCGAGGGCCTTGAGCAGCAGCGCGCCCACGAGGGCTTCGCTGAGCTCGACGACCGGAGCGTCGGATGCCAGGTGACCCGTCTGGATGCCGGAGCGCAGCCGATCGATTACCGACTCAGCGCCGCCGAGGCTGTCTCGAAGTCGAGCACCGATCTCTTCGTTCGCAGTGGCTGCCGCGATCAGGGAGTTCACTAGGCTGCGGCCGGTCGGCTCGCGCATGACCGCGAAAATTTGCTGTACCCAGTCGATGAGGTCCTGTTTCAGATCGCCGGTGTCGGGGAGGCTCAGACGCCCAGGGAGCAGTCGGCCCTCCAGCAGGCACTCCGCGACCAGCGCACTCTTCGCCGGCCACCAGCGATAGATCGTCTGCTTGCCCACTCCGGCCTCGGCGGCGATGCCCTCGATGCTGAGGTTTTCGTAGCCGCGAGTCTGGAACAGGTGAGCCGTGGCCTGCAAAATGGCTTGTCGTGCGGCCTCGCTGCGAGGGGCGCCGCGGCGTGGTTCAGACATGCTCACAGTCTATTCGCGCTTTGCGAGACGAACCGTTCCGTATTATGGATGCTGCGGCTCGACGAAAGGCACACCAATGGCGGAACTGCTCTACCGGCTCGGACGATTCTCTGCGCGGCGCGCATGGGTAGTCATACTCTCCTGGCTGGCGGTCATCGCAGTGTCCGTCGGAGGGTTCCTCGCCGGTTTCGGAACTCTCACGTCGAGCTTCGACATTCCGAACACGCCCTCATCGAAGGTTGTCGATGAGCTGACCGAGCAGCTCCCCGCCTTTGCCGGCGCATCCGGCACCGTCGCCTTCCACACCGAGGACGGTTCGGCATTCACCGCTGAGCAGCAGACGCAGATCAGCGCGGTCATCGCCGACGCTGACGGACTGCCCGACGTCACGGGCGCGATCGACCCGTTCGTAACGGAGCAGCAGCGCGCCGACGGTGCACAGCAGCTCGTCGACGGTCAGGTCGCGATCGACGCCGCGCGCACGCAGTTGGATGACGGCCAGGCCCAGCTCGACGCCGGACGGGCCCAGCTCGCGGCGGCCCAGGGGCAGCTCGATGCCGGGCGCGCTCAGCTCGACGCTGCAGGGCTCCCGACCGATCAGCTCGATGCTCAGCAGGCGCAGCTCGACGCGCAGCTCGCCGAAGTCGACGCTCAGCAGGGAGCCATCGACGATGGCCGCGTCGAACTCGAACAGAACGCCGCGCAGGCCGTTCTTGGCACGCAGCTGCTGTCGTATGCGGACGGCATCCGCATGGTCTCCGCCGACAGCGCGGCGGCTCTGTCGAACGTCTCCTTCGAGCAGCCAAGGATGGAGCTTTCACAGGAGGCGAAGGATGCTGTCATCGCCCACTTCTCCGCGGCTGACATCGATGGCGTGGCCGTCGACTTCTCCACCGACATCGCGCAGGGCGTGCCTCAGATCCTCGGCGTCGGGGAGGCGATCGGCGTCGTAATCGCCGCGATCGTGCTGCTCGTGATGCTCGGCAGCGTCCTCGCGGCATCCTTCCCGATCGTCACTGCCTTGGTCGGCGTCGCGGTCGGGGTGCTTTCGACACTCGCGTTCTCTGGTGTGATCCAGATGGCCTCGGTCACACCGGTGCTGGGCGTGATGCTGGGACTCGCGGTGGGTATCGACTACTCACTGTTCATCGTGAATCGGCACCGCAAGCAGTTGCTGCAGGGTGCAGAGGTCGTGGAGTCAGTCGGCTTGGCGAATGGCACAGCAGGCAACGCCGTCGTCTTCGCAGGCTCGACCGTGGTCGTGGCGCTGCTTGCGCTGAACGTCACCGGCATCCCTTTCCTTGGCCTGATGGGTACGGTCGGCGCGATCTGCGTGGCTGTCGCGGTGCTCATCGCGATCACGCTGACGCCAGCGCTGCTCGGACTCGCGGGCGAGCGGATTCTGTCGCGAAAGACAAAGGAGACAGCTGCCGAGGCGCGCCTCGCATGGGCGGATGCCGCGGCGCCGAGCGCCGCACCGGCGCCGAGCGCCGCACCAGCCCCGGGTGCCGTACCGGCCCCATCCCGAGCCTCGACGATGTCAACCTGGCGAGCCATCGTCACCACGCTGGTCTCTGTGGTCGTATTGCTCGTCGTGGCGCTACCGGCCATGTCGATGCGTCTCGGGCTACCGGATGGTGCTTCCGAGCCGGAGGGATCCACCACGCACACGGCCTTCACCGTCGTGGAGGAGAACTTCGGCGCGGGTGCGAACAGTCCGATCCTCGTCGCGGCGAATGTGGCTGAGGCAGTATCGGACGACGACCTGGTCGCCACACAGGTTGCGGTTGCCGCTGAGCTTGCGGCACTCGACAACGTGGTCGCGGTCGCCCCGGTCGGCGTCTCGGATGACGCGACGATGATCGCTTTCCAGCTCGTGCCGGCCGAGGGACCGAACAGCGAGTCGACTGAGCAGCTGGTGCGGGACCTCCGTGCGCTCGGAACCCTCGACGGTGACATCACCCTCGGTGTCGCCGGTCAGGCAGCGATCAACATTGACATCTCGGAGAGTTTGCAGGACATCCTGCCGGTCTACCTCGCGGTCGTCGTCGGGCTCTCGTTGCTGATCATGATCGTCGTGTTCCGGTCGTTCCTCGTGCCGTTGATCGCCACCGGAGGCTTCGTGCTCTCGCTGCTGGCGACCTTCGGTGCAGTGGTTGCGGTGTTCCAGTGGGGCTGGTTCGCCGGCATCATCGGGATAACGAGTCCAGGGCCCATCCTGAGCTTCCTGCCGGTGATCCTCGTCGGCATCCTGTTCGGCCTGGCGATGGACTATCAGCTCTTCCTCGCATCAGGGATGCGGGAGGCCTATGTGCACGGCTCTTCGGCGAGGCAGGCGGTGGCAGAGGGCTTCCGCGCCGGACGATCGGTGGTCATTGCTGCGGGCCTGATCATGGTCGCCGTCTTCGGCGGGTTCGTATTTAGCGAGTCGACGATCATCCGCGCGTTGGGCTTCGGCCTCGCATTCGGCGTACTGATTGACGCGTTCGTGGTGCGACTTCTGCTCATGCCTGCGCTGATGCATCTGCTGGGGAAATCGGCCTGGTGGTTCCCGCGCTGGCTCGACCGCATCGTGCCGAATGTCGATGTGGAGGGCGCTTCACTCGAGCGACGCCATCACCTGCACTGAGGCAGAGTGCGCCCCCTGACACCGTTTGAATAACATCATCCTTCCGGTGGATGCGAATGTCTGCGGCACTGCGTACCGTAGAGATCACGGAGGATGACCGGGGGGTCAAAAGATGTCGTCAATAGGTGTGGTTCGTGACCTGGCAGAGTTCTTCATGCCGATCGGAATCGTCGGCGCGGTGATCGCTGTGCTGTGTGCGCTCGTCGCGGTGGTGGCTCTTGCGCGAGGATCGGCGGGAGTCGGTGGCGGTGCTGTCGCGGTCTGGATCGTCGGCGCGCTGCTGAGTCTCGCGTCGGGCTTTTCCGGCGAGTGGATTCCGGCGCTCGTGGCCGCAGGGGCCCTAGTGGTAGCCCTCGTGCTCGGCGGACTGCTGCGTGGCATGGTCAGTGCTTTCGCTGTCAGGCCGAAGCCGGTGCGTGCGGTCAGCGCAGAGCCCACAACGGTCGCCGTCGCGCAGCCGCGTCTTGTCGAACGCTTCGGCGCAGACGCGCGCGTCGAGACCAGTCGGGCCTAGCGCTCTCAGCGGTAGTCGCGGTCCAGGTGCTGGCCGGCGGCGTCCCCGCTGGTGACCCGCTCTGCTTCGCGCGCTCGCAACTCGACCCTGCGGATCTTGCCCGAGATCGTCTTCGGCAACTCTGGCACGAACTCGATGATCCGCACCCACAGGTGCGCCGACAGACGCTCGCGCGCGAAGGCGTAGATGGCGCGCGCAGCGTCTACCTCGGCATCCGGCCCGTCCACGGCATCCGCTCGCAGGCAGACATAGGCTTTCGGCACTGAAAGGCGCGTCGGATCCGGACTCGGGATCACCGCGGCTTCGACGACCAGGTCGTGCTCCAACAGCACAGACTCGAGCTCGAACGGCGAGATCTTGTAGTCGGATGCCTTGAACACGTCATCCGCTCGGCCGACGTAAGTAAGATAGCCGTCCGCATCGCGCGCGGCGATGTCACCGGTGTGGTGGAAGCCGCCTGCACGTGACTCCGCGGTCTTGGCCGGGTCGCCGTAGTACCCGGCCATGAGCCCCAGCGGGGTCTGCGCGAGATCCAGCGCGATCTCGCCCTCATGCGCGTTCACCTCGCCGGTGACCGGATCCAGCAGCACCACCGGATAACCGGGCAGCGCCCGCCCCATTGAGCCGTCCTTGACGATTTGCCCCGGGGAGTTGCCCACGCAGCATGTCATCTCGGTCTGGCCGAAGCCGTCGCGGATCGTGCCGCCCCACGCATCGCGCACTCGGCTGATGACCTCGGGGTTGAGCGGCTCACCCGCGCCGACCAGTTCGCGCGGCGGGTGCGTGAGCCGGGATAGATCGGCCTGAATCAGCATCCGCCACACCGTCGGCGGTGCACAGAACGTTGAGACGTCGTGGGTGTCCATCACGTGCATCAGCGTGTTCGCGTCGAAGCGGTCGTAGTTGTAGACGAACACGGTCGCCTCGGCGAGGAATGGTGAGTAGAAACTCGACCAGGCGTGCTTGCCCCAACCGGGGGACGAGATGTTCAGGTGCACATCTCCCGGACGCAGCCCCAGCCACCACATGGTCGACAGATGCCCGACCGGATAGGACACCTGGGTGTGCTGCACGAGTTTCGGCCGGCTGGTCGTGCCGGAGGTGAAATACAACAGGCCGGTATCGGATGCTGGGGTTGGGCCATCCGGTTCAAAATCCGTGGCGGCGCTCGCCGAAAGGGCGAAGTCGTGCCACCCTTCTGGCACTTCGCCTGTCCCGATGCGCAGCACGTCAGCGTCGATTTCGCTGAGCCGATCAGCGAGCGCGCCCAGCGTCACGACCGCGCGCGCGTGGCCGCGTTCGACGCGGTAAGCGAGATCGGATGCCGAGAGCAGAGTGGATGTCGGAATGGCGACGGCGCCGATCTTGGCGATGCCGAGCATCACCTCCCACAGTTCGATCGTGTTGTTCAACATCACGATGAGATGGTCGCCGCGGCCGATGCCGAGCGAGCGCAGCCAGGTGGCGACCTGATCGGAGCGGCGCGAAAGGTCGGCGTAGCTCCAGCTCTCGAGCGTCAGATCGGCCGAGACGATCTGCACCGCGGGGCGGTCGGGATTCTCGGCCGCGACGACGTCGAACCACTCCAGACCGAAGTTGAACTCATCGAGCTGCGGCCACCGGAATCCCGCGACCGCTCCGTCGTAGTCGGTGGCGTGCGCGAAGAGGAAGTCGCGCATCTCACGGATCGCAGTGGTAGCGGCGGTGGCAGTGCGGGTCATGGAATCCATCCTGCACCCAGTGCGGTGAATCTCGCCGCAAGTCTTCCGTTACCGAATCGATTCGATAAACTAAATGCTCGCCGGTTCTCGGCATCCTCATTTCCCATCCCGAGTTCCGGAAGTCTTTTCTCCGCATGGCCACCTCCCTCACCACAGGCCGCCCCTGGCGCGTCATCCTCGCATTCTCCGTGCCGCTGCTCATCGGCAACGTCGTCCAGCAGCTCTATCAGGTCGTCGATACGATCGTCGTCGGCCGAGAGCTGGGGGTGAACTCCCTCGCCGCTGTCGGCGCGACCGGTTCTCTGCTGTTCCTGCTGCTCGGTTTCGCCTGGGGCATGACCAGCGGTTTCGCGATTCCGACCGCGCAGGCCTTCGGCGCGAAAGACCATGAGGCTGTGCGACGCTCGGTCGCCACTGGAACCGTGCTCGCCGCGATCGCCAGCGTGATCATCACGATCGCGGGGCCGCTGCTGGCCGAACCCGTGCTGGTGCTCATGCAAACACCGCCCGAGCTGCTCGCAGAGGCCGTACTGTTCACGCAGATCAGCTTCCTCGGTGGCGGCGCGACGATGTTCTTCAACTACCTCTCGGCGATCATCCGCGCGATCGGCGACTCGAAGACCCCGCTGGTATTCCTCACGATCTCGTGCGCCGTGAACGTCGTGCTCGTGATCGTTCTGGTGGGACCGGTCGGATGGGGTGTCGCTGGTGCCGCGCTGGCTACCGTCGTCGCCCAGGCGATCTCGGTCGTGCTGTGCCTGGACTTCGTCAGACGGCGGATGCCGGCGCTGCACATCCGCCGGGCAGACTGGAAGATTTCGAAGGCTGACCTCACCGAGCACCTGCGCTTGGGTTTGCCGATGGGCTTCCAGGCATCGATCATCGCGATCGGAACCCTGGTGGTGCAGGTCGCCCTGAACCTGCAGGGAGCCGATGCCGTCGCCGCATACACAACGGCATCCCGCGTCGACAGTCTCGCGTCCGCGCTGCTGGCTTCGCTGGGACTTGCCGTCTCCATGTACGTGGCGCAGAACTTCGGCGGACGCCGGCCCGACCGCATCCGTGCCGGTGTCGTGCAGGCGACATGGATGGCCATCATCGCCTCCCTGGTACTGGGTGTTGTGCTGATCGCTTTCGGCACCAACCTCGTGCGGCTGTTCATCGGCGACGGATCGGACGAGGTCGTCGAGCTCGCGCATCTCATGCTCATCATCAACGGTGCGACGTACTCGCTGCTGGGCGTGCTGTTCGTGCTGCGCGGTGCACTGCAGGGGCTCGGTCAAGCGCTGATTCCGACCGTGACTGGCCTCGTCGAACTCGTCATGCGCATTGCTGCTGCGGTCGCGCTGGGTGCGGTGCTGGGCTTCGGTGGTGTTGCGCTGAGCAACCCGCTCGCCTGGATTGGTGCGGTCGTCATCCTGGTTCCCGGGTATGTGCGTGCGCACAAGGCGCTGGCGCGGATGCCGATCGATCCGGACGAGATGACGCTCACCACGCCGATTGCCATCGTCGGACCCGATAACAGCTCGCTGAATGTGGATGCCATCGTCACGCAGTCGGTGCCGACCATCGTGCAGCGACGGTGGAAGCGGCTGCTCAAGCGCTAACGCGGCCTACCGTGCGAGCAGCCCGCTGCCATCGCGCAGCTCGAACACCAGCTGCGTCTCCGTGCCGCGGACGACGGGATGCACGGTGATGTGTTCCAGCACGATGTCGCGCAGTGCCGCAGCATCTTGCACTGCGACGTGCACTAGGAAGTCGTCGACGCCGGCGACGTGAAAAACCTGCAGCACGCGCGGCATCACGGCGAGAGCATCGAACAATGCGTTGACCTTCTCCCCGGTGTGATTCGCCAGGCGCACCTTGATGATCGCCTGGAGTGGAAAGCCGAGAGCGGCCTCGTCGAGGCGGATGCGGGTGTCGCGAATGATGCCACGATCGCGCAGGCTCCGCACGCGATGCGCGCACGTCGACTCTGCGATTCCCAGCTGATGCGCGAGCGCCTTATTGGTGAGATCGGCGCTGATGCTGAGCGCGGCGAGGATCTCGAGATCGAGTTCATCGAGGGATGCTGCAGGCAGTTGTGCTTTCGACAATCTGACTACCTCCGGATCGAGCGTCTTTGCTGAAGAAGTCGGAAACCGTGTCCTTTACGGCAAGTATTGTCGAATCTTCCCACTCAAGTTGCGATTCCGGCAAGATTGGGGGATGACTGCACTGCATCCCGATAAGCCGCTGCACCCGGATACCGTCGCCGTCCACAGCGGGCGCGCCGACCTTACTGAACTCGGCGTCCATGCCCTGCCGATCGACCTCTCCACCACGAATCCGCTGCCGGATATTGAACGCGGCGGCGACTCCTACGAGGCGATGGCGACCGGTGGCCGGCCGCCGGCTGACGGCAGCATGGTCTACGCGCGCTTGTGGAACCCGACGGTCGCGCGGTTCGAGGATGCGCTCGCCGAGATGGAGCACGCTGAGGCCGCAGTGGCATTCTCCTCGGGGATGGCGGCGATGACCGCGACGATTCTCGCGATGACTTCGGCGACCGGGCGGCACCACGTCGTGGCGGTACGACCGCTGTACGGCGGAACGGATCACCTGCTGGGCTCTGGTCTGCTGGGCACCGAGACGACCTATTGCCACCCGTCGGAGGTGGGTGTCAGTATCCGTCCCGATACCGGTCTTGTCGTCATGGAGACGCCGGCGAATCCGACGCTCGAACTCGTCGACATTGCCGCTGTCGTGGCAGCGGCGGGAGATGTGCCCGTCGTAGTCGACAACACCTTCGCGACGCCGATTTTGCAGAACCCGCTCGATCATGGGGCGGCCATGTCACTGCACAGCGCGACGAAGTACCTCGGCGGACACGGCGACGTGATCGCGGGTGTCATCGCCTGCAGTGAGACCACGGCCGAGGCGCTGCGCCGGGTGCGGGCGGTGACCGGGGGATTGCTGCATCCGCTCGGCGCGTACCTGCTGCACCGCGGGCTCACCACGCTGCCGGTGCGGATGCGTCAGCAACAGGAGAACGCGCAGCAGATCGTGCAGTGGCTGATCGATCAGCCCGAGGTGGATGAGGTGTTCTTCCCTGGTCTCAGTGGGGATCCGGAGGGGATTCTCGAGCGGCAGATGCGCGGGACCGGAGCGATGATCGCAATGCGGATGCGCGGTGGGTATGCCGCGGCGAGTTCGGTCGCGTCAGCCGTGCAGCTGTTCACGCACGCGGTCTCTCTTGGCGGCGTGGATTCGCTGATCCAGCATCCGGCAGCGCTCACTCATCGCCCGGTTCCCGCGGATGCGCGCCCGGATGCGGACGTGCTGCGGCTGTCAATCGGGCTGGAAAACGCCGGAGACCTCATCGCCGACCTCGGGCAGGCGCTCCGTCAGCTGGCTCAGATGCCGACGGCGACGGATCTGGGATCATCCGCGGAGCCGAGCGCCCGGTTGCTGTAGCGAGTTATGACGCGACGACGGCCGGCACCCGCCGCCGCAGACGCTTGCCGATCACGCCCTGGTGCGGCGCGAACAGGTACACGAGCGCGAACACGCAGCCCTGCACCATGACGACGAGCCCGCCGGATGCCGCATCGATCCAGTAGCTGAGGTAGATGCCGATTACGCTGCACAGCGCCGACATCACGGGCGCGATCACGAGCATCCGTCCGAATCGATCGGTCAGCAGATATGCGGTCGCGCCGGGGATGATCAGCATCGCCACGACCAGCACGACTCCGACGACCTGCAGCGCGACGACCGACGTCAGTGCGAGCACGCCGAGCAATAGGGCGCCGAGGAAGCGCGGCGAGAGCCCGATCGCGAACGCGTGCGTGGGGTCGAAGGCGTAGAGGGTGAGGTCGCGGCGTTTGATGATCAGCACGCCGAAGGCCACGGCGGCGAGGATCGCGATCTGCAGCAGGTCGGTGTCAGAGACTCCGAGGATGTTGCCGAAGATGATGTGGTTGAGGTCGGTCTGGCTCGGGGTGACCGAGATCAACACCAATCCGAACGCAAACAGGGTCGTGAAGACGATGCCGATCGCGGCATCCTCTTTCACACGGCTCGTGCCTCGGATCAATCCGATCAGACCGACCGCGAGGAAGCCGAAGACCAGCGCCCCGATCGCGAACGGTGCCCCGAAGATGTACGCGAACACGACGCCGGGCAGCACCGCGTGCGAGACGGCATCGCCCATCAGCGACCAGCCCACCAGTACGAGCCAGCACGACAGCAGCGCGCACACGATCGCGGCAATCACGGTGGTGACCAGGGCGCGCACCATGAAGTCGTACTGCAGCGGCTCCAGAATCCAGTCAAAGATCATGACGCCTCCAACCCGAAGGCTCGGGACAGATTGGCCGGTTCGAGCGCCTCAGTGACAGAACCGTGGAACAGCACCCGGTGCAGTAGCAGGACGGCTTCATCGGCCAGCGACGGCAACGCGTGCAGATCGTGGGTAGAGACCAGCACTGTATCTCCTGATGCCGCGAGCTCGCGCAACAGCCGCACGATCGTCGCCTCGCTGCGCTTATCGACACCGGCGAATGGCTCATCAAGCAGCAGGATGCCTGCACCCTGCGCGATGCCGCGTGCGACGAAGGCGCGCTTGCGCTGCCCGCCGGAGAGCTGCCCGATCTGCCGGTTCGCGAGATCGGTCAGCTCTACTCGTTCCAGGGCCTCGTCAACGGCATCCCGGTCGACCTGACGCGCTCGCCGCATGAGGCCCTGTTTTCCGTACCGCCCCATCATCACGACGTCGCGCACCGAGACGGGGAAGGTCCAATCGACGTCCTCGCTCTGCGGTACGTAGCCGACGAGTCCGTGCTTGCGGGCGGATGCCGGATCCATGCCGTCGAGTGTGGTCGAGCCGGATGCCGGACGCACCAGCCCCAGGATCGTCTTGAACAGCGTGGACTTGCCCGAGCCGTTCATGCCGATGAGCCCGGTGATGCGACCCGCCTCGACATTCAATGAGACGTCATCCAGGGCGAGCACGTCGCCGTAGCGAACGGTGATTCCGCGCACTTCGATGGCGCTGCGCGCCTTGATGGTGCTCATGAGCCGGGCCCGGCGCCGGTCAGCCCAGCGACGATCGTGTCGGCGTCGTGGCGGATGAGGTCGAGGTACGTCGGCACTGGGCCATCAGCCGTCGACAGCGAGTCGACGTAGAGCGTGCCGCCGAACTCGGCATCCGTCGCATCGACGACCTGTCGCATCGCCTTGTCAGAGACGGTCGATTCGCAGAAGACCGCGGGCACGTCATTCTCTTTGACGAACTCGATTGCCGCAGCGATCTGGCGCGGAGTGGACTGCTGCTCAGCGTTCACGGCCCAGATGTATGCCTCGGTGAGGCCGGCATCCCGGGCGAGATAGGAGAACGCGCCTTCGCAAGTCACGAGTGCACGCTCGTTCTTGGGCAGTGTCTCGAGCTCGGCGGTGAGGTCATCCTGCACCTGCTGCAGCTCGGCCTTGTACACCTCGGCGTTGGCTGAGAACTCCTCGGCGTGCGTGGGGTCGAGCTCGGCGAACGCGGTGACCATGTTGTCGACGTAGAGCTGCGCGTTCGCGGGGCTCATCCAGGCGTGTGGATTCGGCTTTCCGGCATACGCGTCCGCGGTGATGTCGATCACGTCGATCCCGTCGGAGACGACCACGTGCGGTACCTCGACCGAGTCGACGAACTGCGCGAACCAGACCTCGAGGTTCAAACCGTTGTCCAGGATGAGGTCGGCATCGGCGGCCTTGCGCACATCGCCCGGCGTCGGTTCGTAGCCGTGGATCTCTGCGCCGGGCTTCGTGATCGACTCCACGCGCAGGTGCTCGCCCGCGACATTCTGGGCGATATCGGCGAGTACGGTGAAGGTGGTCAACACCATCGGGCGGTCGTCATTCGCGGCATCCGGGGTCGCGGCATCCGGGTCGATGGAGTTCGGTCCGGCGCATCCGGCCAGCACGACGGTGCCAGCGAGGACGAGCGCCGCAGCGGCGTGGGTCAGCGACGCGAACCGAGAATTTTTAGGCACACCGAAAACGTACCTTTTAGGTGCACCGAAAACAAGCGTCGCGGGGGTTGGTCCGGGCACACCTGCAGGGCGGATGCACGGACGTAGGGCGAAACGCCGTTGAATTCCCCTGCATCCGTTCGATGGCCCTGCAAGTGTGAGTCCCATCCGCCCACGGCAGAGCCGCTCTGAGCAGATTCGGGCACCGGGGTCGCCCCGGCGACGCACTCTGGATCCATGAGCGAAGACAACCCCATCCCGCAGTTCGGTCCTGACGCCCGCCGCGCACTGTTCCACGAGCGCATCCTCGTGCTCGACGGCGAACTTAACGATGACAACGGCACTCTGCTGATGACGCAGCTGCTGACCCTTTCGGCGGAAGACTCGGCCGCAGATATCGCCCTGTGGATTCACTCTCCTGGCGGATCGGTGCCGTCGATGCTCGCCATCCGCGACATCATGAATCTCATCCCGAACGACGTCGCGACCCTCGCCCTCGGCACAGCCGCAAGCGCCGGGCAGTTCCTGCTCTCCGCAGGCACGAAGGGAAAGCGGCGCGCCCTGCCACACGCGAGGATCCTGATGCACCAGGGGTCTGCCGGGATCGGCGGCTCCGCGGGGGAGATCGAGACGCAGGCCGACGATCTCCGCCAGATGCGCGACACCGTGCTCGGACTCGTCTCCGAAGACACCGGTCAGAGCGTCGAGCGCATATTCGAGGACTCGCTGCATGACCGCTGGTACACCGCCACGCAGTCACAGGAGTACGGATTCATTGACGACATCGTCACATCCATCGCAGAAGTCATGCCGCGTCGCCGTGTGCGGGTCGGGTTGGGGACGGATGCCGCATCCACAACACAAGGAGCGAAGTCATGAGCAGCTACACGATCCCGAACGTCATCGCGCAGCATCCGCGCGGGGAACGCGTCATGGACGTCTACTCGCACCTGCTTGCCGAGCGCGTGATCTATCTCGGCACCGGAATCGATGCCGGCGTCGCCAACGCGCTGATCGCCCAGCTGCTGCATCTGGATTCGGACAGCCCGGATACCGGCATCCAGTTCTACATCAACAGCGAGGGCGGCGATCCGGGCGCGGCACTGGCGATTTACGACACGATGCAGCACATCCGGCCAGCGGTCGCGACGACCGTCGTCGGTCAGGCGATCGGACCGGCCGCACTCCTCGCCGCCGCCGGTGCGCCGGGGCAGCGGGCTGCGTTGACGCACGCGCGGATCGTGCTTCATCAGCCCGCCGGACAGTCGCGCGGGGCGATCCCCGACCTCATCCTCGCCGCCGACGAGGTGGTCAGGGTGCGTGCCGACATGGAAGCCGTGCTCGCCAGGCACACCGGTCGTTCCGTCGAAGCACTGCGCGCTGACACCGACCGGGATCGGGTGTTCACGGCATCCGCCGCGTTGGACTACGGACTGATCGACACCGTATTGGGGGAGCGGATGGTCGTGTGACGGCGCTCAGGCAGCGAGGGCGAAGACGCCAACGGCAGCGGATGCCGGGATCGATGCTGCGCGTAGCTCCTCGGCCACGTTGCTGGTGAGGTCGACGAGCGTGACGTCCAGGGCTCCGCCGATCGCGGCGATCATCTCGCTGGACGGCTCCTTGAGTCCTCGCTCGACCTCGGAGAGGTACTGCGGAGAGACGCCCGCCTTCTCGGCCGTCTCAGTGAGAGTCTCTTCGCGCTCGTGCCGAAGCCTGCGCAGCTGATCGCCGAGCAACTGGCGCCAGAGCGGCTCGGGCTCGTTCTGGCGCCGACGCGGTGGGGTCGGCGTACGCGGGAAAGCGATGATCTCGGCCATGGTTCACGGTAACGCCGCCGTCGCCCACTGCGACAGTCGTTCTGCTCAGAGCAGAACGGGCCCACCCGCCCTCACCCGGCCAGCTGCTCCGCGAGGAACGCGGCCTGGCGCTCCCACTGCAAGCCCTGGCCACCCTCGTGTTCGTTGAAGGCGTACTCGACGATCTCTGCGATTCCGCCCCAGTTGTTGCGCGCGGCGTACACGGTCGATGGCGGGCACACCGGATCCATCAGCGCGACCGAGAAGAGCGAAGGACAGGTGGCGCGGCGGGCGAGGTTCACACCGTCGAAGTACGACAGGGTCTGGAAGGTGCGCTCCGTGGCATCGCGGTGAATCGACAGGTACCGGACGACCTCGTTGTACGGGTCGCGGCCGGTCATCCCTACGGCACGTTCGAATTGGCACAGGAACGGCACGTCTGGCATTGCGGCGATGAGCCCGTTAGACAGGGCGGCTGCGGCGATCGCGATCCCGCCGCCCTGGCTTCCGCCGCACACGGCCACGCGCGATGCATCGATCCGGTCGAGCGAGCGGATGGCGTCGATCGCGAGCACCGCATCCGTGTAGACGCGGCGGTAATAATAGCTGTTCGGGTCTTCGATCCCTCGGGTCATGAATCCAGGGGCCGCCGGACCCGAGCCATGCGGGTCGGGGGTGACGCCGCCGGTGCCCCAGGCGCTGCCCTGTCCGCGGGTGTCCATGAAGAAGTGCGCGTATCCAGACGTCGCCCATCCGAGTCGCTCGTGCGGCAGCCCGCGACCTCCGCCGTATCCGTTGTACTCGACCACTGCGGGCAGTGGCTCATCCGTTCCGGCAGGCAGCAACAGCCATCCACCGATCGGATCCCCGCCGAAGCCGCTGAAGGTCACGTCGTAGACCTCGACGGCCTGAAGCGGAGAGTCGATTCGCCGCAGCTGAATCGGCTGCGCGAGCGCACGTGAGGCGGAAAGCGTCTGCTCCCAGAAGTCGTCGAAATCGGTGGGTTCGGCGATTTCGGGGCGGTAGGAGCGCAGCTCCTCGGGTGGCAGATCAAAACGCGGCATTGCGGCATCCTTCAATCGGGGGTCGGCGGCAGTTTATCTGGGCGCCAATCGTTGCCACGTCACGGCCTGCCTCGATTAGTCTTGACGTTGAGATCTCCCCTCGTTTTCCTCCCCATTTCTGCGCACTGCCTTTTTCGCCTTGACGCCCCTTGCGTCGGGAGAGTTATCCAGCGCGCAGATGTCAGAAAGGTGTTCCCCTGTGAATGACTCCGCCGAGAACAACGTCGACGAGCAGGGGTCTGACTTCTTCGACCAGCTCACCCAGGGGCAGACGCGAGAGCAGGGCGCTTTCACGATCGGCTTCCGCGGATACGACAAGGGTGAGGTGGATGCCGCGATGGCGGGCCTGCGGATGCAGCTGCAGCGCGCCGACGCAGGACTTGCCGAGGCACGCTCCGGCGTGAGCCGCGACGTCGAATCTGTGCGCTCCGAGGTCGAAGCCGTACGTGCCGAGAGCGACGCTCGCATCGCTGAGATCGAGGCGCAGGCTGATGACCGTGTGGCCGCGCTGGAGGCAGAACTCGCCGCCGCACGCGTGCAGGCAGATGATGCCGAACAGCAGGTCGCGACGCTTGCGAATGAACTTGTGGATGCGCCCAAGAGCGAAGCCGACGCCGAGGGATCGCGCCTGCAGTTCGAGGCAGTGCTGAGGGTTGCTGAGGAACAGTCCTCCGTGCTGATCCAGAACGCTGCCGTGCAGGCGGATCGTCTGCTCGAGGCCGCTCGCGCAGAAGCAGATACCCGACGGGCTGAACTCGCCGCCGAAGTCGACCGGATCACCGCACAGGCGCAGCACGATGCCGATCAGGTTCGACTGCGTATCGACACGGAGTACACCGCCCATGAGGCGCGCGTGCAGCGCGAGGGGGCGCACGCTTCGGAGAAGGTCATCCAGGCTGAGCAGGAGGCGGCGACAGTCCGCACCGAGGCGGAGAAGGGTTCCGCCGCGCTGCGCTCGATGGTCACCCGTGAGACCAGCCAGCAGCGCGCCGATGCCGAGCGTGAGGTGCGCGAGATGAACGCTCGCGTGCTGGAATTCGAAGAGACACTGACCCGCCGTCAGGATGAGGCGCAGCAGGAGTTCTTGCTGTTGCACAACCAGGCCGTCGCTCACGCCGAGCGCATCACGGGCGATGCCAATGAGCAGGTCGCGTCCTCCCTCGAGCACACCAAGCGGATCTCCGCGAAGGCCGACGACTACGAGCGTCTGATGCGCACGCAGGCTCAGGCTATTGAAGCGGATGCGCAGGTGCGTTCTCGCGAGACCCTCGAGCGTGCACGGGTGAAGGCGCAGAAGATCGTCAGCACAGTCACCGGTCACACCACCGAGGTGCTGCGTGATGCTGAGGATCGCACCCGCCAGCTGCGCTGGCAGCAGCAGCAGCTGAACAGTTTCATGGCTGAGGTACGCGAGCTGATTCGCCCCGAGGGTGTGCCGAGCGCGGATGCCGCGGATGCAGAGTCGGACGAAGATGAAGATGCTGTCGAACTCGACGAGGATGCTGCCGATGTCGAGGCTGACGAGGTTGAGAACGAGTCGGACGACGACGACGACGATGACGACGACGACGCAGAAGACGAAGTAGACCGCAAGAAGGCGAAGACGAAGTAGACGCCAAAGCCTGAGCGCTTCTAGTCCATTCGGAAGGCACCGCAGCGTACGCGCTCCGGTGCCTTTCGTGTTTCGCCCCGCGCCATCAGCGTTCGTCGTAGCCTGGGAGCATGTCCCATATGGTGAGCGCGACCGAACTGGCTGAGCTGAGGAGTTCCGGTGTGCGTATCCTCGACGTGCGTTTCCGGTTGGACCAGCCAGACGGTCGATCCGACTATCTCGAGGGCCACATCCCCGGCGCGGTATATGTCGACCTCGAGTCGGAGCTGTCCCGTCCCGGGCGCTCCGATGAGGGGCGGCACCCATTGCCGTCGACAGAGCACGTGCAGGATGCTGCGCGCAGCTGGGGGCTCAACGATGGCGATGTTGTCGTCGTCTATGACGACTATCGGGGGCTGGCGGCTGCGCGTGCGTGGTGGCTGCTGAGCCGTGGCGGTGTCGACGTGCGAGTGCTGGACGGCGGATGGGCCGAGTGGCAGGCCGCCGGTGGTGACGTTGAGACCGGTTCGGCCGAGTTCACGCCCGGCACGGTGACCTTGACTGATATTGCAGGTGACAGTCTCACGATCGATGAGGCTGCGGCATTCCCGGAATCCGGGGTGCTCATCGACGCGCGTGCGCCGGAGCGATTCCGCGGCGAGATCGAGCCGCTGGATCCGATCGCTGGACATATCCCGGGTGCGATGAATCTGCCGATGGGGGTGCACCTTCGAGAGGATGGCACGCTGCGCGATCTCGACTCTCTGCGAAGGAACTTCGCCGACGTTGGGATTGGCAACGAGACGCCCGTTGCCGCCTACTGCGGATCGGGAATCACCGCTGCGCATACGGCGCTCGTGCTCGCAGAGGTAGGCATCGATGCGAAGATTTTCCACGGTTCGTGGAGCCAATGGTCGAACACGCCTGGTCGACCGATCGCTAAAGGGGAGCACACATCATGAGCAAACGAATCGTCGTCGGGATCGAGCAGACGTCGGCAGGGGAGCGGGCGCTCGCCTGGGCCGCCCAGCGAGCAGCAGAGCGGAAGAGCGCTCTGCTGCTCGTTTCCGTTGTCAGCGGTGCACTGGGTGTGGTCGGCGAGGGCGAACTGCTCGCCGAGGCTGAACGTCAGACACAGGACTGGCTGAGTGCCGAGTCCGAGCGACTGCGCACCCACGGTCTGCGTGTCGAGACCCAAGTCCTTCTCGGCAACCCGGTCGCCCAGCTTGCGAAGGCGTCAGATGAAGAGGAGATGCTCGTCATCGGCAGCGACTATCGCGGGCCAGGGGAAGGGCCAGCGCGTGGCCTTCACGGCGTGCGCATTGCGTCCGCGGCATCCGTTCCGGTCGTAGTGATCCCCGACATGGATGTCACCGGGCGTACCGGCGTTGTCGTTGGTGTCGATGGTTCGCCCGTCTCTGAGGCGGCGATCGCCTTCGCGGCCGCCGAGGCTGACCGACTTCACGAGCCACTCATCGCGGTCGCCGTCTGGACGCCGATGACGGTGAAGCCGCGCAACGCGTTTGTGTACCCGGATGACTATCTGGAGAATCTGAATCTTGCCGCCGAGGAGAGTCTGGCGCTCTCCCTCGCAGGCCTTCGTCAGGACTACCCCGATCTCGAGATCCAGACGCAAGTCCGGCGCGGCTACCCGTCTGCGATCATCAGCGAGCTCGCATCCGATGCCAGGCTCGCTGTCGTCGGTTCGCACGGTCGCGGTGCGGTGGCACGGTTCCTGCTCGGTTCGATCAGCCACGAGGTGCTCACATATCTCCGTACGCCGACGGCAGTGGTCAGGTAGCGCGCGAGATATAGCGGCGCCGCACTGCCGACTCACGCTCGTTCGCCGAACCCCCAGCGCAGCACGAGCATCCCTGGGCCCCACCCGTGGCGCACCTGGTGAATCGTCGTGGCGCCGTCGAGGAACAGCGGTGTCACCCTGGTGTCCGTGGGGGTCTCCTCGACCTCCTCGATCCAGTCCGGCAGGGCGTCGGGGTGGAACCTGGTCCAGAGCACGATGTCGCGACACCGGCGGGCGACGCCATGTCCGGTCTCGCTGGTGCTCGGATAGCCGGGTGGGTACTCCAGCTTCCACTCGATCATCGTCGTCTGCGCGGGCCCGAGTGGGCGCTCGAGCTCGAACATCGCGCCGTGTACCTCACCGCTCGGGTGCGAATGGCGGCGAGAGATGTGTCCGCCGGAGACGAAGCTGAAGGTGGGGGCAGGCGTGCGAACCCCGGGGGTGAGATCGAGATAAGGGACGTTCGTGATCGTTCCGGAGGTGGACTGCAGAAGCGTGCGTGTGGTGCGTGAGATCACGAAGCCATCGCTGCCGACCTCGGTGACCGCGGTGGTTGCGACGTCACGTGCAGGATCCATGACCGGAGCATCCAGAGCTAGGAACGTCTCGGCCACAGCCTGCTCTAGGCGTCCTTCTTCCATTGGATACTGCGGTGGGCCGATAGGGCCGACGCGCTGGGTGGGGCCGATCAATGACAGCAGAGCGCGGGCATCCAGATCGAGCAGCGACTCGATCTGCTCGATCGCGGCCATCGATTGAGGCCCCTCCGGGCGCCGTGCACCAGAGCGCCAGTAGCTGAGCGTCGCCGCCGAGACGGGGTTGCCGCTCTCTGCCAGGCGCTCCCGCAACCACGTGAGAGTGACGCCACGCGCGAGGATCGCCGAGCTCAATGCCGCAGCGAAGTCGACCTTTTCGTCGACGCCGGCGGATTCTTCTTCGAACATCACAGACCTCCCCAGGTATGTGAAGAAGCAATGTCTAACCTTGAGCATAAGACCACGCGGGTACCCGGGCTCGGGTTCACACGTGGGCGACACGGCCGGATCGCGGCGGATAGGGCACTATCCACGCACGCGGTCTGCCCGTTACGCAGTGTCCCCCCGCTGCGTGTATGTGAGGTTCGCTTGTCGTTCTGGGGACGGCAGTCGAACCTCACATTCCTCTTCACGAGAGGCCATCGGCCCCGGAATCGCAGATGCCCGACGGTGGGCGTGCGCGCACCCGCCCACGCGTAGACTGGATACACCACCCCGGAGGACCGAGGAATCGTCATGTCTGCCCCAGATCGCACCTTCACTGTGCGCCACGTCCAGTTGCTGCGCGCACTTTTCGCGGCGGCGGCGGCTCTCATGATCACGTTCTCGTCTGATCACTCCGCAGCGGTCGGCTTCGCCGTCTTCGGCGGTTTCGTCGCAGCGAGCGGGTTCGTCCTGATCCTCGGCGCCTGGCAGTCGGTCCCCGCCGGATCGCGCTGGCCGTTCATCCTGCTGGCAGTGATCGACCTTCTTGCGGCGATCACGAGTGGCATCCCGACCTGGCGCACCGATGGCATCTTCTTCATCGTCGTCATCATCTGGGCCGCGGCATCCGGTCTGGTCGAGCTGATCGCCGGCCTTCGTGCACGCCGTACCGACCCCACCGCGAAGGATGCCATTACGGTCGGCGCCCTGGGTCTCGTCCTCGCGGTCGTCCTACTCATCATTCCGGCTGACTACTCTCTGCAGTACTCAGTCGAAGGTGCGGGAGCACTGACGCTCTCTGGAATCATCCTCGCCGTCGGCATGGTCGGCGGTTACACCGCCATCGTCGCGGTCTTCCTTGCTATCGCCGGCTTCTCGCCGCGACGCGAGGCTGTGCAGAAGGATGCCGAAACCGTTGACGCCGCAAGCGCACCGGTCGAGACTGGAGGAGCCGCGTGAGCGACAACAAGCCCAACCGCCGAGAGTTGCTGCGTCCGTTGCACCTGCTCGGGATCGCACTTGTCTGCGGTGTGTTCGCCGCGGTCGTCACCCTCGTATCAACAGGTGCCTTCACCGATCGCGTCAATCGGTTGATCTCCTCCGGCAACTACGACGGTCTGACTCCGATCGCCCTGGGCCTTGTCATCGGCGGCGGAGCGTTCATTGTCACGCTGCTTGTCATGTCGATGCTGATCCTCGCCGTCGACCCGCGCGAGTACGAGAGCAAGACTCTCGACCGTCCTGTGCTCTACGACGAGGAACCTGGCGACCAGCCCGCGGCGGATGCGGACGGCTCGGGCTCCTCGAAGTCCTAGCCTCGGGCATCCGCCGCGCGCGAACTACTTCGCGAGGCGCTCGGCGATGCCGATGTAGGTCGCAGGCGTCAGCGCGAGCAGGCGCTGCTTGGCCGCATCGCCGATCTCGAGACCCTCGACGAAGGATGCCAGCTCCGCAGCCCCCACGCGGTGACCGCGAGTGAGCTCCTTCAGCAGCGCGTACGGGTCGCTGATCGTCGAACGGCCGGCGACGACCTCGGCGCGGATCACGGTCTGAATGGCTTCGGCGAGAACCTCCCAGTTCACGTCGAGGTCGGCCAGCAGCACATTGCGCGCCAGTGAGATCTCGTTCAGTCCGCGGCGCAGGTTGTCGAGCGCGAGCAGCGAGTGCCCGAACGCGACGCCAATGTTGCGCTGTGTGGTGGAGTCGGTGAGGTCGCGCTGCATCCGCGAGGTCACCAGTGTCTGCGACAGCGAGCCGAGCAGCGCGGCCGACAGCTCGAGGTTCGCCTCAGCGTTCTCGAAGCGGATCGGGTTGATCTTGTGCGGCATGGTCGACGAGCCCGTCGCGCCAGCCACAGGGATCTGCGCGAAGTAGCCCATCGAGATGTAGGTCCAGATGTCGGTCGCGAGGTTGTGCAGGATGCCGCCGGCATGACGGGTGCGGTCGTAGAGCTCGACCTGCCAGTCGTGCGACTCGATCTGCGTGGTCAGGATATTGAAGCCCAGACCCAGACCCTCGACGTACTCGCGAGCGATCGTCGGCCAGTCGGCGTCCGGGTCGGCCGCCAGATGTGCGGACCAGGTGCCGGTCGCGCCGGAGAACTTCGCCAGGTAGTCGGATGCTGCGATCTGGGCGCGAACGCGCTCCAGACGCCACGCGAAGACAGCGATCTCCTTGCCCATTGTCGAGGGAGTCGCCGGCTGGCCATGTGTACGGGACAGCATCGCGGCGTCCGCATGCTCGACAGCGAGCTCGCGCAGCTTGGCGATCACATCGTCCAGAGCGGGCAGCCACACGTCCTCGACCGCACGCTTCACGGTGAGCGCATACGAAACCGAGTTGATGTCCTCGCTCGTGCACGCGAAGTGCGTGAGCTCGGCGATGGAATCGAGCCCGAGGGCAGACAGCCGATCGCGCACGAGGTACTCGACGGCCTTCACATCGTGGCGTGTGACCGCTTCCTTCTCGGCGAGCCAGTCGATCTCGGCCTGGCCGAAGTCACGGTATAGGCCGCGTAGGCGGTCTTTGTCAGCATCCGCCAGTGGCGACGTCTCGAACAGAGAGCGGTCAGTCAGAGTGATGAGCCACTCGACTTCTGCCTCCACTCGGGCACGATTCAGGCCCGCTTCAGAGAGATACTCGCCGAGCGGCGAGACAGCGCCGCGGTATCGACCGTCGAGAGGGCTCAGCGGCTGGATGGGGAAGGAATTTGGGGAAGTCAGGGGAATCCTCCTGATCGGGCCCCTCAAATTCGGGGCGTCGTGCGGCTCTGACGCAGGGCGGGTTCGAGCTGGCGGAACAGGCCCCGGGTCGCGGTCTCAATCATAGCGAGCACTGCATCGAACATTGCCGTGTCCGCGTAGTAGGGGTCAGGTACATCCATGCCATCAGCGTCGCGGTCGAAGGACAACAGCAGAATCACCTTGCCCTCCTGGTCTTCATTGCGCGCCCACTCGCGGAGGATGCGCTCGTGCGTGCGGTCGAGTGCGACGACCAGATCGTTCTCGGCGAAGGATGCTGCGGTGAACTGTTTCGCACGGTGGTGTGATCCGTCGTATCCGCGGCGCTCAAGCGTGTCGATCGTGCGGTGATCGGCGCGCTCTCCGACGTGCCACTCTCCGGTTCCGGCGCTGCTCGACACGATTCGCGGGCCCAGCCCCTGGTGTTCTGCGAGGTCGCGAAACACCACTTCCGCCATAGGAGAGCGGCAAATGTTGCCCGTGCACACGAAGATGACGCGGAAGGGATCCGGCGATGTCACGGGATCTATTCTGCCGGGCGAAACCCGATCCTGCACAGCCGGGACCATCTCTTTCTCCACAAACCTTCCGCAGCGTGGACTCTGCACGGTTTATGGGTTTCGGCATCCGGGCGGCAGCGCGTGCCAGGCATCCTTGGCGCATGTTCAATATCGAAAGCCCCGTCGCGGTTGAGCTCACCGGAACCACCTTGGAGTGGGTCCGGGCGTTCACTGCGGTGGAAGAGGCGATCAGCGTTCTTGAAGACGCCGGAGCCGCGCTGAACCCACTCATCTACGAGAGCGAATGGCAGGCATATGGAGTCCGTGCCCTGCACGATCTCATCGTCGAGCTGAAGACTCGCACGGCCATCGAAATCGGTGAGCTGGGTACGAGACTCTGGGAGATCAAGTTGAGGGCGACGCCATGAGCGGATCTGTCGACATCACTCACGGCGGCGCGATCGCGGTTGACCCGGAAGCGCTGCGATCGGTGGCGAGCGCATTGCTCGCCATTGCTCCCACGTTCGCGCTCGCAGGTGCGGCGATCCGTCGAACCTACAATCACGTCTTGGGCGTGCCGGGCATCATCGGCCGTGTCGACATGGGGGCGCTGTGGGCCAGCGGCGACCGGGCCGACGCGATGAGTCAGGAATGCCAGAGCGCGGCGCAGAACACGTTCCTGATGGCCGACGTCTACGAGTTGGTCGAGACCAGGGCGGAGTTGGCGGCTCTCGCCATTGCGGACGGAGCAGCAGCCGATGCGCTCTCCGCGCGGATCGCTGAGCTTGAAGCGTCCGATCCGCGTGTCACGGAGATGGAGACCTGGCTTCTTGCCGGTTGGAAGGACGGCAGGTACGAGGGTCTGGCTGAGCAGCAGCTTCAGATTCCGGGCGTCTTCGATGCATCGTGGCTGTTCCTTCTCGCAGCGGGCATCGGCACGCGTCGACTCGGAGCCATCCGTTCGGGGGACACCCTTTCCGGACACGGCGACGCAGTATCGGTTGCACCAGTGAAGACCAGCTCCCCGATTGCGCCGCCGACGAGCCTCGCCGAAGCCTTCCGACGGTTCCCCGATACGAAGGGAGCGCAGTTCAAGGTCGAGAATTACACGATGCCCGACGGCTCGCATCGTTTCGTGCTCTACGCGAAGGGCACCGGCTCGCCCTGGTACGGGTTGGGAGAGCCACTGGACATGAAGTCGAATCTCGAGCTGTACACCGGCCAGGAGTCGGCCTCGTATCAGGCGACACTCGACGTGCTGAAAGCAGCCGGTGCGCAGCCGGGAGATCGTGTCGACATCTACGCGCACTCACAGGCGGCAATCAATGCGGCCTACCTGTCATCGCAGAGCGAGTACGACGTGAAGGTGCAGGTGACAGCGGGCAGTCCGGTGCATCCAACGTTGAACGAGGATCAGCTACTGATCGAACTGCGTCACACCGACGATGTTGTCAGCTCGCTCGCCGGCGGCGGTGCACCTGGGGGCAGTGGGTCGCCGGACAGCTTCGTCGCCAGTCGAGTGGGTGACCCGGAGTATCGACCGCACGACCTTCTTCTCAAGACTCATTACCTCGACACCTACATCGAGACGGCGGAAATGGTCGATGCGTCGGGTGATGTGCGGCTGCACGCGATCGAGGAGAACTGGCGCGAGCTCAACGAGGCCGTGTCGATCGAGGCAACCGAATACGAGGCGGAACGCGAGTGAACGGGGCGCCGGGTTGGTGCGGCGCGGGGTCAGTCGCGGCGCTTCTTCTTCTGCGGGCGAAGGATCGCGCCGAACACGGCGTTGATGATCGAGATGATGATGGCCGCGAGCACGCCCCACCAAAAGTCGCCCACAGTCAGGCCCCACCCGAAGCCGGAGGTGATCGCCGCGGTCAGCCACAGCAAGAATCCGTTGATGATCAGGCCGATGAGGCCGAGGGTGAGGATGTACAGCGGGAACGCGACGATCTTCACGATGGTGCCGATGATCGTGTTCACGAGGGCGAAGATCGCGCCGACAGCCAGGAACGTCAACACCAGCTGCAGGGTCTCGCCGGGTGCGAAGGCGGTGACGGACACTTGCAGAACGGAAATCAGCGTCACCACCCACAGGGCGAATGCGTTGACGATGACACGAATGATGAAGCGCATAGTGGATTCAGTCTCGCACGATGGGGGCGGGGTGTCACCGGTGTCGGTGGCTGTGGCTACCGTGTTGAAGGAACAGAGCGATCGCCTTCGGTCGGGAAGGCACCAGGAGAACAACGATGAACCGAGGATGATATGAACATGCATTCCGACCAGTCCGCGCAGGTCGTCCTTTACACAACCCCTGATGGTGAGACGACCCTTGACGTGCTCGCGGACGACGCGACGGTGTGGTTGACGCGTCAGCAACTCGCCACGCTGTTCGGTCGTGACGTCAAGACCATCGGTAAGCACGTGAGCAATGCGCGAGGTGAAGAACTTGAAGGCATGGCAGTTGTCGCAAAATTTGCGACAACTGCCGCAGACGGCAAGATCTACCAGGTAGAGCACTACAACCTCGACATGATCCTGTCGGTGGGGTATCGAGTGAAGTCCGCCGAAGGCGTACATTTTCGGCGTTGGGCGACCGACGTCTTGCAGCGCTATCTGGCCGAGGGGGCAGCGCTCAACCAGCGTCGACTAGACGAACTGGGTTCGATCGTGAAGGTCCTCGCTCGATCGACTGATCAGCTGGTCGCCGGTGTCGCCTATCTATTAGGGCTTCGCCGGCGAAGCCCTCTATCCGGGGGTGGAAGAGAAGGCCGCCAACCTGCTCTATCTCGTTGTCAAAGACCATCCGCTCTCCGACGGGAATAAGCGCAGCGGTGCGGCTCTCTTCGTGACGTTCCTCAGCCGCAACGAGATTCTCGAGCGCGCGGGCGGTGCGATCATCAACAACAACGCGCTCGCCGCGATCACTCTGCTGGTCGCGATGAGCGACCCGAAAGAGAAGGAACTTATGGTCGCCCTCATCACCCGCATGATTGCGGAGAACGCCGCGTGAACTGCCGCACGCTCGTAGACTCATCTTCGTGACCGAGCCCATCCTTCCCCGCATCCGTCCCGAGATCGCGGCACTCGCGCCGTACCGACAAGGCAAGCAGGCGGGCCCCGACGCGTTCAAGCTCTCCAGCAACGAAAACCCCTTCGATCCGCTGCCGTCCGTTCTGGAAGCGCTCGCTCACACCACTGCGATCAACCGCTATCCAGATGCCACGGCAGCCCGACTGCGCGAGCGCCTGGGGGCGCGCTACGGCGTCGCCACCGATCAAGTGCACATTGCCAGCGGCAGCGTCGCGATCCTCTACCAGCTGGTGCAGGCCGCCGCGTCCGTCGGCGATGAGGTCATCTATGCCTGGCGCTCCTTCGAGGCCTACCCCGGCCTGCCGCTCGTCGCTGGCGCCACCGGGGTTCCGATCCCGCTAACGGCCGACGCGCGCCATGACCTCGATGCGATGGCGGATGCCGTTACCGACAACACCCGCGCCATCCTGCTCTGCACACCGAACAATCCCACCGGTCCGATCATCACCAGCGCGGAGTTCGAGACGTTCGTCAACCGTGTTCCGGCTGATGTGCTGATCATTCTCGATGAGGCATACACCGAATTCGTGACTGCCGCCGATGCCGTCGATGGTCTGGCCGAGCGCGTGTACGAGAAACACCCGAACGTGGTCGTGCTGCGCACCTTCTCCAAGGCCTACGGCCTGGCAGGACTGCGAGTCGGTTACGCGATCGGCCAGGCGAAGGTGCTCGACGCGGCGAGGGCCACCGGCATCCCGCTGTCCGTCACCTCGGCCGCGGAGATCGCCGCGATCGCGAGCCTGGATGCTGAAGCCGAGCTCATGCAGCGCGTGGCAGTACTGGTTGAACGCCGCACGACGCTGGTGGCAGCACTTCGTGCGCAGGGATGGGCGGTGCCTGACAGCCACGCCAACTTCGTGTGGCTGCCCGCAGGAGAGCGGACGGACGAGATCGCCGCCGCCTTCGTCGAGGCCGACATCATCGTTCGGCCGTTCTCGGGCGATGGCATCCGTATATCCGTTGGAGAGCATGAATCGGTGGAGAAGATCCTACAGGTTGCTCAATCCGTTGTGGAGCGTCTCCAGTAATCCATGGGCATGCTCGACTAGCGTGGAACGGTGACCTCGTCAGAGACCGATATCGTCCGCGTCCTGGAAGCGGACGGCCGTTTTGCGCCCAGTGCTGCCGCCGAACAGTACCTGCCGTTGATCGATGCGATCAGCGATGCAGAGCTTGAGCAGTTCTATCGCGACATGGTCGTCATCCGCGCCATCGACAATCAGGCCACCAACCTGCAACGTCAGGGCCAGTTGGCGCTGTGGCCACCGAGCCGCGGTCAGGAAGCGGCCCAGGTGGGATCCGCCCGCGCCGCCCGCGCACAGGACACGCTCTTCCCTTCCTATCGAGAGCACGCCGTCACCCGCATCCGTGGTGTCGACACGCTCAGCATCATCAAGCTGATGCGCGGTGTCTCGCACGGTGGCTGGGATCCGACCGAGTCGGTCAACGGAAACACTCGCCTGTACACGCTGGTGCTCGGATCGCAGACCCTGCACGCCACGGGCTACGCCATGGGCCTCACCTTCGACGGCAAGACCGGTACCGGCGACGCGGAGCGCGATGAGGCCGTGATCGTCTACTACGGCGACGGCGCTTCCAGCCAGGGTGACGTTCACGAGGCGATGGTGTTCGCTGCCAGCTACCAGGCCCCGACCGTCTTCTTCCTGCAGAACAACCAGTGGGCGATCTCGGTTCCTGTCGCCACGCAGACGCGCGTGCCGTTCGTGAAGCGCAGCGCGGGCTACGGCATCGAGAGCATCCACGTCGACGGCAACGATGTGCTCGCCAGCTACGCCGTCTCCCGAGTCGCTCTCGATGAGGCGCGTAGCGGGAAAGGTCCGCGCGCGATCGAGGCGGAGACTTATCGGCTCGGTGCGCACACCACGAGCGACGATCCGACCAAATACCGCACCAGCGAGGAAGAGCAGTCGTGGGAGAAGCGCGACCCGATCACGCGCATGCGGGCCTTCCTTGCGGGTAAGGGTGCGAGCGCATCCTTCTTCGAGGACGTGGATGCCGAGGCATCCGACGCGGCAGAAGACCTTCGCGTGCGCACTCTGGCGCTGGAATCGCCCACGGCAAACCTGATCTTCGACCACGTCTACAGCGAGCCGCATCCGCTGATGGATGAGCAGCGCGCCTGGCGCGAACAATACGAGGCGTCTTTTGAGCAGCCGACGCAGAACGGAGGCGCTCACGCATGACGCTCGAAACCATGCCATTCAGCAAGGCACTCAACGCCGGCCTGCGCAAGGCGATGCAAGACGACCCGCGTGTCCTGCTCATGGGTGAGGACATCGGCAAGCTCGGCGGCGTCTTCCGCATCACTGAGCACCTGCAGCGCGACTTCGGTGAAAGCCGTGTGCTCGACACTCCGCTTGCGGAGTCCGGCATCGTCGGCACCGCGATCGGTCTGGCGATGGCCGGGTTCCGCCCGGTGTGTGAGATTCAGTTCGACGGCTTCGTGTTCCCGGCGTTCGACCAGATCACTACGCAGCTGGCGAAGATGACCAACCGGCACGAGGGCACGATCTCCATGCCGATCGTGATCCGCATTCCCTACGGCGGACACATCGGCGCAGTTGAGCACCACCAGGAGAGCCCGGAGACGTACTTCGCGCACACTCCCGGCCTCCGTGTGGTGTCGCCGTCGACCGCGAACGACGCGTACTGGATGATCCAGGAAGCGATCCGATCGAACGACCCGATCATCTTCCTCGAGCCGAAGAGCCGCTACTGGCACAAGGGTGAAGTCGAGATCGAACAGTCCACGGCGGCCCTGCACGCATCGCGGGTGGTGCGCTCCGGCACCGACGTGACCCTGGTCGGCCACGGCGCGATGGTGACGGTGCTGCTGCAGGCGGCCGCGCTCGCCGAGGGTGAGGGGACGAGCTGCGAGGTCGTTGACGTACGCTCGCTGTCACCGGTCGACTACGGACCGATCCTCGATTCGGCCCGTAAGACCGGCCGCATGATCTACGCCCAAGAAGCCCCTGGCTTCAACAGTCTCGGCAGCGAGATCGCCGCGACCGTGATGGAGCGCGCGTTCTACGCCCTGGAGGCACCCGTGCTGCGGGTGTCGGGCTACGACGCGCCGTTCCCGCCCGCCAAGCTGGAAGGCACCTTCCTTCCGGATGCCGACCGCATCCTTGAGGCCGTCGACAGGTCGATGGCCTACTGAGTTGTTCCGAAAGGACACCGGATGAGCACCCAGAACTTCACCCTCCCGGACGTCGGCGAGGGCCTGACCGAAGCTGAGATCGTCACGTGGAAGGTCGCGCCTGGCGATGCGGTCGCGATCAACGACGTCATCGTCGAGATCGAGACGGCCAAGTCGCTCGTCGAGCTGCCCTCGCCGTACGCCGGCGTTGTCGGCGAGCTGCTCGTGAGCGAGGGGGCGACGGTCGAGGTCGGCGCGCCGATCATCAGCTTCGTATCGGATGCCGCAGCTGTCGCCCCGGCGGCGCCCGCAGCCTCTGCCGCAGAGGAGGCCGGAGGATCAGTTCTGGTCGGCTACGGAACGGGAGCGGGCGCGACCTCGCGCCGCACCCGTCCGGCGGTGCGCTCGGTGCGCTCATCGGTCGGCGTGATCGCGAAGCCGCCGATCCGCAAGCTCGCACGCGACCTGGGCGTCGATCTGTCAGCTGTCACCCCGACCGGTGCCGACGGCGAGGTCACACGCGACGATGTCGTGGGGCACGCCTCGCAGGCCAGCGTCTTCCGCAACATCGAGACTCCCGAGTGGAGCACTGTGCGTGAGGAGACCGTTCCCGCGCCGAAGAGTGCGCCCGTCGGCCTCGCCCGCGGTGTGGCTCCCGCACCGGCTTCTGACGCTTCTGACGCTTCGCGCACCGAGTCGATTCCGGTCAAGGGCGTCCGCAAGGTCAGCGCCTCCGCGATGGTGCAGAGCGCGTACAGCGCGCCGCACGTCACGGTGTGGAAAGAGGTCGACGCGACTCGCACGATGGAGCTGGTCAAGCGGCTCAAGTCTTCGCCGGACTACACCGACATCAAGGTGTCACCGCTGCTGATCGTTGCTCGTGCCGTGATCTGGGCCGTGCGTCGCAACCCGATGGTCAACGCCGCGTGGATCGAGACCGAGGACGGTGCCGAGATCTCGGTGCGCCACTATGTCAACCTCGGCATCGCCGCCGCGACGCCGCGCGGGCTTCTGGTACCGAACATCAAGGATGCCCAGGACCTCAGCATGAAGGACCTCGCCCGCGCCCTCAACCGACTCACGCTGACGGCCCGCGAGGGCAAGACGCCGCCGGTCGATCAGCAGGGCGGCACGATCACGATCACGAACATCGGCGTCTTCGGTATGGATGCCGGAACCCCGATCATCAACCCCGGCGAAGCCGGCATCGTGGCGATGGGCACCATCAGCCAGAAGCCGTGGGTCGTCGACGGTGAGGTGCGTCCCCGTTTCGTCACCACCGTTGCCGGTTCCTTCGATCACCGCGTGATTGACGGGGATGGCATGAGCCGCTTCATCGCTGACGTTGCGAGCATCCTGGAAGAGCCGGCACTGCTCGTTGACTGACGGGAGGAGACGCCTGCGCTAAGCACCCAAAGCGTCTAGGCGCGGACCTTTGTGTTCATGAGGCTCGGCTGGAAGTCGGTAGCGATTTGGATCGCTTCCTGGCGGGTGGAGCATTCAAGCTTTCGATATAGCGAGCGCAATTGCGACTTGATCGTGTTCGGTGAGACCTGGAGTGCTCGAGCCGTCGCTGTGGTTGTTCCATGTATCGTGATCGCTCTCAGAACGCGCTGCTCGCTGTCTGTCAGTTGCGGGCGCGATCGAAGATGGACATGGTGCAAGTTGGACAAGTTTGTCGTCAAGCTCTCGGCCGTCAGCGCGGGAACAAGCTCGGTGACGCACTCGACGAACTTGCTGGGAACAGACGCGAAGATTCGGCGATTATCGGGGTTGATTCCCCATCGAGCAACCTTCACTGCGGCGTACTCATCGACGTCCCCAGCGCGAGCGCACCGAAGCCAGGCTGCGAGGAGCGCGCACTCAACGCGTTGCCCCAGACCCAGGTCGGGATCAGTGATCAGTGCGCGGATCCCCAGCGCGGCGGAGTCGAAATCATCTGTGTAGAGCGCAAGCCTCACCGCGGCAAGTTGAGTGAGCGAGCCACCACGGTCAGCATATTGATTCAGGACTTTTCGTGCGTTCGCAAATTCTTCGGTTGCGGTGAGCGCCTCAACAGTGGCAGAAGTCATGACATCGGAAGCGAATGATCCGTGGTGTGGGTGTTGCTGACTTGCGAGCTGCAAGGCCTCAAAAGTTTCGTGAGGGCGGTTTTGTGCCAGCAGAGAGCGCACCCGCGCGAGGAGGGCGAAAGGCCACGTAAATTCGCTGCTGTCATACGGCTCGAGCGCGGCAATTTTGTCATCGAGGTCGTCCGTCATGCGATCGGCGCTGATGAGGGCGCTGGCGGCTGCCATCGTTGCGAAATGAGCTTTCGCGTGTGCCGGCGACGCGGGAGGCTGTATGGATGCAGCCGCGAGCGCGCTGTCTGCATTTCCCAGGGACCCGCGAACAGCATGCGCGAGTGCAGTGCGGCCCAGTGTGAGTCGCTCCGCATCGGGCTGGGCCGACATCCGGGCAAGCTGCGTCGCGCTCGAGAATTTCAGGAGTGCCTGGGACGTATCGCCGGCACTCAGAAAAGTAGATCCGATCTGCAGGTGGTAAAACCACAGGGGACCATCGGTGCGATCGCGTGAATCGGCACGCGTTTCGATGATTCGATCGGCGAATTGTCGTGCATGATTCAGCGCTTTGGACTCATCACCCTTGATGCGAAGCACAATCATCTGACCGAGAATCATGAGATCGAGCTGACCGGGGCTGAGCGCATGAGCCACCTCGGGGCGAATCTCCGGTAGCGACCAGTCGGCGGTGCGGGACAGAGTGAGCAACATGGGGTGGTTGAGGAAAAGCAGCGGATGCTTTTCAATGACGTCTCGGGGCAGCGAGTTCACCGCGGCCAGCATGAGGTCCCAATTGGTATTAAACAATGGCCAGACGTGGAACAGAAGGCTCTGTGCGATGAGTTCGTGGTCACCCGTGCTGAGAGCGCGCTCAACCCCTGCGTGCGCTGCAGTCGCGTCGTTTGGGTTCACCTGAGTGGCCCCCTTTTCGTCAAGAGTGCGTGTATCGACACCGGCTCTTTCGCCGCGCTCTTTAGAGAGATCTTTCCAATTTTTTAGATAGATCTCTCTAATAAAGATCCGTGGTGCGTCCACCATCCCATACATAACATCCAGAATGTGGGGGTGAATCGGTTTCGGATGTGCATCTAGCCCTCAGCTAACCCCGGGTCAACCTTTACGTCTTGCCAGGGAATGAGCACTTTCTTGATGATGAGAAGTATCGATGCGGTGACGGGAATGGCGATCAAGGCACCCAAGAGCCCCAATAGCGTGCCGCCGACGAGTGCGCCGATGATAACGAGAACCCCGGGAACAGAGATCGCACGGCCCATGACCTTCGGGGTAAGAACGTACGCCTCCAGTTGCATGTACACGAGGTACACCGCGGCGAAGATGAGCGCAGGAAGCCACCCTGAAAACAGAGCGAGAGACGTAGCGACCCCCCAGTACAGCACCGAGCCGACAAGTGGAATCAGGGTGAGGCAGAACGCGACAACGGCCATAAGCATCGCGAACGGCAGCTGCAGCACGAGGTGCAGCACGAAGGCGACGAGTGAGTTGCACAACGCAAGTATCGTCATCCCCATCAGATACCCGCCGACGGATTCCGCGATCTGATCCGCCATATCTGAAACGACTGCGCGGTTGCGCGCAGGCATCAAGCGGTTCAGCGAAGCCTTCATGGTCGTAAGCGATGCCAGGAAGTACAGGCTCAGGACGACGACGATGACCGATCCCGATACGGCCGTTGCAATCGAACTCCCGGCATGAACAACTCCGAGACCGATGGTTGCCATATGTGACGGCTGGGTGAGATAGGACTTCACATCAGTCACGATCGAGCTGGCATCTGTACCCAGCGTGTTCTCCAGCCAGGCGTACACACTCGACGCTTGAAAGTCCTTGATGGCGCTGGGGATGCTCTTCGTGAGCTGAGAGACCTGTTGCAACAGCGGCGGCACGATCAGCAAGATCACCACTGCAATCGCAATGGCGAAGAGAGCGGACACGAGCGCGATCGCCCACCCTCGAGTGAGACCGCGCGCCTCGAACCAGCGCACGATCGGATCGAGCCCCAGCGCGAGGAACAACGCGAATCCGATCGATATGAGCACCGTCGACAGATGCGTGACAGCGAGCCCAAGGGCGAATGCCGCGAGACCGCCGAGGGTAAGGAGAAAGCCCGTCGAGAGCGGATGGCTCGCTCTCGCCCAGATTGACTGGGGGCGTAGTTCCGTCAATTTTCTTCCTCGTCTTTGTGTGAGGCAGATCGCCAGCCCCGAGAGATGGCCGTGAAGTCGCGGCTGAATCCGGCGCCCAACATCATCCCGATCGCGATCGCAAACAGAGATGCGAAGGTGCGCAGAAGGGTGGTCGTCGCACCAGCGGTACCGGCTGCGGCTTCGCTGAGGCCGATGAATCCCATCGCACCGGGAACCAGCAGCCAGTACGCACAGGTGAGCATGATCGCCGTTGACGGTGCAGCTTTGAGCCGCCCGGCAAGATACACGGCGGGGATGACGATAACTGCGCCGATGAGTCCAGAAAGCTCAGCCCCGAGGAGGAGATTACCGAGCAACTGGGCCGAGTACGCGACGACGAGCGCGTAGAGAATCCAGACCAATGAACCACGGGGAGAGGCGGAAAACAGGTAGTAGCCAAGGCTGACCAGCAGAATTCCGACCCAGGGTGCCCATGCGCCCAGTTGCTCGGCCGTGCCCGTTGATGTCGGTGGCTGGCCACCGACCGAGATTCCCACGTACACCCCGAATGCCAGCAGCCCCAGCCGAGCGATGCCATATACCAGCCGGCTCGCGCCGGCCATCATCTGTCCTGATGTCAGTTCGACGGCCGCGATGGTGAGCGTCAGCCCTGGCAGGAAGGAGACGAGGGAGGGGGCGACGAGTCGGAGGACGTCATCATGCACGATCGGTCGAACAAGCACAGAGATAAGCAGCGTCACGCTGAAAGCAGTGAGCACCGGAAGTATGAGGGATAGCGTTTGCGACCGGCTGCCGATGAACACGATGACTCCGACGAGCGCGCCTAACACAACATAGACGGGCAGTGCGGTGACCGTCGGGTTGAGGACCATACCGAAACCCACCGTCAGCAGCATGTACCCCACAACACTGAGGACAGGTCCGAACCTCGGTGGCTCAGACCGAATCCGAGAGATTGTGGCGACGACAGTTTCTGGCAACGTTCGGGAAACCCCGGCGTCTCGCACAAGCCGCTCCATCGCCGCGGACTGGTCAAGCCGAAGTGCGTCATGATCCGCGGGGAAGATCGCCGTTTGCGATGGCGTGGTTCCGGTGTCCTCTATCAGAATGAGCGTCGGTAACACGAAAATGCGAAGATTCCGACACTCATACTGTTCGGCGAGATCGTTGAGGGTAGCTTCGACATCGTTGGTGGCCTGGGATGACGCCAGGAGCGTCGCGCCGATCTGACCAAGCATCTCGGTGACACCAGCGTCAGGAAGCGGCGCCGCATCATCGCGAAGGCGTGGTCGAACAGCCACGAGCGCGCCTCGCACCCGATCGACGAGTCCTGGTCGAGGGACTACGGCAGTCTTGCGGCTGGACATGATCGAGCTCACTCTGCTGCGTGGGCGAAGAGGTGGAAACGGGACGCGATCGCGACGGCTTCGTCACGGGTCGAGCAACCAAGTTTTCGGTAGAGCGAACTCAGCTGAGACTTGATCGTGTTGGGTGAGACATGAAAGCTCATGGCCATATCGGCCGTGGTCGCATGCACGGGTAGAGCATTGAGTACACGAAGTTCACTGCCTGTCAGCACAGGGCGACGCTGGACGTCGACGTGCGCGAGGCCCTCGGTGGCTTGGTCGAACGCGGCAACCTCATCGGCGCTCAAGCCCTCTCTGGTGAGCTCGATGAGCTGCGCAGGCATTGTCGCAAGCAGCCGTCGGCTATCCTCCCTGAGTCCGAGCCGCCAGATCTGGCGCACCGTCGCAGAGTGGAGTGTCCCCGACTGCACCATCTCATGCCAGGCAGAGAGCAACAGCAGGTTCGCGTGCTGTCCAGGGCCGAGATTTCGACTCTGTTCGAGGCGGCGCAGCGCGCTGCTCGCGAGGTCTGTGCGGGACTGGTGGAGCGAGACCCGCACGATCGCCGACAGGGTGAGCATCCCCGGCTTCGTCTGCGCTTCGATGACGTTCTGCGCTGTTGTCGCATCGCCTACACCCCAAAGCGCTTCGAGGTATACAGAAGAAATCACGTCGGACGCGAATGAGCCGTGCTGTGGAGGATGTGCATCCCGCGCCAGGCAGACCGCTTCGAGCGCTTCGTCAGGACGAAGGCGGGCCAGGAGCGACCGCGCTCGGACGAGAAGAGCGAGCGGCCAGCTCATCGCGATGCTGTCGTAAGGCTCCAAATTGGACAGGAGCTCGTCGACGTTGCTCACCATTCGTTCGACGCCGATGAGCGCAGCGGCTGTTCGCTCGGCCGTGACACTCGATTCGCGGTGTGCGATCGTCGATTGTGGCTGCAATGCGGCTTCCGCGAGGGTGGCTTCGGCGTCGCTGAGGGAACCGCGCACGGCGTAGGCGAGCGCTGTGCGCGCGAGCACGAGCCGCTCAGCATCCTCTTGCAAAGAGAGGCGCCCGAGCTCTCGGGCGATCGTGAACTGAAGTAACGCTCGCGACGATTCTCCGGCCGCGAGGAGCGTTGATCCGATTTGGTAGTGGTAGAACCAAAGGGGTCCATCGATTCTGTCGCGCGAGTTGCCCTTCGTGAAAGCGATTCGATCTTCGAGTCGCCGAGCGTAGATCAAAGACGCAGCGACATCTCCGCTGGCTCGAAATGCGATGATCTGCACGAGGGTGAGCACGTCGAGTTCGTCGGGGGTCATGATGCGCGCTTCGTCCGGGGACATGAGCGGTTTGAATGGCCGCGTCGTCCTGGCAAGAACCGGCGTCATCGGATGCAGCGCTCGCAGAATCGGGCGTCGATCCAATACGGAGTTCGGAAGCGATTCGACGGCTGATCGCAGCAACTCGAAGTGCGAGTTGAACAGCGGCCAGATGTTGTCGACCGTGGTGCGTGCGATCGACTCAGCGTTTCCTGAGGCGATCGCACGCAGCAACTCCTGCTCAGCTTTGGCAGAATCATGAAAGTTCACAGCCGCCTCCGCGCACCGAAGTGTCCGGGCAGCCCGCGACTAGTCATACGGAATCTGTCGCGTGTGCGGCGGCGAAGTTCTTGATGTCAGTGAGCGTGAGGAAATGAAGCTCCCGCAGGGGCTCGAACTCTTTGCTCACATTGCCGGCGATACCATCCGCGATGGCCAGCTTCGCGTTGAGTTCGAGGATGAGTTGCGGTGAGCCTTCGCTGAAATCGAAGTCGGCAAGATCGACCCAGACAACGTTGGGATGACTGGTTGATTCGAAGATGAACCGCTTACGGGTGAGGTCAACGACGACCTGCCAGATGGTCTGCGAGGCATCTGGCTTGCCCGGGTCCGGCAGACGGAATGGCTGCGCCGCATTACGGATCACACTGAACATCGAGGCAATCGCCTCCACCTGTGTGCGTGGCTGCGGAAGTCGATCCACGTAGTGGGCCGCGCGAGCAAAACGGTCAGAAGCAAGGGTTGTGCCAGGTAGAGGGCGATCGCCGCCGAATCCTTCGACCTCAGCGAGTAGCGCGATTTGCTCTTCATAACGCGGCGAGTTCGTCATGACGCGGTACGCGCGGTCGTGGTGGACCTCGACCTTGCCATCGATGTACTCGATGATGGCGGAATCGCCCGTGGCATCGTCGAGAGCGAGGTGAATCGCGGGGACTTCACCACTGGCAGGATCGGTGAGCTGAACGACCTGTACGCCGTGATCTTCGATCCAGGCAACGGATTCGGCGACGGTAGCGAAATTGTCCAGGAAGTATTGCAGCCAGATCGCCTGGCTGAGCGCTGGCCTCGTCTCGTCGAGCTCGCCATACGTCGATTCAGCAAGCCAGAGAATGTGGCCGCCGAGACCTGCTTCATTCAGGCCGTCCACGGAGATCATGTCGAATGCGGTCGCAACCACGCTGCCATAGCGGGAAACCCAGGTGAGGTTACCGTTCACTCCATCGTTGCGCTGGGCTCCCCGAGGAAGCGTCCAGAGATTTGTCCCGAGATCACGGTGATAGTCCATGTTCCGGCCGACGATGACGTTGCCGACTTCGTCCGTCCACACCACTCTTGTGCACATTTTTCCTCCGGGAAGTTCAGTTCAGATCGAATCAAATTGGGAAATGTCCCGTATGAGCTCTCGTATGGCGCCTGGCGCATACTCGCTACTTCTTTCGTGGTCGAAACCAAGGAAAAAGAGAACCAATCACGACACCGGTGATGAGAATAGCGAGGAACCATCCCCAGGCAGGCATGGTGAATTGAAGAAAAAGAAAGCGCAGCGTGGCAGGACCAACGTTGGAGAATACGAACGAAAGTGCCGCGATTCCCAGGATGATTGCGATAATTGCCCTACTGTTACTCGCGGCGCGTTTGTTGGCTGTGGTGTCCGACGCGGGAGGCTGCTGGTTAGTCATGCGTACTCTTTCTGCGCGCTGTCAGTGGGAATAACGGGAGATTCCGCGAACGGAATCTTGGAACGGACACTACCCACATTTGACTCTCGTCCGCGAGAGGGTGAAACCAGGGTGAAGCCGGGATGAATAGGCGGATGATGCAGAGGGCGATTTTTTAGAGCTTCGTCTGCACTGCCTTGTCGACGGCTAATAAGGTCACCACCATGACCCCAGCGACCCATGCACCGCAGAGAATGATTATTCGCAACGTCTGTGTTTTTGATGGCGTGAGCGATCGTACTCAGGACAATATTGATGTCCTGATAGAGGGCCCCCGAGTGGTGGCCCTCACTTCTTCCCCCGTCGCAGGCGGCGCATCGGATGGCGCCATCGAGATCGACGGTAAGGGAAAATTCCTGATGCCCGGCCTGAGCGATGCCCACGTGCACCTCATGGGTAATTCGAACAGCATGCTTGATTTCGTTCAAGGCGCAACCGGTGCGCTATACGGCAATACGATCGCCGAGGCGAAGCGAATGCTGTTGCGTGGTTTCACGACCGTGCGAGACATGGGCGGTGACACTGCGCCGGTGAAGGCGCTGATCGACCGCGGCACGTTCGAAGGTCCGCGCATCTTCCCCAGCCAGGCGATGATCTCGCAGACGTCCGGTCACGCCGACTTTGCGTTCGTTTACGACGTACCGGAAGAATTCGGTGGCAAGCCGAGTCGCACGGAGGAGATTCACTTCACGCGCGTCGCCGATGGTGTTCCCCGCGTCCTCGCTGCCGTTCGTGAGCAGCTGCGCATGGGCGCATCCCAGATCAAACTGACCCTTGGTGGTGGCGCAGCGTCGATGTATGACCCGCTGAACACCCTGCAGTACACCCCTGATGAGATCAAAGCGGCCGTTGACGCCGCGAGTGATTACGGCACCTACGTTGCCACGCACGTCTATACGCCGGCCGGAATCCGCCGCGGCATCGAAGCGGGCGTGAAGTCGATTGAGCACGGACACCTGGCGGACGAAGCCAGCGTTCGCCTCATCGGCGAATCCCAGACCTGGTTGTCGATGCAGCCGTTCGCTGAAGACGATCACCACTACCCCGACCCCGTTCGCGCGGGGAAGAACACTGAAATCTGTCACGGAACCGAGCAGGTATACGAATGGGCGAAGAAATACGGGGTGAAGACGGCGTGGGGCACTGACCTGCTTCTTGAGCCGCAGTCGGCCCCACGCCAGAGCGTGATGGCTGCGCGGCTGGGCGACTTCTACAGCAATGTTGAAGCGCTCAAGATGCTCACCTCCGGAAACGCAGGACTGTTCGAGCTCTCCGGCGAACGCAACACGTATCGCGGCGGAAAACTTGGCGTCATCGCTGAGGGTGCGTGGGCAGACATGATTCTGGTCGATGGAAACCCGATTAATGACCTCTCTCTGATTGCAGAACCGGAGGCGAACTTCAAAGTGATCGTCAAGAACGGTCACGTTGTAAAGAACGACCTGTAGGCCGTCCGGCCCGCCGTATGCGCGCGGGAGAAGTTCGTTCTGAAAGAGGAGAAGACATGGAATCGCACTCGGATGCATCCGAATCCGTCGCCGTGCGTGGCGCGCAACCGCGACATGCGGCACCGACGACGAACGACATTCTCATCGATGCACGAGGCCTCGGTGTAGAAGCCTCGTGGGGTCACATTTATGGCCCGGTCGATTTGAAGGTGCAAAAGGGTGGTGTGACCGTGCTGGTCGGCGCGGGTGGGCGTGGACGAACGTCGTTGATGCTCACCCTTGCCGGTCGGATGAAACCGTCAGTTGGGTCTCTCACCGCATTCGGCCAAACCAACAAAGACCATAACCTCTTCAACAACGCCGCCATCGCCAATATTGATGAGGTCGACGGCATCACGCAAACAATTCGCGTGCACGATATTGTCACCGAGCAAATTCGTTGGGCTGCACGCTGGTACAACTGGGTTCCGCAGTCGACCGAAGCAGATCTGGAACGTATTTGCCGTCCGGTTTTCGGCGATTACAAGCTTCCGACGATGAACGCGATGGTCGAGGAACTTCCTGAAGTGACGGCGACACTCTTCCGCATCGCGGTAGCGAATATTCGCAAGCCAGAACTTCTGGTCGTCGGTGGTATCGACACGCTGCACAGCGTGCGGGGTGCACACACGGTTCTTGATCGCTTGGTTGCCCTCGGGAAAGAACAGACGGTCATCACTGCCGACGTAAACGGTGTTGTGCGAGAGAGCGGGGTTCGCGAGTTCGTCGAGGTTCCCAATCTGACTGACAAAGAATTCGCGATCCTCGAGCAGGAAGGCCTAAGCCGATGATTGCCGCATTTTCTCCCGGCAGTGATTTCAAGCGGTATTACCGCGGACGGATGCCGCGTCTCGCACTGATTGTCATCATCATCATGCCGTTGATGTACTGCGCTTTGTACCTTTGGGCCTTTTGGAACCCGTTCGGTGAAGTAGACAAACTTCCCGTCGCGATCATCAACGTCGATGAGGGAGCCACGGTCGACGGTGAACGTACGGACGCCGGCGTTGATGTGGTGAAGGGGCTGATCGAGTCGAAGCAGCTCAACCTCTATGAGGTCAGTGAGAAAGAGGGCGTCGACGGTCTTGCTCACGGCCGGTTTGCCTTCACCATCACGGTCCCTAAGAACTTCAGTGAGTCGGTGACTTCGGCCGCCACAGACAGCGCTCACCAGGCGACTCTGATTTTCACGTACAACGACGCGAACAACTACCTCTCGACCGTTATCGGGCAGGACGCCGCTGAAAAGGTCATCAATCAGGTCAGCGCCCAGGTGGGTGAGCAGATCTTCGAGAAGGTGTTGGGCGTTGCTGAGGGCACGATCCCGAAGCTCCGTGAAGCCGCCGCGAAGGTCGATGAGCTGAACACCGGCATGCAAACCGCGAACGATGGTGCTCAGAAACTGGCCGAGAACCTGGTCACCGCTAAGGACGGCTCAGCGACGCTGGCCGACGCACTGGACGAACTAGACAACGCCGTAAACGGTGCGGTCTCCCAGGCGGAGACGGTCATCAATAGCCAAGGCCTCACCGGCACTGAACTGCGCCAAGTCGTGCAGCGCATCACCGCGAACACCAATCAAGCAGCTGAAGCCCTCAACACGGTGGCAGACAAGCGCGATGAAGCGGTGGCTCGGCTCGACGCCATCATTGACGAGCTGGCAGCTGGCGACGAGATCCAGCAGGACATTGGCATCCGTCTCGCTGACGTACGCAACTACATTGCCGATAACTGGCTCACGCAAGATCTCACGAGTACCTTCGCTGCGATCCAGCAAGACGTCGACATCATCGCTGCTGAACTCGATAACCAGAACAGTCGTGTCAGCGTGATTCTGCGTTCTGTTGAAGACGGTGGCATCCAGCGTGATCTCGGGAAGGTGCAGTCGGCCGCAGGCCAGCTTCGCTCCGGTGCAGACCAGCTGTCGTCCGGTCTGGTTCAGCTCAGCGCCGGCGCAACAGAACTTGCCGCCGGCACCCCGCTCCTCGCCGCAGGAACGGATCAGCTCGCTGAAGCCGTGAATGAGGGTATGCAGTTCATCCCCTCATGGGACAGCACACAGCAGGGCAATTTCATTAAAGCGATTGCTGACCCGGTGGCGCTGAAGGAGATCACAAACAACGAGGCGAAGACATTCGCCTACGGGTTCGCTCCCTTCTTCATCGGCCTCGGATTGTTCGTCGGCTCTCTCATCGCGTGGATGCTCTTCACCCCGTTGCAGGCACGGCCGCTCGCCCAGGGACTTGGATCATTCCGCGTCGTTCTCGCTTCGTTCGTGCCCACGTTCTTCGTCGGAACTCTGCAGGCGGTTCTGCTCTTCACCGTCTTGTACTTCGCGCTGGGTCTAAAGATGGTCCATCCGCTCGGAACCCTGGGCTTCATGGTCCTGATGGTGGCGATGTTCTTGGCACTGATTCAGATGTTCAACACACTGTTCGGCCCCGCGGTCGGACGTGTTGTCACCCTGATGTTCTTGATGATCATGCTGACATCCGCCGGCGGCATCTACCCCGTGCCGGTGACCTCGGTGCCGTTCCAGTACATCCACCTGTTTGACCCCATGACGTTCACCGTCACCGGCCTCAGGCAGCTCGTAGTGGGCGGCGTCGATTCCAGGTTGTGGTCCTCGATCGCCGTGATCATCGCGCTGACAGTCGCCTTCATCGCGGTCTCGACCTGGGCTGCCCGTCGTAACAGGCAGTACAACATGGACCGTCTCTATCCGCCCGTGGAGGTATAGCTCGATTCCGCGAGGGGCGAGCCATACCGACATCATCCCCATCCTCGATACAAACCTTGGAGCGAAAAGTGACTGCTAACACCTCCCACGCTCGTCAGACGACGAACATCGATCCCACGACGAGCTTGAATCCTGTTTTCGTGCGACCCGGCGAAGCAACAGAGTTCGACAAGTTCGTGATGCCGGAGAACTCGAGCCTGCCCGAGACCGCTTACCAGATCGTGCACGACGAAGCGATCCTGGACGGCAACTCCCGGTTGAATCTCGCCACGTTCGTCACCACGTGGATGGACGACAAGGCAAAGCAGATCTATGCCGAGGCTGCCGACAAGAACATGATCGACAAGGACGAGTACCCGGCGACAGCGGCGATCGAGGATCGTTGCTGGCGGATGCTCGCTGAGCTCTGGAACGTTCCGGACACGGCCGACACGATCGGTACCTCCACGATCGGTTCATCTGAGGCCTGCATGCTCGGTGGCCTCGCATTGAAGCGTCTCTGGCAGCAGAAGCGCAAAGCAGAAGGCAAATCCACCGAGAAGCCGAACCTCATCATGTCGGCGGCCGTGCAGGTCGTCTGGGAGAAGTTCTGCAACTACTGGGACATCGAGCCGCGCTATGTGCCGGTCACTCCGGATCACATGGTGCTCGATGGGTTCGAGCTCGAGAAGTACGTAGACGAAAACACCATCGGTGTTGTCGCGATTCTCGGCCAGACCTTCACCGGCGCTTATGAGCCTGTCGAAGCGATCGCCAAGAAGCTCGATGAGATTCAGGCGAGCACCGGTCTTGACGTCAAGATCCACGTCGACGGTGCATCAGGTGCGATGGTTGCACCGTTCTGCCAGCCCGACCTCAACTGGGACTTCCGTATTGACCGAGTGAACTCGATCAGCACGTCCGGTCACAAGTACGGTCTCGTCTACCCCGGTGTCGGCTGGGTTGTCTGGCGCAACCAGGCAGTGATGCCGGAGAGCCTGATTTTCCACGTGAGCTACCTCGGGGGCGACATGCCGACCCTGGCGCTCAACTTCTCGCGTCCCGGTGCGCAGGTGCTGTTGCAGTACTACCAGTTCCTGCGTCTGGGCCGTGAGGGCTACCGTGCGATCCAGCAGAACTCGATCGACGTGGCCACCTATCTGTCCTCTGAGATCGCGAAGATCGGCCCCTTCGACCTCATCAGCAAGGGGGACACGATTCCGGTCTTCGCCTGGGTGCTGAAGCCCGGGTACACCGACAAGTGGAGCCTGTACGACCTTGCCGACCGCCTGCGGATGAAGGGGTGGCTCGTGCCGGCGTACCCCATGGCCGACAACATGTCGGACATGGTTCTGCAGCGCATCGTCGTCAAGCTCGGACTCAGTCGCGACCTCGCGACAGCGCTGCTGTCAGACATCAAGGGAGAGGTGCTCTTCCTCGAATCGCTACAGACTCCGCTTCCTCGTGAGGCCGGTAGCGGGTCACACTTCCACCACTGATCTGAGTGTGTTCCGGGGAGGAAACCGATCAGGCTTCCTCCCCGGACCTATCCCACGATGGCGTCGTTGTCGTACCAAGAGAGAGATGGAGCACTGAGCATGAGCGTGGCAGCAACGAATATCGGACATCCACGCAACCGTTTCTTCGTGCCGACGGTGGCGAAGCAGTGCTGGGGCTTCATGATTGGTTCTGCATTCTTTGCCCTGGGATCTGCCCCTGGCCTGAGCGAAGCTCTCGGCAGTACGGGGTCGAATCTGCTTTTCTTCATCGGGGCATGGTTCTTTACGACGGCAGGGCTCATCCAACTGTTTTTGAGCGGCGCGATGGCGGTTCCGGTCTCGTACGCTCCCGGGCGGATGGTTCGGGCCGAGTGGCTTGCAGCGGCAACGCAGTCCTTCGGCACGCTGCTGTTCAACGTCAGCACAACCAGTGCGCTCTATGCCAAATCAGTCTCGGCGCAGGAACGCCTCGTCTGGAACCCGGATGCCGGTGGTTCAGTGGGGTTCCTCGTGAGCGGTGTGCTCGCTTTCGTGGCCTACGCCCACGTTTCCCAGCTGTGGGAGCCGTCCAAACGGGCGTGGTGGTCGGTATTGATCAACTTCGTCGGATGCGTTGCTTTCGGTATCTCGGCGGTTGGCTCGTACATTCTCTCGAGCGGCAACGTCGTCAACGGATCGTTGGCCAACTACGGGACGTTCATCGGGGCTATTTGCTTCCTCCTTGCCTCCCTCATTGTGCTGCCGCAGTGGGATCGCCGGGCACCCGCTGCCCGAGTCTCTGCAGAAACCGGGTGAGCCGTGGCGAACTCCCTGCGCCAGCGCTGGCGCACATCCGACAGCGAATCGTTCGCACTGATACTTGCGGTGTCTGCGTTCGTGGTGAGCGGGCTCATAGCCGTCTTGTGTTTCTGGGGTCGAGAACTCCCCATCTCGGGCCATCAATCGGTGGGGGAGTTTGCTTCGATTGCCGCCGCGATTGCCGCGGCGCTCTCTTTCGCCGGGTCGCGATTGGCGGTGCGCCTTAGATTGCGGTCTCGCGCTGGTCGAGCCACGAGAGTACGTTTTCAATGGTTCGATCTGGTGGCATTGTCGCTGGCTCATGGCGTGATCGCGCTTTTCGGATCGATCGGGCTGGCCGCGGTCATGCAGCAGAGCTTTCTCGGAGCGACGCTCTATGCCGATCCTGCCGCTGCGATCGTCGCCGCGATGACGGCGCTGAGTGCCTATTGCGCTTATCTCAGCGGGACGGCCATGTCTCCCCGGCATCTGTCACTGGTGCTCGCGGTCTTTCTTGCGGTGGGAATGATCACCGCAATGTTGAGTTCAAGTGACCCGCTTTGGTGGCAAATGAACCTCTCCGCGCTCGGAATCACACACGACATCTCGTCGCTCACTTTCAACCTGACATTGATCGTGTCGGGCGTCATCATCACGACGATCGCTCGCCTTGCAACTGAGGGCCTGCCTTTTTTCACTTCGTCTCAGGTTCGTCGTCGACGCATGGTGTGGGCGCTCTTCGTGCTCCTTGGCGCGATGCTCTCATGTGTCGGGTTGTTCCCCGTCGATCGGTTCTTCCTCATTCATAACACCGTGGCAACGGGCATGATGGTTGCCTTCGCGGTGCTGACAGTCGCGCTTCCGTGGCTCGTCCCCAGCATGCCGCGGGTCTTCCTCGTGCTCGGGTTTGTTTTCGTTGCCGTCATCATCGGGCTCGTGGTGCTCTTTGTAGTCGGGATCTACAACCTCACCGCCGTTGAACTCGTGGCATCGATGCTCATCTTCACTTGGATCATTCTCTTCCTGCGCAACGTCGAGTCGACCGGCGAGAACATAGCAGGCGCCACCGGGTACAAGCGGTACCGAGAGGAATGATCATGACAGGTCCCGTCGACGGTGCGGCTCTTGCACAGCGAGTGCAAGAGCTAGAAGTTGAGAACGCGAAACTCAAAAGTAAGAAAACATCGTCGAATCCGGTTGCGGGTGCCCGCTGGCGCAGCGTGGTCTCGGCTGTGTGCATCGTGGTGGCGTCGATCCTCGTTCCGGCGTCAATCATCGGCGGATGGGCGCGGATGCAACTCGTCAACGAGGATGCGTTCGTTGCGACGCTGGCGCCGCTCATCGACGATGCCGCAGTGCAAGACCTCATCGCTGACGAGACGATGTCCGCCATCCGCGCACAGGTTGACTTCGGTGTGCTTACCGACGAACTCTTCGACGCGATTGTCGACCTGGGAGTGCCTCCCCGCGCCTCCGCGGCACTAGATATCCTCCGTCAGCCGGCAGCTGATGGCCTCACGAACATCGTTGAATCGACACTCGCCAGCGCAGTCGCATCCGATGTATTTTCCGACGTGTGGGCTACCAGCGTGCGAGGCGCACACAAAGCGCTCACCCTCGCATCCACCTCTGATGGCGGCGGCATAATCGTGCTGTCGCGGGACGGTGTGGGTATTGCGACGGGTCCTCTCATTGCGGAACTCAAAGAGACGCTCACCAATCGCGGTGTCGCCGTCGCTGCGCTCATCCCCGCAGTCGACCGCACCATTGCTCTCGGCGACGGCGAGGCGCTCCTCACGATCCGTGCCACCTATGCGCTTGTCGAGACCACCGGGCAATGGCTGCCCTTCGTCACGATCGGGCTCTTCGCGCTCGGTATTGCGTTCGCTCGCCGCCGAAGCACGGCGGTCGTGGGGGCGGGGATCGGTACGGCACTGGGAAGCGGGGCACTCGGAGTCGTACTGCTGCTGGGATCGGCCGGTGTCGGCGTTGCCGCGGGCGAACTTGGCCTGGCGCCCCGAGGGGTCGAAGCGATTTATATGCACCTCACCGGCGGCATCAGAAGCAGCGTGTGGCTGTTCATGGTGCTCGGCATCCTGATGGCGATCGGCGGATGGGTCTGTGGGCGCTCCGCACTTGCGCTGAAGACCCGCGGTGCTGTTGTAGCCGTCACCGCATCAGTACGTCAGAACCTGGCTGAGCGCAGATCGCGCAACGCACAATCGCGCAGTGATGCGCTGGATTCTTCAGAAAGCAAGGTGCAGCTCTGATGCTTTCACTACTCGGAGATATTCTGACTCTCGGCGTCGCCATTGCCATTAGCCCACTGGCGATTGTGGCCGTTATCCTCATGGCTACCTCAGGCAAGGGCCGCACCAACGGCACCGCTTTCATACTGGGGTGTTACACGCTTGCCGTACTGCTGGTCGGTGTGCTCGTTCTCATCGGGCGTGCATCTGGGGCGGATGACCCAGACTCCGGTGCGAATATCACCGTGGACGTTCTTGAGATTGTGCTCGGTGCGGGGTTGCTTGCGCTGGCCTTTCACCAGTGGGGCAAGCGTCTGGAAACCGAGCCGCCAAAATGGATCAGCGGCCTCGACCACCTGAGCATAGGGAAGGCGTTCCTGCTGGGGGTGCTGATCTCGGGCCCGCTCTCGCCTAAGGACCTACCGCTGCTGATCGCAGCAAGCGGAAGGATCTCGCAGGCGCGTCTCCCGGTCGAGGAGGTCATCCCAGTGATCCTCATCTTCGCGCTCATCGGGGTCAGTGCGGCTGCGATTCCTTGGTTGATCAGCGTCATCTCACCGAATTCGGTGGAGCGTCGCCTCACGGGGGCGAGGACGTGGCTGCTGGCGAACCATTCCGTGGTGATGACAGTGCTTTTTGTGATCCTCGGATTCAAGTTGATGGGCACGGGAATCGCCGACCTGGCGAGCTGACCGATGGATGCCGTGCTCTGGGTGGTCCCGCTTCTTGCGGTTACTGCACCGCTCCTCGCTCGCGGACTTTCCCGGTGGGTGAGTATCCCCATCGTCGTGTTCGAACTTCTCCTGGGGATCATGGCTGGCCCGAGCGTGCTGGGGTGGGCCGGCCCCTCGCTCTTCATGGGCACACTTGCGCAACTCGGACTGGCGATGCTGTTCTTCGTTGCCGGCTCCGAGATCGACTTCGCATCTCTCAAGGGGCGCACCGGGCGAAACGCCACTTTCGGGTGGCTGCTGAGCATCGCTATGGGGCTGCTTTTGGGATGGCTACTCGCCCCCGGTGCAGCAGCCGTCATTATCGGTGTGGCACTGTGTTCGACCGCGCTCGGCACCGTTTTGCCGATCTTGCGTGATGCAGGTGAAATGCGCACGCCATTCGGAGCGGCGGTAGGTGCCATCGGCGCCGTCGGGGAGTTCGGTCCGTTACTGGCGATCTCGATCTTCCTGGGAGGTCGAGATCTCGGACCCGCCACGGCCGTGATGGCTCTCTTTGCGCTTCTCGCAGGTCTCGCGATCTGGCTGTCGATTCGAATTCCTACTGGAGCGATGCACCGATTCATTAACTCGACGCTGCATACCTCGGGCCAGTTCGCGATCCGTGTTGTCTTCCTTATCTTGACGGCACTGCTCGCGTTGAGCCTCTTCCTCCGCCTGGATATGCTGCTCGGTGCGTTTGTCGCCGGTGTCGTATGGCGACTCCTTATGCGCGATGCGAGCGAACATGATCGCCATGCTGTCGAAAGCAAAATTGAGGGTGCTGCGTTCGGATTCCTCATCCCGCTGTTCTTCGTTTACACCGGTGTGACGTTCGATCTGGCTGCGTTGATTGAGCGGCCGATTCTGTTCGCCATGGTCCCTCTCGTTCTTGTTGCTCTGCTCGTAGTGAGGGGACTACCTTCTATGCTCGCGGCGCCTGCCGGGGCCGGGTGGCATGAGCGTATTTCGATCGGGCTCCTGGGCGCCACCGGGTTGCCGATCATTGTGGCGGTCACCGCAATCGGTGTTTCCAGTGGAGTGCTGGACCCGGCGATGCAGTCGGTCTTGGTTGCCGGAGGAATGCTCTCTGTACTAATACTTCCGGTGATCGCGATGGCTATTCGCGGTGCGCGCACGCCCGTTGAGCAGGGGAGCACACTGTGACATTAGAGCTGTTGGTCGTCATCCTCGCCGGAGTCATGGTGATCGTGTTGGCGCACGTTCTCTCCAGCCGAATCGGCGTCGCCGGGCCCCTCATCCTGGTAGCGATTGGTCTCGCCGTCGGTCAGCTTCCGTGGGTGTCTGCCATCTCTGTGGCGCCGGAGCTCATCCTGGTCGGGGTGCTCCCTCCGCTGCTTTACTCGGCGGCGGTCTCGGCTCCAGCGATTGAGTTTCGTCGCGATCTGAGCACCATCAGCGGTCTATCCGTGTTGCTCGTGATTATCAGCTCACTCGTGCTCGGACTCTTTTTCTACTGGATCATCCCCGAGATCGGATTTCCGCTCGCCGTTGCGCTGGGGGCGATCCTGAGCCCGACGGATGCCGTAGCGACATCCGTCGTTCGCAAACTCGGAGTGCCGCGCAGAGTCGTCACGGTATTAGAGGGCGAGAGCCTTCTCAATGATGCAACCGCACTCGTTCTGCTGCGCACTGCCGTCGTCGCTGTGGCGTCCGGTTTCTCGCTGCTGACAGCGGTCGGCTCATTCATCTGGGCCGTGCTCGCGGCACTTCTGGTTGGAGCATTCGTAGGGATGCTGGCGCTGAGACTTCGCTCGTGGACCACCAGCGCCACCACCAATACCGCGATCGGACTCACTGTCCCTTATCTCGCCTATCTGCCCACCGAAGCCCTCGGAGGATCAGGGTTGGTCGCGGCCGTGATCGCAGGAGTTGTGTGTGGTCAGGGTGCGCTGAGATGGCTGACACCAGAGCAGCGCACATCAGACAAACTCAATTGGCGCACGATCGAGTTCTTGCTTGAGGGTGCCATCTTCCTGATCATGGGGCTCGAACTGTACGGCATTGTCGAGGACAGCCGGGCAGCGGATCAGGGACTACTCGCGGGACTCGGTATTGCCGCACTCGCCTTCGTCATTTTGATGGTGGTGCGAACGCTTTACGTCATCCCGGTGCTCAGCGTGCACAGCGCGCGGGTGAAACGCGCTGTGCAGGGCCGCATCGATGCGAGCACAGCAGAGCCAGAGGACGATGACGATGACGCGGAACGTACCTCTCGCTGGCGAAACATCGGGGCAGCTCGCGCGGCACGTAGCCCGAAGCACCTCGGAAAGTTGCGCGCAGATATTGATTACTTCGACGCCTCACCGCTCACCTGGAAACACAACACGATCATCGTGTGGGCCGGTATGCGCGGCGCTGTGACTCTCGCCGCAGCGCAGACGCTCCCGGAAAATACCCCCAAACGTGACCTCATCATCTTCATTGCCTTCGTCGTTGCGGCTGGCAGCCTTTTGCTTCAGGGCCTCACCCTGCCATTCCTGGTGCGAATGCTGGGTCTGATGCGGCCCACAGGAGACGGGCCACCCCGCGCCGAGATTCGTGAGATCGATCGTGAACTCCGCGATACCGCCCTCGCCGCACGCGAAAGCCGTGCACTGCTTCGCGCAGATGAGACCGAGTTCTCTGACGACGTGTTCGCTCTCCCCGGTTCGTGGTTTGTCACTTCGCGAGATACCGAGGACCAACCAGATAGGTCGGAGGAGCTTGCCTTCGAACTCGCGCTCGTCGGAGTGATGCGCGCTCGCCTTCACGAACTGGGCCGGTCGGGACGGCACACGACAAGCGCACTGCGATATGCCCTCGATGAGCTCGACGCCTATGAGATCAGCGTCAAACTCCACCTCGGAAGCGAGAAATAGCTATGGAAATGGGATCAGTTCCGCTCATCGGGATCGTGCTGGCTCTTGCCTCCGCGGCCGCGCTCGCCGTGGGTAACCTGTGGCAGGCTCGCGGCGTGCGAACGATGGAGCTTGACTTCAGTCAGCGCCAAGAAGGTTCGAAGGCAATGCGCCTTGTTCACGAGCGTTTCTGGTTGCTTGGAGCCCTGCTCCTGGTTGTCTCGATCCTCTTTCAGATGGGGAGCCTTACATTCGCGCCGTTGATGGTTGTGCAACCCATCGGCGTCACCGCTCTCGTCTTTACGGTGTTGCTCACCTCGATCGTCGCGAAGCGCGCTCCGAAGGCGGCGGTCGTCAGGGCGATCGCTACCTGTGTCATAGGCGTTGCGGCATTCGTCACAGTCGCAGCAGTCGTGAGCACACAGCACGCGATCACAGATGTGCAGCTGGTGGCAGTTCTGGTGGTTCTGGTGAGCGTGCTGGTTGTGACCGGCATCGTCCTCGTCGTGGGGCGAAGCCGGCCGACACCGAGGGTGCTGTGGGTCTTGCTCGGCGGGGTGTATTCGGGCTTCGTTGCGACGCTGGGCAAGACCGTCATCCTGCGCGTGCAGGCGGTATGGAAATCCCATAACCTCGCTTTCGACCTCTCGAATCTCCTCACAATCGGATGCCTTGTTGGTATCGGTGTGGCGGGCGCGCTGTCGATCTACTTCACCCAGCGAGCGCACGCCACGAATCGCCCCGAAGTCGTCGTTGCAGGACTCACCGTGATCGATCCGGGTGTCGCCGTGGTGCTCGCGATTACGATCCTCGGCGAAGCAAGCGGCGCCCCGCTCTGGGCAGTGATCGCGTTTGTGGTGGCCGGGGTGGTATCTGTCAGCGGAGTGTTTGCACTCTCGAGGGCAGAGAACGCTCAGGTCAGCGTTGACAGCTGAGGTGGGCCACAGCGGGTGGGTCCGTGCCCTGGTGCGATTGGCTCCGGCGCGGATCCAATGGGAACGAGTGGTGCTCGCAGCCATCGGAATCACCGTGCCGGTTGGTCTCACCCTTCTGATCAATCCACACAACGCGACGGTCCTCGGCGCCGGAGCGTTGGCGTCTATGGGGGCCTTGGTCGGATCGGTGATGGATACCGGCTCAGCTGGCGCCGAGCGCGTGCGAAAAATCGCACTGGTGACGGCCGCGGCATCCGTCGGCTTTGCTCTCGGCACCCTGGTTTATGGCCACTCCGCCTTGACCCTCTTGGCGGTGATCGCTGCCACCCTCGTTTCTGGGCTTTCCGGATCGATCGGCCCGGTCACGTCCAAAGCCGGGTTGTACTTCCTGATGTACGCCGTCACCGCCGCTAACGCAGACTTTGGCCTTCATTCGCCCTGGCTGGCGCCACTGCTTTTCTTCGCAGGCGCGCTGTGGCGGCTGTGTCTGACGGCAGTCTCGGCCGCGCTTATCGGAGTGACACTTTCGCCCGAGCGCAGGGTCGTTGCTCAGGTGTACAAAGCGCTGGCTACTCAGCTGCAGGCGCAGGCGGGGGCAGCGGCGAACGGCGCCGGTGTAAAACTGACGACCGCCCTCGATGACGCATACGACACACTGGTCGCATCGCGAACACACATCGCAGCTCGCGATACGCGTTGGCAGGATCTGGTCACGATCCTGAATACCTCTGCGCCCGTGGTTGATGCTGCGATTGCGATGGCAACAAAGCAGGTGACCCCCGAGAAAGACGCGATCGTGTTTCTGCGGGGGATCGCCCTATGGATCGCTGATCCGAAGGCCGCGCTCCCCGAGCTCGCGGAGCCGCCCGTAGCGGACTCCGCGAGTGCTGAGGCCCGCGCTCTACGTGCGGCTCTCGAACGCGTGAACAGAGTAGCCACTCAAATCTCCGCCTCTGATTCTGAGCGTTCCGAGCAGCTGGTCGATCTCGATCTTCCTGCCACGCAGTCTTTCGCAGACCTGCTGCATCGCATGGAAAGGCCGCTGTCGGCCGGAGCCGAGACGTGGAGATTCGTCGGTCGGCTCGTGTTGTGTATGGCTATCGCGCAGGGGCTATCCCTGGCACTGCACTTGGACCGCCCTTACCTCGTCATGCTCACCGTCGCCCAGGTGATGAAACCAGACTTCGGATCGATTTTTGCGCGGGCCGTCCAGCGTGGCTTCGGCACGTTGATTGGTGTTGCTGTCGCCGCGCTGACGATCTCGATGCTTCCGCTCGGAGGGTGGCAGATTCTCGTCATCCTGTTGTTGGCGGCGCTGGTGCCGATCACGATGCCGCGAAACTTTGGGCTATATTCGGCCATCACCACGTCGTTGGCCGTGCTGCTGGTGGAGATTCACGCCGGAGCGAGCTCCGGGCTCGTCGACTCGCGACTGTTGGATACGGTGCTCGGGTGTGCGATCGTCTTGCTGATCGGGTATCTGCCGTGGCCGGCTACGTGGCGTGCGCCCCGGCATCTAGCGGCCAATGTTGCGGGGCTTGTTCGATCCGTGGCCCGATATGCGGGAATCGCGCTGGTGGATTCTGCAGGGCAAGGCAGCGCTGCTGCCAGTAGCGAGGAGCGTGCGGCGGCCGCCCGCAGGGCAACCTACCGTCAACTTTCTGACATGCGCACGCTGGTCGCGCGATCGCTCTCCGAGCCGCGCACTGCCGACGCCGCGGCGACCTGGATGCTCGAGATCGCCGCGTTGGAGCGGGTCACAGATGCGATCACCGCGGCAGCGACAACGGAAGCTGCCTCTGCTGTCGCCATCAATCGGCGAGATGCCGAACGCGCGCAGGCCGCGCTGATGGAGCTCGCCGGAGCGATCGATGCAGGTCAAGCTCCGAGGCCGTTGACGGCCGCGACTGCCGGGCCTCTCGCACTGCTGGACGACGAGATCTCATCCGCGCGAGAGGCGGCTTCGGCGTGGTCTATGCACCGCAGAAGACAGCGCAGAGGCGTTCGATCACGCCGCGAGTCGGGCGCGGAGCATTGATAGCTCGTCAGCGGTGAGGCCGGCCGAGCGGAGATAGCCCGCAGAATTGCCATCTCGATCGTCGACCCAGGTAAGCGCTTGTTCGATCGCCTCCGGCGGGGTGCCAGTCACGAGCGCGCGCAGAGCGGGAGTGAGCTCAACGCCGTAGGAAGTGACCATGTGAATCATTGCGTCGGCCCAAGGCCCCGCAAGGTTTTCCTGGGAGATGGCGTAGTCATCAACCACTGCAGCTCGTTCGACACCAGCAGCATCGAGCATGAGAGCAGTTGTGAGGCCGGTGCGGTCCTTGCCTGCGGTGCAGTGCACCAGCACGGCGCTCGGGGACGCATCGTTCGATGCCGCGATCAGGCGAGCAACCTGAACAAATGCGGTGGCACTCTGCTCGAGCATCCCCGTGTAGAGATCGCCCAGGGTGGGCACCTCGAAACTCGCCGGGGTCGCCTGGGCTGCCGGGGATGAGCCGTTCGGGACCAACTGTTGTGCCATATCCGCCATCGCCCCCTGCAGGATAGGAAGCTCGATGACGCGGATCGGACGCGAGGCGGGGATGCGATCGGGTGCGACCGTTCGCTCTGACGGCGTGCGAAAATCCACGATCACGCCGATGTCGGTCGCGGCGAGTGCATCCAACCCGCTCGGGGTCAGTGACGCGAGCGCATCTGAACGGAACAACACCCCAGATCGCGTGACGCCGCCGCCCTGAAGAGGCATGCCGCCGGTGTCGCGGAAGTTGTAGAGACCTTCAATTCCGGAGCCGGTCATGGGGGTCAACCCTTCTTCCCGAAGGTGAATGCTCGGATGATGTTGATGATTCCGAGCACACACAGCGAGATGCCGAGCATCCACCACAGCACAGCTGCGCCCCACATCGGGGAGAACATCAGCACGACTCCGGCGATGATGCTGAGAATTGCGAAGAAGATCGACCAACCGGTGGGGGAGGAGCCGCCGAGCGTGGAGATGGCGACGATGCCCTCCACAATCCACATGATGCCGACGATCAATCCGAGCAGCACGGCAAGCGCAACGGTGGTTTGTGACAGGTTCATGAACGCCACGATGCCCGCGATGATGAACACTGCGCCCAGTACGACATGACCGATTCTTGGCCACGTGCGCATGCCTTTACTGAAAATACCGAGGCATGCATAGACCAGGCCAGAAACGAGTGCGTAGATCGCGATGATCGCGGCAACAATGATTGCGGATTTGCCTGGCCATACCAGGATCAGAATTCCGACGATGAGAGCGAGCAGACCGCCCACACCGAGTGCAGTGCGAATGCCGTTGAAAGTTGTCTGGGGAGTAACAGCTTCTGTAGTCATTTGATTACTCTCTGGTTGGCTGCTCAAACCACGATCTGGGGAATCGTTGGGCGATGTTCTGCTCGCACAGCCAGCATGGCGAGCAATCCTCCTGCTTTCCATGTGAGGCGAGAAAGTTCATCCCTGCTCTCACCCGATGCTTCATCCCCTGATAGCCCGGTGCGGGCATCGGTCGGCACGCCTGCCCGCTGCGGCGAGCACTCGCACTGCCGTGTTGAGAATGGTTATCATTAGCGTGTACAGTCGAAGTATGAAGAAGCCCGTCGTCACCCTTGCACTCGCATCCGTCTCCGCTCTTGTCCTGGCCGGATGCTCTAGTCCTGCAACCTCGGCGGGCGCCGACGACGGCTCGATCCAGGTCATCGCGAGCACCAACGTGTACGGTTCGCTGGCCGAGCAGATCGGCGGCGATCGGGTCGAGGTGACCTCGATCGTCACCTCCGCCGCGCAGGATCCGCACTCCTATGAGGCATCCGCTCGTGATCGCCTCTCTGTGCAGAATGCCGAGCTCGTTATCCAGAACGGCGGCGGATACGACTCCTTCATCGACACGCTGCTCGGTGATTCTGACGCCCATGTGCTCACCGCCGTCGAGTTCGCGCACGGCTACCCGGGCAATGAGGGCCACGAAAGCGAGGGCCATGAGGATGCTGAAGATGACCACGCCGCCGAAGAAGAGCACGGCCACGCCGAAGAGGCTGACGGGCACGAAACCGACGACCACGCCGACGAAGACGAGCACGCGGGCCACGACCACATCGAGGGCTTCAACGAGCACGTCTGGTTCGACCCGCACACGATGATCCATGTGGTGGAAGGCATCGCCGAGGAGCTGACCGAGCTCGACCCGAAGGGCGAAGCCGATTTCACTGCCGCAGCCGACGCGATCGTCGCTGAGCTAGAGAGCTTCGAAGCAGACCTCGAGACGCTCGGTGCTGAGGCAGACGGAGCATCCGTCTTCATCACCGAACCGCTCCCCGGCTACATCGCCACGGCCGCGGGCCTCACCGATGTCACCCCCGTTGGCTTCGCCGAATCGGTGGAGGAGGGCAATGACGTCGCCCCGGCGACCCTGCTCGCAGCCCTCGAGGTGATCGACAGCGGTGACGTGCAGGTTCTGCTCACGAATGCGCAGACCGGTGGCGCCGAAACGCAGCGAGTCGAAGACGCAGCCGAGGCCGCTGGCATTCCCATCGTGACCTTCACGGAGCTGCTCGAGGACGGATCGTCGTACGCTGAGTGGATGCACGATGCGATCCAGAACCTCGCCGACGCACTCCGGTCGTGAGTGCGGGCGACACTGAGCGCGCTCCGATACTCGAGATCCGCGGCGCTGCACTTCACCGCGGCAACCGTGAGCTGTGGTCAGGGCTCGATCTGACCGTCGAACCAGGGGAGTTCATCGCGGTGCTCGGCCCCTCCGGCTCTGGTAAGACGACGCTCATGCGGGCGATCCTCGGTCTGCAGTCGCTCAGCGAAGGCAGCATCCAGGTCGCAGGCTCCCCGGTGCGCCGCGGAAATCCGCGCATCGGTTACATCCCGCAGCAGCGGCCGCTTCCTCCGGACACCAGCATGCGCGCCCGTGATGTCGTGGCGCTGGGCGTCAACGGCACCCGGTTCGGCCTGCCGATCCCGCGTCGCGGTGACCGCGCTCGTGTGGATGCTCTGCTCGAAGGTGTCGGCGCATCCCACTTCGCGGATCGGCGTGTGGGGCTGCTTTCCGGTGGGGAGCAGCAACGGCTGCGTGTCGGTCAGGCCCTTGCCGATGAGCCCACTCTCCTTCTCTGCGATGAGCCGCTCTCGAACCTCGACCTCGCCAATCAGCTGGGCATCACCGACATCATCGACAGGCAGCGCCGTGAGCGTGCGGCCGCGGTGCTGTTTGTCACGCACGACATCAACCCGATCCTTGGCCGCGTCGACCGCATCCTCTACATCGCCGGTGGTCGCTTCGTGCTCGGTACCCCCGAAGAAGTGCTGCAGAGCAGGGTCCTCACCGACCTGTATGGCACCCCCGTCTTCGTGCTGCGCGCGGGCGACCGCCTGGTGGTCGTCGGCGTCCCAGATGCGGAGCCGCATCACGATCACGGAGACCACGACGCAGGAGATGCCGCATGATCGCCGCGACTGTGGTGTCGCAAATTCGGAGATGTGCGCGATCTTCGGAGGAATCCCGCGAATCTCTCCGAAGAAGCTGCGCATTTCCGAGCGTGGCGCACGCGGAGGACCACGCATGATCGCCGCGACGGGCCTGTGGCAGGCCGTCGACTGGAGCGACGTCTTCTCCTTCCAGGATTACGGAGCGCTCGTCGCTCTGCTCGCCAACTCGATCATCGCTGGTGCCGTGCTTGGCATCGTGGGTGGCCTGATCGGCGTCTTCGTCATGCAGCGTGACCTCGCCTTCGCCGTGCACGGCGTGAGCGAGTTGTCATTCGCCGGAGCTGCGGCGGCACTGCTGTTCGGTGGCAGCGTCGTCGCTGGATCCCTCGGCGGTGCGCTGGTCGCGGCGATCCTGATCGGAATCCTCGGCGCCAAAGCTCGTGATCGCAACTCGATCGTCGGCGTGCTCATGCCGTTCGGCCTGGGCCTTGGCATCTTGTTCCTCTCGCTCTATGACGGACGCAGCGCGAACCGCTTCGGTCTGCTCACCGGGCAGATCGTCTCGGTGTCGAGCCCCGACCTCGGTTGGCTGATCGGCATCAGCGCCTTCGTGCTCATCGGGCTGCTGCTGATGTGGAACCCGCTGCGGTTCGATTCACTGGATGCTGTCGCAGCTTCTGCCCGCGGCATCCCGACCCGGGCGCTGAGCCTGGCGTTCATGGTGCTGCTCGGACTCATCGTCGCCGTCGCCGTACACATCATCGGTGCGCTGCTGGTCATGGCGCTGCTCGTGACACCGGCCGCGGCCGCGATGCGCATCAGCGCCGGACCCCTGGCTGTGCCGCTGCTGGCCGCGCTGTTCGGTTTCGTCTCGGCGGTCGGTGGCATCCTGCTCGCTCTCGCCGGAACCCTCCCCGTGAGCCCGTACATCACGACCATCTCATTCCTGATCTACGCGGTGTGCTGGATGGTGCAGCGCTCGCGGGCGCGCGTGCGGCGCTCCGCGCGTTCATAACTCCTCAAAAACTGCGAGCGGCCCGGCGTCGACTGTGGCGTGCGGAAATGCCAGGTTCACGAGACTCACGACGAACTTTCCCGGCTCTTCATGCATGCTCAGGTGTGCCGAATTTTCGAACCAGACGACCTCTTTCGAGGGGGCCGATACCTGCTCTATCCAGCGCTCGACAGGAGGGGTCGGTGTCGTCCAGTCATGACGCCCGAGGAACTGGAGAATCGGCACATCGAAAGCGATCCGGTCCCGTGCGTCGAAGCGGAGCACTTCGGGAAGCAGCGTGGGCATGGTCGCCTGCTGCCCTGCGTCGATCAACTTCAGTTCGTCGTCGGTGTAATACGGTGACAGCTTCTCCGAGCCCCTGAGGTAGGCAGACTCTGATCGATACGCGGATAGTCCTCCGTAATGCTGCGACCATTTCCTGCAGATCATGACCCGCTCAATGGTCAGCGGCTGAGTGCCGGGATACTCGCCAAGCGCGTGAAGCTCTGCGAGAGCCTCTTCGTTTCGATCCGCCGTTGCGCTTCGTATCGCGTACTCGAAGCACTCCACCTCGTTCTCCGTACCAGAGACCACTTGACCGACGCCGATGTATCCCCAGAGCAGGTCGGGTCGTCTCTCAGCCACCGTGATTCCGACGATCGTCCCCCAGCTGTGTCCGAGAACGCCCACTTTCGACACCCCGAGCTCACCCTGAATCCACGCGATCAGTTCCGTCAGATCGTCGACGTACCTGTCGGGGTTCAGATCCATTTCATCGTTCAGGGTTGCTGCAGATTTGCCGCTGGCGCGCTGGTCATAGTTGACGACAGTGAAGTAGTCCTCGACTGCTCGCTGCCATATCCAGGACGACGGCAGCGAGGGAAGCGCTGGTCCGCCGTGGCAAACGATGAGCACGGGATTCGTCGTGCTCCGACCACGGATCGAGACGAACTGCTTGATGCCTCCGAGTTCAACATACGCGGAGCGGTCGATCGCTCCAGGGTTGGGAATCTGGCAGAGATCCACGATGACAGCGCGGCCTGTTTCGTTACTCATGCTCATCAGCCTAGAAAGGCCGGTTGGCTCGCACCATCGGCTGAACCCCCGAGAAAACCGCTGTTAACCCTCCTCTAAACTCTCCGGTTTCGTCGCGCAACTCCCGGGGGATTTCCCTACCCATCCCCTAGGGGTCGAGCCGGCCACGGGGCACCCAGCCGGTAGTGATCCGGACGGCCTAGAATCGGCGGTATGGCTCAGCGGAACACCTGGCAACGCGAGCGAGTGCGCGACGCGCTCTCCGATGCGCGCGGTTTCGTGAGCGCGCAGAGCCTGCATGCCACGCTCCGCGAGGAGAAGACCGGCATCGGCCTGGCCACGGTCTATCGCGCGCTGTCCGGGCTTGCGGCATCAGGCGACGCCGACTCGCTGCAGAGCCCGGAGGGTGAGGCGCTCTACCGTGCCTGCTCGACGGAGGGTCACCACCACCACCTAATCTGCCGGTCCTGCGGACTGACCGTCGAGATCGAAGCCAAGGAAGTCGAGGCCTGGGCGCAGCGCACTGCATCGCTGCACGGCTTCAGCGAGGCCGAGCATGTCGTCGACATCTTCGGGCTGTGCACTCCGTGCGCCAAGCAGCGGGCTGCGGCAGAAGGGGCGGCGTGAGCACGGTCACTGCGAGGCGCTCTGGCGCTTCGGCAGGGATGCCTGCACGGCGCAAGCCCCGCTCGCCGTGGCTCGCCCCGCTGATCGGCATCGCCGTCATCGCCGCTCTCTTCCTGATCGACCGGTTCGCGCCGGCACTCTTCCAGGACTCACTGCCGCACCGCGCACAGGACGGGCTCACCCTTGCGCTCAGCGTGCTCATCGAGGCGTTGCCGTTCATCGTGCTCGGCGTCGTGCTCTCGATCGTGGTGCAGGTCTGGCTGCCACCGGACACCATCCAGCGCTGGCTGCCGAGACAGGGGTGGGCTCGCCGGGCCGTGCTATCGCTGCTCGGGATGCTGATTCCCGTCTGTGAGTGCGGCAATGTGCCCTTCGCCCGAGGCTTGATGATGCGCGGCCTCGCGCCTGCGGAGGCCATGACCTTCCTGATCGCGGCACCCATCGTGAACCCGATCGTGATCATCACCACGCATGCGGCGTTCGGCTGGGATGGTGGCATCCTCATCGCCCGACTCGTCGGCGGCTACCTGATCGCGAACCTGATCGGCTGGATCTACAGCCGCCACCCCGCACCCGATGCCCTGCTCACTCAGCAGTTCACTGCCACGTGCGAGCGCATCACGCACGAGCACGGCACCCCGACCAAACGCAGCCTCACACAGTTCCTCGTCGAGTTGCGCGCCGTCATGCCCGCACTCGTGATCGGCTCCGCGCTCGCCGGAGCCGTGCAGGTGCTGATACCGCGTGATGTGCTGCTGTCGATCGGATCGAATCCGGTGCTGTCGATCGTCACGATGATGGCGCTGGCGATGACGGTCGCGATCTGCTCCAACGTGGATGCCTTCTTCGCGCTGTCGTTCGTCTCGACGTTCTCGTCGGGTGCGCTGATCGCATTCCTGCTGGTGGGGCCGCTGGTCGACATCAAAATGCTGGCGCTGCTGCGCACCACGTTCACGGCTCGCACGCTGGTCGGCGTCGTCGCGGTGGTGCTGGCGAGTGCCTTTGCGATTGGGATCGGGGTGAACGTCTTTGGCTGAGTCGCACGCATCCGCCCCCTCGCGCTGGCACGCCGTCGGATCCCGGTGGCTCGGCCTCGGCCTTGCCGTCGTCATCTCGGTGGTGACCATCGGACTCGCCGTGACCGGCCGGCTCACCCTCTACATCAGCCCCGAATCGATCTGGTTCGCCTGTGTCGGGGCGGTCGTCGTGCTTATCGGTGCGATCTGGTCGTTCACAATCCCGCTCGGTGAGGAAACGGATCACGGGCACGATCACGGACATGTGGATGCTGATGGAAAGGATGCCGCGGTACCCCGGCGCCGAACCCTCAGCATCGTCGGCACTGTTTCGGCCGGCGTCATCGCCAGCGGTGTCGTCGTCGCAGCCCTCGTGCTTCCGCCCGCCTCGCTGTCCGTCGAGCTTGCGATGTCGCGCGCCGGCGCTGACGGTGCGCTGTTCGCCGGAGCTGACACTCCGACTCTCGGGGTGGCTGACACGACGACCTTCGGTATCGGGGAGTGGTCGAGCGTCTTCGCGACTGCCTCGCGCCCTGAGACCTACGACGGACAGGCCGTCACCCTGACCGGTTTCGTCACCCCCGGCGGAGAATCGGATGCGGTGAACCTCACGCGCATGATCATCACGCACTGTGTGATTGATGCCCAGCCTGCTGCGGTGCCGGTCAGCCTCGAGGCGGGCGACTACGGCACCGGACAATGGATTGAAGTCACCGGCACCATCAAGGCCGACTCCGATGGCTCGCTGCGCGTCGTACCCACCTCGGTGGTCGCGATCGATGAGCCGGGGGATCCCTATGAGTACTGAGGATCAGTCGACGCCTCCCCGCACCCGTGCCGAGGCCAGAGCCGCCCGCGAGGCTGCTGAGCAGGAGTTGGCGGCGCAGGATGCGCCGGCGCAGGATGCCCCGGCGCTCGCGCCCGCGGCGACAGAGCGCACCGTGCCGGCCATTCCGGAAGCGCCTGCCGACGATGTCTTCATCCCGGCGCTCGCTGTTCCCGTCACCGATCCCGAGTCCCGGACCGCCGAGCCTGTCTCGGCATCGGAGCAGCGTGAGCCGTCCGACGCATCCGAACGGCCGACCGCCCCGAAAGACCGCCGCTTCCTCTACACGTTGCTCGCCGTCGTCGGAATCCTCGTGGTCGTCGCCGGTGGCCTCAGCGCCGTCAGCCTCACGCAGGGGCCGCGGTTGAGCCAGGTGCAGGTCGATCCGAGCGAAGCGATCGAGGTCTCCGGCAGCCGCGTCATCCTCACGGCAAACCAGTCGCTGCAGGAGATTGACGAGGCGCAGGTCACTGTCGAGCCCGCGGCGCCGTTCACGATCGATGCCGCGGGGCGAAGCATCGGCGTCCGCTTCACCGTCCCGCTTGACGACGCGACGAAGTACACGGTCCGCGTCGCTGACGTCACCGGCACTGGCGGAGGGCCCACGTCCGAGCTGGCGACGAGTTTCACGACTCCGGCGACCGAGATCTTCCTGCTCAACAGGACAGACGAAGACGACTCGATCTTCCGTGCCGACCTCAGTGGTGACGGGGTTCCCGTCTTCACGCATCCGCGTATCAATGATTTTCGCGCCACCGCCACGAATCTTGTCGTCGCCGTCGAAGATAACGACGGCTCGAGAATCCTCGTCATGAACCGTGATGGCAAGAATGTGCGCGAGTTGACGCTGCCTGGAGATGGCTATGTCAGCTCGGTGCAGGTCTCTGATCGCGGCGGTCTGGTCGGATACATCTACACTGACCGTGAGATCAGTGAAGACAGCGGCCGCGCAAGCGTGCTGGTCACCCAGTCGCTTAGTGGTGGAGATGAGCCGCAGATCGTGCAGGTTGGCGAGGAAGAGGCCAGCATCGCGGAGTGGCAGTTCGTGCCGGATTCCGCTGCCGTGCTGTTCATCGACTTTGCGGGAACACTGTCGCTCGATGATCGCGCGGGGGATGCCGGAGCCCAGAACATGGGCATCGCGATGCATCTGCTCGGAGTCTCGCGCGGCACTTACACCGCCATCATCGAGCACATCGACGGCAGCATCGTGGAGCTGAACCTTGCCGATGGCTCGCAGACTCCGCTCGCGGCATCCGACCCCGACTACGGACCGGCCACGACCGTCACTCCCTACCCTGGGGGCACGCTGCGTCACGTTGTTTCGCGCGATGAATCAGGGCTGCCGACCGGCCAGGCGATCATCCGCGTCGATGATGACGGGGTGGCCACGCCGCTGCTCGAGGTCGCCGCCGGTAGTGCGATTTTGCAGGCGTGCGCTTCGCCCAGCGGGCAGTATGCCGCCGTGACTGTCGCCCCGGATCTGATCGAGAACGCGTACGACGACTTGCTCGTGTCCCTGCCGAAGACCCTGCAGACGCATCTGCTTGACCTGCGCTCGGGTGAGGAAATGCCAGTGCTCACCGGATTCGACATCTCGTGGTGCCGGATGGCCCCGGGCTTCTTCTGAGCACATGGTGCTGATCCCATGACCCTGCGCCGTGCGACCAGGGCAGAGCTTGCGGGACTGCCGCTCGAAGTTGCGCCTCGCCTGCTCGGCGCCGAGCTTCGCACTGTTGTTGATGGGCTGACGGTGGCGCTGCGCATCGTCGAGGTTGAGGCGTACCACGGGCAGGGGACGGGTGATGCGCCAGACCCCGGGTCGCACGCGCGCATGGGGCGCACCGCCCGCAACGCCACGATGTGGGGCGAGCCGGGGCACCTCTACGTGTATCTGAGTCACGGCATCCACTCCTGCGTCAATGTCGTGTGTGGCCCCGACGGCCTCGCCGGAGGTGTGCTGCTGCGCGCGGGTTCGGTGATCGAAGGGGCGGATGCTGCGGCATCCCGATCCGGCAGGGCAGGGCGCGATCTTGCCCGCGGACCGGGCCGATTCGGTCAGGTGTCTGGCCTGCGGCATCCACTTCATGACGGGATCGACGCAATCACCGGCGATTCCTTGAATGGCGCGCGTGCGCAGCTGTGGCTCGGCGATCCAGTCGCAGGCATCGCGACCGGTCCACGCGTCGGAGTCGCCGGCATCGCAGGAACGAGCGCGTTCCCCTGGCGGTTCTGGATCGAGGGCGACCGGTCGGTCTCGCCATTCCGTTGGGGCCGAGGCGCGGCCGGAAGTCAAGCCATGCTAAACTGAATCTTTGTCTGCGCACACTCCTGTGCGTGGTTCGTGTGTTGTAGCCCTTTCGCCTGCTGAGCTAGTCGAAGTACGAGGGGCGCGGCACGCAGACAAGGGATCTTGGGTGAGGCCGTCCGGTCTCACGGTAATGAAGGAGTAATCACATGGCAGCAGTGTGCCAGGTGACAGGAGCCATTCCCGGTTTCGGTCACACCATCTCACACTCGCACGTTCGTACGAAGCGTCGCTTCGACCCGAACGTGCAGAAGAAGACCTATTTTGTGCCGTCTCTCGGTCGTAAGATCACGCTGAACGTGTCCGCCAAGGGCATCAAGGTGATCGACGTCCGTGGCATCGAGAACGTGGTCAAGGACCTCCAGTCGAAGGGTGTCAAGCTCTAATGGCTAAGAAGTCACAGGACATTCGTCCGATCATCAAGCTTCGTTCGACGGCAGGCACTGGTTACACCTACGTGACCAAGAAGAACCGTCGTAACACCCCCGACCGCCTCGTGCTGAAGAAGTACGACCCGGTCGTCCGTAAGCACGTCGAATTCCGCGAGGAGCGCTAAGCATGGCGAAGAAGAGCAAGATTGCTCGTAACGAGCAGCGCAAGGTCATCGTTGAGCGCTACGCAGAGCGTCGCCTCGAGCTGAAGAAGACCCTGGTCGACCCGAACGCAACCGACGAGGCCCGCGAGGCCGCACGTCTCGGACTGCAGAAGCTGCCGCGCAACGCGTCGCCGGTTCGCGTCCGTTCGCGTGACGCCATCGACGGTCGCCCCCGTGGAATGCTGACGAAGTTCGGCATCTCGCGTGTGCGCTTCCGCGACATGGCACACCGTGGCGAGCTGCCCGGTATCACCAAGTCGAGCTGGTAAGCATCGCTTGAAAAGGGGCGAGGATCTTCGGATCCTCGCCCCTTTTGCGTGTCCGGAGGCGCATCTGGAGGTGCATCCGTTCGGGAGGACTCCGCCCGAATGGGAGGACTAGAACGTAGCATCCGCTCCTCCCGAGACGGTGATCTCCTCCCGACCGAAGTGGCGCCACTCGTTCTGCACGGAATGCTGATGTTCGATGTTGTGCACGGTTCGCGCATTGGCGGGGACGCGGTCACCGTCACACGCGCCAAGATCGCTGGATGGATGCTCTCACCGCACTTCGCACGCTTGGCAACGTTGCGCCGGTCTCGGCACTTCGCGACGCCGGAGTCACCGCGCACGCGCTGAAGATGGCGAAGGCTGCGGGCGCCGTCCGGGTGGTGCGCCGCGGATGGGTGGCAACGGCGGATGCCGATCCGCTATTGATCTATGCGGCCAAGGCAGGGGTCGTGCTCAGCTGCACGACCGTTGCCAAACGGATGGGGCTGTGGGTGCCAGATACATCGCAGACCCACGTGGCCGCCCCGCCGTCATCCGGTCATGTCACCGCGGAAGACGCCATTGTCCATTGGAACAAGCCGATCGTTCCTCGAAACCCGCACTCCTGCGAAGACGGCATCGAGAATGCGTTGATCATCGCGTCGACCTGCGTGAATCCCGAGCACGCCCTCGTGCTTTGGGAATCGGCTCTCAATGAGGGCATGATTTCCCAGACGGAACTCCTGCGATTGCCGCTGCCCGCCCGCGCGAGGGAGTCGTTGGAGGCCGCGCGCCCGTTTTCAGACTCAGGGCTGGAGACGATCTTTGTACGTCGCGTGAGATGGCTCAACCTGCCGCTGCTTCAACAGGCGTGGATCCTTGGGCGACCCGTCGACCTACTCATCGGTGAGCGGCTGGTGGTGCAGATCGATGGCGGGACCCATGTCGGCGCGCAGCGGTCAGCGGACATCGCTCATGATGCGCTACTGAAGCTGCATGGCTACCACGTCATCCGCGTCAGCTACGACCAGATCATGAACCGCTGGCCCGAAGTGCAGGCGCTCATCATGGCTGCCGTCGCGCAGGGGCTGCACCTCGCCGCATGAGCGCACACGGCGCGTGTGCCGCCGGCACCACATCCGCTGGGGAGGACTTCGCCCGAACGGGAGGATCCTCCTGCCGCATCCGGCCCTCCCTGAGCGGCGTTCTCCTCCCGAGTGGATGCCCCTCCAAAGGCGGTTTCCGGGGTCACTCGAGTCACATTCGTCACTTCTGTACCGCGACACGCGCACTAAAACCTCAAAACCCGCGAAATGACGCGGAAATGTGGGCGGTGGTTGATACATTCGAGGCGGTCACTCGATCAGGAGCATCCGCTCCGGCAACCCACAATCAATGCGACACTTCGTCGCTGGAGGATGACATGGCTGACAAGTCCATCACCAAGACCGAGCTCGTCGCGAGCATCGCTTCTGCCACTGGCCAGAGCCAGGCCACCGTCTCGGGCGTCCTCGACTCGCTCTTCGCCACGGTTTCTGACGCTGTTGCCAAGGGCAGCAAGGTCTCGATCCCGGGCTGGATCGCTTTCGAGCGTGTCGACACCGCAGCTCGCACGGGCCGCAACCCGCAGACCGGCGCCGAGATCAAGATCCCGGCCGGCCAGCGCGTCAAGGTGACCGCTGGTTCCAAGCTGAAGGCATCCGTCAAGTAAGACGGCTCCTTCTCGAAGGCCGTCCCTCCTCGGAGGGGCGGCCTTCGTGCTTTCTCCGACCGCGACGAGCATAGGCTGGAGGGGTGACTTCCCACGCCCCCCGCACCGCGCAGTCCTCGGCGTACCGGGCTGCCGGCATCGTGGTGCTCGCCACGGCTGCATCTGTCGCTCTCATCGCCGGACTCTTGTTCGGTGGTGGCGCTGCCGAGCAGCTTCTCCAGGACCCCGGTGCGTTCGTGCGCTGGGGGCTTCCCGCAGCGCGCACGGTGAACAACATCAGTGCCGCGGCCATGATCGGCTCGCTCACGCTCGCCCTCTTCGCGCTGCGCGCCGGAGATAAACCGTTCGAGACGGCACTGGATACCGCATCCGTCGGCGCCGCCGTCTTCACAGTCTCCGCCGGCGCGACCGGATTTCTCACCTTCCGCAGCGCCTTCTCCGGCATCGAGCTCAGCCTGGATGATCAGTTCGGTGAGCAGCTCGGGCGATTCTTCCTCGTGCTTCCGCTCGGTCAGGCCTGGCTGATCACCACGCTGATGGGCGCGGTGGTCACGATCCTGCTGTTCGCCTGGCGAAGCTGGACGCCCACCCTCATCACGGCCATCATCGCCTTCGCTGCTCTCCTCCCGATGGCCACCCAGGGGCACTCCGGCGAGCTCTCCGGCCACGTCATCGCCGTCAACTCGATCCTGCTGCACACTATCGGCGCCGCTGTCTGGCTGGGTGGGTTGATCCTGCTGGTCGTCCTGCGCGGCGTGAAGGGTGTTGACTCGGTTGCCCTGGTGCGCCGCTATTCCAGCCTTGCGATCGCGGCGTTCGTCGTCGTCGCGGCATCCGGCATCGTGCGTTCCATCGTCGGCCTCGGCAGCTGGGAGGGGCTGTGGACGCCCTACGGCATCATCATCCTCGCCAAGGTGGTGCTGCTCGGCGGCATGGGCCTGCTCGGCGCCTGGTATCGCGCACGACTGATCCCTCGCCTCGACGGCGAGAAAGCTTCGCGCTGGTTCTGGATGCTGGTGCTTGGCGAAGTCGCCCTGATGGGACTGGCATCGGGCGCGGCTGCCGCGCTCGCACGTACGCCTCCTCCCACGGGTGAGACGAGCGCCATCAGGCAGACGCCTGCGGAGATCCTCACGCGCTCTCCGATGCCGCCGGAGTTCACCATCGACAAGTGGTTCACCGGCTGGGACTTCGACATCCTCTGGGCCATGGCTGTGGCACTTGGAGCCTTCTTCTACCTGGCTGGCGCTTGGCGTATGCACCGGCGAGGAGATGGCTGGCCGATCCACCGCACGGTGTTCTGGCTGCTCGGACTCGCGGTCCTGTTCTGGGTCACCTGTGGACCGATCAACCTGTACCAGGAGTACCTGTTCAGCGTGCACATGCTCGGGCACATGATCCTGTCGATGGCGATCCCGTTGTTGCTGGTGTCTGGTGCTCCGATCACGCTCGCGCTGCGCAGCATCCACAAGCGGGATGACGGAACCCGCGGTGCGCGTGAGTGGATCATGTGGGCCGTACACTCCCCGTTCTCACGCGTGATCACGCACCCGTTCGTCGCCGCGGGCATCTTCATCGGGTCGCTGTGGGCGTTCTACTTCACCGATCTTGTGCGCTGGTCGATGTATGAGCACCTGGGCCACGAGTGGATGATCATCCATTTCCTGATCTCCGGGTATCTGTTCGTGATGACGCTGGTCGGCATCGACCCGATTCCGTATCGACTGCCGTACCCGGGCAGGCTCATCACGCTCATCGCCATCATGGCGATGCACGCGTTCTTCGGCATCGCGATCATGATGCAAGAGGGGCTGATGGTCGCGGAGTGGTTCGGCTCGATGGGCCGCATCTGGGGCCCAACGCCCATGGAAGATCAGTACATCGGCGGCGGTATCGCGTGGTCGGTCGGTGAGATTCCGACGCTGATCCTTGCGATCACGGTCGCGATCCAATGGAGCCGAGACGACACGAGGGAGCAGCGCCGCAGCGACCGGCATGCGGATCGCACCGGCGAGGCCGAGCTTGAGGAATACAACGCGCAGCTGGCAGCACTTGCCGAGCGGGATCAGCGCACATCGCGCTGACGGGTCACTCGACTGGCGACCCGACCCGAATGGATGCTGAGTCATCCGGCAGGATCACGATCGTGCCGTTGACGCGGAACGGCACATCTTCGGAGACATGCTGAATCGACCCGTCAAAGAGGGAGCGGATGTCGACCTCGATGTGAGCGACGGCATCCGTCGCGGGAATCATCCAGTGTGCGCCGTCGGGCTCGACAGTAACGTCAGGCTGCGCGCTGATGGACCACACCGGCAGGTTCGCGAGGCGGTTCTGCACTTCGAGTCCGAACGGACAGGCCGTCGGCAGCAGCACCTGCTGGGTGGTGCACTCGGTGAGGAACTCCTCCACCCTGGTCTGCACGACGGAGACGAACTCCTCACTCGGTATTGTCTGCACCTCGACGGAAGTCTGGGTGAGGGGAGCATCGGCCAGGATGCTGACGCCGGGCGAAGTGGAGATCGCGGTGTCCACGGTGACCGAGTACACGCCGGGAGTGAACACCAGCAGCGGCAGCGGGTCGGTGGGAGCGGCATCGGCCCCGGCCGGCGATACCTGGTGCCGATCGATCTCGAAGCCGTTGACGGCGAAGCGGTCGGCGCCGAGAACGGTCAGAGATACTGCTGCCAGTGGTGTGCGGGTGAACTTCCAGTTCGGAGTGACGCCCACCCAGCCGTCCTGCTCGACCTCGAACGTGCTGACACCCGGATGCGAGCCTGCGACGTACGACACCGTGACCGATGTGACCGCGTTGATCGTCTCCTCCGAGACCACCGTGATATCGCTCAGTGGCGCGAGCGCCGACTGGCGCAGCAACGCTTCGGATGCTCCGGTGGCGATGCCGGCATCCTCAATCGTGTCGCGGTCGATGGCGACGCCGGGGACATGCAGTGCGTCGGCGGCGCGGCCGGTGGCGAGCAGATCAAGGTACCGGGTGACGAAGGCGGAAGGACCGTAGAACTCTTTGTAGAGCGACATGCCGGCGGCGCCGAGTGCGCCGAGCAGCAGCACGCCGATCAACGCAAGAATCGTGAGATCAGTGCCAAGACTGCGACGCCGCGGCGACGTCGTCACTGGCTGATCCATGGCGTCAGTCTAGGAGGACGGGCTGTGACAGTGCCGAGCGTTGCGGGGCGGCGAAGTACGATGAGTGTCGTGTCCTTTCCCGCCTTGTCCGACGAGCAGCAAGACCTGTACCAGCTCATCGAAGACACCAGGGAGCACGTTTTCATCACGGGACGCGCCGGCACGGGCAAGTCAACGCTGCTGCAGTACTTCGCCTGGAACACCGAAAAGCAGATCGCGATCTGCGCGCCGACCGGTGTCGCCGCCCTGAATGTTGAGGGGCAGACGATCCACTCGCTGTTCCGCCTGCCGATCGGTCTCATCGCCGAGAACGAGATTGATCAGAACGACGCGACCCGGCGCATCCTGAACGCCATCGACACGCTGGTGATCGATGAGATTTCGATGGTCAACGCCGATCTCATGGACGGCATGGATCGTGCACTCCGGCAGGCTCGCGGTCGTCGGGCAGAGCCATTCGGCGGCGTGCAGGTCGTGATGTTCGGCGACCCGTACCAACTCGCCCCTGTGCCGCCGCGCGGCGACGAGCTGCGCTACGTGCAGGACCACTACCGATCGTTCTGGTTCTTCGATGCCAAAGTGTGGGCCGGGGCGACGATGGGTGAGATCGACGGCCTCATGGATCTCGGACGCCACGGTGCCCAGTTGCACGTGCGCGAGTTGGTGCAGATCCACCGGCAGTCAGACGACGGGTTCAAGTCGATGCTGAACGCCGTGCGCTACGGGCGCGTGACGGCTGAGATCGCCGAGGTGCTGAACAGGCAGGGCACACGTACCCCGCCGGATCCTGAGCCCGGCGAGATCCCGATGATCACCCTCGCTACCCGCAATGACATCGTCAACAACATCAACCGACGACACCTTACGGCGCTCGCAGGTAAAGAGCAGACGGCCATGGCAGAGATCAGCGGCGACTTCGGCCGAGGGGATTCCTCATACCCCGCGGATTCTGAGCTGAAGCTCAAAATCGGCGCACAGGTGATGTTCCTGCGCAACGACGTGTCAATGACCGGTGAGCCACCGCGCTGGGTAAACGGCACGATCGGCACGGTCAAGCGCATTCTCGGTGGATCGGTGCGAGTCGAGATTGACGGTGAGGACGTTGACGTCGAGCCTGCTGTCTGGGAGAGGTTTCGCTACTCCTACGACCCGAACGCCAAGACACTCAGCCGCGACGTGATCGCGGAGTTCATGCAGTTCCCGCTGCGGCTCGCGTGGGCAGTCACGATCCACAAGTCGCAGGGTAAGACCTACGACCGGGCGATCATCGATCTCGGCGGCGGGGCGTTCGCACCGGGGCAGACCTATGTGGCGCTGTCGCGGCTGACCTCGCTGGATGGTCTCTACCTGTCGCGGCCTCTTCGGCCCAGCGACATCAAGGTCGATGAGGACGTGCGCCGCTTCATGCGCGAGGCCTGGGAGAAGGCGTCGACCCCTGAGGTGGATGCTTAGGCCGCTACGCGTGCCCGATCCAGGTCTTCGAACAGTTCCGTGTTGAAGCGGTAGGCCAACAGCACCTCGTCGATCACGCGCTCGCGCTCCGCGTCATCCCAGGGTGCAGCATCCAACTGCTTGCGATAGACGTCCTTGAACGCTTTCGGGTCGGCGATGTCATCGAACAGGTAGAAGCCGATACCGTTCGTCTCGAAGCCGAACCGGCGCTGCATGACCCGGCCGATGAACACCCCGCCAGAGAGGTCGCCGAGGTATCGGGTGTAGTGATGCGCGACGAAGCCGCCAGCCCAGGTGGAGCCGACCTCGATGATGCGCTCGACGTAACGCTGGGTGGTCTCCAGCGGCGTGATCTTGTCTCTCCAGTCCGGTCCGACGAGGAATTCGAGGTCGGCCTCAAGCGCAGGAAGGCGCGTCAGCTTGTCAGTGATGAAGACGGATGCCACGGGGTTTCGGCGCATCCGTTCGCCGGCAGACTCCAGCGCCGAGTAGATGAAGTAGTGCTGAGCGACGAGCGCGATGTAGTCCTCGCGGGACCCTTCGCCTCCCAGCAGATCCGCCATGAAGCCTGCGTGCTCACTGCGGGAGTGGGAGGTCGAGGATCGCTCGCGCAGCGCCGCAGAGAAGGAGATGAGTTCCGCCATGCGCCCAGTGTAAGGCGTACCTAACCTGAATGATAGGGGAGCGCTCAGGCGTGTGGTCGAGGCGTGACGCCGAGCCGCTCGCAGGCCGCGTCGTATAGGGCGACGACTTCGCGCCGCACTGCGGAGCGTTCCGTGATCGGACCGCCGAGCCAGGGGACATCCAGCTCTTCGGGGATGCCGACGCGGGTGATCTGCCAGACGCCGCCGTTGCCGTCGAAGTCCAGCATTACCGCACCGGTGATCTTGAAATCGGATGCTGAGGCGAACGCGCGCGCGATGAGGAGGTTGTCCTCTGCATGGTCCTCGTTCATATGATGCAGAACCGCAGAGACGACGTCGTCTTCGAAGATATGGGACACGTCTTTACTGTACGTCTCCCGCAAGCGGGAGTGGATGGTGACGAGTTTCCAGGTGGGAGCTTTAGACTCGGGGCATAAACCACCCTGGAGTTTCTTTCATGCACGTACTTCCGTCGCGCCGCTGGCGCGCCGCCGCCGCAGGCGCTGTTGCGCTCGCGCTCGTCCTGACCGGCTGCTCGACCACGGAGGAGACTTTCTCCTACACGCCACCAGAGCAGGTCGACCAGTCGCTGCCTGAGGACACGGCCGCCCAACTGCAGGCCGCGGTCGAGAACGCGATCGTGAAGACCGGCTCGACGGGCGCGATCGTTGGCGTGTGGGTGCCGTGGAGCGGTACCTGGGTGACGGCGATGGGGACGCAGTCTCTCGAAGACCAGACGGCAGTCACCACAGACATGACGTTCCGCATCGCGGACACCACGCGGATGATGACCTGCGACGTGCTGTACGGCCTCGCCGATGACGACGTCGTTGAGCTGGATGCGCCAGTGCCGGACTATGTTTCCGGTGTCGCTCAGCTTGAGGACATTACCCTGCTCGACCTCTGCAATGGCACGAGTGGTGCCGGTTCATCCGAGTCAACGGTCGCGAGCATGTGGCTGAACACTCCAGAGCGGGTGTGGGCACCGCTGGAGCTGGCATCCTTCGGTCTGGGGCAGGCGCCTGCGACCTCGCACACGACCTATCGCGACTCCGATTCCGGATATTTGCTGCTCGGGCTCGCGCTGGAGCGGGCAGCCGGAAAGAGCGCATCGGAGCTCATTGCCGAGTACGTCACTTCCCCGCTTGACCTCGCCGGCACGTCGCTGCCGCGTACTGCTGCCGCAACGCCGGGGGAGAACTCGCTGAGTGGAAACTACCTGAACGCGATCGAGGGCGGCTACGACTGCTCGGCGCCCGTCGATATCACGACGCTCTCCTCGAGCACCGGCTTCACCGACTCCGGCGTGGTCTCAACGATCGACGATCTCGGCCGCTACGTGCAGGCCACGGCGCGTGAGGCACTGCGCGGCGAAGATGCGGAGTCTGATCGATTCGCAAACGCACTGCCCAGCTCGCCGGGTGCCCCGTCTTGGTATCAGGCCACCGGCGGCGCGTTTCTGGTCGGGTCGATGATCGGCCAGCACGGCTGGACTCCCGGCTACGCGAGCTCTGCCTACTCTGACCCGGAGACCGGCTTCACCGTGGCAGTCGTGCTGAACAACTCCTCGGCAGGTTCGGGCCCCGCGGCGTACCTCGCCTGGGAACTCGCCGCAATCGCGTCGAAGTCGCCGGCCGCGAGCGGACAGACCGCACCGGATTCGGGGCTGCCCTTCACCGCGGAGCAGTATCACGACGTCATCTCCAACCTCACCGTCTGCGCCACGCCGCCCGCCGCGGAGTAACAGCGCACGAGACGCCCTACCCTGGTGTCATGTCCCAGACAGAGAAGTCTGATCGTGTTCGCCGTATCGTCGTCGCGCTGACGGTGGCTGGCGCTGTCGTTGCCGCAGTACTCAATTCCGGACTCCTCGGCGGCACGGGCATTGCGGATGCTGCAGGCGGAGCCTTCGCCGCAGATGCCACAGTGCTTGCACCTGCCGGCATCGCGTTCGTGATCTGGTCCGTCATTTACCTGGGCCTGGTGGGGTACGGGCTCTGGCAACTGCTTCCCACTCAGGCGGCGAAGCCGCTGCATCGCGCGGTCGGCTACGGCATTGCGGCATCCGCTCTGCTGAACGCCGTGTGGATCGTGTGCGTGCAGGCGTGGCGCATCGCCGAGTCGTTCGTGATCATCATGATTCTGCTCGGGGTGCTGCTGGTGACTTTCGTGCGGGCGTGCCGTAGGGCTCGGCGCGGGACCGTCGCGGAGATCGTGCTCGTCGACGGGATGCTCGGGCTGTATCTCGGCTGGGTGACGGTCGCTGCGAGTGCGAACCTCGCCGCGTGGCTTGCGGACATCGGGATCGACGGGTGGACGGAAGCACCGGGGGTTCCCGGCACGATCGCCCTCATCATCGCCGGGCTCATCGCGGTGTTCACGGCCTGGCGCGGCGGTCGCTGGGCGCCAGCGGTGGCGACGTCGTGGGGGCTGGTGTGGATCGCCGTCGGACGTTGGTCGGGCGCGCCGGACGCGCCGGTCGTGGCATCCACCGCGATCGTGCTGGCGGTTGTGGTGCTCGCGGTCACGGTATGGCGGTTCCGGTCGCGCACGCGGCAACCGCAGGTCGCAGCCGTGAGGCGGAGCTAGATCGGCCAGCCGGTGTAAGCCTCTGCCAGGTAAGTGCGACCAGCCTCGGAATCGGTGACAGAGCGCAGCTCGCCGAGCTGGCGTTGGCGGTCGAATTCGTTGTGCTCGGGCAGGCTGTGCAGCATGTTCGTCATCCACCAGGAGAAGTGCTGCGCCTTCCAGATGCGCTTGAGCGCGTCATCGGCGTAGGTGCCGATGAGGCGGGTGTCATTCTCGTTGAGGAGCGTGTCCAGGGCGCGGGCGAGCAGCACGACGTCGGCGATCGCGAGGTTCATGCCCTTCGCGCCGGTGGGCGGCACGGTGTGTGCGGCGTCGCCGACGAGCGCGGCGCGGCCGTGCCGCAGTTCGCGCGCGACGAAGCTGCGGAAGCGCAGCACGTCGCGCTGCAAGATTTTGCCCTCTTTGAGGGTGGTGCCCGGTACGCGTACCTGCAGCGTTTCCCAGATCTCCGCTTCGCTCATCGCGTTCGGGTCGATGTCGGGGTCGCACTGGAAATACATGCGCTGTACGTCGGGGCTGCGTTGGCTGATCAGGGCGAAGCCGTCGGGGGAGTTGCTGTAGATGAGCTCGTCCGCGCTCGCCGGCGCGTCACACAGGATGCCGAACCACGCGAACGGATATTCGCGGAAGTAGCCGTCCCGCGAGGTGCCGGCAATCGCCGGGCGCACGACCGAGCGCGAGCCGTCGGCGCCGACGACGAAGTCCGCGTCGATGATGAGCTCTGCGCCATCAGCGTCCGTCGCGATGACGCGCGGCGTCTCGGTGTTGATCCCTTCGACGCGGGATGCGGTGACGCCGAAGCGCAGGTCCTGGCCGGTGCGCAGACGCAGGGCGAGCATGTCTTTGAGTACCTCGTGCTGCGGGTACAGCCAGACACTGCGGCCGACGAGCTCGCGGAAGTCGATGCGGTGACCCGCGCCCTGGAAGCGCAGCTCGATGCCGTCGTGGCGGTCGCCGACGGTGTGCACGCGGGTGTGCGGGTCGATCTCGGTGAGCAGGTCGACGGTGCCCTGTTCGAGGATGCCGGCGCGGATGGTCTGCTCGATGTCTTCGCGCGAGCGCTGGTCGATCACGACAGAGTCGATGCCGGCGACGGCGAGCAGGTGGGAGAGGATCAGCCCCGCGGGGCCGGCTCCGACGATCGCGACTCGGGTGCGGACGGTAGTCGCGTTCGGTGTGGCGGTGCTCATGGCGTCTCCTTCGACGAATGGATGCTGCGCACCAGTGTGCCCCGTTCGCCCTCGCGTAGGCAGGAGATTCTCATTGAATGGGAGTCTCGACGGGGTCTCGAATGGGAGTCAGTGGAGCTCGCGGAGATCCAACTCGATGGCTCGAGCCGCACCGATGAGAGCGTTGATCGCCGGGGTCGGCGCGGTCTCCGGTGTCGGCGCGGTCTCGCGGGGGAGTACCACAGAGAGAGCGGCGACGACCTCACCGTGCGCGCGCACCGGGACGGCGACCCCGGTCGACACTGCTTCGATGGATCCGGGGGCGACGACGTAGCCCCGCCGCCGGATCGACGCGAGTAGCGAGCGGAGAGTCGCGGCATCCGTCACCGTCTCCGGCGAAACCGCGCGCAGAGGTGCGGCGAGCACGCGCTCGCGCACCTCTGGGTCCGCGTGCGCGAGCAGCACGAGGCCGGAGGACGACGCGTGCAGCGGCAGGCGTCCGGCGATACGGGTGATGTTGGCCCCGGCGTCCGGATCGGAGAGGCGCTCGAGGAACAGTGCCTCCTCGTGTTCGAGCACGGCGAGCTGCGTGTGCTCGCGAATCTGCGCCTGCACGCGCTCCATGTGTGGCAGGGCAGCCTGGCGCAGGCGGAGTGCGCTCGATCCGCGCAGCGCGAGTTCCCACAGGCGCATGCCGAGGCGGATGCGACCTTCCTGGTCACGCTCGAGCAGGCCTTCCGAGACGAGCTCGCCGACGATGCGGTGGGCGCTCGATATCGGTAGGCCGGTGCGGCGTGCGATGTCTGTGGCGGTCTGCATCGTGCGCTCTGTCGTGAACGTGTCGAGCACGCGCACGATGCGCTGGGTCATCGAGTCACCGGAGGGGGAGTTCGCCATGGGGCTACTTTCTCACGCGTGCTCTGGTTTCTTCCCCTGACACTGGGTACAATCGTTGGTGCCCCAACTATCCCGACTCGGTCGGAAGACTTCTCCGGCTCAGCCCGGATGTGATCAAAGGAGATCTGATGCAGTTCTATCGCGACGGATACCGTCCAGGTGACCCGGACATCCGCCCGGCATCGCCGCAGGCGCTCGGACGCAGCGCGGAGTTCCCGGAGAAGGTCGATGTCCTCATCGTCGGTACCGGACCCGCCGGAACCGTGCTCGCCGCCCAGCTGGCCGAGTTCTCCGACATCACCACGCGCATCATCGAGCGCCGCGAGGAGCCGCTTCAAGTCGGCCACGCCGACGGCGTCGCCTGCCGCACGGTCGAGATGTTCCAGGCTTTCGGTCTCGCCGATGCTCTCGTTCGCGAGGCGTACTGGGTCAATGAAGTGCGCTTCTGGGGTCCGTCCGAGGGCGACCGCTCGAAGATCGCCCGCACCGGCTGGGTCGAGGACACCCCCGAGGGTCTCAGCGAGTTCCCGCACGTGATCGTGAATCAGGCGCGCATGCAGCAGTACCTCCTCGAGCACGCGGCGAATTCGCCGAGCAGGCTTCAGGCTGACTACGGCATCGAGTTCATCGGATTCGAGATGGAGGAGTCCGAGCATCCCGTCGCAGCACGCCTCCGCCGAGCCGATGGTACTGAGTTCACCGTCCGCGCGAAGTACGTCGTCGGTGGTGACGGCGCGCGCAGCAACGTGCGCCGCGCGCTCGGCATCCAACTCAAGGGCGATGCCGCCAACCATGCCTGGGGAGTCATGGACGTGCTTGCCACCACTGACTTCCCGGACTGGCGCACGAAGAATGTCGTGCAGTCGGCTGGCAAGGGAAGCCTGCTGATGATTCCCCGCGAGGGTGGCAACATGGTGCGCTGCTACGTCGACCTCGGCGAGGTGTCCGCCGGAGACGGCGAGATCCGCAAGAAGACGGCCGAGGAGCTCCGCGTCGTCGCGAATGAGATCCTGCACCCGTACTCGATTGATGTGCACCAGGTCGCCTGGTCGAGCGTCTACGAGGTCGGCCAGCGCGTCGCCGACCGCTTCGACGACCTGACCGCGGATGCCCCGGCCGATGCTGCTCCGCACGTCTTCGTCGCAGGAGACGCCTGCCATACCCACAGTGCCAAGGCCGGTCAGGGTATGAACGTGTCAATGCAGGATGCCTTCAACCTCGGTTGGAAGCTCGCGGCCGTTCTGCAGGGACGCTCGGAGGCCACGCTGCTGCGCACGTACTCCGAGGAGCGCCGGGCGATTGCCGTCGATCTCATCGCGTTCGACAAGTACTGGTCGGCTTACATCGCTCAGCCGGCGCTCGATCACGAGCATCCGGAGCGCGGCGGCGTCTCGCCCGCCGACATGCAGGCCGAGTTCGCGCGTCAAGGTCGTTACACCGCGGGGCTCGCGACGACCTACACGCCATCGACTCTCACCGGTGCATCCGACCACCAGGGGATCGCGAGCGGGTTCGAGGTCGGCGCCCGCTTCCACTCGGCACCGGTGCGCCGCGTGGCGGATGCCCGGCCGATGCAGCTCGGCCACACGCACCTCGCGGACGGACGCTGGCGCATCTACGCCTTCGGCGACGAAGGCGGTGTCGCGCTGAGCCAGTTCGCGTCGTGGTTGACCGAGGGCGAGGACTCGCCGGTGCGGACGTTCACCGCTGCGGATGCCGACATCGACAGCGTCATCGACGTGCACGCGATCTTCCGCGGATCGCACCACGACATCGACGTCACCGCGTTGCCGTCGATTCTTCTTCCGCAGTCGGGACCGCTGGGGCTGCAGGACTGGGAGAAGACCTGGGCCGCCGACGCGAAGGACGACATCTTCGTGAGTCGCGGGATCGCAGCGGAAGGCGCGATCGTCGTGGTGCGTCCGGACCAGTACGTCGCGCACGTGCTTCCGCTGACGGCCCGCGAGGAGCTGCGGGACTTCTTCGCAGGCTTCCTGCTGCCCAGATCAATCGCGCAATCGATATCTGAATGATCGCAGGGAGGATATTGAAAGCTTCGCAGAAGCGATAGCTTGACGATCGCAGAAGTCATAGTGAAAAGTTCGCAGAAGCGATAGTCTCGTTATATGACCACTTATCGTGAACGAGTCGCTGACGTGATCGTTCGCGATGCTCTCGCCAGTTTTGGTGCGCTCATCATAGAAGGGCCCCGCGCGGTGGGTAAGACGACGACGGGCCTGCGTCATTCCGCGAGTTCCGTCCGATTGGATTCTTCGCCACAGGTCGCCGACCTCGCTGAGGTTGCGCCCGGCGCCGTTCTTTCGGGTGCGGTTCCGCGGCTTCTTGATGAGTGGCAGCTCGCGCCCACGCTGTGGAACGCTGTGCGCCACGAAGTCGACCATCGCGGCCTGCCTGGGCAGTTCATCCTCACCGGATCCGCTACTCCTGCGGACGATCAGACGCGACATAGCGGCGCTGGCCGCTTTCGCAGAGTTCGGTTGCGGCCGATGGCGCTGGCTGAGAGTGGGGAGAGCACGCGCACGGTGAACCTGCGAAGCATCCTCGTCGGTGAACCAGCGGGTGCGTTCGGTGGACCGACGGTCGAGGAGTATGCGCAACTGATCGTGCGAGGTGGATGGCCCTCGCTCGTCGATGCGCCTCAGCGCTCTGCGACGGACTATCTCACGAGCTATCTGGACGACATCTCCCGAGTGGACCTGCCGGAGATGGGCGTGCGGGTAGACCCGGTTCGGATGCGTGCCCTTATCCGGGCGCTTGCACGGAACATCGCGACTGAGATCCCTCTGGCAAAGCTCGCGCGCGAAGCCGAGATCGGGCCGGATGCGGCGGCGACATCCGCGCAGACGGCGCGCCGTCACATCGATGCGTTGACGCGGGTTTTCGTCGTGGAGGAGCTTCCTGCGTGGGCCCCGCACCTCCGGTCAAAGGTTCGCCTTCGCGTTCAGCCAGTGTGGCACTTCGCCGATCCATCACTCGCCGCCGCTGTCCTCGGGGCATCGCCGCAGAGGTTGCTGGCGGACCTCGAGACATTTGGTTTCTTCTTCGAATCCCTGTGCGTGCGCGACCTTCGGGTGTACGCCGAGGCGCTGGGGGGTGATCTGTTCCACTATCGGGATGAGACTGGGCTGGAGGTCGATGCGATCCTCGAGCTGCGGGACGGAACATGGGCTGCGTTCGAGGTAAAGCTCGGCGGTGCGAAAGCGATCGATACGGCGGCCCGTAGTCTTCACGCCCTCGCAGCCAAGGTGTCATCGCAGCGAGCATCGGAGTTGAAAGCCAAAGTCGTTCTCACCGCCGGCAACGCGTCGTATGCGCGTCCCGATGGTGTTCAAGTGGTCTCGATTGGCCACCTCTTTACAACCTGATGGCGCGTCGCAAGCTGGAGCCGGCTGAGAGGATGGATGCCGTGATGACCATGGCCGACCTCCCCGAACCGCAGCGACACGTCGGAAACCTCATCCGTCGTGCGCAGCAGCTGCACCTGGCGACGTGGGCGCGCGTGGCCTCGGCCGAGATTACGAGCGCGCAGTACAGCATCCTCGCGGTGCTGGACCGGCTCGGCGAGGCGAGTCAGCGCGAGCTGTGCGACGAGGTCGACCTCGACCGTTCCACGATCACCGATCTCGTGCGAAGGATGGAGAGGGCAGGACTGATCGCCCGCCGACGGGCCGAAGGCGATGCGCGCCGGAATGTCGTGACGCTCACCGCGCACGGCGAGGCGGAGCGTGCGCGTCTCGTGCCGCTCGTGATCGAGGTGCAGCGCGAGCTGACCGGGCACCTTGATTCGACCGAGGTGGATGCGCTCTTTCGCGGACTCTGGGCGATGCTTCAGCGGTAGCCTCGACACATGCCCACCTCTGTATCCGCTTCCGCGACTGCATGGGCACCGCTCGATCCTCAGGCGGCCGCCGAGCTGCTGTCCGCGGCATCCGTGCGCTGGTGGCTGTCTGGCGGAGCCGCGCTTGACCGTTGGCTCGGGCGCGATATTCGTCCGCGGCCGAACATTGATGTCAGCGTCATCGCCGCGGATCTCGCCGGGCTGGTGGCGATCCTGCCCGAGGGTCTCAGCGCCTGGGCGCCCGCAGACGAGGGCGATGACATGATCCCGTTCGCGGATGCTCCGGCCGACGCCGACCTGCAGCCAGTGCTCGTCCGTGACGACGCGGAGGGCGTCTGGATCCTCCAGATCAACGTCGAAGACGGCGCCCCGCGCGCATGGGTCTACAAGCGCGACCCCCGGCTGCAGCTGCCGTGGGATCGCGCGGTGCTCGATATCGACGGCATCCCGACCGGCGCCCCCGAGGTGCAGTTGGTGTGGAAGGCACTGCGCCCCCGGCCGGAGGACGATGCCGACAAGGATGCCGTCGTCGCAGAGCTCTCCGACGAAGCGCGCGCCTGGTACGAGAAGGCGATCCTCTCGATCCACCCGCACTCGAACTGGTCAATCCATGTGCGGAGCCCGTTCGCGCCGGCCAAGGCCAGCTGGAACAAGAAGAACCGCACCTGAGTTCCGTCAACTTTACGTGAATTGCATCGACTTAACGGCACAATTCACGATAAGTTGAACCTGACTGAGGAGGTGCTCGCGTGATCAACCGCGTGACCTGGGAGCGGATCGATGCTGTCGCCGACGAGTATCGGCACGCAGCCGCGCGTCACCCTGAGGCGCTGGCCGAGATCGCGCTCGTCGAGCTGGCAGAGTCTGTGCAGCAGTCGAACGCCATCGAGAACTCCACGCTCACGTTGGATGACACCGAGCGGATCCTCGACGGATATATGCCCGCAGCGCGCCACCAACTTCGCGAGGTGTACGAGGCGAAGAACCTGGCGGCCGTCACGGAAGATCTGCTGTCCGGCGGCGAACCGTTCACCAGCGACGTGATTCTGCGTTGGCACGGGATGCTGCTGGCGGGCATCCGCGACGATGTCGCCGGGAGGTTCCGTCGGGCGGAAGAGTGGGTGCGTGTCGGTGGTCACCTCGGCGCCAACCCCGCGTTCGTGCCCGAGCTGGTCGCGGACGCCGTCGCCCGATTCCAGGAGGACGAGTCGATGCCGCCACTGGAGCGCATCGCATGGTTTCACTGCGAGTTCGAGGTCATCCATCCATTCGTCGATGGCAATGGCCGCATCGGGCGCGTGCTGATCAACAAGCAACTGCAGGACATCGGGATGCCTCCGGTGATCGTGCGTGCGCGCAATCGGCATGCCGACTATTACCCGCAGCTCGAGGAGTACTCGAAGAAGTACTCCCACGACGGCATGACCCGGCTGCTCGTGCTGCTGATGCTCGAATCGATGCACAAGCGCATCGCGCTGATCACGAGCCGTCGCGTTGTCACGCTCGCCGATTGGGCGCGGGCTGCAGGCATCAGCGGAGCGTCGGCGACGAACAAGGCGAAACGGCAGACGATCCCGGCGTTCCGAGTACGCGATCGATGGATGATCGCGGAGGACTACCGCTGACCCCAGCGACAGCCCCCAGCCCCGCTATATGGCGCGAACCTCCGGTTCGCCGCGGAAAAGCGCAGGTTAGCGCCACATAGACGGGCCGGACGGCGGGGCAGGGCGTCAGCCCCGCCGGTACTCGTCCGTCGTCACGGCATCGCGCACCACGGAACGGAACCATTTCTGAGCCGGCGACAGGCTCGCCTCGCGCCGCGTGTACAGCGATACCGGGGTGCTCTGGGCAGGCCACGGCAGATCGGCGATCTGCAGTCCGCCGAACCATCCGCTGAACACCTCGGCGACGTGTCGCGGCAGTAGGACGACGAGATCGGTCGCCTGGAGCACGGCCGGCACGGTCGAATACTCCTCCACGGTCAACGACACCTGCGGCATGAGCCCGTGTTCGGTCAGCACCTGCAGCGGGAAGACGTGCCCACCGCGGGCCGAGACGCGCACGAAGTGGCGCCCGCCGAACATCTCCGGGCCGGTCTCGGGAAGCGGATGCTCTGCCGACGACAGTGCGACGTACTCCACTGCCCGCACGTGCGTACGCCACAGCCGCGGGCTGCCGATCATCGACACCGTCATCGCCAAGTCGATCGTGCCGCGGATGAGGCCGTCCTCGACCTGGTCCGAGTCCAAGCGCTCCACCTGCAGGTGCGGGCCAGATGCCTCGCGGGCGAGCGCGGCCATGATCGGCGGCAGGAAGGTCTGCTCGCCGATCGAGGTGAGGCCGAGCGCCAGCTCGCCGCTGAATCCGGCGGGTTCGAAGGCGTCCGGATCGCTGACGGTCTCGTCGATCTGCGCCAGTGCTTCGTGCAGCGGACCGAACAGGGCTGTGGCCTTCGCGGTCGGGACCATGTCGTGCCCCTCGCGGCGGAAAAGGTCGTCGCCGAAGCGGTCGCGGAGCTTGCGCAGTGTGTAACTGACCGTCGGCTGAGTCACATGCAGGCGCTCGGCGGCGGCCGTGACGCTGCGCAGCTCGTAGAGCACGACGAAGGTGCGCAGCTGGTTCAGATCCGCGAGTGACATCTATCGATTGTATCTATGGCCATTGGCTTCTATATCTATTGGACTATGTTCAGTGCCCGACTTAGAGTCGGGACCAACAGCATCCGAGTGACAGCATCCGAGTGACAAGGACGACACGCGTTGATCATCGACATTCACGGCCACTACACGACCGCACCCGCACAGCTGGGCGCGTGGCGTGACCTGCAGATCGCCTTCACTAAGGCAGGTGGAGAAGCACCGGATCCCGCGACGCTGCACATCAGTGACGACGACATCCGCGAGACGATCGAAGCTAACCAGCTCAAGCTCATGAATGAGCGCGGCAGCGACGTGACCGTTTTCAGCCCGCGCGCCTCTTTCATGGCACACCACATCGGCGACCTTGAGGTGAGCAAGACCTGGGCCCGAATCTGCAACGACCTCGTCGCGCGTGTCAGCGAGCTGTATCCGAACCGTTTCCTGATGGGCGCGATGCTCCCGCAGTCGCCCGGCGCGGATCCGGCGACCACCATCGACGAACTGACTCGTGCCGTCGAAGAACTCGGCGCCGTCACCGTGAACCTCAACCCCGATCCCTCCGGTGGAAAGTGGAGCGCCCCGGCGCTCACCGACCGCTCCTGGTACCCGATCTACGAGAAGCTCGTCGAGTACGAGATTCCGGCCATGGTGCACGTGAGCACCACCTGTCGACCCGACGTTTTTCACACCACCGGCGACCACTACCTTGGCGCTGACACGACCGCGTTCATGCAGTTGCTCAAGGGTGACCTGTTCACGGACTTCCCCGACCTCAAGCTCGTCATCCCGCACGGTGGCGGCGCGGTGCCCTACCACTGGGGTCGCTTCCGCGGGCTTGCGATGGCGCTGGGAAAGCCCGAGATCGAAGAGCACCTGCTGAACAACGTCTACTTCGACACTTGCGTGTATCACCAGCCGGGCATCAACCTGCTGACCGAGGTTATTCCGACTGACAACATCCTGTTCGCCAGCGAGATGATCGGTGCCGTCCGCGACATCGACCCGCGCTCCGGTCACTACTTCGATGACACCAAGAAGTATGTCGACGCGACCTCGAACCTCACCGATGCGCAGCGTCAGCAGGTCTTCGAGGGCAACGCCCGCCGTGTCTACCCACGACTTGACCGCGCCCTGACCGCGCGCGGTCTGTGAATCTGGAAGAAGAGAAATGCGACTGAACAACCTCGGCATCGTCCGCACGAACATCGAGCGCCCCGACCCCGACGACGTGGCGCGCCTGGCGAAGTTCGGCGTCGCGACCATCCACGAGGCCATGGGCCGCGTCGGCCTCATGCGCCCCTACATCCGCCCCATCTGGAACGGCGCGAAGCTGTGCGGTCCTGCCGTCACGGTTCTGCTGCAGCCGGGTGACAACTGGATGTTCCACGTCGCCGCTGAGCAGGTGCAGGAGGGCGACATCATCGTCGCCGGCTGCACCACCGAGAGTGAAGACGGCTTCTTCGGCGATCTGCTCGCCACCTCGCTGACTGCCCGTGGCTGCAAGGGCCTGGTCATCGACGGCGGAGTCCGCGACGTCGCCGACCTGGAGAAGATGGGCTTCCCGGTCTTCTCTCGTGCGATCAACTCCAAGGGCACAGTGAAGGCGACGCTCGGCTCGGTGAATGTGCCGGTCGTGGCTGCGAATGCGCTCGTCAATCCGGGTGACGTGGTCGTCGCCGACGTCGACGGTGTTGTGGTCGTGCCGCGCGAGCTGGTCGGTGCGGTGGCGGATGCCAGCCAGAAGCGCGAGGACAACGAAGAGGCCAAGCGTCAGAAGTTCCGCGAGGGCGTGCTCGGGCTCGACATCTACGCAATGCGCGAGCCGCTGGCTGCGGCCGGCCTGGAATATGTGGAGGACTGACGATGGCGCACGGTGACACCACGGGTGACTTCACCAAGAGTGAAGGCTGGTTGGACTGGTACGACGGCCCTACGAAGCCGACGTTCGTGCTCCCCGAAGGGGCAGTCGACGCGCACTGTCACGTCTTCGGGCCCGGCGCCGAGTTCCCGTACGCTCCCGAGCGCAAGTACACCCCGTGCGATGCCTCGGCCGCGCAGTTGTTCGCCCTGCGTGACCGCCTCGGTTTCGACCGCAACGTCATCGTGCAGGCGACCTGTCACGGCGCCGACAACAGCGCTCTCGTCGATGCGCTGCGTCGCAGCGAGGGGCGAGCGCGCGGCGTCGCGACAGTCCGCCGCGACGTCACCGACGAGCAGCTCGCCGAGCTGCATGAGGCCGGCGTCCGCGGAGTCCGATTCAATTTCGTCAAGCGTCTCGTCGACCGGGTGCCGACCGACTCACTCGAGGAGATCGTCCAGAAGATCGCCCCGCTCGGATGGCACGTGGTCATCTACTTCGAAGCCGAAGACCTGCCCGAGCTGTACGACTTCTTCTCAGGCATCCAGGCAGATCTCGTCGTCGACCACATGGGTCGGCCCGACGTCACCAAAGACCCGAACGGTCCGGAGTTCGAACTGTTCCTGAGGTTCATGCGCGAGAACCCGAACGTGTGGACCAAGGTGTCATGCCCCGAGCGACTCAGCGTCACGGGTCCGCGTGCACTTGATGGCGAACAGCACGCCTACACTGACGTCGTGCCGTTCGCGCGTCGCGTGGTCGAGGAGTTCCCCGATCGCGTGCTGTGGGGAACAGACTGGCCCCACCCCAACCTGAAGAACCACATGCCCGATGACGGACTGCTGGTCGATTACATCCCTCAGATCGCGACGACGCCAGACCTGCAGCGAAAGCTGCTGGTGGATAACCCGCGCCGCCTCTACTGGCACGAATCTCTCAAGACCGAAGGAGTATGAAATGGCACTCGATAAGCCGTACAAAGACGTCCCCGGCACCACGATCTACGACGCCGATCAGGCCCGTAAGGGTTACCACCTCAACCAGTTCTCGATGTCGCTGATGAAGCCGGAGAACCGCGAGCGGTACCTGGCCGACCGTGCAGCCTATCTCGACGAATGGCCGCTCAACCCGGTGCAGCGGCAGGCCGTGCTCGACATGGACATGAACACCATGATCGCCGAAGGCGGGAACATCTACTTCCTGAGCAAGATCGGCGCCACGCACGGTCTGAGCTTCCAGCAGATGGCCGGATCCATGACCGGGATGTCGGAAGCGGCCTACCGCGACATGATGGTCGGCGGTGGACGCAGGCCCGAGGGCAACCGTCTCAAGGATCTCGATGGATGGACGCCTCCGGAGCCCGGTGAGAAAGCGAACACCTTCCGACCGGATGCTCCGGCGAAATACACCTCGGCACTGTTCACCTCGCACGTGCCAGCGATCGGTGCCGCGATGGATCTCGGTAAGACCGAGGAGCCGTACTGGAAGAAGGTGTTCGACGGCTACCAGTGGACCCGCAAGTGGGTGAAGGACCAGAAGCCTGACGTCGTCATCCTCGTCTACAACGACCATGCCACCGCATTCGATGCGTCAATCATCCCCACGTTCGTGCTCGGCACCGGCGCCGACTATCCGGTTGCCGATGAGGGCTATGGGCCCCGCCCGGTGCCTGATGTGAAGGGCTATCCGGAGCTTGCCGCGCACATCGCCCAGTCGGTGATCCAGGACGATTTCGACCTCACGCTCGTGAATGAGATGGTCGTCGATCACGGACTCACGGTGCCGCTGTCGCTCGTGTTCGGCGAGGTCGACGAGTGGCCGGTCAGGGTCATTCCGCTGGCGGTCAACGTCGTGCAGTATCCGGTGCCGTCTGGTCGCCGTTGCTACGAGCTCGGGCGTGCGCTTCGCCGCGCGCTGGACAAGTGGGATGGCGAAGAGCTCAACGTGCAGATCTGGGGCACCGGTGGCATGAGCCACCAGTTGCAGGGCCCGCGCGCCGGGCTCATCAACGAGGAGTGGGACAACGCGTTCCTCGACCACCTCATCGAGGACCCGCTGGGCCTGACCGAATGGCAGCACATGGAGTACGTCGACGAGGCGGGTTCCGAGGGCATCGAGCTCGTCGACTGGCTCATCGCACGTGGTGCGATGGATGATCAGTTCGGTGGGGATGCTCCTGAGCTGAACCACCGGTTCTACCATGTGCCCGCGTCGAACACGGCGGTCGGACACATGGTGCTGACCAACCCGTCTGCCCACAAGGAGTAGTGCATGACTGACAAGATCCGCGTAGCCGTCGTCGGCGCCACCGGCGCCTTCGGCATGAAGCACCTCGACGCTCTGGCGAACATCGACGACGCCGAGGTGACTGTCGTCAGCGGCACGCAGCTGGAGAAGACGCAGGCCGTCGCCGACAAATACGGCGTGCCGACGGCGGTCGTCGGCCTCGACGCCGTGCTCGAGCGCGACGACGTCGATGCCGTCATTCTCGCGACGCCGACCGGCATGCACGCCGCTCAGACGCAGGCGGTGCTCGCCGCGGGCAAGCACGTGCAGGTGGAGATTCCCCTCGCCGATTCGCTGGCAGATGCCGAGGCGACGCTCGCGGCAGCCGAAGCGGTCGAAGCATCCAATCTGGTGGCGATGGTGGGGCACACGCGACGGTTCAACCCCTCGCACCAGCTCGTGCACAACCAGATCACCGCGGGCGAGTTCAATGTGCAGCAGATGGACGTGCAGACGTACTTCTTCCGCCGTAGCAATACGAACGCCAAGGGCGAAGCGCGCTCGTGGACCGATCACCTGCTGTGGCACCACGCAGCGCACACGGTCGATCTGTTCGCCTACCAGGCGGGCAAGATCGTGCAGGCGAATGCGATTCAGGGCCCGATCCATCCGGAGCTCGGCATCGCCATGGACATGTCGATTCAGCTCAAGAGCGAATCCGGCGCGATCTGCACGCTGTCGCTGTCGTTCAACAACGACGGCCCGTTCGGCACGTTCTTCCGCTACATCGGCGACACGGACACGTATATCGCCCGCTACGACGACCTCTTCAACGGCAAGGAAGAGCAGATCGACGTGTCGAACGTCGCCGTCAGCATGAATGGCATCGAGCTGCAGGACCGCGAGTTCATCTCCGCGATCTGTGAAGGGCGCGAGCCGAACTCCTCGCTTCGTCAGGTCATCGACTGCTACCGGGTGCTCGGTCAGCTGGAGGAGCAGCTCGCGTGACTGTGTCTTCGGGTGGGCCGCAGGCGCTTCCCCGCATGGGGCTCGGATGCATGAACCTGAGCCACGCCTACGGCATCCCACCGTCTGCTGAGGACGGGCTCGCACTGCTGCGGGCAGCGCTCGACGGCGGTGTGACGCACCTTGACACCGCGACGCTGTATGGCGCAGGCAGTAACGAAGAACTTGTCGGGCGCGCGCTGCGTGGGCGGCGCGATGAGGTCGTGCTGGCGAGCAAGGGCGGCATGGCGATGACTCCCGAAGGCAAGGTGATCGACGGTCGTCCTGCCACGCTGCGCGCCCAGGTGGATGCTTCGCTCTCCCGGTTGGGCGTGGACCATATCGATCTGTACTACCTGCACCGGTGGGACAAGAGCGTGCCGATCGCCGAGAGCGTGGGCGCTTTGGCCTCGGCTGTCGAGGCGGGGAAGATTGGTGCGATCGGGCTGAGCGAAGTGTCGGTCGCGACGCTGCGCGCGGCGCAGGCGGTCGCCCCCATCGCCGCCGTGCAAAACGAGTACTCGCTGTGGAGTCGCAACCCAGAACTCGGGATGCTTTCGGCTACGCAGGAAGCGGGTATCGCGCTGGTCGCGTTCTCGCCGGTGGCGCGCGGATTCCTCAGCGATTCGGTCGGGGACCCTTCTGCGTTGGCGGAGAAGGATATTCGTCGCGCGATGCCACGGTTTCAACCGTCGAACTGGGCAGCGAATGCTGCATTGCTGCCGGCCTGGCGTGCGCTCGCCGCAGAGGCTGGTGCTACGCCCGCGCAGCTCGCGCTCGCCTGGCTGCTCTCTCGCGGCGAGCACGTCGTGCCGATTCCCGGGACGACCAGCATCGACCATGTGGGCGAGGACTTCGCCGCGGTTTCGCTGACGGTGGATGCCGCGCTGCTGGCGCGCGCGGGTGAACTGATTTCCACTTCCACTGTTTCGGGTCCGCGCTATGCGCCGGGTCCTGCCGCCGAGGTGGATGCTGAAACGTTTGAGGACGCCGCGTGAAGGCGATCTCCTCGATGGCGACCCGGCATGTGCTCGCCGATCTGGCGGCCGTGGCAGTCGATGCGGGGCTGCCGCTCGTCGAGGTCGAGTCAGTCGGGGGTGTGGATGCTGCCGAGCGGGTGGCCGCAGGTGAGCAGTTCGACCTCGTGTTCCTGGCTTCGGGGGCATTGGGGAAGCTCGCCGATTCGGGACACGTGGATGCCGCAACCGTCGTGCCGCTCATGCTGTCGCAAGTGGCGGTGGCCGTGGCATCCGGTTCGTCCGAGCCTGCCGCGCGACCAGATGGCGCCGCGTTCGACGACGCCGCGGGGCTGCGTGAGGCGCTGCGCGCGGCGAAGCGGATCGGGTACTCGACCGGCCCCAGCGGCACGGCCCTCGTTCGCATGATCGAGGCGTGGGGTATGACCGAGGAGATCGGTGATCGGCTCGTGCAGGCGCGCCCGGGTATCCCGGTGGCGCGCTCGCTCGCCGACGGCGATGTCGACCTCGGCTTCCAGCAGCTCAGCGAACTCGTCGGCCAGCCTGGTGTGCGCATCCTCGGTGTGATGCCCCCCGACTGCGCGATCGATACGGTATTCGGCGGGGCGGTGGCCACGGCATCCTCCGACAAGGACCGCGCGGCCGAGGTGCTGGCCTTCTTCGCGTCTGCCGAGGCCGCCCCGATCAAGACGGCGCAAGCCTTCGGCGCCCCCTAACCCCCGCCCGCCCCGCCCGCCCCGCCGACACGACCCCGCCCGTCCCGTATTAGAAGGGCTGTGGCTGGCGGCTCGAGCGGCGTACACTTCCACTCACCGGAAGCGGTTCGTCACGAGGAGGTGGCCGATGGCTGAACGTGCGGCCGAGCCAGGGCAGAGCGTTACAGGGCGAGTGCTCACGATTCTGGCGCTCTTCGAGCGATCGCTCGCACCGCGAAGCCTGACTGAGATCAGTGCCGAGACCGGATTGCCGTTGAGTACGACCCACCGCCTGGTCGCCGAACTGGAAGTATGGGGCGCCCTGCAAAGGGACGACAACGGTCGCTATCAAATCGGGCTGCGGCTGTGGGAACTCGGCCAGCACGCAGGACGTCAGGTGCGCGAGATCGCCCGGCCTCTGCTGCAGGACCTCTTCACCCTCACTCAGGAGATGGTGCACATCGCGGTCAGAGAGAACGCCGAGGCGCTGTACATTGACCGCGTATACGGCACCAGGCGCGTACCGCAGGCGACGCGCGTCGGTGGTCGACTGCCGTTGCATGCGACCGCAGTCGGCAAGGTGCTGCTCGCATTCGAGGAGCCATGGGTGCGCGAGGCGATCATCACGCAACCACTCGAAAGACGCACAGCGCTGACGCACGTCGATCCGGATGCTCTGCGCGCTGAGTTGGCAATGGTGCGCTCGCAGAGCTTCGCCACGACGGTCAACGAAGCCCGGCTCGGCGCGACATCGATCGCTGTGCCGGTGTTCCAGTTGGGGGTGGTCGGCGCTGCCCTAGGGGTGGTCACCACGACAGATGCCGCGTCATCGATTGAGCGTCATCTTCCGGCGATGAGGGGGATCGCGCGACGCCTCGAAGCGAGTGTCGGCGGCTTCCCGTTGCAGACACTTCAACAAGCCGCTTCCACTGGACGGAAGTCGACCACCCGAAAGCCTGATCCGAAGCGTTAGATGAACACTAGTTCCGGCGGCCCACCTGCACATCATGGAAGGTCGTCGGAATCCCAATGCATCAGGTGCTGACACGAAGGAGTCGTCATGGCACTCTCGCCAACCGAAGCCCGAGCCGCAGCCGCAGCCGGCTGCCCCGTCGATCACAGCGCAGCCGCTCAGGCTGAGGCCGCCCACGATCGCCATGGCTATGAGCCGTTCGATATGAAGAACCCGTTCCCGTCCTACGCCGAACTGCGTCGCAACGAGCCCGTCATGTACGACGAGAGCATCGACTGCTGGGTCGTCACCCGCTACGCCGATGTGAAGTCGACGTTCGAGAACTGGGAGATCTTCTCCAGTGAGAACGCGCAGGCACCGGTCCGTGAGCGTGGCCCGCAGGCCACGCAGATCATGAAGGATGGCGGCTTCACCGCCTACTCCGGACTATCCGCTCGCATGCCTCCGGAACACACCCGCATTCGCGCCATCGCACAGCGTGCGTTCACCCCGCGCCGCTTCAAGGCGCTTGAGCCCACGATCCGTGAGAACACCCGTGCCGCGCTCCAGGGAATGCTCGCGAACCCCGACCGCACCGGCGACTTCTTCGCCCAGGTCGCCTATGACATCCCGACCATCACGATTCTCACTCTGCTCGGCGTCGACCCTTCGCTCGTCCCCACCTACAAGCGCTGGTCGGATTCCCGGGCCGCGATGACGTGGGGAAACCTTGACGACGAGGATCAGATCCCGCACGCACACAACCTCGTCGAGTACTGGCAGGAGTGCACCGCGCTGGTCACCGAGGCCCATGCCGCCGGAGGCGACAGCCTGATCGCCGACCTCGTCACGGCGCAGGACGGTGGAGCGGAGATCACCGATCACGAGATTGCCTCGCTTTGCTACAGCCTGCTGTTCGCAGGGCACGAGACCACCACGACCCTGATCGCGAACTGCATCCGCGTGTTGCTGACGCATCGCGAGCAGTGGGAGCACCTCGTCGACGACCCCAGCCGCATCCCCAGTGCGGTCGACGAGGTGCTCCGTTTTAGCGGCTCGATCGTCGCCTGGCGCCGCCGTGCGCTGGCCGACACCGAGATCGGCGGTGTGGCGATCCCGAAGGGCGCGAACATCCTGCTGGTCATGGGCTCCGCCAACCGCGACGCCGAGGTCTTCGAAAACCCCGACGCTTTCGACATCGGCCGCAGCGACGCCCGCAACCACCTGTCCTTCGGTTTCGGCATCCACTACTGCCTCGGCAACATGCTCGCCAAACTCCAAGCGAAGATCGCCCTGGAAGAGACCATCTCCGCCGTCCCAGGCCTGCAACTGGCCGAGGACGCCGACATCGACTTCCGTGAGAACCTCTCGTTCCGCGTGCCGCTCTCCGTACCTGTCACCTGGGAGGCCTGACATGAACGACTACCTCTTCATCCGCTTCTTTGACACGGCAGGTGCGACGACGATCGAAGACCTCGGTGGCAAGTGTGCATCGCTGGTGAACCTCACATCGGCGGGGATGCCGGTTCCTCCCGGCTTCGCCGTGACCACCGCTGCATATACCTCCTTCGTGGAACTCACCGGCCTCGCCGATGAGATCGATCATCTGCTTGAGGGCCTCAACGCCGACGACGTATCCGAGGTCGACGCCGTGTCGGAGAAGATCCGCGCCGAATTCTCCACCCGTGAGATTCCGGATGCCATCGTCGCCGAGTTCGATCGCGCTTACGCCGCACTGCAGCAACGCTTCACCGAGGAGCAGCCAGTGGCAGTGCGCTCGTCTGCCACGGCTGAGGACCTGCCGGATGCGAGTTTCGCCGGACAGCAGGACACCTACCTGTGGCTGCGGGGTCGGGATGCTGTCGCCGAGCATGTGCGCCAGTGCTGGGCCTCGCTCTATACCTCGCGTGCCATCGTTTACCGCCTGCGCAATGAGATCCCGGACGAGGGTCTGTCCATGGCGGTCGCGGTGCAGAAGATGGTCGACGCGAAAGCGGCAGGAGTCGCCATGACCATCGACCCCTCCAACGGTGACCGCTCCACCATCGTCATCGATGCGGCCTGGGGCCTGGGCGAATCCGTGGTTTCCGGCACTGTCACCCCCGACAACCTGCACATCGACAAGGTGCTTCTGACGATCTCCGAGGAGCAGATCGGTGAGAAGCACATGGAGATCGTTCCGGATGCCGCATCCCGCGGCGTCGTCGAACGCGAGGTGGAGGCAGAGCGCCGCAGCATCCGCTGTCTCACTGACGAAGAGGTTACCGCCGTTGCGGCGATCGCGAAGCGCGCGGAGAAGCACTTCGGCTCACCCCAAGACATCGAGTGGGCGATCGATCGCACACTGCCCGCCGGTGAGAACCTGCTACTGCTGCAGTCCCGCCCTGAAACGGTGTGGTCAACGAAACAGCCAGATCGCGCGCCGACGAGTTCCGGCTTCGGAATCGCCAGTATCACCCAGTCCTTGATGACCCAGATCGGCCGCTGAGCCGCTTACCCGAAGTTTCCGAAGATCCCGCAGTCCCCGAAAGGACGCAGTCATGTCAGAGTCGACCGCTGTAGACACCACCACCACCACCGCACGCAATTCCTTCCCCAGCCCCTATGAGCAGGAGCCGCCTGCTGGCGCCGAGGGGTGGAAGGACCTCTACGCCTACAACCTCGTGTTCCAGGACAACCTCCGTGAAGTGGAGGAGAACAAGTTCTGGTTCTGTGACAGCCAGCACTGGCCGACAGTGACCAAGCCCTTCGAGACGATCGGATTCGAGTTCGCCGTCGGCTGCCTCGGCCAGTACAACGCTCGTCAGCTGCTCATCCCCACCGCGAACGGCATCGAGTATCGCATCCACAACGGCTACGTCTTCATGTCGCCGGTGGCGGTTGACCCGCAGCACATCGAGGCGCGTGTTCCGGAATTCATGAAGCGCGCCGGGCACTACTTCGAGAATTGGGACAGCCTGCTCGAAAACTGGCACAAGAAGCTCCGATCCACGATCGATGAGATCGAGGCACTCGACTTCACCGGACTGCCGGATGTCATCCCGATCGAGGACGTGCTGGCAGGTAAGGGTACGAGCCCTGCCACGGAGTTCCTGGAGAACTACGACCGCCTCATCTCGTTGGCCTACCGTGCCTGGCAGTACCACTTCGAGTTCCTCAACCTCGGCTACGTCGCCTACCTCGACCTGTTCATGTTCTGCAAGGAGTTGTTCCCGCGGATTCCCGACCTGGCCATCGCGACGATGGTGCAGGGCGTCGACATGGACCTGTTCCGCCCGGATGACGAGCTGAAAAAGCTCGCCAAGATCGCCGTACGCGACGGCCTGAGCGACCTCTTCTCAGACGCACCGGACGCCGAGGCTACACTGGCAGCGGTCACCGCACATGCTTCCGGTGCCGCCTGGATGCAGGCGTGGAACGACGCACAGGACCCGTGGTTCAACTTCACAACAGGCAACGGCTTCTACGCACACGACCAGTACTGGCGTGATGTACCGGCGATCCCGCTGGCGTTCATCAAGGGCTACATCGATCGACTGCAGACCGGCGCCGACATCGACCGGAACGTGGACGTGCTCGTCGCAGAGCGCGACCGCATCACCGGCGAGTACGCCGAAATGCTCTCCGGTGACGAGCTGGCTGCCTTCCATGGCAAGCTCGGACTGGCGCGCGTCGTCTATCCCTACGTGGAGAACCACAACTTCTACATCGAGCACTGGACCATGGGCGTCTTTTGGCGCAAGGCCCGGCAGCTCTCGAACGTGCTGCATGAGGCCGGTTTCTGGGCCGAGCCGAACGACATGTTCTACCTGCGCCGCGACGAGGTGCGCGAGGTGCTGTTCGACTATGTCAACGGCTGGATGGTCGGTGCTCCCGCGATCGGCCCCTCACGCTGGCCGGCGGAGATCGAACGTCGCCGCGGCATCGTGGACGCACTCTCGACCGCACGCCCGCAGCCTGCCCTTAACACGCCGCCAGCGGTCATCACCGAGCCCTTCACTCTCATGCTCTGGGGGATCACCGACGACCAGATCCAGAACTGGCTGGGCAAGAGTGACGTCCCCGAAGGCACGCTGAAGGGCATGGCGGCCTCTCCCGGCATCGCCGAGGGCCCCGCGCGCGTCATCGGCTCCGCAGACCAGCTCTCCGAGGTGCAGGACGGCGAGATTCTCGTCGCTCCCGTCACCGCTCCCAGTTGGGGGCCGATCTTCGGCAAGATCCGCGCAACCGTGACCGACATTGGCGGCATGATGAGCCACGCTGCCATCGTCTGCCGAGAGTACGGGATGCCTGCCGTCACGGGCACGGGCACCGCATCCGTGAAGATCAAGACCGGCCAGCGGCTGCGTGTCGACGGAAACTCCGGCACCGTCACGCTGCTGGATGACTGAACGGGCCAGGAGCTGACATGACCGGTACATCGAATGCCCGCACCGTCGTCGTCACAGGCGCCGGCGGCGGCCTCGGAGCGCAGTTCGCGCGAGCCTTCGCCGCACTAGGCGATCGAGTGATCCTCGCCGACATTGACGCGGATGCCGCATCCAGAACCGCTGCCGAGATCTCGTCCACAGCCGCCGTCCCTGCACTCGCGGTGCACGTGGACGTCACCGACCGTGCGTCGACGGATGCCCTAGCCGCCGCGGCGATAGCCGTTGGGGGATCCGTCGACGTGCTGATCAACAACGCCGCCATCTACGGCGCGGTCACGCGCTCGCCGTTCGAGGACATTGACGAGGACGAGTGGGACCGGGTGATGGCAGTGAATCTCAAAGGTCCGTGGCAAGTGGCCCGCGCCATGTCGCCGCACCTCGTCAGTGGCGGCCGGGTGATCAACATCTCATCGGCCACCGTCTTCAGTGGCTCGGCGCAGTGGGCACACTACGTGGCATCCAAGGCCGGTGTCATCGGCCTCACCCGAGTGCTCGCCAAGGAACTCGGCGCTCGCGACATTACGGTCAACACCGTCGCGCCCGGGTTCACTCTCACCGAGGCCAGTACTGCACTGATCGAGAACGCGGCCGAATACGGTGTCGACCGCGGGGCGATCCGCAGGCCGATCTCTCCCGAGGACATCGTCGGGACCGTGCTGTACCTCGCCTCACCCGCCAGCGCATTCGTCACCGGGCAGACCATCGTCGTCGACGGCGGACGCCAGTTCATCTGACCACCCTTATCTGATCGAAGGAGACCAATCATGAGCACCGTCATCTACACCGCCGACGATGGCATCGTCACCGCGATCGACGGCCGCCCAGGTGACTCGGTCATGGAGACCGCTGTTCGCAACGGCGTGCCAGGCATCGTCGGGGAATGCGGGGGAAGTCTCTCCTGTGCGACCTGTCATGTCTTCGTGGCCGAAGAAACCCGCGATCTTGTTGGCGGGCCGGGTGATCTCGAGGACGAGATGCTCGATGGCACTGCCGTCGATCGCCGGGACGAGTCTCGTCTGTCCTGCCAGATCAAGCTGCAGGACGGCTGCGAATACCACGTCACCACACCGAGCGACCAGATCTGATTCGGAGCACACCATGAACGTGACACTCATCGTCGGAGCCTGCCAGGCTGGCGTGCAGATCGCATCGGTCATGCGCGAACGCGGGGACACCTCCCCGATCATCCTCATCGGCGAGGAAGCGCACCGTCCCTATCAGCGACCGCCACTGTCCAAAGGCTGGATCAAGGGCGAGCTGCAGCCGGATGACGTGATCCTGCGCACCCGGGAATGGTTCGCCGACCGCGATATCGAACTCGTGACCGGCGACCGGGTCGTCACGGTGCACCGCACCGCCGACGGTACGGGCACCGCGGTGACCGAAGGTGGTCGCCGCATCGCCTTCGATCGTCTGGCGCTGACGACCGGAGCATCCGCTCGTCGTCTGCCCTTAGAAGGCACTGACTATCACGGCGTGCACTACCTGCGCGACGCGGATCATGCGATCAGCCTGCAGCCCGCGCTCGCCGACGCGTCGGCAAAGAATGTCGTCGTGATCGGTGGCGGTTTCATCGGCCTGGAAACCGCGGCTGTCGCCCGAGGGCTCGGCAAGAACGTCACGGTGCTCGAAGCCGCACCTCGCCTAGTCGGACGCGTCGTCGCGGAGGAGACCAGCGCCTTCTATCTGGGCGCGCATCGGCGCCGCGGAGTGCAGGTCGTCCTGGATGCGCGCATCGCGCGCATCATCGGCGGCGATGCCCGCGTGGCTGGTGCCCAGGGATCGGTAACCGGAGTCGAGCTCGAGGACGGCACCGTCATTGCCGCCGACCTCGTTCTGATCGGCGTCGGCGTGATCCCGCGCACGGAGCTTGCCGAGCAACTGGGCCTGGACGTCGAGGGTGGCATCGTCGTGGATGCGGCGGCCCGGGCATCCGATGGTCTGACGGTTTCGGCAGGCGACTGCACCATGATGCCCAATCCCTACCCGCTCGGCATGGGCGGCAGCATCCGGCTGGAGAGCGTCAACAACGCACTCGAGCAGGCGAAGATCGCGGCTGCTTCCCTTCTCGGTGAACCTGCGGAGTACCGCTCGGTGCCGTGGTTCTGGTCGGACCAGGGCGATCTGAAGCTGCAGATCGCGGGGCTGTCGACCGGCTACGACAGCGTCGTGGTGCGCGGCGATCCCGACACCGAGAAGTTCGCGGTGCTGTACTACCGCGAAGGGCGATTGATCGCCGCCGACGTCGTGAACCACCCGGCGGAGTTCCTGGCGATCAAGTCGGCCCTCATCAAGGGTGGGACGATCTCACCCGCCGCCGCGGCCGACGTCAGCACATCCCTGAAATCCGCCATCGTCCTGCCCGACGCAGTGAACGCCTGATATCGGAGTCACCATGACACTTTCCACCGCTGTCCCCGTAGACACCAGCCCCATCGCCGCCGCGTCTGCGAACGACGACCTCGACCCGCTGTGGCGTGCCATCGTCGCCGAGTCGCGCTCGCGACAGAACGACATCCATCTGCCCATCTCGTTCGCTTTCGCCGAGCGCTTGTGCGCCTCGCACCCCGAGGCGGACGCCCTGGTCGTCAGAGTCGCCATTGTGCTGCATGACACGGGTTGGTCGCGCGTCGACCAGGACCGCATCATCTCCGAGGGATTCTCCGGTGACTGGCGTCGGGCGGATGTTCGATACGAACATGAGCGGCACGGCTGCGACATCGCCCGCGAGGTGCTGCCGCCGCTGGGGTACGACGAGGCCTTTATCGAACGCGTGACCGCGATCATCGACGGTCACGACACCCGCCAGGTGTCGCACTCCATCGAGGACAGTCTCGTGCGCGACGCCGATCGACTCTGGCGGTTCACTCCCACCGGAATCGCGCTCGCTTCGTCGTGGTTCGGCATCACGCCCGCCGCGTACTGTGCACGACTGCGCGTAGAGATCGTGCCCGAGCTGCTCACCGACGCCGCAGTGCGCATGGCCGAGGCCGAGCTCATGCGCGCCGAAGTGCTTTTGAAGATCGAGCAATTGTCATGACGATGCTCGATGCCGATTTCGTGGTGGCGATGCGTCATCGCCACGACGAAGCTGCCGCTGGATTGCCTTACACACACGTCTCTGGACACCGCATCGGCGGCGTCGAGACGAAGGCATCCGGTGGCGTGAACTCCCCGGTTGTGGACCCAGCCACAGGGGAGCGTTGGGGCTCGGTACCGGATGCTGATGCGTCCGATATCGACGCGGCAGTCGCCGCAGCTCGCGCTGCCTATCCCCAGTGGGCGGCGCGGGCTCCCTCCGATCGTGCCGAGCTGTTGCGCCGCATGGCGGATGCGATCGAGAACAGAGCCGATGTGCTCAGCCTCACCAACACGCTGGAGAATGGATCGCCGGTGGCCGAGACTGCTGGCGCAGCGGCGAATGCGGCATCCATCCTGCGAGTGTTCGCAAGCCTGGCCGGGCAACTCGAAGCGGGCGACGTGCGCGCCTTTCCGGATCGACGCAACGAGACTGTCGTCGCGCAGGACCCCATCGGCGTGTGTGCGCTCATCGCGCCGTGGAACTTCCCGATCAACCTCGTCGTGATCAAGCTCGCACCCGCGCTCGTCGCCGGATGCACCGTCGTGATTAAGCCCGCAGGCCCGACGCCCCTTTCTGCGCGGTTCCTCCTCGACGCCGCGGAGGAGGCCGGTGTTCCCGCGGGGGTCATCAACCTCGTGACCGGCGATGGTGCGACGGGCGAACTGCTCGTGCGCCATCCTGGCATCGACAAAGTGGCTTTCACGGGGTCGACACCGGTCGGGCGTCGCATCGCTGCTGCGTGCGGCGAGCTGCTGCGTCCGGTGACCCTCGAGCTCGGCGGTAAGTCGACGGCGATCGTGCTGCCGGATGCTGATTTGGATGCCATGTCGGCGGTGCTTCTGCGCAGCAGCATGCGCAATACCGGGCAGACCTGCTACATATCGACCCGCCTGGTCACCACTCCCGATCGGTATGACGAACTGGTCGACATGGTTTCGGCGACGGTTGCCGCAGCGCCCGTCGGAGACCCGCTGGATCCCGCGACCGTGTTCGGCCCTGTCGCGACGTTCGCGCAGCGTGATCGGGTGCTCGGGTATATCCGCGCGGGTGTGGCAGAGGGCGCCAGGGCGACGGTCGGCGGAGAGGTGCCCGAACCGCTGCGGGGTGGCGCGTTCGTCGCCCCGACCGTGTTCGCCGACGTCACGCCCGACATGACCATCGCCCGCGAGGAGATCTTCGGACCCGTCATCACTCTGCTCCGCGCGCCGTCAGTGGACGCCGCCGTCGACATCGCCAACAACACGTCGTTCGGCCTCGGTGGGATCGTCTTCGGCGGAGATGAGGATGCCGCGTTCCGTGTGGCGCGACGCATGGACACCGGCTCGGTCGGTGTGAACATGTTCGCCTCGAACCACTACGCGCCCTTCGGTGGTCGGCACGATTCCGGTCTCGGGGTTGAGTACGGGCTGGAGGGGCTCAGGGCGTATCTCACGCCGCAGTCGGTGCATCGCCGCGTGCGCTGACTGTAGGCGCCGCTGCGCCGGGCTTCGTCGTCCCCGATACACCTGCAGGGCGATCGTACGGATGCAGGGCGACACGCCGAGGGATGGCCGTGCATCCGGGGTTTGGCCCTGCATCCGTACGAGGGCGAGGGCGAAGGCTGGTCAGTGACGTCCCCTAAGGAGTATGCTGGCACCGCATAGCGAACCATCATTCGCAGAGCGAACACTCTCGAGGAGGCGCAGTGATCGACAAGACCGTGCCGGATGCGGCATCCGCCGTCGCTGGCATCCCCGATGGGGCGACCGTCATGATCGGGCGGCTCGACAGGGCAGGGCGGCTGGTGGAGCTTTCATGACCGTCACCTATATTTACGACGCTGTGCGCACCCCGTTCGGACGTGCCGGCGGTGCGCTCGCCGGCATCCGGCCCGATGATCTGGCTGCCGTGGTGATGAAGGCCACTATCGAGCGCACCGGAATCGATCCTGCGCGCATCGAGGATGTTATCTTCGGCGACGCGAACCAGGCCGGTGAAGACAACCGTAATGTCGCGCGGATGGGTGCGTTGCTGGCTGGGCTTCCGACCTCGGTGACGGGCACCACGGTGAACCGGCTGTGTGCGTCGAGCGTCGAGGCGGTCATCCAGGGCGCGCGTGCGATCGAGTCGGGGGATGCCGAGATCATTCTCGCCGGCGGGGTCGAGTCGATGAGTCGGGCGCCATACGTCGTGGAGAAGTCCGCGAAGCCGTTCCCTGCCACGGGCAACCAAACCATGTGGAACACCGCGATCGGCTGGCGGATGATCAACAGCGCGCTGCCGACTCATTGGATCATTTCCAATGGAGAAGCCGCCGAAAAGGCCGCCCGCGTCGCCGGCATCAGCCGTGAGGATCAGGATGCCTTCGCGGTGCGTTCTCATGAGCTCGCCGCTAAGGCATGGGCTGACGGCATCTATGCCGAGGAGATCGTGCAGGTTCCCGGTGTGGAGCTGGTGCGCGATGAAGGCATTCGCGACGGTTCGACGGTTGAGAAGCTGCGCGGCTTGCGTGCGCTGTTCATGGCAGATGGCACCGTGACCGCAGGCAACTCCTCGTCGATCAATGACGGTGCATCGGCCGTGCTTCTCGGTGCCGAGGGTGCCATCGATGCCGAGCCGCTCGCGCGCATCACCGGTCGCGCCGCGCACGGCGTCGACCCCGATGACTTCCCGATCGCGCCGATCGAAGCGGCGAACAAGGCACTCGCCCGCGCGGGTCGCACCTGGGCTGATGTCGATTTCGTCGAGCTCAATGAGGCATTCGCATCGCAGTCGCTCGCGTGCCTGCGCGGTTGGCCGGAGCTTGATCCCGAGCGGCTGAATGTGCACGGCGGGGCGCTGGCGATCGGGCATCCGCTCGGCGCATCCGGCGGTCGCATCATCGGCCATGCCGCGCACGAACTGCGCCGCCGTGGTCGCGGGGTCGCGGTCGTCGCTATCTGCATCGGCGTCGGGCAGGGGCTCGCCGTCGTGCTGGAACGCTAGGGTTTCGATGTGACTGAATCGGATGCTGCACCTGCAGAAGCGGCCTCCAGTGCTGATTTCGTGCAGTCGCTTGCTCGCGGGCTCACTGTTATCCGCGCATTCGATGGCGAACCCGCTGAGCTGTCGCTGGCCGAGGTCGCTCGGCGGGCTGAGATTCCGCGGGCCGCAGCCCGGCGGTTCTTGCGCACGCTTGAGCAGCTCGGTTACGTGCGGGCGACGGCGGATGCTCGATTCCTGCTGACCCCGCGGGTGCTGGAGCTCGGCTACGGCTACCTTTCGTCACTGTCACTGCCCGAGATCGTGCAGCCGCACCTCGATGCCCTGTCACACCAGATCGGCGAATCGGTGTCTGTCGCTGTTCTCGATGGCGCAGACATTGTCTACGTCGCCCGTGCCGCTGCCCGCCGCATCATGAGTGTGCGCATCACGATCGGTACTCGCCTGCCTGCGTTCGCGACCAGCATGGGGCGCGTGCTGCTGGCCGCGTTGCCTGAGCCGGAAGCCGGAACCATCTTGGACGCCACGCAACTCGTCGCCCACACCCCGCGCACCCGCGCCGACCGGGATGACCTCGTTGCCGAGATCGAACGCGTGCGCTCGCAGGGCTGGGCCATGGTCGACGGTGAGCTCGAGGAGGGGCTGCGGTCGATTGCTGTCCCGCTGACGACACGGGCAGGGGTGACAGCGGCACTCAACGTCTCGACAAGCACCGCACGGGGGCCGGCCGAAGATGTACGCGCCGAGCTGCTGCCCGCGCTGCAGGACACGGCATCCCGCATCGAAGCCGAGCTGCGCGCCGCCCGCGTCTGATACCCCATCTATATGACGGGAACCTCCGCTTTACGCGCGGAACCGCAGGCTAGCGCCGTATAGACGGACTGATGGCGGGGAACAGCGACCGCGTAGGATTCTCCCATGCAGCTGAACGAGACGCGCGCCTGGAATCGGTTCTACGCGCCGGGGACGCCCATCGACATCGAGCCGGTCACTGGGTCCCTCAGTGACCTGCTTGACGAGCGCGTCGCGCAGTGGTCAGACCGCCCGGCGATCGCGTTCTTCGACAGGACGCTCAGTTACCGCGAGCTCGGCGACCGGGTCTCCCGCGTCGCGAACGGGCTGCGGGGGCTGGGCGTCAAGGCCGGTGACCGTGTCGCGCTCATCATGCCGAACGCTCCTCAGCACGTCATCGCCTTCTACGCTGTGCTGCGCCTCGGCGCCGTCGTTGTCGAGCACAATCCGCTGTACACCCGCGACGAGCTCGAGGTGCAGTTCCGTGACCACGGCGCGACCGTTGTCATCACGTGGGACAAGCTCGTGCCGACTCTGCGCGCGCTGCCCGCCGATCTCGGCATCCGCGACATCATCTCCGTCGACATCACCCGCGCCATGCCGTTCGCGATGCGCCTCGCGCTGACGCTGCCGATCGCGAAGGCGCGCGAGTCGCGTGAGAAGCTGACCGCGCCCGCGCCGGGGACCCTCCCGTTCGCGACGCTTGAGAAGAGTGCGCCGCTTCCGGCGTCGCACCCGCGGCCGGCCGCATCCGATCTGGCATCGCTTCAGTACACCTCCGGCACGACCGGCACGCCCAAGGGTGCGATGATTTCGCACGCCAATCTGTGGGCGAATGCCCGCCAGGGCGCGGCGTGGATGCCCGAGTTCACCCGGGGTGACGGACGCATCTACGGGCTGCTGCCGATGTTCCACTCCTTCGGCGTGCTGCTCTCGGTCATCTACTCCGTCGAGACCGGGTCGTGCGCCGTGCTCTTCCCGACGTTCGATCCGGCGCTGGTTGAGAAGGCCGCGAAGAAGTTCCCGCCGACGTTCGTGCCCGCGGTGCCGCCGATGTTCGACCGTCTCGCCCGCGTCGCCAAGGAAGGCAAGCTCGATTTGACCGGCGTCGTCTACGCGATCTCCGGTGCGATGACGCTGACCCCGGCGATCGTGAAGCGCTGGGAGGACCAGGCGGGCAGCATGCTCAACGAGGGCTACGGGCTTACCGAGACCAGTCCAGTCGCGCTTGCGAACCCGTTCACGGATGCTCGGCGCATCGGAGCGATCGGCATCCCGTTCCCGTCCACGGACATCAAGGTCGTCGACCCGGACGAGCCCACCCGCGAGGTCGAGCTCGGCGATTCCGGTGAGCTGCTGATCCACGGACCGCAGGTGTTCCAGGGGTACTGGAATCGGCCGGAGGAGACAGCGGCCACCCTGCTCGAGGGCGGCTGGCTGCGCACCGGCGACCTCGTCGTGCAGGATGTCGACGGCTTCGTCACAGTCGTCGACCGCAAGAAGGAACTCATCATCACCGGCGGCTTCAACGTGTCGCCGAGCGAGGTCGAGCAGGTCATCGTGACGGTTCCTGGCGTTGCGGCATCCGCTGTGGTCGGCATCCCGCGCGGAAGCGGAGCCGAGGTCGTCACTGCTGTCGTCGTACTCGAAGAAGGCGCGACGTTCGACGAGGATGCCGCCCGCGAAGCCGCGCGCGAGAGTCTGGCCGAGTATAAGCGCCCGAGCTCCTACCTGGTCTGGGAGGAACTGCCAACCTCGCTCATCGGCAAGGTGCTCCGCCGCACGGTGCGCGACACCCTGATCGCCGACCGCCACGCGGTGCGCGCGACGGAGGACTGACCTCCGCCTCCGCCCGCGAGACTTCACCAATGTCCCAGAAACGCGTCGAAACGGGTACATTCGCGAAGTCTCGCGGCTGGTATGGGGTGGAGTTGGCGTTAGCGGGAGAGCACGTACCGGTCCCGCGCGGCGAACACTCCGATCGCGCCCTGCAGCACCATCGCGACCAGAAGAATGGTCAGCGGCACGGTCCAGCTGCCGGTCGCGGCCTGCACGGCGCCGAAGAGCACCGGACCGATCGCGGCGATGGCGTATCCGACCGACTGCGACATGCCCGACAGCGCGGATGAGGTGCTGTGGTCGCGTGCGCGCTGCGCCATCAGCGTCAGCGAGACCCCGAGCGAAGCGCCGGAGAATAGGCCGAGCGGCACAACCCAGAATCCGATCGCGCCCGGCCAGATCATGAGCCCGGCGATCCCCGCGATCCCCAGAATCGGCAGTAGAGCAGGTGTCAGCCGTGCGCCGCGTCCGTGCATCACGAGCGCCACCGTGAGTGAGCCCACCAGCGAGAACACCTGGTAGAGCATGACGTCGAAACCCGCGATCGCGGCGCTACGCCCCGTCGAGATTGATACGGATGCGAGCCAGGTGACCAGCACGTAGAAGCTCGTCGATTGCACGCCCATGTAGCCGGCGACCTGCCAAGCCACCGGATCCCGCCAGATTCCAACGCGCGGAGCGCGGCCGAGCGCCGGCATCCGCACCTCTCGCCGACTTACAAGCCACCAGGCGATCAGGGCGAAGGGCAGGATCGCGCCGCCGGTGATCAGCAGCGACATCCGCCATCCGGCTCCGATGTCGTTCCCGCTGAGTCCGGCCAGCGGAACCGCCAAACCGGATGCCACGGCACCCGCCCCGCCCAGAAGAGCGGAGTACACGCCCATCATCATCGGCACGCGCAACGGGAAGTCCCGCTTGATCACTGCCGGCATCAGCACGTTCCCGATCGCCAGCGCGACGCCGATCAGGCCTGTGCCGATCCAGAGCCAGACGCTCGAGCCGGGCAGCGACCGCACGAGGAGGCCTACCGCGAGCAGGCCGAGCGCGGCCAGCACCGCACCGCCCAACCCCAGCCGTCGCCCGAAGCCATGCGCAAACGGCGACACCACGGCCCACGTGATCAGCACGATCGTCGACAGTGCGCCCAGAAGTGCGAGCGGGATGCCGGTGTCCGCAGACATCCGGTCGATCAACGGGCCAACGGCAGAGATCGCCGGCCGCATCATCACTGCGACGAGGCACAGGGCGATGATCGCGGCGACGGCGTGCGAAGTCCGTCGGCGTTCCGGGGTCGGGATGACGTGTGTCCTCTCGGAAGGTTCCTGTGGCGTCAGGCAGACTTGGGCTGCTCGCTGCCGCCGGCGTTCGTCTTGGCTCGTTGGATCTCACCGTAGATGTGACGGCGCAGTTCCACGAACCGCGGGTCGGAGCGCGTCGTCAACTGGTCGCGCTCGTCTGGCAGATTGATCGTCACATCATCCTGCACGACGGTCGGACGGTTCGACAGCACAATGACGCGCTGGCCGAGGTAGACCGACTCGTCGATGTCGTGCGTGACGAACAGCACGGTGACGCCGAGCTCCTTCCAGATCTTGCGGACGAGGTCCTCGAGATCGGCGCGGGTCTGCGCGTCGACGGCCGCGAACGGCTCGTCCATCAGCAGGATCTGCGGGCGGTATGCCACGGCGCGGGCGATTGCGACGCGCTGCTGCATGCCTCCGGAGAGCTGCCACGGGTACTTGTCCGCGGCGTCCGACAGGTCAACCGCCTCGAGTGCCTCGCTCGAGCGCTGGCGGCGCTCGGCCTTCGAGATGCCCGCGCTCTTCAGTGGCAGTTCGACGTTGGCCTGCACGCTCATCCACGGGTACAGGCTGCGCCCGTACTCCTGGAAGACGACAGCCATGGTTTTCGGTGGACCGGTGATGGGCTTGCCCTCGATCTCGAGCCTGCCCGCTGTGGGCGGCAAGAGACCGGCGATGCACTTCAGCAGCGTCGTCTTTCCGGCGCCGGACGGGCCGACGATGCAGACGAGCTGCCCCTGAGGGATGCTGAACGTCAGATCGCGGATCGCCTCGACGGCTTCGGCCTGCGGCGTCGGCGCCGGGTAGATCTTGCGCAGCCCCTCGACAAGGAGGACGGGGGTGGTGGTGTTTTCAGGACTCACGTTGGACTTCTCTCAATCCGTGGTACCAGCGAAGGAGGTAGCGCTCGGTGTAGCGGAACAGCACCGCAAGACCGAGACCGATCAGACCCAGCACGAGGATGCCGCTCCACATTTCCGGGATGGCGAAGTTGCGCTGGAACTGGATGATGGTGAAACCGAGACCGGCCGACGTGTACCAGAGCTCGGAGATCACCATCAGGATGAGGGCGATCGACAGGCACTGGCGCACGCCCGCCAGGATCTGCGGCGCCGCTGCGGGAAGGATCAGGTAGCGGAGGCGCGCCATGCGTCCCAGGCCGTAGCTGCGCGCCGTGTCGCGCTGCACCTCGTCGGTGGCTCGGACGCCCTCGACGGTGTTCAGCAGCACGGGCCAGAGCGATCCGAAGATGATCACGAACACCTGCATCCGCCAGTTGACGCCGATGATGATCATCAGCAGTGGCAGCAGCACAGGCGGCGGGATCGCGCGGAAGAATTCCAGCAGCGGCTCGAGCAACTGCCGCAGCGGCTTGAACGATCCGATGAGCAGACCCAGACCCACGCCGATCACAATCGATCCGGCGATTCCGAGGAACAGGCGGCCGATGCTGGGAAGCACGTCCTTGGTGAAGCGTTCACCGAACCAGGTGTCGAAGAACGTCGTGACCAGCTCGCCGGGTGTCGGCACGAAGAAGCTGGGGTTGACGATCGTGGAGATCCACCACCACAGCACCAGGACGATCGGCAGCGCGAGTAGGAAGAAGACAGCCTTGAGGAACTTCATCCGAGTGCCTCCGTTCGCACTGAGGTGTGCCATGCGAGCACGCGTCGTTCGACGAACCGAACAACCAGGTTGATTGCGACGCCGATGAGTCCGGTGGCGAGGATCAGGGCATACATGCCAGTGATGTCGCCGCCTTCACGAGTCTCGGCGATTTGCTTGCCCAACCCCGGAGTTCCGATGATGAGCTCGGCGGTGATTGCGAGGATCAGGGCGACAGCGGCAGCCAGGCGGATGCCCGTCATGAGGTACGGCAGGGCCGTCGGCCACATGACGTGACGGATGCGCTGGAAACGGGTGAGGCCGTAGCTTCTTGCCGTGGCATCCGCGACCGGGTCGACATCCTTCGCGCCGTAGATGACCTGCAGCAGGACCTGCCAGAACGCCGCGTAGACGATGAGCAGGAGTCCTGCTTGGATCTTCGTACCGAACAGCAGCACAGCCAACGGGATGAGCGCCACGGACGGAACCGGGCGGAGGAACTCGATCGTCGAGTGCGTAAGGCGCTCGAGGAATCGGCTCGATCCGATGAGGAATCCGATCACGGTCGCCGCGACAACGGAGATCACCAGGCCCAGCGACCAGCTGAGCATGGTGGAGCCGACATCGCGCCAAAAGGCCATGTCGATGACGTACTCGCCGAAGCGGACGAGCACCTCACTGGCCGGTGGCACGAAGCGGGGGTCGACCAGGCCCAGTCGCGAGACGATTTCCCAGATGGCCAGGAATGCGACCACGCCAACTGCACCCAGCCAGGCGCCAGCCCCCGAGGAGGTGCGGCGACGTAGCCGCCGCACCTCGCTCAGAGTGTTGATGACGGCTGTCACGGCAGAAGGTTATCGAAGTCCGGCTCGGCCGACAGGACGCCGTACTTCTGAGCCGCCGCAGCGAGCTTCTCGATCGACGCGCGATCCATCTCGGTCGGGTACTTCGGCAGCGTGATCGTTGCCAACACCTCGGGAGGAGTCTTCGTGTAGGTGGCCATGATCTCGCGGACGGCATCCGGGTTCGCATCGGCGTACTCGAGCGACTTCTGCATAGCCGACTGGAACTTCGTCAGCAGGTCAGGGTCGACGTCGCTCAGAGCGAAGTAAGCCGCGATATCGAGATTCGGGTCGAAATCCGCGTACGCGTAAGTGACGACGTTCAGCCCGGCCTCGATTGCGGAGGTGACGAAGGGCTCAACGACGAATGCTGCGTCAACCTGGTCGTTCTCGACCGCGGCGATCGCGTCGGGGAAGGGCACTTCGACGAAGCTGATCGTCGAGGAGTCCGCGCCCGCTTCGTCAACGCCATCGCGAACCACAGTGTCGTTGATGTTTCCGACGCTGTTGCTGGAGACGGTCTTGCCGGCGAGATCCGCGGGTGAGGAGATGCCGGAGTCGGCCTTGGTGATGACCGCGCCCATGTCCTTCGTGGTGTCGCCAGTGGTGGAGACAGCGGAGGAGACCATCTTGATGTCGAGGCCCTGGTCGGCGGCGACCATCAGCGACAGCGTGTTGCTGAAGCCGAACTGGTAGTCGCCGGAGACGACGGCCGGCACGATGGCTGCACCGCCGGTGGCGGTCTCGATGGTGAGGTCGAGGCCCTCATCTTCGAAGAAGCCCTGGGCATCTCCGAGGTAGATGGCTGCGGTGTCGGCGATCGGGATCACGCCGACCTTGACGGGGGTCAGCTCTGCGGTGCTACCCGAGTCGCCGTCGGTGCCAGCGCCGGTGGTGGGGGCATCCGAGTCGGTGCATCCGGTCAAAACCAGAGCGGTGATCGCCGCGAGGGCGAAAAAGCCTGCCTTTTTCATGTCACTCCGTCGTGTCAGGGTTTGGGTAATGGGCGACTGCTGCGTCACCCGATGCCCTGACCGTACGCGTCGTCACATACCGTTGTCAATTATGTTTGCGAGATTGATAACAATCCGCGACAACCGACGGCAACCAGGTCAGCGGACGGCCGTGGTCTTCGCGAATTCGGTCAGCGTGGTGATCACGCTGCCGACGTGCTTCTCCATGGCGGCGCGCGCCTTGAGTGGATCGCGCGTGCACACGCCCTCGATGATCGCGAGGTGCTCTGGGAACGACGTGCTCGGCCGTCCGGGCACAAGGAAGAGGCGGAACTGGTGGTGCACCATCTGGCCGTTGAGCTGCTCGAGCACGCGGGTGGCCGTGCTGTGCTTGGCGATGTCACGGATCGTACCGTGCAGCGTGACGTTCAGTTCCGAGTAGCGCATCAGCTCGTGATGCGCGATGGCTTCGCGCATCTCCTCGCCGATTTGACGGAGGATGACGATCTGCGGATCGGTAACCCGCTCGGCCGCTCGAGCGGCGACCAGGCCCTCGACGGACTGCCGGATCTCGGTGATCTCGACAGCCTCTTCGGGGGTGATCTCGCGCACGCGCGCCCCACGGTTCGGCGTCAGTTCGACGAGCCCTTCCGCCTCGAGTTGGATGAGTGCATTGCGCAGTGTGAAGCGGCTCGCGCCATATTCCTCGGCGAGATCGGCTTCGATCAGGCGCTGGCGCGGCGCGTAGGATCCGCGCAGAACGGCTTCACGCAGCTTGCTGCGGACGTCAGAATTGTCGGGCACTGGACGTCTTCCTCTCGAGTGACGGGACTCCTCGATTGTGCACTACGGATGCCGCAGCACTCTCTTCGTGCATCTCGCAGCGACCCCGTCGTCGTCAGCAAAATTGTTGACAATACCCGGGAGCATACCGCACTGCGCCGACGGCTGGCCATGGCGGTGCACCGTACGCCTCGCTCGGAGTTGTGCGCCTGCTTCGGACGAATGCGGTTAGAACGTCCGAGGATCCCGCACATCTCCGAAGAAGCCGCTCGCCCACACGGCGGCCCCTCACACCATCCCATGCCGATGCGCGAGGATCACGGCGTGCACGCGGTCCCTGGCCTCGAGCTTCATCAGCACGCGCCCGACATGCGTCTTGACAGTCGACTCGCTCAGGAACAGGCTCTGCGCGATCTCTGCGTTGGTGTGGCCGCGGGCGATCGCGAGGAAAACATCGCGCTCGCGCTCGGTGAGTGACGCGGTGGGATCGGGCTCGTCGCTCGCGGGAGCCAGATGAGGCCCGAGGTGCTCGAGCAGCCGGCGGGTGACACGCGGCGCGAGCGCCGCATCGCCACGATGCACGGCCCGCACTGCTGAGGTCAGCTCATGCCGCTGCGCGTCCTTGAGGAGGAATCCGCTCGCGCCCGCACGGATCGCACCGAACGCGTACTCGTCAAGGTCGAACGTGGTCAGCACCAGCACCCGGGTATCCGGCAGCGCCTGCACGATTGCCTCCGTCGCGGCGATCCCGTCGAGCCCCGGCATCCGGATGTCCATCAGCACGACGTCCGGTGTGAACTCCGTCGCCCGCCGGATCGCCTCCTCGCCGTCACTCGCCTCACCGACCACGACCATGTCGGCTTCCGCCTCGAGCACCAGGCGGAAGCCGACCCGGATGAGCTCCTGGTCATCGACGAGGAGTATTCGAATGGGCTCGGTCATGGGGCATCCTCAATTGCAGGAGAAGGGGGAGAGTCGGATGCCGCAGGCAACTCCGCACGAAGCATCCATCGGCCATCGCTTGCGGGTACCGACTGCAGTGTGCCGTTCACGTGAGCCGCGCGCTCGCTCAGTCCGCGCAGCCCGAACCCGGTCGTGCCGATGGGGCCCGAGGCCCCATCGTTATAGATCTCGACCACGATCGGATCCGCTGAGTAGTCGATGCGCACCTCGATCTTTGACGCGTGCGGGGCATGCCGCATGGCGTTGGTGAGCCCCTCCTGCACGATCCTGCCGATCGCGAAGCTCACCGCCGGCGTCACGTTCGCCTCTCCGGTGGTCGTGAGCGTGACCGGATAGCCGGCATTCTGTGCGGTCGCGACGGTGACGTGCGGTTGCACCGGCGCGGACGGAGCCAGCGGGAGGTCAGAGTCTGCATCGCGGAGGACGCCGAGCATCGACCGCATCTCGGTGAGGGCGCCACGCGCGGTCGCCGCGGCGGCCGTCGCGGCATCCCGAGCTCTGTCCTGATCGGCGGTCGCCGCGGCGCCCTCAGAGAGGGCGACAATCACGGTGAGCGAATGGGAGACGATGTCGTGCATTTCGCGGGCGATGCGCGCACGCTCGCTCGCGGCTGCGATCTGCGCTTGCTGATCGCGTTCGGTAAGCAGCTGCCGGGAGCGGTCGATGACCGCCTCGATATAGCGCTTGCGGCCGCCGACGTTGATGCCGATCAGTGTTCCAATCAGCGCGAGCGTGAGTTGGCCGAGGACACCGTTCAGCGCATCCTGGAGCGTGATGGCTCCGGCGCGCTCGAGGATGAATGAGATGAGCGTCAGCGTTCCGATGCCGATCCCCAGCCCCGTCCATGCGGCACGAGTCGAGCGATAGACCGCGAGCGTGTAACTCGTGACGACGAGAAGCGGGCCGCCTGCGGGCTCGAGCAGGAACAGATACGCGACAGCTACCGCGTACGAGGCGGCGAAGGTCACCACTGGCCACTGCCTGCGGCGCAACAGCAGGGCGCAGGCGATCACGACCAGAACCACGAGGATGACATTGGTGATCACTGGTGGAGGGTCGATGACCCTGATCCCGCCGCCGGGTGTCGTTTCGTATGAGGTGAAGAAAGTTGCCGGCGCGATCCCGAGGAGGAGGCAGATGACGGCGATGATGACATCGGCTGCGATCGGATGCCGCGCCCAGAAGCGCCGGATGATGCCGGGCGGACGCGGCAGCCGCAGCTCGTCGTCCTCACGGACGGCGGTGCTGCGGCTGCGCGAATTCATCACGGCCTCGACTTTACGCGTCGCGAGTGCGCAGTACCGCCCAGGCGGACAGCATCCCCGCGGTGACCCATGCGGCCAGCGTCAGGTAGGCCTCGACGAGGGGCAGGCCCCAGTCATCCTGCGGCAGGATCGCGCTCTGCGCTGCGGCCATCGGCAGGTGTCCGATGACGTCACCGATCCACTGCCACTCCTCTCCTGGCATTGCGAAGATGCTTCCCACGATCGGGAGGACGAACAGGAGTCCGACGGTCGCGGCGATCGCGCCGGCGCCGGAGCGGATGAGGAAGCCGAACGCGACGCCGATCAGGGCGAAGACCGCCATCGAGATCGATGAGGCGAGGATCGGCAGGATCGATTTGGCCGGGTCATCCCAGGCGAACGGCATGTCCCTGCCGGCGAAGATCGGTGTGACCGCGATCGCAGCGACGAGGGAGATCACGAACGAGGCGACGAACATGAATACTGCGACGACGATCGCCTTCGCAGCGAGGACCGATCCGCGGACTGGATCGGCAGCCAGCGTGGAGCGCATCATCCCGGTCGAGTATTCGCCTGTGACCGCGATGACCCCGAGGATGCCCGCGAGCAGCATCGTGAACTGGATGGGCGAGACCACGGCCTGGATGGGCTCGAATCCCGGCACGTCCATGGCGAGTGCAACGAGGACGGCGATGCCGATCGTCAGCAGGGCGACGAGGCCGATCGACCACCAGGTCGAGCGGAGCGTGGACAGCTTGATCCATTCGCTGTGCACAGTCCGGAAGAACGTGAGGCGGTACGGCGACGCACTCTGCGTGCGCAGCGGCGCCGGAGCGGCGGGAGCCACGGTGGTCATGAGATCTCCTTCGAGCGGTACTCGACCGATTCACCGGTGAGTGCGAGATAGGCATCCTCGAGAGAACCGGTGGCCGGAGTCAGCTCGTGGATGGGGATGCCGCGGTCTGCGGCGATGTCTCCGATACGGGATGCCGGCAGCCCGACGATCTCGATCGTCTCGGGGCTCGTGCTGACGATCTCGATGTCGGGACCGGCCACCGCGGCGGCGAGGTCAGAGGTACGAGGGCTCCGCACCAGGACGGTGTTCCTTGTCCACGCCCGAACGAGCTCTTCGAGTGGAGCATCCGCGAGTACCTGCCCGCGGCCCATGACGATCACGTGATCGGCGGTCTGCGCCATCTCGCTCATCAGGTGACTGGACAGCAGCACCGTGCGACCCTCGGATGCCGCGTGGCGGACGAATTGGCGCACCCAGCGCACGCCCTCAGGGTCGAGGCCGTTCACCGGCTCGTCGAGGATCAGCGTGTGTGGGTCTCCGAGCAGTGCCGAGGCGATGCCGAGGCGTTGTCCCATGCCGAGCGAGAACTTGCCGGCGCGCTTTCGTGAGACGGAGCCGATGCCGGCGAGGTCGATGACCTCGTCAACGCGCGACAGCGGAATGCCGTGAGTGGCGGCCATCGCACGCAGATGGTTTCGCGCGGTGCGACCCGTGTGGACGGCTTTCGCGTCGAGCAGCACGCCGACCTCGGTGAGGGGTGCGCGCAGCTTGCGGTATTCCTGCCCGTTGACGGTCGCTCGGCCCGAGGTGGGACGGTCAAGGCCAACGACCATGCGCATCGTGGTGGATTTGCCGGCACCGTTCGGGCCGAGGAAGCCCGTGACGGTTCCGGGTTTGACCGTGAAGGACACGTCCTGGACGGCTGTCTTGTCTCCGAACCTCTTCGTGAGGCCTTCTGCTGTGATCATGTCTTCGACGCTACGGGCGAAGTGGGTTCTGGCACGTCCTCCTTTGGTGCCGGATTGGGCGGATGTAGGTGGCACCGCGGGACCATGACCTAGAGTCGGATCCGTATGAAGGCGGGCATCCGCGGTGGGAAGGGGAATGATGGCGATCATCGACAACGGCATCTATGTGGATGGCATCCGCACCGAGAACTCGACGAGTCTGAACGAGACGTTCGAGCTCATGCGCGAGCGTGGGGGCATGGCCTGGATCGGGCTATACCGGCCGGATGCACAGGAGGTGCGCGAGGTCGCGGACGAGCTGGGACTGCACGACCTCCTCGTTGAGGATGCGCTGTCTGGGCATCAGCGACCGAAGCTGGAGCGCTACGGAGACGTGCTGTTCCTGGTGCTGCGTCCGGCTCGATATCTCGATGCCGAGGAAGAAGTCGAGTTCGGCGAGGTGCACATCGTTGTCGGGCCCGACTTCGTAGTGACGATCCGGCACGCCGAATCGCCCGACCTGGCGCGAGTGCGCACTCGGCTTGAACACGACTCCGCGCTGCTGGCGCGGGGGCCGGAGGCGGTGCTCTACGCCATTGTCGACGAGGTCGTCGACAAGTATGCGCCCGTGCTTGCCGGTCTTGAGAACGACATTGACGAGATCGAGAGCCAGTTGTTCGTCGAGGATGCCGATGCCACAGAGCGCATCTACAAACTCGCCCGCGAGGTGATCGATTTCCAGCGCGCGACGCAGCCGTTGGCAGGGATGATCGAGGCGCTGCTGCGCGGTTCTGAGAAGTACGAGGTGGATGTCGAGCTGCAACGGTATCTGCGAGACGTGCTCGATCACGCGCTACGGATCTCCGACAGGGCTGCGACGTTCCGCACGGTCCTCGATAACGCACTGACCGTCGAATCGACGATCGTCGCTCGCCGTCAGAACGAGGAGATGCGACGGATGACGGAGCTCAGTATCCGTCAGAACGAAGAGGTCAAGAAGATCTCCGGATGGGCGGCGATCCTCTTCGCCCCCACCCTCGTCGGCACGATTTACGGGATGAACTTCGAGGTGATGCCGGAGCTTCACTGGACCTTCGGGTATCCGCTCGCCATCGGCGCGATGCTGGCGATGGGGTTCGGGCTGTATGTCGTGTTCAGGAAGAAGGGGTGGCTGTAGTGTCCCGGATGGGGATCGGAGGGGGATCGGAGGGGGCGAATATGAGTGAATCAACGAGCGTCACGAGCAACCGTGCGCACCATCTGATCTCGTTGGCTGCTGGTGTGTTTGCTTTGCTGTTCTTCATCTTCGGACCAGTCGTGTTCGGCGGACTGCTGGCGGTGCTGGTGGGTGTCGCGGCGGTCATCATCGGCCATCGCGCGTCCGCGCGCCCTGGGCGCATCCGCTGGGTTGCGATCCTCGGGCTCATCATCGCGTACCTCCAGCTGATCACAGCCGGTGGCATCCTGCTGGTGGGGGCGCTCCGCGTGCTGGGTGCCTTGTAGAGGAGTGCCGTCACGCTACCTCGCGGATCGACTGCGGATGAAGGGGTGGCTCGTTCCGGCGTATCCCATGGCCGACAACCTCTCGGACATGGTGCTGCAGCGGATCGTCGTGAAAGCGGGTCTCAGCCGCGATCTGGCATCCGCTCTTCTAGCGGATACCAAGGGCGAAGTCGCCTACCTCCGGCTCGCGCCGTCAGCTCGTCTGAGGGAGCCGTGTCCACTTCCGCGCTCGCATCCGCACGAACAGCCCGGTAGCCATCAGCAAGGCGCCAAGCGCGAGGATGCTGGTCGAATCGGCTCCTGTTGCAGCAAGACCAGAGGCAGGGGATGCGATGTTGCCAGTCGCGGGTGCTGTATCGACTGGGGTCGATCCGGGGTCGCTCGGCGTTGTCGGGTCGACCGGGCTCACAGGATCGATGGGTGCCACGGGGTCCACCGGGTCGACTGGATCTACGGGATCTACGGGATCTACGGGATCTACGGGATCTACGGGATCTACGGGATCGACTGGGTCCACGGGATCCACAGGGTCGACGGGATCGACTGGGTCGACGGGATCCACAGGGTCTACCGGATCAACCGGATCCACGGGATCCACGGGATCCACGGGGTCCACGGGGTCCACGGGATCAACCGGATCCACGGGGTCAACCGCATCCGCCGGAGCGATCGTCAACGTGAGATCCTGCGTCACGGCGCTGACCTCGCCCACGGCCAATGCGAGGGCGAGAAGCGGCACCGGGGCGGCGCCGGGAGCGACTATTGCGGTGATGGTCAGGGGGAACGTTCCCGCAGACTGAACGGCCGGAGTCCCGGAGATCGACGCGGTTCCGTCGCCGTTGTCGGAGAATGACAGCCCGGAGGGGAGTGCGCCGCTAAGAGTCAGGGACGGCGTCGGGGATCCGGAGGAGGTGACCTGGAACACTCCCTCGACGCCAACCTGGAAGGACGCAGTCGGTGCAGAGGTGACCGTCGGAGCCTCCCACGTGGTGAGGGCGAGAGCTTGATCAACGCTGCCGTAAGAGTTGGTGGCGGTAACGCGAACCGTCTGGTCTCCCGCTTCGGTGGGGGTACCGGCGATCGTCGCCGTGCCGTCACCGTTGTCGGTGAATGACAGCCCGGTCGGAAGTACGTCGCCAAGGGTCAGTGATGGTGTGGGGTACCCGCTGGTTGTGACAACAAACGACGTTGCGACGTCTAATTCGAACGTCGCCACGTCGGCGGAGGTGAAGGCGGGGCCTTCTCCCGCTTCGATCGTCCACGTTGTCGTCGCGGATCCTGACCGGTTCGTCGCGGTGAGGGTGACCGTTGACTGTCCAGAATGGGTCGGGGTGCCAGTGATCCTCACGCCGTCGTCGGTGTCGACGAGGCTGAGCCCGTCCGGGAGGTCGGTCGCGGTGATGGTGGGCGCCGGGCTTCCCGTAGCATCCACCCTCACGTCGATCGGCGTGCCCAGTGGGAAGACGGAGGTGGGGATGTTAGCGATCGTGGGGAGCTCGTCGACCGTGATGGTGATGTTGTGCGTGGCGGTGCCATCTGCACTTGTGGCCGTGAGCGTCGCGGTGAAGGTGCCAACCTCGGTTGGTGTCCCGGCGATCGTCAGGCTGCCGTCGGTGGCCGTCCAATTGAGACCGGGGGGAAGCGCGCCTCCCTCTGCGAGGGGGGCTGGTTCGCCGGACAGAGTGAAGACCACGTCTGCGGGCACTGGTTGTCCCTGGGCGAAGATGAGCGATGTGGGACCTGAGATCGACGGCTTGGCGAATGTTGAGACGTAGACGTCTCTCGGCGTCACGCCGTTGGCATTGCTTGCGGTCAGATGCACGGTCACGGGCTGTTCCTGTACCGTCGGCGCGGCGGTGAGCGTCCATTCGGTCGCCGAGTTGCGGGTGAGCGTGATCCAATCCGGCAACGCACTCGGAGTGAGGGTCGCAGTGGGGAATGCGAGCACGGTGATGCGCGTGGACGCTGTGGCACCAACCTCAGCTCGAAGGTCGAGGGGAGCGCCGACAGCCGGGATGGAGTGCACCTCGATGCTGAGCTGTTGCGTGGCCGTCTCGGTGCCGGTGGTCGCTTTGACTTCGAGCGTGGAGACTCCTCCCCAGCCCGTCGGAGTGCCACTCAGCGTCGCGGTTCCATCGAGGTTGTCAACGAAAGTCAGTCCTTCAGGAAGGTCTTCCGCCACGACGGTGAGCGCTGGCGCTGGCCACCCGTCCGTCGTGATCTGGGCAGTGAAGGGGACGTCGACGGCAGCGGTGAAAGTCGAGCCGCTGGTGAAGCGCGGAGCCTCGGTCACGTCGATGACGAGATCCTGCGTCACTGTGTTGCCGGATGCGAGGGTCAGAACGAGTGGGAGTGTCCAGCTGCCGCCGTTGTCGGGGGTGCCGGCGATGGTGAGGCGGTTCTCGTCCGGGTCAGAGGTGGCGGTGAGGCCTGGCGGCAGGTCATCCAGACCGCTGAGGTTTGCAGGGCTGGTTGAGGTCCAGGTGACGTCGAAGCTTCCAATGGCTGTTGTGGAAAAGGTTGCCGCTGCAGGGCTGGTGAACGCGAGGGACTCGACAGTGAGGGTGACGATCTGATCGGTGTGTCCGAGCGGATTCTCAGCGCGTACAGGGATGTCGAAGGTGCCGGTCGCTGCTGGGGCTCCGGACAGCACGCCGCTGCTACTGAGAGAGAAGCCGGCAGGGAGGTCGGTCGAAGCGAAGCTCGGCGTGGGGGTACCCGTCGCACTGAGCTGGGCGGAAAAAGGCGCATCCGCAAACGCCGATAGCGCGGCGGGCGTGACCGCACCGGGAGCGGTTCCCTGCTGAACTGTCACAGTCGTGGAGCCCGCAAGGCTGGGCTGGCCCCAGGTATCTGTGACGGCACCTGCGTGAACTGTCGGAGTGAGTGTGCCCGAGCCAGATTCAACCAGGACGCTCACGGTGTAGGGGTTCGTTCCCGCAAGAGACTCGACCGAGGCCTGCAGGCCGCTGCCGCTGACCGTGACGTCAGCGACAGTGGGGTTGTCTGCAAGCGCGGCCAGAGCCCCGTTGGACATGAAGCTCGTGGTGAACGTGAGCATTGTCGGCTCATCGACCCAGACGATCCCATTGGTGGCTGCCGGCGCAGTGTGCGTGACGATTGCAGATGGGGCAAGTGGCTGCGCGCCACCAGTCGGGGTGGTGCGCAGCTCATCAAGAACGACGACGGTGGAGTGACCGGGGTCATAGTTGCGGGGATAGTAGAACGTCAGTGTGACATCGGTGATCCGAGTGAAGTCGACGCTCGGGGTGAAGCACGACGGAGTTTCGGGGGTGCAGTAGAAATTCAACACGAGATCGAAGTCTGTGACGTTCGGGAAGCTCGCTCCGTAACGTCCGGTGTTGCCCGAAGCGTCGGTCAGGGTGATCTCCGCGGAGACCGCTAAGGGGCCGGCGGTCACGTCCGGACCCCGGGTCACGCTCTCGAGGCCAACCATGAACTGCGTGTTGGTTCCAGCCGACGTGAGATCTGTCTCCGCGAAGCTGTATTGCAGCGAAGCTGAGGTCCTGCTGTTGCCGTCACCGTAGAGCTCAATACGCTTCACGGGGTCGCTGACAGTGGGTGTGGTGCTCGTTCCGGTGTTTTCAACCGTGACGGTCGGCGCCGCGATGCGGTTGCCGTTGAAGTCGTCGATCACGATCGGCGCAGCCGCGGATGCCGAGAGTGGCATGAGCAGCGACCCGGCGATGAGTGCCAGCGTCGTCGCGACTCCGGCCATGCGGGAGCGACGGTGAGGCGCGAACGAAGACTGCGAAGGGCGCATGGAGCTGCACATTCCGGGAACGACGATGATTCCCAGGTCGAGGGCGGTGAGTGGGGAAGTTCGGGTAGCGCGCTGATGTCCGGGGTGAACCCGAGCAGTATGCAGAAGAATTATCTCGTGAGAACGATTGCGGTATTAGAGACCTAGGTCCCCAATTGCTGACTTTCATCCCAGCGGGCGGTTGTTGACCGGACGTGGGCGAGCATCTGGCTTCGCGATTGATGGAGGGACTGACGGGAATCGAACCCGCGCTATCTGCTTGGGAAGCAGAAGTTCTACCATTGAACTACAGTCCCGCGGCCTTGCGGCGCCCCGCCAGCATAACAATAAAAGCGAGGTCAGCTCCGCCGCAAGACGCTACCGCAGCGGGTTGAACGGCTCGATCGCCGGATGTACCTTCCCGGTGACGATCTGCTCGGCGAGCAGCTTGCCCGTGACAGGGCCGAGCACGATGCCCCACATTCCGTGGCCGCCGGCGACGTACACGCCCGGTGCGCGCGTGGCGCCGACGATCGGCAGGCCGTCAGGAGTCACGGGCCGCGAACCCACCCACTCGTCGTGCCGGTTGTCGAGATCCACGCCCTGCATCAGAGTGCGTGTCTGATTGATGATCGCCTGGATGCGGCGGGCCTGAAGTGGCTCGTCCGGACCACGGAACTCCATGGTCCCCGCGATCCGGAACCTGCCCTGATACGGCGTGCAGGCGATCCGCTGCGCCGGCAGATATACCGGATGCGTCGCCGGCTCGTCGGTGTCGACGGTGAATGAGTAGCCGCGCCCCGCTTGAACAGGGACCCTGACTCCCAGCGAGCGCGCGAGTTTCGGCATCCACGCCCCGGTCGCCACCACGACAGAATCGGCAGAGAGCCGCTCACCGGATGCGAGAACCACACTCGCAGCAGAACCAGCAGAACCAGCAACCCCACCGTCCACGCGTGCCACCTCGGCATCGGTGCGTAGCACCGCTCCGCGCGCGACGACGGCATCCGCCAACGCCTGCACGAACGGCGCCGGCTCCAGGAACCGTTGCTTGTCGAGCCGATACGCGACCTTCACCGCATCCGAAAGCATCGGAGCAAGTTCGCGCGGATTCTCCAGTCTCTCCAACGGCGCGTCCTGTCCGTGCCGGACCACTCCGGCGATCTCTCCGAGGAACCCCTTCGCATGCCGCTCTTCCGTGAACCCGATGACGAACGGGCCCTCCCGAGTCCACGAGTCGACACCGCCGTCTGTGAGTTCATCGAAGGCGGACAGAGCCAGCTTGTCGATCGGAGTGAGCGCCGCCATCGTGCGATCCCACGCGCGGTGCGTGCCGTGCGCGGCGAAGCGTCCGAGAAACCCCCAGAGCGCGGCATCCACTCGGAACGGCACGTGCAGTGCGGCATCCGGATCCAGCAGCGCCTTCGGTCCATACGTCCACAGGCTTGGATCAGCCAGCGGAATCGCCTTACCGGGCGTGAGCCAGCCGGCATTTCCCCAGGATGAACCAGCGGCGACGCCGGTGCGGTCGAGGACTGTGACCTCGACACCATGCTCCTGCAGATGCCAAGCGGTCGCGAGTCCGACCATGCCAGCTCCGATGACGATCGAGTGCGCCATTGCAAACCTCCCGAGATGCGACAGAAGTCGAGATACGACAGATATGTCCAGGATGGCAGATCTGCCCCGTCATCCGGTTGAGATTGAAAGAATCCTCGCCAACTGCACCAAACGCGAATAGGATCCTCGCGACGAGAAGGGAATCAGTCATGTCTGAGAAGGATTCTTCGCGGTTCGCAGACCTCGACGACATCGACCGCGCCATCCTTATCGAGATCGAGCGCGACGGACGAGTTTCGAACACCGAACTGGCCGCTCGCGTTGGCGTCGCCGAATCGACCTGCCACAAGCGGATGCGCGCCCTGACAAGCGCCGGCGCGATCATCGGTTTCCGTGCCGAGATCGATCCCGAAGCCGTCGGCCTGCACTTGGAGGCACTCATCGCGATCCGGCTCCAAGCCCACGCCCGCGGCAATCTCCACCGCTTCCAGTACTATCTCGAGTCGCTCCCCGCGACGCGGCGGGTGTACTTCCTCGCCGGTGACCGCGACTTCCTGGTGCACGTCGCCGTTCGTGACGCCCAGGCGCTGCGCGAACTCGTCGCCGACACCATCAGCGTGCGCGAAGAAGTCGCCGGAACCACGACGAACCTCATCTTTGAACACGCACCGCGGAGGCACGGCTGATGGGCGCCATCATCGGGGAGATGCTCCCGTTCGCCGTCGGCATCGCGATCAGCCCGGTGCCGATCATCGTCGTGATCCTCACGCTTTTGAGTCCTCGTGCCCGCTTGAGCAGCCTGGGCTTCTTGCTCGGCTGGGTGGTCGGCACCCTTGCGGTGATCGTGGCGCTCACCGCCCTCGCGTCGATCCTGCCCACCCATCAGCATCACGCGCGGAATTCCTGGGAAGGCGCGATCAAGCTGGTCCTGGGCGGGCTGCTGATCTGGCTGGCGGTCAAGCAGTGGCGCAAGCGCCCGCACGGCGATGAGAAGCCTGAGCTGCCAGCATGGATGCAGAAGATCGACACCTTCGGATTCGGTGACGGTCTGAAGTTTGGACTGATCCTCTCCGCAGCGAACCCAAAGAACGTGATACTCGGCGCGAGTGTCGGCGTCGACCTGGGGGCTGCCGATCTGAGCCTTGAGGGGCTCATGCTCGCCATGGCCGTATTCGTGCTGATGGCTTCGTCCACAGTCATCATCCCGGTGGCCGCGTATCTCATCGCCTCCGACCGTATGCACACACCGCTGGCTGCGCTGCACACCTGGCTGACCCGCGAGAACCACACCATCATGGCTGTGCTGCTCTTCATCCTCGGTGCCAATGCCCTCGGCAACGGGATCGGCGCGATCTGGCCGTAGGCTGGTGCCGTGCTTCTCAGCGACCGCGACATCAAAGCAGAACTCGCCGCCGGCCGGATCGGCCTGTCTCCGCACGAGCCGGAGATGATCCAGCCGTCGAGCATCGACGTGCGCCTGGACAGGTACTTCCGCCTGTTCGACAACCACAAGTACCCCTTCATCGATCCTGCCGAGGATCAGCCCGAGCTCACCAGGCTGATCGAGGTGAAGCCGGATGAGCCGTTCATTCTGCACCCCGGCGAGTTCGCGCTGGGCGCCACTTTCGAGCAGGTCAGCCTTGCCGACGACATCGCCGCTCGTCTGGAAGGCAAGTCGTCGCTCGGGCGTCTCGGCCTCATCACGCACTCCACCGCGGGCTTCATCGACCCGGGCTTCACCGGTCATGTCACCCTGGAGCTCGCGAACGTCGCCACCCTGCCGATCAAGCTCTGGCCAGGGATGAAGATCGGTCAGCTCTGCTTCTTCCGACTCTCCTCGCCCTCTGAGAATCCGTACGGCTCCGGGCCCTACGGCAACCGTTATCAGGGCCAGCGCGGGCCGACGGCCTCCCGCTCGTTCCAGAACTTCCACCGCACGAATGTCGGCACAACCGACGTCGGATCACTCGGCGGCTGATCGCCCGACGTCAACCCGACTCCGAGAGCGGGCGCACACGTAGTATCAAGAGCGTGAGCATCGAAAACACGGAGAATCCGCAAGGTCCCGGCGAGGATGCCACGACTGAGCAGCCCGCCGGCGCACCGATCGCGCCCGCCTCGCCCCTGGCAGCGGGGGTGGAGCCATTCGACGTCCCCGCACCGGAGACGGTCGACGTCCCGGACGCAGAAGCGGCCATCGACGGTTTCGAAGTGCCGCCACCGCCAAAATTCGGGGCGCCGCCCCCTCCCAGTGCCGCGCCGGTCGTTCCGCCGGCGCCATCCGAGAACACCGGAACTGACACAGCGGACGCTCCTGCGCTCCGCAAACGCAGCACTTGGGCGCCCGACGACACCTGGACCTCGGCATCCGCCCACAAGCAGGAGGTTATGCCGCCGACCGCTGCACAGAAAGCTGAGTCACGTGCGGCGGCATCACGCGCCGCAACGGCTCGCGATGAAGCGACGCGGAATTACGTCAGTCCGGCCGCTGGCGGAACAGCCGGGCAAAGCTACCGCGGCTGGACGATCGCGATCTACGGTGGTCTCACGGTGCTGATCGTCGGCGCCATCGGCCTCATGGTGTTCCTGGCGACGCAAGGCTGACATCCGCGGCGGAGGCCTCGGCCTGCCTGCCCCTCTACCGCGGGGGTATGGAAAACGTCGGTTATGAGCGCTCATAACCGACGTTGTTCATACAGCCTGCGAGGTGCAGGTCAGCGGTCGTCGCGACCACGACTGAAGCCGGAGTCGAAGCCCCGCTCGTAGGCGCCCTGCGCGAAGTGCGCAAAACGGGCGCGGGCGTGGCCGCGGTGATCGTGAGGCCCGCCGTGAGGGTGAGGCCTGTGGTTCTCGTGGTTGGTGTCATGCACGAAGCCGCGTTCGCCATGGCGGCAACCCTCGTGGCTGTGGTCGTGGCTGTGGCTGTGGCCGTGGCCGTGGCGTCCGAACCCGTGTCGGTGCCCGAACCCACGATGTCCGCGCCCACGGGGGAGCGGCGTCTCCTCATCCCATCCGAACGCGCGAGCAAGCTGCTCGAGCGTGGCGATGGTGGTGGCGAGGTCTTCAGCGGGAACCGCATCGGTGACCTTCGCGCGGATGCCTTCGACGACGCTGCCGAGGCGCTCCTTGGCCGTGCGGCCTTCGTCGGTCAGGGTCCAGGTGCCATCGGCATCCGTCACCCAGCCGAGCTCGATCAGTCGCGCCAGTTTGTGGGCGGGCAACTTACGTGGCTGCGACGGGCGGTCGCTTTTCGGGTGGCCACTCGGAGCGGTGCCGTCGATGACGTTCAGGAGGCGCCACTCGCGGCGCGTGATGCCCTCGGAGTCGAAGGCGGAGGCGAACTCGGCCGCCATCAGGCGATCGACGGCCTTGAGCCAGAATCCGAATGGGCGACTGTTTGCAGTGTTGTTGTTCTCATCAGTGTTGATGCTGTTCATGGAAGAAGTCCTTTGCTTGTAACCTTGCATGTATATGTAGTGTGACATGCAAACTAGATACATGTCAAGTCGCATGTAAAATCAAATGCGTGAGCACTGACAATCCCGACCCCGCCGAGTCCATCGCGCAGGCACTGTCGCGCCTGCGTGGGCGGCGACCGCATGGCCGCGGCCACGGTGGACCGCACGGAATGCGCGGCGACCTCATCGGCGACTTGCACGGTCACGGCGGCGAACACGGCCCAGGGCACGGTGAGCATCCGCGTGGCGCCCGCGGGATCGTCCCCCCACCGTGGGCGAGCGGGCCGGGCGGACGCCTGGGCGGGCCGGCCTGGATGCGGATGCTCGAGGCTCTCGCTGTAGCATCCGAACCACTCAGCGTCAGTGCGCTCGGTGAAGCCGTCGGTGTCGACCAGCCTCGCGCCTCGCGCCTGGTGCAACAGGGGGTTCAGCGTGGCCTCGTACAGCGCGAGGCCGACCTCGACGACGCGCGCCGCACGCGCATTGCGCTCACAGATGAGGGTCGCAAGATCGCCCGCGGCATGCGTGGCGAGCGGCGGCAGGTGCTCTCTCGTGCGCTTGAGTCATTTACCGAGGACGAGAGTCGCGAGCTCGCCCGGTTGCTGTCGAAGCTCGCCGACAACTGGGAGAGCTGAGCTTCCGAACTGACGACTGGCCAATGGCTCCGTCTCAGCGCACCGACGTCGCCTTGACGGGAAGCAACAGCAGGAATCCGGCGAGCAATACGATCATGATGCCGAGGATGCCGTATGTGGTTGAGCCGGTGAGCACGATGAGCAGCGTCCAGGCGCCCGATGCCATCCAGCTCGCAGCGCGTCCGGTCGTGGCGTAGAGGCCGAAGATCTCACCCTCTCGCCCGGCCGGTGTCACGCGTGCCAGGAATGAGCGGGATGCCGCCTGCGCGGGGCCGACGAACGCGCACAGCAGCAGACCGCCGATCCAGAACACGATGGTTCCGGCATCCACCAGGAAGAAAACGGCGAGGCCGGCGACCACCATCGCGGCCAGCGCGAACAGGATGATGCGCTTGGGGCCGAATCGGTCGTCCAAGCGGCCGGCAAGGATCGTGGATACACCGGCGATGAGGTTGGCGGCGATGCCGAAGATGGCGAGCTCCAGGAACTCGAAGCCGAACACCTGACCGGCGATGATCGCGCCGAAGGCGAAGATGCCGCCGAGCCCGTCGCGGAACACCGCGCTGGAGAGCAGGAACCAGAACGTCGGGCGGGTCTCGGGGGAGCGGTAGAGCTGGACGACGTCCTTGGTGAGCAGCACGTATGAGCGGAAGAAGCCGACCTTGCGCTCTGGGCGTCCGAGTGACGGCTCCGGCACATTCAGGAAGATCGGGATGCTGAAGACGATCGCCCACACGGCGCATCCGACTGCGATGAGGCGGAAGGGCAGGCCTCCGTCATCGGAGATTCCGAACCAGTTGAAGGCGTAGAAGACGATGACGATGACGAGAGCGATGACACCACCGATGTAGCCGAAGCCCCAGCCGAGACCGGAGATCTTACCCACTGTCTTAGGGTTCGCGATGCCGATGAGCATGGCGTTGGAGTTCACCGCGGCGATCTCGCCGAACACCGAGCCGGCTGAGATCAAGGCGACGCCGAGCCAGAACAGTGCCGGTGTCGGCTCTACGAACCACAGGCCGAACATGCAGAGGATGAGGGCCCCGGTGCCGATTCCGAGCCAGAGCTTCTGGCGTCCGGCCGCATCCGCACGCTGCCCGAGCACGGGGGCGAACAGCAGGATCGCGAATGCCGCGATCGTCGAACCGAGCCCCAGACCGGATGCAAGATCAGCCTCGGCCGCCTTGTACACCGCACTGTCGGGATCGAGTGCTGCGATCTCCGGCGGCATGAACGCATCGGTGGTCAGGTAGAGAGCGGCGAAGATGAACGTCAGGATGACGGTGTTGAAGGGCTGCGTCGCCCAGTCCCACAGTGCCCACGAGTAGACCTGCTTCTTCGGTGCTGGGGTCTCGCCGCGCAGTTCCAGACCGATCACGCCGACGGCGCCGCTGTTTGCGGTGGCCGACGGCTGCGGCGGCGTCGAGTCGGGCTTGTCGGGTGCGCTCATGTTCGAAGTCTGGCCGGGTCCGGTGAACGGGTGGTGACGGCGCGCCGCAGCATCCGCTCCGTCCCGAGCGCGGCCTATGCGTCGCCGGCCTCTCGATCATGACCGCGAGGCCTCACGTGAACGACGCCGCCATCAGTTCGGCGAAGAGTTCCTCGGCGTCGCACTCCACCCGGCGCCGGGCGAACCAGTCGCAGACGTTCACACAATCGCGGTGCAGCAGATCGAGCCCCTGTGGGTTCGCGATGATGTCGACGATCTGCGGCAGATCGATCACGCGCACCTGGCCATCGTGCACGAGCAGGTTGTAGGCGGACAGGTCGCCATGGGCGAAACCCGCGCGGGCGAAGGTATGCATGATCTCGACGATCTGCGCGTAGTACTCGGCGAGCATGCGGCGGTCGCCGCGCTCCTGGGCGAGACGGGGTGCGGCCGTGGCATCCGTCCCGATGAATTCCATCAGCACCTCCGACCCGTTCACCTGCACGGGATAGGGCACGGGTGCTCCGAGCTCCCACATTCGGCAGAGGGCGCTGAACTCGGCGAACGACCACTCAGCGGCTGCCACTTCGCGCCCGAACGCCGTCTTCTTCGCCATCGCGCGGCCGTCGCGCGAATTCTGCACGCGCCGCCCTTCGGTGTACACCGCGGATCGATGGAAGGTGCGGTGCTCAGTGCTGCGGTATCGCTTGGCGGCGAGCAGTACTCGCTGGGCCTGGCTGTCTGGCACGGCGCGTTCGATGAGGAAGACGTCCGCCTCTTTGCCGGTCTTGAGGATGCCGAGTTCGGTGTCGATTGCGCCGGCTGATGTCACGACCCATGTCGGCCAGGGTTCGGGGCCGCGTTCGGAAGGGGTGATGGCTGTCCACGTGGACCAGCGCTGGTCTTCGCCGGGTTCGATTTCAGAAAAGGACAGGGGGTCAGAAAAGGACAGGGTTGCGTCGAAGGACGCAAAAGGATCAGTCAAGGTGGTTGCTCCGGAAGTGGAGGCCACACGCGGATCAGGAGCGGGAGGCCTTGAGGGGAAGGTTGTCGGCGGCAGGCGGTGCGACAAAGACAGCGTTCATGTCACAGCTCCTTTCGCTCAAATTCCTTCCGGGGCATTCCCGGTGCGAACTCAACAATAAACCATGCGCGTCTCGGAGCGCACGTGCTTTTTGGTGACCGGCTCGCAGCGCGGCTCAGCGCGAGTCGTCTGAGCGGACCGCGATCTCGTTGTCCTCGGCATCCTTCAATGCGCCGCCGACGTAGTGGTCGCCCTCCTTGAGGATGGCGAGAAGCTCGTGCGGAATCTCCCGGAACGCGGGAACTGAGACGGCCTCCGCGTCGACGGCGCGGCGACGTTTCAGGACGTGGTGGAAGAAGATGTTCAGCAGCAGCGCCATCATCGTCGTTGAGCTGATCGACGACTGGAAGATGACCGAGAACCATGCCGGGAACGCCGCGTACACAGTCGGGACCACCAGCGGCAGCAGTCCGAAGCCGAGCGCGACCGCGATGATGATGAGGTTCAGGCTGTCGCGGTAGTCGACCTTGGCGAGCGTCGCGATGCCGCTGGCTGCGACGGAGCCAAACAGCACGATGCCGACACCGCCGAGCACCGGGGTGGGGATGGCGGCGACCACTCGTCCGAGGACGGGCAGGATGCCGAGGACGACGAGGATCACACCGCCCGCGGCGACGACGTACCGGCTCTTGACCTTGGTGATCGCGACGAGTCCGACGTTCTGGGCGAAGGCGCTCTGAGTGAACGAGTTGAAGATCGGCGACACGGCGCTGGAGAGCATGTCTGCACGCAGACCTGCCGCGATGCGCTTCGAGTCGACCTTGGTGCCGACGACCTCACTGACGGCCAGCAGATCGGCGGTCGTTTCGGTGAAGGTGACCAGCACGACGATCAACATCGAGAGGATCGCGGCGACGTTGAACGTCGGCATCCCGAAGGCGAAGGGGGTCGGAAGCGCCACGATCGGGCCCTCCGCGACCGTGGAGAAGTCGGCTGCGCCGACGACTGCGGCGAACACCGTGCCCAGCACGAGTGCGATGAGGATGCTGAGACGGGAGATCGTCGGCGTGCCGAACTTCGTCAGCAGCACGATCAGCAGGAGAGTGAAGGCGGCAAGCCCGAGGTTGGCAACCGAGCCATAGTCATCGGCGGTGGTATCGCCGCCCATCGCCCAACCTGCAGCGACTGGCAGGAGTGATAGCCCGATCGAGACGATCACGGTGCCGGTGACTACCGGTGGGAAGAAGCGCACGATCATCGCGAACGCAGGCGCGAGCAGCAGACCGATCACGGACGATGCGATCACTGCGCCCATGACGGCAGGCAGTCCACCCTCGGTCATGATGGCGATCATCGTCGCGATGCCAGAGAACGAGACGCCCTGCACCAGGGGCAGCTTGGAGCCGAAGAACGGCAGGCCCAGAGTCTGCAGGATCGTGGCGAGTCCGCCGACGAACAGTGCGCAGGCGACGAGCATCCCGATCTCGGGTTGTGACAGCCCGCCGGCCTGGCCCATCACCAGGGGAGGGGCGATGATGCCGCCGTACATCGTCAGCACATGCTGAAGCCCGTAGGCGAAGCTCGGAGCGATACCGAGTTTTTCGTCTTCGGGGCGCGCCGAGGCTGCTGATTTTGTTTTGGTCATGAGTGGGGGGAGCCTTCGAGAGAGAATGAGCGACACTCGACGATATCTGGTGCGCCGGCCCGCTCCGGACGAACGGTCGGATGCTGCGGACGACTGATCGGGCGCGGCATCCGTCTGCCTGCGATCTTAGAAGCATGACAATCACCGCGCCCATCCCCGTCGCTCCCGCTGCCGAGCGGATCCGCTACGGCGCCCTCATCGTCTTGATGATGATGGGGTTTCTGCTTGTCACCGCGGAGTTCCTGCCGAACGGCCTGCTGACAGAGATGGCCGCGGGCCTCGGCATCACACCCGGCCAGGCAGGGCAGACCGTCACCGTCACGGCGCTGGTCGGGCTGATCGTGGCGCCGACGGTGGGCCTCGTGTTTCCCCGGGTCGATCGTCGATCACTGCTGATCTGGATGGCGCTCGCCGCTGCCGTCTCGAACCTCATCGTCGCGATCGCGCCGAACCTGGTCATCATCCTTCTCGCACGGTTCCTCCTGGGCGCGGCGATCAGCACGTTCTGGGCGATGTCGATCACGGTCGCCGTAAGGATCGCGGGGCCTGAACGTCTCGGTCGTGCCGTGATGTTCACTTCCGCAGGCGTGTCGCTCGCCACAGTGGCGGGCGTTCCTCTTGGCGTGATGCTCGCCGAGATCATGGACTGGCGTGCGGTGTTCGCGCTCGCCGGAATCGTCACCGGCCTGCTCGCGATCGCGCTGCGGACGCTGCTGCCGGCGGTCCCCGCCGCTCAGGTCTCCAGCATCCGAATCCTGATCGACACGTTCCGCCGTCCAGGGGTCGGTCTCGGACTGGTCGGACACATGTTCGTCATTCTCGGGCACTTCCTCGCCTACACGTACATCCGTCTCGCGCTGGAGCGGATGCCGGACATCGATGCCGGCACGATCGTGCTGCTGCTCGCGCTCTTCGGCGTCGGCGGTCTGATCGGCAACATCGTCATCGGCCTCGTCGTTGACCACTCCTTCGCGTTCTTCGCAGTGCTGGCACCAGTGGTCATCGCGGTGGCGGTCGGCGGGGCCATCCTGCTGGCTGGTTCCGTGCTCGCGATCGGCGTTGTGGTCTTCGTCTGGGGATTCTTCTTCGCCTCGTGGCTGATCGTCGTGAACACCTGGGTCGGTCACCGGATGCCCGACCGGCTCGAGGCGGGCGGCAGCCTGGTCGTCGTCGGATTCCAGGGTGCGATCATGATCGCGGCCGGGCTCGGCGGGCTCCTCGTCGACAACGTCGGGATCGAACTCGTTTACGTACTGGGTGCGGCTGCACTCCTCGTCGGTGCCGCGCTGTTCGGGGCGTCGAACCGGGTGGGCCGCTGAGGCTCACGCCGCTACGCGGGAACCGGGTCCAGCTTGCGCACGCGCCACGACGACGGGGTTGCACCCGTCGCGCGGCGGAACGCGCGGCTGAAGCCTTCGTCGGAGGCATAGCCGAGCTGTCGGGAGACGTCTGAGACCGCGTGACCAGAGGTCAGCAGTTCCTTTGCCGACTGCATGCGCACCTCGGTGACGTAGCTGGCGGGCGAGCGGCCGATGGCCCGGTGGAATCGTTCGGCGAACACCGAACGCGACATCGCACTGATGCCCGCGAGCGCTTCCACGGTCCACTCTCGGCCGGGCTGGTCGTGGATGGCTTCAACGACACGATCCAAGAACGGGTCGCCTGAGCGGGACGGCCACCCGGCGGGCGCGCAGCCGTTCTCGGCCCAGGCGCGGATGACCGACAGCAGTACCGTCGTCGTCATCAGGCGGCAGATGACCGGGTCGCCGGAGCGCAACGGCCAATCATCAGGGGTTGCAGGACCGAGGTTGCGGGCGAGAGCCGCGGCCGCGGGTTCGAGACCTGCGAAGTCAGTGACGGTGATGAATTCGGGCAGTACATCGCGCAGCTCGGCGGCCGTATCGGACAGCTGCAGCTCGGCGATCATCAGCGAAGCGCCATCATCCGAGCGCAGCGTGACGGGTTGGCGACCGAGAGTCAGGAAGGCATCACCCTCGACCAGCAAGTCCTGTGCTGCATTCGGCGAGTATGCGACCGAGCGTGAAACGCGGTCGACGTCGAGCGCGCACGCCTGGCCGAGTGGAGGTTGTCCGTGAACAGCGCCGCCTGCAACGAAGACGAGCCACACGGACCCGGCCGGAAGAGAGGCGACAGAGCCGGGACCCAGTGTGTCTCGACGTGCGACACCGAGGCGGACGTCGACGGAGGAGAGCACTCTCTCCAGCGCGGCCGCATCAATCGTCGTCATGCTTGTGGGCAACGATGCGTCGCGGTCGGTTATTCCGCACCCACCGCTACGCTCGGGGCCATGGTCACGGCGGATGCATCGACTCGCTGACTTAGGCTGGAATGCGACCCCAAGGAGTGCCGTGTTCCATACACCTGCCCGATTGTTCCGTGTACTCGCGATCGCCGAGGCGATCACCTGGACGATCCTGATCTCTGCGCTCATTGCCCGCGCGGTCGGCGCTCCAGGCATCGTGGTGACTGTCGGCGGTGGCATCCACGGGTTCATCTTCCTCGCCTATGGCGCGACGGCGATCCTCGTCGCGTTCAACCAGAGGTGGTCGATCGGCGTCGCCGTGGTGGCGATCGCCAGCGCGGTTATCCCGTACGCGACCATCCCCACGGAGATCTGGCTGCATCGCAGTGACCGGCTACAGGGCGAATGGCGCCTGGAAGAGAGCGATCACCCGCAGGATCGCACCTGGTACGACCGGCTGATGCGCTGGTTCCTGCGCCGACCGTGGGTACTCGTGGCGCTCATCGCCGTTGCGGTGGTGGCACTCTATGTCGTGCTTCTCCTTGCCGGTCCTCCCGGCGGCAAGTGAGTTCCGCCGCTCGTGCTCAGGTTGCCGCGTAGAGGTCGAATCCTTCTCGGAACACGACGTTCTTCTCGCCGGCGCGAATAGGCTCGGCGAACCGGTTCTGTGCTGGCGGCAGCGGGCAGTTGTACTGCGCGGAGAAGCCGCAGGGCGGCACGAAGGCGCGGTTGAAGTCGAGGGTCACCGCACCGGGCGTGCCGAATGCGGCGGGGCCGCGACGAACGGTGAGGAAACGGCCGGACCCGTATGTCTCGCCGCCGTGTGAGGGATCGCCGTTCGTGGAATCGCCGAACACCAGCAGAAGCGAGTCACCGTTGTCGAGGGCGGCCAGGCGATGGATAGCGCCGCCGCGGGTGAATGTGATGTCCCCCGGTATGGCCGTGTCTCGCGTGCCGCCGTTGTCGCGGATGTGCTCGACGGGGATTGTGTGGTCGGTATCGGATGGAATGAACTGCGCGTCGATCACCCAGTCTGGGGCGTAGGGGTAGGCGTCGATGTCAGTGAACGCCGTGATCGCAGCGGACTCGGCATCCCAGCGGCGGAGCCCATACTCGACGTCGCCGGTCGTGAGATTCTTGCGCTCGAGTGGCGTCACCGTGACGGATGCGCCAGCCGCAGCCTGTTCAGCATCCACATCGGGGCGCTCGCTGCCCGTCCAACGTGTCTCGATGAGCGCGAGATTTCCGGTAGGTGCCGTCACGGAAGCACGGCGCTCACGGCGCCAGAGCGCGTGGTCATCGGGTGCAGCCATGGCTTCTCTTTCGTGAAGGAAGAGGAGGGGGATCAGTACGCGGCGATCGCGTTCTGAGCGATGACCTCGGCGACGGTGGCATCGAAGTCTCCGCCGGTGCAGTCGACCAGCGTGTACACGCCGGCGCCGACGTGGCCAAATGCGCGCGCGGTCATGCTCCACGTGCGGGCATCATCATCCTGCTGGCCCCCGATGCTGCGCGCGTCCAGGCCGCCTGCGCCGCCCACCTGGTAGCTGAGTTCGGTGTTGGTGGCCGCGGCCGTCACGTCGGCAACCTCGGCGTCCAGGAAGAACGCGATCACCGCATCGGTGTCGGCGGAATCGTCGCCGGTCGGTGTCAGGCCGTCCAGCGTCCCCTGCCAGAATGACGCCGTGCAGGTGCCGTCCGTTGTGGTGTAGCCCCAGGTGCCGTTTCCGGTGTCGGGTGTGGTGATCTCCCACCCGTCATCGAACATGAGGCCGTCGGCCCACTCGATGTACGTGGAGTCGGAAAGCAGCGCTCCGTCAGCGAACGAGAGTGTTGCCGGAACGTCGCTGTACGTCTCCTCGGACTCATCGTCGGCCGGTTCCTCGACGGTGGCCTCTTCAGAGGGCGAAGGAGTGCTGATCGGTTCTTCTGCACTTGGTGCTTCAGAGGGGATGGAACTGAACAGGCATCCACTGAGCGGCAGCGTCGTGAGAGCGAGGATTGCGATGGCTGTGACCCGAAGAGAGCGCGTTCTGTTCATCCGGTCAGCCTAACCCCGTATCCAAACTTGAGTGGAGGCGTATCAAGTTTGTTTTGACAGCATCCGCTCGCCTGAGTACAGTTGAGTCATCGCGACTCAGGTTTACTGATTCGCCAGAGAACTTCACTCACAGACTTCAACCAGAAGGAGAATCGCATGGCACGTGCTGTTGGAATCGACCTGGGTACGACGAACTCCGTCGTCAGCGTCCTCGAGGGTGGCGAGCCGAAGGTTATCGCCAATGCCGAGGGCTTCCGCACGACCCCATCGGTCGTCGCATACACGAAGGACGGCGAGATTCTCGTCGGCGAGACCGCGAAGCGTCAGGCTGTCACGAACGTCGACCGCACCGTCGCATCCGTGAAGCGTCACATGGGCACCGACTGGGGCTTCGACGTCGACGGAAAGAAGTGGACGCCGCAGGAGATCTCCGCGCGCATCCTCATGAAGCTCAAGCGTGATGCTGAGTCCTACCTCGGCGACACCGTGTCGGATGCTGTCATCACAGTCCCCGCGTACTTCAACGACGCCGAGCGCCAGGCCACCAAGGAAGCCGGCGAGATCGCCGGCCTCAACGTGCTGCGCATCATCAACGAGCCCACCGCTGCTGCCCTCGCCTATGGCCTGGACAAGGGCAAGGAAGACGAGCTCATCCTGGTCTTCGACCTCGGTGGCGGAACCTTCGACGTCTCGCTGCTCGAAGTGGGCAAGGACGACGACTTCTCCACCATTCAGGTGCGCTCCACCTCCGGAGACAACCGCCTCGGCGGCGATGACTGGGATCAGCGCCTCGTTGCTCACCTCATCAAGCAGTTCAAGGAGACCACCGGCGTCGACGTCTCCGGCGACAAGATCGCTCTGCAGCGTCTGAAGGAAGCAGCCGAGCAGGCGAAGAAGGAACTCTCCTCCTCGACCAGCACTTCCATCAACCTGCCGTACCTGTCGCTGACAGAGTCGGGCCCCGTCTCGCTTTCGGAAACGATCACGCGTGCGAAGTTCGAGGACCTCACCAAGGACCTGCTTGACCGCACCAAGAAGCCGTTCGAAGACGTCATCCGTGAGGCGAACGTCAAGGTCGCCGACATTGACCACATCGTGCTCGTCGGTGGATCGACGCGTATGCCTGCTGTTGCCGAACTCGTCAAGCGCGAGACCGGCAAGGAAGCGAACAAGGGCGTCAACCCGGACGAGGTCGTCGCCGTCGGCGCCGCTCTCCAGGCTGGTGTCCTGCGTGGCGAGCGCAAGGACGTGCTGCTCATCGACGTCACCCCGCTGAGTCTCGGTATCGAGACCAAGGGTGGTCGGATGACCAAGCTCATCGACCGCAACACCGCGATCCCGACCAAGCGCAGCGAGACCTTCACCACGGCAGACGACAACCAGCCGTCCGTCGCGATCCAGGTCTTCCAGGGCGAGCGCGAGTTCACTCGCGACAACAAGCCGCTCGGCACGTTCGAGCTCACCGGTATCGCCCCGGCGCCCCGTGGCGTCCCACAGGTCGAGGTCACGTTCGACATTGATGCCAACGGCATCGTGCACGTGTCCGCCAAGGACAAGGGCACCGGCACGGAGCAGTCGATGACCATCACCGGCGGCTCGTCGCTGTCGAAGGAAGATATCGAGCGCATGGTTCGCGAGGCCGAGGAGAACGCGGCTGACGACAAGAAGCGCGCCGAGGCTCTTGAGCAGCGCAACCAGGCAGAGACGCTCTCGTACTCGATCGAGAAGTTGATCAAGGAGAACGAGGACAAGCTCCCCGCCGAGGTCAAGGACGAGGTTCAGGCTGACGTCGACGCTCTGAAGACCGCTCTGGCCGGCGAAGACGATGACGCGGTGAAGTCGGCGTTCGACAAGCTCAACGAGTCGCAGGGCAAGCTCGGCGAAGCGATCTACGCACAGTCGCAGTCGGATTCTGCGGCAGGCGAATCCGCCGACGGCGATGCTCCCGCCGATGAGGCTTCTGACGAAGAAGATGTCATCGACGCAGAGGTTGTCGACGACGAGGACGAGAAGAAGTAGCCATGACGAAGAAGAACTTCGACGACAATGCCGAGGTTCCTGAGGACGAGGGGTCGGATGCTGCGGCATCCGGCCCGTCGCCGCAGGAGAACCCTGATTCTGCTGAGGCTGCCGCCGCAGAGGGATCCGACGGATCGATCACCGACCCTGTCGAGGGGCTCACGGTCGACGACATCCTGAACGCAGAGCAGACCGACGAGGCAGCAGCAGGTGACGCGGCGATCGCTGATGCGGAGTCCGCTCTGCTCAACGACCTCAAGCGACTGCAGGCGGAGTACGCCAACTACCGACGACGCACAGAAGAGCAGCGGCACGTCGAGATCGCGCGTGCCAAGGGTGAGGCTGCCAAGGGGCTGCTCCCGGTGCTTGACGATCTCGACCGTGCCACCCAGCACGGCGACCTTGTCGAGGGCACGCCCTTCTTCGTCATCGGCGAGAAGGTGCGCACCGTTGTGGAGCGCCTGGGTGTTGTCGCCTACGGTGAAAAGGGTGAAGCGTTTGATCCGCAGCACCATGAGGCGATCTTCCAGCAGCCGACCCCGGGGGCTACGGCCTCGACGATCCTCGATGTCGTCGAGGTGGGCTACCGCCTCGGTGACGTCGAGCTGCGTCCGGCGAAGGTCGTCGTCGCTGTTCCTGCAGAGTAGGTGATCGATGGCCAGCCAGGATTGGTTCGACAAGGACTTCTACAAGACGCTCGGCGTCTCCAAGGACGTCGCTGATGCGGATCTGAAGAAGACGTACCGCAAGCTGGCGCGTAAGTATCACCCGGATTCCAATGCGGGGGATGCGAAGGCGGAGGCGAAGTTCAAGGAGGTCAGCGAGGCGTACTCGGTGCTCTCCGACGCGGAGCAGCGCAAGGAGTATGACGAGATCCGGGCCATGGGCTCCGGCGCGCGTTTCACTTCGGGCGGTGGCGGTGCGGGTGGCTTCGAAGACGTGTTCAGCCGATACGGGCAGCAGGGTCGTGGTCAGAGCAACGCCGACTTCGAGGACATCTTCGCGATGTTCAACCAGGGGCAGGGCGGCAGCGGCTTCGGTTCCGGGCGCTTCGGACAGACGAGCGGTGGATTCCGCGGCCGCGGCGGCCCTCAGAAGGGCACCGACGTCACCGCACGCACCACGCTTGACTTCGCCACTGCCGTGCAGGGTGAGACGATCACCCTGCAGGGCGAGGACGGCAAGCCGTTCAAGGTGAAGATTCCTGCCGGTGTCGCTGACGGGCAGAAGATTCGCCTGCGCGGTCGGGGTCGTCCGTCGCCTGATGGCGGCGAGAGTGGCGACATCGTCGTGACGATCAAGGTGCGTTCGCACCCGGTGTTTACGCGTGATGGCCTGAACCTACGCCTGACCGTGCCGGTCAGCTTCACAGAGGCGACTCTCGGCGCGACCATCGAAGTGCCCACTCTCGGTGGGGACGTGGTCAAGCTCCGCGTTGCACCAGGCACGCCGTCCGGTCGCATCCTGCGGGTCAAGGGTCGCGGCGTGAGCACGGCGAAGGGCACCGGCGATCTGCTCGCCGAACTGCAGGTCGCCGTTCCCACGCATCTGGATGCTGCGGCGCGCGAGGCGCTCGAGAAGTTCCACGAACTGGAGCCGAAGGAAAACCCGCGCGCGGAGATGATGGCGAAGGCGCAAGCCTGATGATGACGAGTTCGAGTCGCGGAGGTGATCGCAGTGGTCGAGGATGAAGATGCCCCGGTCTTTGCGATCGCCGTCGCGGCCGAACTTGCAGGCATGCACCCGCAGACACTGCGCCAGTACGACCGCATCGGGCTGGTCGTGCCCGGCCGCACGCGCGGTGGCTCCCGCCGCTATTCGGCGCGGAACATCCAGCAGCTTCGCGAGGTCGCCAGGCTCGGCGCCGAGGGCATGAGTCTTCCCGCCATTGCGCGGCTGCTTTATCTCGAGGACGAGGTGCGGATGCTGCGCCACCGAGTCCTCGAACTTGAAGGGGCCCTGCGCTCCGAGCGCGCGAACCGCCCCGGCGTGCGTGTTTTCGCCGCCGGTGCGAGCGGAGTGATCCCGGTTCTCAGTGGCCGCCGTATCCGTCGGTCGACCGATGTCGTGTTGTGGCGGCCGCGGCGTCCCGGCGACGAAGAGTGACTGACAACGGCCGTTCCGCGTCTCGATATCGCGCTCGCAGGGCATATTGGGGTAGCCTGATCCCACAAATGTTAACTGTAGACATTTTGTCAGCGGGGCGGAGAGCAGTGTGGCCACCAGACTTCAACCGGTGAAGGTCGTGCGCGAAGCGCTCGGAACCCAGGTTGCGAACCACATTCGCGATGCGATCGTCCGAGGCGATCTCGAGGCGGGTGAGCGCCTGGTTGAGACGGAGTTCGCCGATTCCCTCAATGTCAGCCGTGGCCCGGTGCGTGATGGTTTCCGCATCCTCGAGGCCGAAGGTCTGATCGCCAAACGGGGTCAGGGTTACCTCGTTCAGAGCCTCGACGAGCGTGACATCCGCGAACTCTATTCGCTGCGCAGTGCGCTGGAGTCGCTGGCGACATCGATGACCATGGCGCTGGAGAAGACTCCAGACCTCGGCGCGATGCGTGCGGTCGTCGAGGCCATGGGCAAGGCTGCGGATGCCGGCGACTCGGACGAGTTCGCCCGCGTCGATGTCATCTTCCACAGCATGCTGTGCGATCTTTCCGGTCACCGCCGGCTTGCCGCTGTGTGGCGTCAGTATGAGCCGATCACCATGGCGCTGCTGCGGGTGACCGTGCTCGTCGACGATGATCTGCACGTCACGACCGCGCGCCACGCGCTTTTGATCGACCTCATCGAGGGCGGCGACAGCGCGGCAGTGCTCGCCGAACTGGAGGATCACCTCGACGGTTCGCGTGAGCGGATGCTGGAAGCGTGGCGCACCTCTGCCGCGCGGCAGACGACGCCATGACCGTGCCCGCCTCCGGGCCCGCCACTAAGGCACTCGACAAGGCCACGTTTCGAGAGCGGCTTAACGCGCGGCGCGAGATGAGTGGCGCCTGGGTGTTCCTCGATGACGCCGTCACGGCCCAAGTGATGGCGCGCGCAGGGTTCGACTTCATCACGATCGACCTTCAGCACAGCTACTCGACGATGAGCTCTGCGGATGCCCTGGTCGAGGCCGTGCGGCAGGGCGGAGCGCCGGCGATCGTGCGCGTCCCCTGGAACACCCCCGACCTGATCATGCGGTCACTCGACCTCGGCGCCGATGGAGTGATCGTGCCAATGGTCAACAGCGCGGCCGAGGCCGAAGCTGCCGCCAGCGCGTGCCATTACGCGCCGCGTGGGACGCGCAGTTGGGGTCCGCTGTGGCAGGGAGTGCATGAGAGCTTCCCCGATCACGAAGAAGGCGATCGCGCGGCAGCCTGCATCGTCATGATCGAGACCGCCGCGGCGTACGCCGACATCGATGCGATCGCCGCAGTTCCGGATGTTGATGCCGTGTACATCGGACAGAACGATCTCTCGCTCAGTGCCGGACTCGGCCGCCAGACATACGCGGAGTCTCCGCAGATGCACGCGATGATCGAGCGCATCATCGAGCGCAGTCATGCCGTCGGGACCGCGGTGGGCCTCGACTGCGGCGGTGCCGACGCGGCGCGCTACTGGCGTGAGCGCGGCATCGACTTCGTCATCGCGGCAAACGATGTCGCGCTGCTGGGGCAGGCTGCGGCGGCGGCTGCCGCAGATCTCCAGAAGCGCTGAGCCGCGGCATCCGCGGGTTCCTTCCGTATGCCCGCACGCATGTGTTCACTGTTGACTGTCAACAGTGAACACTGCTACGCTCGGCCCCGTCAGTCCCTAACTGCACTCAAGACAACTCGCACTCAAAGAGGAGCAAAGATGCCTATCAAGCGCATGAACCGCGTGCTGGCAGCCGCCGCGGTTTTCACCACAGCAGCACTGGTTATGTCCGGATGCACGAAGGTCGATGAGGGTGGCGACGCCGCATCGTCCTTCCCCGAGAAGGACATCCGCCTGATCATCCAGGCCAACCCCGGGGGCGGCTCTGACCTGTCTTCGCGCGCGCTCGCCACCCAGCTCGAGGGCATCCTCGATGTCAGCGTGATCCCGGAGAACATGCCGGGCGCTGCGGGTGCGCTCGCGATGGAATACGTCGCAGAGCAAGACCCTGATGGCTACGTCATCGGCTTCGGTCCGGTCGAGATCGCCATGCTCAACACCACGCAGGACGCGAACGTGCTGCCGGAGAACTTCGACCTGCTCGGCCAGATCATGCTGGCGCCAGGCGTCATCACGGTCGCAGCCACCAGCGATGTGCAGACTCTGGAAGACCTCGTCGCCAAGGCGAAGGCCGCGCCCATCACGATCGCCAACTCCGGCGCCGGTTCCATCTGGGAAGCGGCCAGCATCGCCTTCGGCACCGAGGTCGGTGGCCAGGTCACTCCCGTCCCCTACGACGGTGGCGCGCCCGCAGTAGCGGCAGCCGCATCCGGTGAGGCCGACGCAGCCGTCTCCGGCCTCGGCGAAGCACTCTCGCAGGGTGACGCCGTGCGCATCCTCGCCGTGCTGAACGACGAGCGCCACCCGGATGCTCCCGACGTCGAGACTGCAGAAGAAGCTATCGGGGCCGAGCTCATCTTCGGTGGCTGGGGCGGAATCTACGCGCCCGCCGGTCTTCCGGACGACGTGCACGCGACGCTCGAGTCCGCCATCAAGGAAGCCGTAGAGTCCGACACCTACACGCAGTTCCAGCAAGACGCCGGAAACCTCGTCGTCTACCGCGACTCTGCGGAGTTCACAGAGTTCGTCGGCGAGCAGTTCACCCTGTTCCAGGATCTGCTGGGCTGACATCAATGACGGAGGCCGTGGGACACCCCGGCCTCCGTCCCCGTCCCCGTCTCGGTCGAAGGAAGCACATGTCAACAGATGCCGCAGAGAGCGACGAGTACGAGAGCGCGACGCCCTCGCGTGCGCTCGAAATAGCGTTCGCCATCGTCGCACTCGCATTCACCGCGGGATACCTGGCGCTGTCGACGCAGATCCATCTGCGCCGAGAAGTTGCGGCAGGACAGATCGATGCCCGATTCTGGCCCATGCTGCTCGGAGTGACGGGCGTCGTCGTCGCCATCATCATTTTGGTGTTTGCGATCACGCGGCCGGCACCAGGGCGTGAGGACACTGAGCGCATCCAGCCCGGTGGCGTGGCCAGGGTGGTCGCAACTCTCGTGATCTCGGGTGCCTTCGTCGCCGTCTGGTCACTCGGCTCGGTCATCCTGTTCGGCTACCGCATCGAAATCTTCCCGATTGCCGCAGCCCTGCTCATGGCCGCTCTGATGCTCGTCTACGGGCACCGGCGCTGGCTGAGCCTCATCATCTACACGGCATCCGTCACGGCGTTCATCTACGTCGTCTTCGGGATGCTCCTGAGGATTCCGCTATGACCCCGTTCCTGGAGGGGCTCGACGCGCTCCTTGACATCTCGATCCTGCTCTACATGCTCGTGGGCCTCTTGCTCGGCTTCATGGTCGGTGCCTTCCCCGGTATCACCGCCACCATGGCTGTCGCGCTCGCCGCCGGTTTCACCATGACTCTCGAGCCCGTGCAGGGTCTCGCTGTGCTGCTCACCATCTACGTCGCCGCGAACTTCGGTGACCGGGTGCCGTCGATCCTGATCAACACGCCAGGCACCCCGGCATCCATCGCGACGACGCTCGATGGCTACCCGATGGCCAAGCAAGGCAGGGCAGGACTCGCGCTGACGATGTCGGCGATCGTGTCTGCTGTCGGCATCCTCGCCTCGCTCGTGCTGTTCGCGGTTGCGGCCGTGCCGATCGCGAGCTTCGCCCGCGACTACTTCAAATCTCCCGAGCTGTTCGCGCTCGTGGTCTTCGGTATCGCGATCATGATTGGCATCTCGTCGAAGTCGATGCTCAAAGGCATCCTCGCCGGTCTCTTCGGACTCATGCTCGGCACGGTCGGCACATATGCCGCCACTGCAGACAAGCGGTTCACCTTCGGCTCGCTCGACCTCGTCGAGGGGCTGAACTTCATCGCCGTCATCATCGGGCTCTTCGGCATCGCCGAGCTGTTCGATCAGCTGCTCACCTATCGCAAGAACAACGTGCGTCCGATCTCGAGCCTCGGCCGCTGGTGGCCGAACAAGGCTGAGTTCAAGCAGAGTGGTCGCGCGACTGCAGTTGCCGGAGCGGTCGGTCTCGGCGTCGGCCTCATCCCTGCGGCCGGTGGTGACATCGCAGGTCTCATCGGCTGGGACCGCGCGCGCAAGGCGTCGAAGCATCCCGAGATGTTTGGGAAGGGCTCGATCGAGGGCGTTGCGGCTTCCGACACCGCATCCAGCGCGACGCTGGGCGGATCACTCACCACGACCATGGCGTTGGGCATCCCCGGTGACTCGGTGATGGCAGTGATGATCGGTTCGATGATCATCTGGGGTATCACTCCCGGCCCAACACTGTTCACTGAGCGGCCCGATCTGGTCGTCTCGATCGTCGGCATCATGCTCGTCGCGACGCTGCTCTCGCTCGTGCTGAGCCTCGTGCGCATGAAGGGCATGGTGAAGCTTCTCGACGTGCCGCAGCCGTATCTGTGGAGCGGCATCCTGATCTTCTGCATCATCGGCACGTATGCCACCTCGAACAGCATCGCGACGGTCATCACGATGCTCTTGTTCGGAGTCATCGGCGTGCTGCTCAAGCGGATGCAGGTGCCGGCCGGGCCGGTCGTACTTGGTCTGCTTCTCGGCCCGCTCGCCGAGGAGAACCTCGCACGCACCCTCGCGATCCTTCCGACGAAACCGTTCTTCGAGGTTGTCAGCCCGATCGCGATTGTGCTGCTCGTCCTCGCCGTGCTCTCGATCGTCATGCCGGCGATCCGTGCGGCGCGCAAACCCCGTTCGGAGCGTGCATCCTTCGCGGATTCGGTGCTCGACACCGAGAGCCTCGCTCAGATCTCGAAGGCGCATGACGAACTCGCCGCCGATCCCGAGCTGCTCACATCGACTGTGCGCACGCCTGACTCACCACCGCGGCGCGGCCTGCGCCGAAAGAACAAGGAGAACAAGAAGTGACCCGTTACGACATCCTGACTGCCGTTCCTACTGCGTTTCATCAGGACGGGAGCCTTGATCTGGAAGCGTCGCGCGCGATCTTCCGGTTCGTGGGGGAGTCTGGAAACGAGGGCGCATTCGTTCTCGGGACGACGGGGGAGTTCCCTGCGGTGGATGCTGCGGAGTTCCGCTCGCTTGTCGAGGCGGCGCTTGCTGAGCTGAAGGACCGGATGCGCGTGGTCGTGCACGTCGGTCAGCCCAGCACGTTCGAAGCTGTGCGCCTCACGCGCATCGCGCGCGAGCTCGGTGCGACAGAGTTCGCCGCTCTCACTCCGTACTACCTGCGCTCGACCGAGGCCTCGATCTTCGACTATTACCAGGCAGTGTCGGATGCCGTGGGCGACGGTCGCCTGTACATCTACATTTATCCCGCGCGCAGCGGCAACACGGTCTCACCGGAGTTGCTGGTGCGTTTGTCGGCGCTGCCGAACGTCGTCGGCGCGAAGATCAGCGAGCTGTCACTGGAAGAGATCGCGGCATATCGTGCGGTGGTTCCTGAGGAGTTCGAGCTGTACACGGGTGCCGATCGTGACCTGATCGCTGCCGTTGAGGTGGGCGCCCAGGGTGTCGTCTCAGGTGTCTCATCGGTGACACCGAAGCCGTTCCGTGCGCTGGCGGATGCCGGACGCTCGGGCGATGCCTCCGCGATCGCGGCTGCGCAGATTGCAGTCGACGATGTCGTGTCTCTCATCGGTGGCGACATGGCGCGGATGAAAGAGGCATATCGCGTGCTTGGCGTGGCCGACACCTTCTGTCGTATGGCGATCGCTGAGCCGACGGATGCCGAGCGCGCCGACGTGCGCCGTGTTGTCGAGCTCTATCGCTGAGGTTCTCTGCCCGGGTGCGCACCCGGCATCCAGAACGCACAAACCGTCCTTCCCGAAGCCGGGGAAGGGCGGTTTGTGCGCTTTCGGTTGTGGAGCGGGCACTGTTGGCGGCGAGTAATCTCAGCGCTGACGGCGGGAGCGCTCAGCGAGCGCATCGACAGCCCCCGCTGGGTGCCCCGCGGCCGAGTGGCTGAAATCGGTTACAGTGAACTCCACAATGACCACCATCTACGACGTCGCAGCGCTCGCGCAGGTCTCGCCGGCGACGGTGTCGCGCGTGTTCAACGGCACGAGCGTCTCCTCGGCGAAAGTAGCAGCGGTGCGTGCTGCCGCGGAACAGCTGAAGTTCGTCCCCAACCGCACGGCCCGCACGCTGCGACGGCAGAGCTCTGAGGTCATCGGGCTGATCATCCCTGATATCGAGAACCCGTACTTCACCGAGATGGCGCGCGGGGTCGAGGATGTCGCATCCGAAGCCGGTTATTCAGTGGTGCTCTGCAACTCCGACTCGGCGTTGGAGAAGGAAGCGACGTACCTCGATATCGCCATGGCTGAGCACATGTCGGGGGTGATTATCGCGACAGCATCGGAGGAGTCGAAGCTCGACGGTATCCTCGCCACCGGCCGGCCAGTCGTCGCGGTTGACCGCAGCACGACCTACGACATTGACGTTGTGACTATGGCGAATCGCGCCGCGGGGGCGAGTGCCACGCAGGATCTCATCGATGCCGGCTACCGCAGCGTTGCCTACATCGGCGGCCCCGAGCACATCGACACGGCGGCCGAACGCGCGGCCGGATGGCGCGATGCGCTGGCCAAGGCCGATCGCGAGGTCGACCCGGAACTGCTCCGCTTCGTGACCTTCCGCGTCGACGGAGGACGCGCGGCTATGGAAGAGCTTCTCGCACTGCCCGAGCCTCCCGACGCCGTCGTTGCCGGCAACAACCTCATCGGCGTCGGTGCGATCCAGGTGCTCACCGAGCATGGTCTTACCCCGCCGAAGGTCGGCGTTGCCGTCATCGGCTCGCTACCGTTCACGACTCTCTCGCCGACAGCGGTCACCGTGGTGCGCCTCCCCGCGCGCCATATGGGCGTCACCGCCGCGCGGATGCTGCTCGAGCGCATCCGTGGAGATCAGCAACCTGCCCGCACGGTCGTGCTGCGCAACGAAGTGCAAGCGGCCAGCGCCCAACGATGAGTTAGGGCGAGCCCCAGAAGCGCGTGGCCAGCGTCGCAACCTCTTTGTCGAGAGTTTCGATCTTGTGCTCGACCGTGTCGAAGCGGGCGTTCATCTCGCCACGTAGCCCGCCGATCTCGCTGACCATCTCACCACGCAGGCCACCGATCTCGCCGCGTAGTCCGCCGATCTCGCCGAATATCTCGCCGCGTAGCCCGCCGACTTCTGCACGGATCACCCGGCTCATCATGGTCGTCATCAGTGTCATGCCACCCAGCATGATCGCCGTGAACACACCGATGAGCGTCCAGACCTGTGGATCGTTCATCTCCATGCCTCCATTCTGCGCTCTTGCCAGGAGTTTGTCACCGATGTTCGGTGCGCATGCTGCGCAAACACACGATCTGTGGAGAACTCAGTGCGGGGTGGAATTGTGCAGAGAGAGTCGCGCTCCTGGCGTCTCCCTTGTATGATGAAATCGATTTCATGTAGGGTCGGGAGAGAGTTCGCGATCAGGCGCGTCATGTGCTGCACCCTCGGAGTCCCACCATCAACGGAGAACACCATGACCTACACGCTTCCTGTCTCGGCATCTCGCCCGGCATCCGCCCCGAAAACCGCGTACCTGATCACGTCCGGTGACCTGCGCGAGGCCGCCAACGTCGGCGGATGGCCCACCCAGGTCGCTCTCGAAGCCGGCGTGTCCCGCGTCTTCGGTGAGCTCGGCTGGAGCGTCGTCCGCGCCTTCGGCGTCGACCCCGCCACCGGGCACGGATTCATCTCCAGCCAGCGCATGGGCCTTGAGATTTTCAAGAACATCCCCACTGACGCGCCGTTGATCGTTGCGATCGCGAACTGGCAGTACTCGCACCACGTGCTCGCAGGCCTGCGCACTCACCAGGGCCCGATCCTCACGGTCGCGAACTTCGCGGGCGACTGGCCGGGACTCGTCGGTCTGCTCGGCCTGAACGCCGGCCTCACCAAGATGGACAAGCCCTACTCTTCGACCTGGTCGGTCGACTTCACCGACGACTGGTTCACGGCCACCCTCAAGGAGTGGACCGAGACCGGCACCATCACCCACGACTACTCGCACGTGCGTGCGCTCCCCGCGCTCCCGGAGAGCCCGGAGAAGCAGCTCGGCGAGGCACTCGCCGCCCAGCTCCGCGACGAGAAGGCCATCATCGGCGTCTTCGACGAGGGATGCATGGGCATGTACAACGCCATCTTCGATGACGAGCTGCTCAACCAGACCGGCATCTACAAGGAGCGACTGTCGCAGTCCGCGCTGTACGCCGAGATGCTCAATGTCGCAGAAGACGAGGCAGACGCCGCCTTCGACTGGCTCGTCGAGCACGGCATGACGTTCCACTTCGGTGAGGATGGCACGACTGAGCTCACCCGCGAGCAGGTGCAGTGGCAGATGAAGATGTACATCGCCGCCCTGCGCATCTCCGACGACTTCGGTCTGGATGCTGTCGGCATCCAGTACCAGCAGGGGCTGAAGGATCTTGTCCCGGCGTCCGACCTCGCCGAGGGCATCCTGAACTCCACCGAGCGCCCGCCGGTCACCTCGCGCGATGGTTCGCGCGTGCTGCACGAAGGTCGCGCGTTCCCGCACTTCAACGAGGCCGACGAGGGCGTCGCGGTCGACGCGCTGGTCACCGACCGCGTCTGGCGTGCGATGGGCCTCGTGCCCGACAACACGCTGCACGACGTGCGCTGGGGCGAGGACTACGACGGCCAGTTCGTCTGGGCATACGAGATCTCCGGTTCCGTGCCGGCATCGCACCTCGGGGGCTGGGACAAGGCTGAGGGCTGGCGCCAGGGCCACGTCTTCTTCCCGGCTGGTGGCGCCACGCTCAACGGTGTGTCAAAGCCCGGCGAGATCGTACTGTCGCGCGTGTTCATCGCCGAGGGCATCCTGCAGGCAGACATCTTCCGTGGCGCGGTCGTCGAGCTCCCAGAGGCGGAGACTCAGCGCCGCAAGGATGCCACCAACCCGGAGTGGCCGCTCGCTCACGTCGTGCTGAACGGTGTCTCTCGTGATCAGTTCATGGCTCGCCACAAGGCCAACCACGCACAGCTCGTCTACGCGCCGGATGCCGAGACTGCCGACAAGGCGCTCATCGCGAAGGCTGCGATGTTCGACGGCATGGGCATCAAGGTGAACCTGATCGGCGACGTCACGGTCTGATTCACCTGGTGGCCTGATCGACAACAACGCTTGACCTGCGTCACGGCCTAACCGACAACGCACAAACCGTCCTTCCCAGACGCTGGGAAGGACGGTTTGTGCGTTGTCGAGAGCATGGCGTGCGCGGCGGCGCTCAGCCGGGCAGCAGCCCCGCGACGAGGGCATCCACGACTTCGTCGGTGGAGGTCTCCGGATCGATGGGAGAGGTGAGTCGATCGAAGATGAGGCCCTCGATCGCGTAGTGGAACAGGGCGATCTCGCGTCGCCCTCCTGGCAGCCCGGCAGCCTCATTGAACGCAACATCGCCGTCGAAGCCAGTGCGTTGCCACGCGCCCAGTGAGGCGGCGAGGTCCGGACGCCGGGCGGCTTCGAGCCGCAGTTCGTACAGGGCGAGCGTCACCTCGCGCTGCGTGGTCAGACGGCGCACGATGTCACGCGTGTAGTCGGCGAAGAGTGCGCGGCTGGGTTGTTCTTCGGCGCGGGCCTCGAGATCCGCCGGGGCGGGCGCGAGACGCACGCCGATCCGTTCGAACAGTCCGGTGAAGAGTGTCTCTCGGGTGCGGAAGTAGTTCGAGGTCGTACCGACCGGAACGCCCGCCTCCGCATCGATCGCGCGATGGGTAAGGCCGCGTGAGCCTTCCCGCGCCAGCACTGCGATGCCGGCATCCGCCAGAGCATTGCGCCGCATTTCGTTCTTCGCCATGGACTGACTCTAGCGCAACCACTGCATCTGTTGTAGTCTCCAATCACTGCACCTGTAGTTATTGGAGAAATGATGCGAGAACTTACCTATTACGTCGCCGTGAGCATCGATGGGTACATTGCCGGCCCCAACGGAGAATTCGATCGGTTCCTCGTCGAGGGGGATCACATGGTCGGAATCGTCGAGAAGTACCGGGGCACAGCACCGACCGTGCTCGCCGAGAAGTTCGGCTTCCCGATCGACGGCGGTCCGTTCGACACCGTGCTCATGGGCTGGAACACCTATGCGGTCGGCCTCCCCGATCTGCCCGACCCCTACCGCCACCTCCGGCAGATCGTCTTCACACGCGGACATGACGCCCCGGAAGGATCCGACGGCGTCGAGTTCACCGATCGCGATCCCGTCGAGGTCGTGCGCGAACTCAAAGCGGAAGAGGGCAAGGGGATCTGGCTCTGCGGAGGCGGCTCGCTTGCGGCCGTGTTGCGCGACGAGATCGACCGGCTGGCGCTCAAACGCAATCCGGTTCACTTCGGCGATGGCATCCCGCTGTTCGAAGGGCGAGGCTACGCACCCGCCGACTTCCGCCCCACCGCGATCACGCCGTACGAGTCTGGAGTCGTGCTCGCCGAGTACGTGCGCAGCTGAGCGCCGTAGTTTCAATGAGCGCAAATGGCTGTATCTGGATGCCGGATGCAGCCATTTGCGCCTGTCGAAGGAGCGGAGAAACCCAGCCGGAACCGGTAGTGTGGCGACACCATGAGGATGACGCGTCGCGAGCTGCTGATCGGCGCCGGAGCCGGCGCCCTCGGTGTGCTGCTCGTATCCTGCACGCCGGAACCGAAACCCACGCCGACCCCGACGCGCACGCCGTCTCCGCTTCCCACGACCAATGTGCCGGCTCCCGCCGCGAGCATCCGCAGCACATGGTCAACGGATCCGTTCTCGCGCGGCGCCGTCAGCTACACCCGCATCGGCGTGCAATCGGCCACCCGTGAGACTCTGACAGAGCCTGTCGAAGGGCGGCTGTTCTTCGCGGGTGAGGCGACGGATGCCGAAAATCCTGGCACCATGCGCGGTGCGATCCACTCGGGTGAAAGCGCAGCGGTGCGCGTGCGCGCCACGGCAGGTCCTGGCGAGCGGATCGCCGTGATCGGTGCCGGGCTCGCCGGTGCAACCGTCGCCGCAAAGCTTGCGGATGCTGACATCGAAGTCACCGTGTTCGAAGCCCGCGATCGGGTCGGCGGACGTGTCCACTCGCAGCTCGACGACGACTGGCCGATGCCGATTCAACTCGGCGGATGGCTGCTCGGCGATGACCCGAAAAGCAGCCGCCCCATCCTCGACAGCCTCGAGACCGTCGACCTGGCATCCGCTCTCTGGCGCTCCCCGGAAGACGACCTAGACCCAGTCGGCAACGCACCGCTGGAGAAGGCGCTCGCCGCGGCCCAAGCCTTCCCGGCCGATGTCTCACTCTCCGAGGCACTGACGGAGACCGGCGCCGATCCTGAGGAGCCGGGCCTTGCCGCACTTCTCGCGTACCTCACCACCACCTCCGGCGCGGATGCCGACACCGTGTCAGCCTGGTTCCCACCGGCTCTGCCGAATCCTGCAAAAGCCGGCATCGTCAGTGATCTCGGCGCCGTGGTGCAGGAGATGCTCGACGGTGCGCAGCTGACCCTGTCGTCCGCGGTGACCCGCATCGCTTACGACGACGCCGGTGTCAGTCTGCGCCTGGGGACGGGGGAGTCGACCTCGTTCGATCGGGTGGTGATCACCGTGCCGCTCGGCGTGCTGCAGCGCGAAGGAATCGAGTTCGCGCCGCCCCTGCCGTTCCCGTACCGCGGCGCGATCAACGCGCTGGGTATGGGGCACATCGAGACGGTCTGGCTGCGCTACGACGAGCCGTTCTGGGACACCGAGGCGACGATCTGGCACGCTGTGGACGGCGACCAGCTGATCCGTACCTGGATCAATCTGCTTCCGGTTACCGGCGAGAACGTGCTGGTGGGAATCGTTGGAGGAACGGCCGCCGAGAAGTTCGCAGAGCTCGAAGAGGACGACGCTCTGGTGGCGGCTCTCACATCGCTGGATGCATTCCTGCCTTCCGGCGAGACGGACTGATCCGGCTGATCACCGCCAGCACCGTTGCGATGAGGGCGAAGATCGCCAGGGCGATGCCGCTGGTCACCAGGAACTCCCCGATCCCGCTGACCTGGCGCAGGTCCAGGAAGTAGTACGGATACCAGCCGATCATCGGACCCCGCCACATCGTCACCCCGCCCCAGACCAGGGGGAACACGAGAGAGCCGGGGATGATCCACCACGGCACCGACCGGTGTCCTGGTGTGAGCGTCCATGCGATCGCGGTGAGAGCCGGAAGCCAGAAATGCAACACCTGATCTGACCAGGGGACATCCACGCGGATGCCGCGGACACCTGCCTGCCAGACGATCAGAGCGAATGCGAGGCCCGCCGTGATCGTCCAGGTCAGCACCAGTGAGAGGGCGATGCTGAACCAGCGCGGATCTTCGTCGCGTCGGAATGCCAGGATGCCGCCGACAACGAGCAGCACGACGAGTGCGCAGTTCGACTCCACGGTGAGATAGGCGAAGAAGTTGCGGCCGGCGATGGTCTGCGAACTCAGGCCCCAGAACAGGCGGTGGACCAGCGCGCTCAGGCATACGACCGCCGTGACAAGACGAAGCACGCCGAACGTGATTCGTGCCTTCACTGTCGCCAGCCTCCCCTTCGACGTGGATCCACGCCATCCGGCGATTCTACTTAGATGCCCAGGATCGCCTTGGCGATGACGAAGTAGATCACCAGGCCCGTGGCGTCCACGAATGTCGTGATGAACGGGTTCGAGAACACGGCCGGATCCACGCGGATCATCCGGGCAACCAGCGGCATGATCCCGCCGATCGTCGCAGCTACGGTACACACCGCGACCAGCGTGCAGCCGATCACGAGTCCGATCTGCCAGTCGTACACGAGCGCCGTGATCGCGAATCCGAGCAGGCCCAGCAGCACTCCGAGCGACACGCCCACTCGCAGCTCACGACTCAGGACGCGCAGCAGATCTCGCGGCCGTATTTCACCGAGCGCCAGCGCACGCGTCACGGTGGTTGCCGCCTGATTGCCGGTGTTCCCACCGGTGCCGATCAGTAGCGGCACGAACAGAGCCAGCACCGTAAGTTGCTCGAGGGTCGCCTCGAACACCGACAACACCTGCACGGTGAGCGTCGCGCCGACAGCGAGCACGAGCAGCCACACGACACGTGAACGCACGATACGGCGGATCGGCGTCGACAGATACGGACGGCCGAGCGGTTCCACACCGCCCTGGCGCGCGGCATCCTCGTTCTCCTCGCGTTTGAGGATGCGCACGGCGTCGTCGATGGTGAGGATGCCGACCAGCCGGCCCTCGCTGTCGACCACCGGAACGGCGAGGAGACCACGGTCGGTGCAATCGCGGGCGGCGGTCTCGGCATCTGCGTCGGCGAGCGCGGTGTGCGCGTCCTGCATCATCGCGTCGACCAGGGTGTCGTCGTCGGCGGCGAGGAGATCGCGAAGACTCACGACGCCGACGACCCGTCGTGCGCTGTCGGTCACCGGAAGCGTGTAGATCGTCTCGGCATCGTCGATGCGAGCCCGCAGTCGTCTCAGCGTCTCGGCGGCGGTGAGCTCAGGGTGGGTGGTGACGTACTCCGGGCTCATTCGCCGGCCGATCGAGTCACGCGGATAGCCGAGCACGGATGCCGTGAGTTCCCGCTCGTGCGGCGAGAGCCCCCGGAGCAGGCGAGGAGCGACCGACGCGGGAAGCTCGTCCAACAGCCAGACGCGGTCGTCCGGATCCATCTCTTCGAAGAGCGCGGCGACCTCGGCATCCTGCAGTCCGCGCACGAGCTCACCCTGCAACTCGGGTGACAGGTCTTCGAAGACCTCTACCGCCCGCTGTTTCGACAGCAGCCGGTACACGATCGCGCACTGATGCGGGCTCAGGCGGTCGAGAACCTGCACCATCTGCCTGGTCGATATCGGTGAGAGCGCGGCGGATGCTGCGGCGAGATCTCGGCTCGACAGGCTCTGTTCGATGGTGTCGATGAGGTCTGTCGTTGCGGCAGGTTGTGTGGGGAGCGGCTGCGTAGGGGGCTGCGTGTTCATGGCGTGCGTCTTTCGAGCATGCCGACAGCGCATCGGAAGAGGCGCGCAGTCGACGGCTGGTCGGATGAGTCGAAGCCGGACAGCCGCAGATGCGCGTTAGAAGACGAGAGTCCCAGGTGCGAAGGCGGAGTCCGGAGGCATATGGCAACTATCACCACTCATGGGAGCACCACCTCGATTCCGTCGTCGTGGTCGCATGCGACCGGAGCATTGCGGGAGTGCCCGCGCCGCCTCGGCAAATCTAGCTCATTCGACTGGGAGGGTGCCGCTGTGCTCATGCGCTGTGCTCATGCGCCGTCTTAGGCGGCGATGTCGAAGCGCGCGCGTCCGCCGAGTCGTGGTGTGCGGCCGGGGTCGACGTAGGTGGGTGGGATGAACCAGACGTGTGCGGTGGTGCCCGTGCCGTCGATGCGGATTTCCCAGCCGTTGTCGTGAACGCGGTGGTGGCAGGTTTCGCAGAGCAGGATTCCGTTGGAGAGGTCGGTGGGTCCGTGGTCGCGTTTCCACCATCGCAGGTGGTGTGCTTTGGTCATGTCGGGTGGGAGGTTGCACATGGCGCAGCCGTCGTCGCGTTCGACGAGTGCGAGGCGTTGTGCTCGGGTGAAGAGGCGTTTGTGTCGACCCCAGTCGAGGATTTCGCTGTCTGCGCCGAGGACGAAAGGGATGATTCCTGCGCCCGCGGCCATCCGGCGGGCGGCACTGGCGCTGATGGGCTGGTCGATGCCATCGATCGTTGCCGTGCCCGTGCTCGTGTCGCCCACGAGGTCGGTGTAGTTGATGCGCACGATGACTGTTGCCCCGGCGACCGGGGTGCGTTCCTTGCAGCCGAGGACGTGGGAGCAGAACAGGGCGAGCGCGTCGGCGTGCAGCATGGCGATGGTGCGGTGGTCGGCGTCCGGTGCGTCGGGGTCGGGAGCATTTTTGCGTGCGGCGAACGCGGCGGTCACGTACCCGTGTAGTGCGGTGACGATGGGTGCGCCGGTTTCGACGTCGAAGTCTCCGTTGAAGCGCAGTCGTCCGCCGCGTTCGTAGAACGTCAGGGATCGTTTGCTGCGCTGATCGTCTTCACGCGGTTCGACGCCGTCGGGGTTCAGCCATGCTTCGGCGCGGACGGTGAGTCGGCGGACCTCATCGAGCGCGAGCCCGGGTGCAGCATCGACGAGCAGTCGCTCGCCCTCACTGATTCGTTCCACGCCGGCGGCGATGCGACACCGCTCAAGGACAGCGATGATCAACGCGGCGGCCTGGGCACTGAGCGTCCCTGCTTTCATCGACTCACGTACTAGCGGATACTTCGCCGGAAGCTTTGCTCCGAGGAGATCTGTGCGCATCGCGGTGGCCTGCCCGACCGTGATCAGCCGGGAGGCGTCTCCGGTCGAGATGCCGGTGGCGGCGGCGATCAGCTTCGCCGGGGTGCGGAACCCCTGCTGCTTCGCCAGCGAATCGGCCCCAAGCTCGGGCCGCGACTCGCTCGCGATCCCCGCCGCGACATCCACATGCACCGCATCCAACCGGCGCTGCACTACTCCCACCGCGTTCGTCACCGCGATCAACTGCTCCCGCGACAGCTCCGACGCATCCCCCACGCCCGCCCACGCCACATCAAGGCGGGATACCGCCTCGTACAGACCGGTCAGCTGTGACATGTCATCAGCTTATCGCGAAATCGTCGGCTTGTCGAATATTTGTTCTATGAAATCTTCAACAAGTTCAATGAAACTAATGGTTGCGCTGGTCGCGACGCGAGGTTACATTCGTCTTTATGTACTACAACCTAGCAGGAGGCGTCAGCCACCGTTCTGCTCCGCCAAGAACTCTCGGTAGTCGGCCAGCGATACTGCTGCGTACGCCCAACCCCACTCCAGCAGTGCCTCGGTCACGACGCGCCCGTCGCCGATGTATCCGGCAACCGCCGTGGCTGTCGCCGACTGGCCATGTGCACGCGCGAGCGTCGCCGCGCACGCCTGTGCGTAGGTGACGAACGGTCCGTCGTCGAGTTCTTCGACTTCGACGCCGCCCTTCATGTCGTGGAACTGCCGCACGTAATAATCGGCGTTCGGGCTCTGCACATGGCCGAGGAACGGATCGGACAGCGCCTGCAGGATTCGCTGCATCGCCACGACCCTGGCGCCCTCACCGGACGTCTTGATGAGCTCCTGCAGCACCGGCGGCTGCGTCACATGCCCATACTCGATCAGCACGCTCTGGCCCGCCTGCTTCGGTTGCATCAGAAGCGTGTGATCGTCACCGTCTTGCAACAGCACCAGATAGCAGCGGGTACCGACGCTGCCCACACCAACGACGCGGCGTGCGACATCCGAGACGGCGTAGTGGTGAAACAGCATGGCAACGTCGCTGTTGGCTGACCAACGGTAGGCATCGACGAGATCGTCGACCGCTGCGAGGACCTCCGCCTCAACCGGGGCGGTCGTCGGCGGCTGATGCACGAAATGGCGCCTACCCGTCCCATCCACCTGCGTGAGCCGGTGCACCGCGCGATCTCCGGTGCGGCGCTGGGCATGCTTCACTGCCTTGCGGATCGCGCGCCGCGCGTCGCTGTCGAGCAGCGTCTTGGTTGATTCGACGTCGAAGTGCGTGAAGTAGCGCTCGGTGGGACTGAGCGCGGAGTTGCGCCGGATGCCGCGGGCGTATGTCTTCACCGCTGTACGGATGGCGGCTTCGATCACGGCATCCACTCGGCCAGAAGCTTGCCCGCCGACCACGATGCTGCCGACGAGACGCTTCACATCCCACTCCCACGGTGCCCACGCGGCCTCGTCGAAATCATTCAGATCGAACATGAGGTCGCGTTGCGCCGATGCATAGAAGCCGAAGTTCGACACATGCGCGTCGCCGCAGGACGCGACCAGGATGCCGGAGTGCGGAGCATCCGCGAAATCGGCGGCCATGAGCGCTGCAGTCCCGCGATAGAACGCGAACGGACTGGCAGACATCCGTTCGGCGCGCAGCGGGACGAGCTCCGGCACCCGGTCGGCGTCCTGTGCGGCGAGGATCGCCAGCGGGAACCGTGATGTCGTCGACAGCACCGCGAGGTTACGGCGGGGCGTGCGACGGCGGGCATCCTTGCCTTTGTCCAGCAGCTCGGCGCGGGACGCGGGGCGTGAGAATTCGGTGCTCATCCGCTCATCTTGGCAGGGCGAAGTGGCAGCTGCGCCTACGTATGGCGACCGATCCGGGTGTAGACCTGGGTACTGGTCGCCGCCGAGGTCAGGACTTCTGGCCACTGCAGTCCTTCTGCATGTCTCCGTAGCGTCGAAGACATACGAAAGGTCTACTCATGATCAGAGCTCAATCCCTGACGAAGCGATACCGCGACAAGGCCGCCGTCAACGGAATCTCCTTCACCATCGAACCCGGAAAAGTGACCGGGTTCCTCGGCCCTAACGGTGCGGGGAAGTCCACCACGATGCGGATGATGGTGGGCCTCGACAAGCCGACCAGTGGCTCAGTGGAGTTCGCCGGCCGTCGGTATCAGGATCTCCCCGCACCGCTGCGCGAGGTAGGAACCCTCCTCGACGCAGGGGCGGCCCACAAACGACGCACCGCCTACAAGCATCTGCTGGCGATCGCCTCGACGCACGGTATTTCCGCTCAGCGCGTGCACGAAGTGATGGAGATCGCGGGAATCGAATCCGTGGCGGGCAAGAAGGTCGGCGGATTCTCCCTCGGGATGCGGCAGCGCTTGGGGATCGCATCAGCACTGCTCGGGGACCCGGGCACGATCATTCTCGACGAACCGGTAAACGGCTTGGATCCCGAGGGTATCCTCTGGATCCGTGCGCTCCTGCGCCGCCTCGCAGAGGAAGGGCGCACCGTTCTGCTCTCCTCGCACCTGATGAGCGAGATGATGCAGACCGCTGATCATCTGATCGTGATGGGGCGAGGTCAGATCCTCGCCGACGGACCGATCCGAGAAGTTGTCGCCGACTCCACCCAGTCTGTGGTTCGAGTGCGCACCCGCGACATCCGCCGCTTGACGACGCTGCTGACACTCCCTGACATCACCGTCACTCCCACGCCGGACGGGGCAGCGGAGATCATCGGGCTGAGCGCGGAGTTGGTGGCAGACGCGGCCTCCGCGGCGGGCATCGTGCTGCACGAAATAGTCACCGTCGAAGGCTCCCTCGAAGACGCATACCTCGCCCTCACCGCCGAAGCGATCGAATACCGGTCCACGACCACAGGAAATGGAACGAGCCGATGACCTCTCTCAACGTTCAGACCGAGTCCGCGACCGCTCGTCACGCTCGGGTGCATTTCTCGGATCTGCTTCGATCCGAATGGATCAAACTCACCAGTCTGCCTACGATGCTCCTGGCGCTCGGCGGAATCTTTGCCACAGGGGTCGGAGGTGCACTCTTCCTCAGCGTGACCCTGGCGTCATCTCAGCCGCCTTCCGTGCTCATCGTGGGGAACACCATGGGTGAGGTGACGGGAGGGATGGTCGTCCTCGGCCAGATCATCGCCGGAATTCTTGGCGTGATGGCCATCGGTTCGGAGTATTCCTCTGGCACGATCCAGCCGACCCTCCTGGGGTCACCGACGCGTCTACGTGTCCTGTGGGCCAAAACAGTCGTCGTCTTCATGTCCGTGACCGTCACCGCGGTCGTGACGGTGTTCACCGCGTGGGCTGTGTCATTCCCGTTCTATGCCGAGTTCGGTCTGCAGGTACCGTTGGGTACGCCGGGTGTGGGGGTGGCGATGTTCGGTGCCGCCGTCTACCTCGGCCTGGGTGCGGTCTTCGGACTGGGTATCGGCGCTCTGGTGCGGTCCACCACAGTGGGGTCGATCATCGTCTTCGTCGCCACGCTGCTCGGTCCTGTCATGGCCTCGGTTCTGCCCTTCGGGCTGTTCTCCAGGATCGTGCGCGTCAGTCTTCTCGGAAACGCAGGGGACGCGATGGCCCGCGTGGTGCCGGAGGGCGGACCATTCCTGGACGTGTGGACCGGACACATCAGCACGGAAGCCGGGTGGATCATCGCTAGCGTGTGGGCAGTGGTTACGCTCGCCGCAGGGGCGATCGTGTTGAAGCGAAGGGACGCCTGATCATTCGTAAAGATTCAGGGTGGGGTTCCGCTGCGGCGGTGCCCCACCCTGTTGTGCCCGAAACGCACATCGGAGGCGGAGATCGCGTCTCCTTCGCCGACATGATGCTTGTCGGCGCGTACGTCCTCATCGCCGTCGGCCTGGGTTGTCTCTCAATCGAAGCTCCGCATGACAGCCCTCTCTGGGTCATGCTGGTGCTTCTGGCCGGTGGTGTGGCGACGCTGCTCATTCGCCGCCGCTGGCCGGCCGTCGCCTTCACAGCAGCGCTCGTGCTGACCTTGCTCTCGTTCGCCGCGGGCAGTGCAGCCGAGGCCGCGCTGCTCGTCATCGCTCTCATCGAACTGGGTGTCACCCGCAGCGGGCGAGCCGCATGGCTGGGTTTCATGGCTACGGCGTTCGCTGGCATCGCCGGGGCCGGGATCCTCGCCAATCGTGCGCGTTTCGGCCCGGCTTTTTGGGGAGCGATCCTTCCCCTGGCCACGCGGGACCTCGTGCAAGCATGGTTGAGCAGCCTGACGATCATTGTGGTGATCGCCCTGATCGCGACGCTCCTCGGCGTGAATATCGGCCACCGCCGTCGCTTCGTCGCCACGCTCGTGGAACGTGCGGAGCAGATGAAGCGCGAACGCGACCAGCAGGCACGCATCGCGAGCGCGCAGGAACGCGAACGTATTGCCAGGGAGATGCACGATGTCATCGCGCACAGTCTGGCGGTCATGATCGCCGTATCGGATGGCGCGCAGGCCATTGCGATCCGACGGCCGGAAGAGGCGCAAGAGGCCATCAGGCGCGTCGCGGAGACCGGGCGTCGCACTCTCGACGAAGTGCGACTGCTGCTCGGAACCGTGCGCGGTGTCGACTCGGATTCGCTCCTGACAGCGCAGGCGCCACAGCCCAGTATCGAGCAGTTGCCTGCACTGATCGAGGAGTTTTCGGCTGCGGGACTCCCCGTGACCCTGGAGACAACCGGATCCGCTCCTGCGGACCCTGTGACACAACTCACGGTCTATCGAATCGTGCAGGAATCCCTCACCAACGTGCTTCGGCACGCGAATGATGTGCGAGGCGTGCGCGTGCTCGTTGTGCTTTCGACGACCATGATCGAGATCTCGGTGGAGGACTCCTCCGCCATCGCGGCGACACCGCGTGATCCGGGTCGAGGGCTGCTGGGCATCCGGGAGCGGGCCGCAATCTACGATGGGATCGTAGAAACCGGGCCTCGGAAGGCTGGAGGATGGCGCGTGTTCGTACGCCTCATGGTGGGGGAGAAGTGATGGCGGTCGAACGGACACGCGTGCTGCTGGTGGATGACCAGGAACTCGTTCGCTACGGATTCCGGCTCGTGCTGGAAGCAGAGGACGACATCGTCGTCGTGGGGGAAGCCTCGGATGGAGAGCAGGCGGTCATCTCCGCTGCCCGGCTTCAGGCAGATGTCGTGCTGATGGATGTGCGCATGCCGGGCATCGGCGGCATCACTGCTACCCGTCAGATCACCGCATCCTTCCCAGACACTCGCGTGATCGTGTTGACCACATACGATCTCGACGAGTTCGCGTTCGGCGCGCTTCAGGCCGGAGCCGCCGGCTTCCTGCTGAAGAGCACGCGGCCAGCAGATCTTGTCTCGGCGATCCGCACGGTGATGGCCGGTGATGCGGTCGTTTCGCCGCGCATCACCGCGAAGCTGATCGAGGTGGCCGTCCCCCATCTCGGAAGGGGAGCGCAACGCGGCGCAGATGAGGCGCTCGACGCCTTGTCGGAGCGCGAACGCGAGGTGTTCCTCCTGGTCGGTCGAGGACTCGCCAACGCCGAGATCGCGCAAACGCTGCACCTGAGTGAATCAACGGTGAAAGCGCATTTCGGTCGCATCCTGACCAAGCTCGAGTTGACGAGCCGGGTGCAGGCCGTGATCCGCGCCTACGAGCTGGGCATCGTCGGCGGAAGCACCGTCGCAGAGTAAATCAGGCCGGATCGATCCGCAGCACGCCCGGCGTCTCGCCACCCGTGACGTCGTCAGCGATGCGGATGCTGCGCGCCAGGTCGTCGAGCGCAGAAATCACCGTCGCGAACATCTCCCGAGAGCCGCCGACCGCCGTGAGAGTGATCAGGTGCGTGCCAGTGTCCCAGGTATAGGTGGCGAACGGGGGAGAGGACGGCTGCTCCGGGAAAGAGATCACCAGCTTCTCGCCGGCGCCGAGGCGGGAAGGAAACGATTCGGTGTCGTCGTACTCCATGGGCATCATCGCCCTGGCCCGGCGCACCTCATTGGTGAGCTCCTGAGTTGTCGCCATGGCGACGACGAGTTCAGGGTCGGCCTTCCACGTCCACGCCAGCACGCGCCCGTCGGCCCGCTTCATCATCGCCGGCGCGAGCTGGCTGATCGCCCACGCGCCGACACGCGTTCCGCGACGGGCGGTCCCGTTTCCTGCCTGCATGGCCTGGCCCATCAGCATCCGCAATGCCGCCTTGCGCTGGCGGCGTCCCTTCCAGCCGAACGATTCCGTCACGGGGATCCAGAGTTGGGGGTCTGCGGATGAGGCGATGCGCATGTCCCCACGGTAGAGGATGACCCTGCGTGAGCGCTCCGACCGCGGCTGGCCTCCGCGGCGCTGCAGGCCCCTCCGGTAGAGTTGCCAGCGCCCGGATCCGGGCCCTTTCTTGCCGCGTACCGTAAGGCTGCATATTCGTGACCTCCTCTGACGCTCCGTTGAAGATCCTCATCGGATGCGACACCTTCGCCCCTGACATCAACGGCGCCGCGCGCTTCGCCGAGCGCCTCGCGGCAGGGCTGGTGCAGCGTGGCCATGACGTACACGTCGTCGCCCCGAACACGAAGTATCGTCGGGCGACACCTGCAACAGAGGTCATCGAGGGCGAGCCGATGACGCTGCACCGCCTGCCTTCGGTGCGGTGGATGCCGCACGACTGGCTGCGGTTTGTGTGGCCGTGGCGATCCACGCACTACGCGCGCAAGGTGCTGGACAGCGTTAAACCCGACATCGTGCACATTCAGTCGCACATCATCATCGGCCGCGGTCTCGCGCACGTTGCCGCAGAGCGTGGCATCCCGGTCATTGCCACGAACCACGTGATGGCGGAGAACCTCCTCGACCACTCCATGTTCCCCAAGTTCATCGACGACCTCATACTGAAGTGGGCGTTGGGGGAGGCGAAGCGCACCTTCGACCTCACGCGCGCCATCACGACCCCGACGCGTCGCGCTGCCGACTTCCTCGAGCAGACCATCGAGGTGCAGGGCGTCATCCCGATCAGTTGCGGGATCGATCGCACGCAGTACACGCCGGTGATCGCCCCACGCGAGAAGAATCGCATCATCTTCGTCGGACGCCTGACGGCCGAGAAGCAGGTCGAGGTCATCCTGCAGGCGATGACGAAGCTCGACCCCGCATTCGAGACCACGTTCGACATCGTCGGTGGTGGCGACCAGCGCAAGAATCTCGAGCGGCTGAGTGCGGAGTTGGGTCTCTCTGACCGCGTCACCTTCCACGGCCGCACGACCGATGCGGAGCTGCGCGCGCTGCTGTCGCGCGCGAGCCTGTTCGTGATCGCCTCGATCGCCGAATTGCAGTCCATCGCGACCATGGAAGCGATGGCCTCGGCGCTGCCGATCGTGGCCGCGAATGCCGTCGCGCTGCCGCACCTCGTGCAGAGCGGCGAGAACGGGTATCTGTTCGAACCGGGCGATGCCGACGAGCTCGCGGCACGGATGACGGATGTGCTGACCACCTCGCCGGAAAAGTACGCGCGGATGCAGCAGGCGTCGCTGGACGGCGTACTCGTGCACGACATTAACCGCACCCTCGACACGTTCGAGGCTCTCTACCGCGACGAACCGCTGCCGGAGTAACCCATGCACATCGTCTTCTTCGGCGATCAGCACCTCGAATCCCTCGGTGGAGCGCAGGTGTCGATGCGGCTGCAGCGACGATTCCTCGAGCGTGCCGGTCATACGGTGACCGCTGTCGCGCCGAAGATGCATGCGCGTGGCCTCGCGACCACGGATCCTGGATATCTGGACACTCCGTCAATTCCGATCACCCTTGATCGTGAGTACTCGATGTCGTGGCCGGGGCGGCGTACCGACCGCTTTCTGGACCGTGCTTTCGCAACCCGGCCGCCGGTCGACCTCGTGCACGTGCAGGGTGACTTCTGGGGGGCGTTCATCGGGCATCGCTTCGCCCATCGTCACGGCATCCCGGTCGTGCACACCATGCACAACCGCGTCGATGTCGGGATGGCCGCGGTCACTCCGCTGCACTGGCAGGTGCTCGCCGTGCTGAACCTGTGGCGGCGCCAGACGATGCACGGCATCGGCTCGCGGGTCGGCGGAAACGACGGCTGGGCGTTCCTCCGCGGAATCGCGCAGGGATCCAGCGCGGTCACGGCGCCCTCTGGTCACTTCGCGCGCAGGCTCGAACAGCACGGGGTCTTCGGCAGCGTGGACGTGGTGTGGAACGGCATCGACGATGAGTTGCTGGCCCAGACACGTGTGGCCGAGCGTGATGCCTCCACCACGCGGCGCCCGCGTTTCGTGTGGCTCGGGCGGATGAGCCCTGAGAAGAGACTGCTCCCGTTCCTGGAGGCGGTTGTCGCATCCCAGGTGGACGCCGACATCGAGATCATCGGCGGCGGAGGGCAACTGCGCGCCGCAGAGAAGATCGCGCGCGGGCACGACGGGGTACGGTTCGCGGGACGGCTCAGCTACGCCGAGACCCTTGCCCGTATCGCTGCGGCGGATGCTGTCGTGCAGACTTCCATCGGTTTTGAGACTCAGGGAATGACGCCGTTCGAAGCGGCTGCCCTCGGCACGCCGACCATCGTCTGCGACCCGGACATCGCCGGGGAGCTGCGCGGCGGACTATGGGCAGTGCCGGGGCCTTCAATCACTGAGCTGTCCGACGTGTTGCGGCGCGCAGCATCCGACATCGTGGCGGGAACCGCACCGACACCCGACCCCGAGGTGGCAAAGGCCTTCCGCCAGTCATCGCGCACCGCGGCGATGATCGAGATCTACGAGCGCGTGCTCGGCGAGCGATGAAACCCATGGGCGATACGCTGGGCGAATGACCAGCTCTGAGCAGACCTCCGATCGGATGCTTTCGTCGAGTCTGCGGGTACTGCTGACGCTTGCCGCATCCGTCATCGTCATCGCCGGGCTCTCCTTCGCGCGCGAGATCGTCGGGCCCATCGCCCTGGCGATCGTGATCGTGGTGATCTGTGAACCAGCCCGCAGCGTGCTGACCCGCCGCGGATTGCCCACGTGGCTCGGATCGACTCTCGTCATCGCACTCGCCTACGTCATCCTGCTCGCGATGGGCGCGCTGCTGTGGTTTGCAGGAACTCAGTTCGCCCGCCTCGTGGTCGACCTGACTTCTGATCGTGGAGTCATCCAGCAGTTCACCGAGTTCGTCGCGTGGCTGGACGGGCTCGGATTCGGTCAGGAGGCGACGGATGCCGTGACGTCGTTGCTGGCGCCGGCCAACCTGCTGAAGATGGTGCAGAGCGTCGGCGGCACGGTCGTCGCAGTGGGCACCGCACTGTTCTTCGTCTTCGCCTACATCATCTTCATGGCTGTAGATGCGGCCCGCTACCGTCACGCGCCAGCCGTGTTCGGTGCCACGCGCAGCCACGTCATCGGACGCATCACCCTGCTGAACCGCGGCATCCGTCGGTATTACATCGTCAATGCGAGCTTCGGTGCGATCGTCGCGATCGTCGATGGCCTCGCACTGTGGTGGATGGGTGTGCCCGCACCCATCGTGTGGGCGATCCTCGCATTCGTGACGAACTTCATCCCGAACGTCGGTTTCATCCTGGGCCTGGTGCCCCCTGCGATCCTCGCGTTCGCCGTCGGCGGCTGGCCGCTGCTGCTCGGCGTGATCATTGTCTACACCGTCGTCAATGTCGTACTGCAGGTGCTCGTGCAGCCGAAGTTCGTCAGCGACGCGGTTGATCTCAGCCTCACGCTGAGCTTCTTCTCGGTGATCTTCTGGACCTTCGTGGTCGGCCCGCTCGGTGCGATCCTGTCGATCCCGCTGACGCTGCTCACTCGCGCGCTCGTGCTGGAGGGCAACCCGGATGCGCTCTGGTTGCGCTGGGTCACGGGCGATCGCACGGCCGTGCCGCCGCTGGAGCCCGAAGCGGTGCCGGTGCGCCAGCGACGCAGACGCCGGTGGGTGTGGTCGCGCTGACCTGCGGTGCAACCGCGGATCAGTAACCTGCCGGTCAGCGGATGAACATGGACAGTGTGCCGACGAGGAAGCTGACCACGCCGCTCGCGACACCGGCGATGCCGAGGCCGACGGCGATACCGGCCTGTCCGTGCGGAGCGTCGAGACGCCTAAGGCCGACAATGCCGGAGATCAGCGCGGCCAGCGCGGCGCAGAACACGAGCACTACGCCGATCGAGGCGAAGAGCGAGATCAGAAAGAAGTTGTCGCTGTTGATCGTTAATTGAACAACGATGCCCGACACCAGGCTCAGTCCGAGGCCGAGGAGGCCGAAGATGAAGCCGACCCGCCCAGGTGTGTTGCGTCCGGACGCACCGGGGTGAGCGGGCTGTTGAGGCTGGCTCTGGTAGTACGGCTGCGCGGCAGTCGAGGACTGTGCAGGATGACCGGGCTGCCGGCCAGCGGGGGATACGTACGGCGGAAGCGGGGGCTGTTGCGGATCGCTCATGCGGTCGAGCCTAATCCCGGCCAGGAATCAGACCGCGGTCAGGAATCAGACCGAGATCAACCATCAGCGATAGCTGATCGATGCCTCGGCGCTGTCGAGGGCGTCATGGTCGGCGACGCGTGACCAATCGGTGGCGACGGCGTGAAAGCCATCGCGACGAAGCTCGATGACAGTGGCGATGAGCCCAGCGAGGGCGAGTACTGCGAGCAGGATAATAATGGACATGGCAGAAAAGCTACGCCTGTTGCTTTCGTGCCACTAGTGGCAGAATCGACATAGATCGTCGAAAAACTGCCAAACTGGCTATCGTCACACTTCGCCGTCGAAGGAGCACCATGAGAACTGTCGCCTGCATCGTCCAAGACGGCTTCGCGCCGTTCGAGTTCGGCGTTGCCTGTGAGGCGTTCGGCCTTGATCGATCAGATGACGGCGTCCCGAACTTCGACTTCCGTGTCGTGTCCACCGAGGTCGGACCGGTGGCATCCAAGTTGGGCTTCTCCATCAACGTGGAGAACGACCTCTCCTTCGCTTATGAGGCCGATCTCGTGGTCGTGTGTCCGATTCCCCGCAAATGGTGGGGAGCCACCGATTCGCGCATCCTCGATGTGGTGCGGGATGCCGACGCGAGGGGCGCGTGGTTGCTCAGCGTCTGCAGTGGCTCATTCGTGATCGCAGAGGCGGGCGTACTCGACGGACGGCGGGCGACGACGCACTGGATGTACACCGACGAGATGACGGCGATGTTCCCGCTGATCGACGTCGACCCCGATGTGCTGTTCGTGCAGGATGGCCGCATTATCACCAGCGCGGGAACTGCGGCCGGCCTTGACGCCTGCCTGCACCTGCTGCGTCAGGAGATCGGTGCCGAACTCACGAATCGTGTCGCACGGCGCATGGTCGTGCCGCCGCAGCGTGATGGTGGTCAGGCGCAGTACATCGATCGACCGATCGCCACGGTGCAGAACGACTCGCTTGCCGCGATTACGGAGTGGACCATGGAAAACTTGCGCGAGGACCTGACCGTTGAGCAGCTCGCCTCGCGTGCGCATATGTCGCCGCGTACCTTCGCACGTCACTTCAAAGCAGAGCATGGCGCGACACCGGCGGCATGGCTGGCCCGCCAGCGGATCATTCACGCCCAGCGGATGCTGGAGCGCACCGACCTGGGTCTCGATGAGATCGCCCAGGAGTGCGGGTTTGGCTCGGCCGCCGTGCTGCGGCAGAACTTCGCGCGCGTGCTCGCAACGACGCCGACCGCATACCGTGCGCGGTTCGCCTGCATCGCGGATGAGTCGGCGGCCTGAGTTACCAGTGTCCAGGCGTCGGCAGAGGGGTTTCGTGTACCTCGACCCCTGAATGGTTGACGGCGGCGACGCAGTACAGCAGTGACTGGGTCGGATAGCCGTGCGGCCGGTTGTCGCGGATGATCGCCGCATCGTCGGTGGGGTCAAGGGTGGTGGATGCCGCGAGCAGATCAATCCACTCGCTCTCCCAGGCATCCGTCCGAGCGGCGTGAGCGCGGAACTCCGGCAGCCAGCGCGCGATGCGGGCGGTGGCCGGATCATCCAGCCCATCGTGCGCGATCATGTGCACGCCCTGAGGAACGGGCGTCTCGCGCAGAGTCTGACCGTCCCAGGACAGCACCCGAGCGGAGTCTGGTCCGACTTCGAGCAGATTGAATCCGTGCATCGCCAGTGGCGCGACGGGAGGCCGTCCGGCAACTGACTCCAGAGCCAAACTGCCGCGGGTGAGCACCTGGTCTTCGGGAAGGTCGAGAGTGTCTGCCCGGTTCAGGAGTACGGCGAGGCGTCGGGTCGCCGGATCAGCGGCGAGCCAGGCGCCGCCCGCCCGCCGGTCGCGGATGCCGATCACTCCCGGATAAGCGTCCGGCCACCACGGGCCCAGCGAATCCCACGCACGTTCGGGGTCTTCATCACGGATCGCCAGCAGACGCGAACCTCTGGGTTCAGCGACATCGATCACGACGGTGCACACGCGGTCAGTCTAAGTGCCATGCTGTCGCGTTTCGCAACAAGCGTGCGCTCAGATCTCGATCACGATTTTGCCGCGCACGCCGCCATGCTCCAGCGCGCGGTGCGCGCCCGCGACGTCTGACAGCGGAAACACGCGGTCGACCTGTGGGCGAATCGCACCGGCGGAGACCCATCTGCCGAGTTCGGCCAACAGTGGCGTTCGCGGATCGCCGCTGAAGAATCGCGTCCAGCGGGTGCGTCGCAGCGAGTGCGCCGCGAGGTGGCTGAGTGCGCGAGCTGGATGCCCGAAATCGATCGAGATGGTGACCATCCGGCCGCTCGGAGTGAGCAGTCGGCGGAACGCGGCAAGGTCGGTGCCCACAGTGTCCAGCACGACGTCGAACTGTCCGAGATCACCCGGGTCGCGGTAGTCGATCGCTTCATCCGCTCCCAGTTCGCGCACCAAATCCAGATTGGGGGCGCTGGCCAAACCCGTCACTTGAGCGCCCATCGCCTTCCCGAGTTGCACGGCCACGTAGCCGACTCCACCGGTGGCTCCGCGTACCAGCAGTCGTTCTCCCGGGGCGAGAGCGGCCTTGTCGCGCAATGCGGTGATCGCGGTCGTGCCGACGGGCAGGGCGGCCGCCTGGACAGCATTCAATCCGGCGGGCACATGATCGATCCGGTCGGGTGCGATCGACACATATTCTGCGGCGGTGGCGGCGGCAAGCCCGCCGATACCCCATACGAGATCCCCGACGGCGAAGCGGGAGGAGCGCGGTTCGACGACCTCGCCCACGACATCGAGACCGATCCGCTTCGGGAATCGATTGCCGCTGAATGGCCGCATTTTCCCCGCGCGCATCGCCAGGTCGATGCCGTTTACGGAGAGGGCACGCACTCGAATCAGGACTTCTCCCGGTCGCACCTGTGGACGCGGTGTCGACACCTCATGGAGCACCTCAGGGGGGCCGTACCGGTCAAAGCTGACCGCGCGCATGGAAGTGGGAGACATATGCCTTGTTTAGCATCGAAGTGGAACGACCTGCCCCGCAGAGGTCGCCGCTCAGGCAGAATCAAGGCATGAACATCGTCGTCGGAGTCACAGGCGGCATCGCCGCGTACAAGACCGTTCACCTCGTGCGCCTACTGATCAAGGCGGGTCACGACGTCACGGTGATTCCGACCGACGATGCACTGCGATTCGTGGGTGCACCGACGTGGGAGGCGATCAGCCGCAATCCGGTCACGACGAGCGTGCACGACGACGTGGCGAAGGTGCGGCACGTTGCTCTCGGCCAGGCTGCTGACCTCGTGATCATCGCCCCGGCCACGGCGAACACGATCGCGAAGATGACCGCGGGGCTTTCCGATGACCTGCTCGGCACGACGCTGCTGGCGACGACAGCGCCGGTTGCGATCGCCCCGGCCATGCATACGGAGATGTGGCGGCATTCGGCAACGCAGGCCAACATCAGGGTCCTGCGCGAGCGCGGCGTGCACGTGCTGGGGCCAGGCGACGGCGAGCTGACCGGCGGTGACTCAGGACCAGGGCGGATGCTCGAACCGGAGGACATCGTCGATGCTGCCCTTGCATTGCTCGCGCCGCAGGATCTCGCGGGTCTCCGGGCGGTCGTCTCGGCCGGCGGCACGCGCGAGCCGATCGATCCGGTGCGCTTTCTTGGCAATCGCTCCAGCGGGAAGCAGGGCGTCGCGCTCGCCGCGGAAGCCGCAGCCCGCGGCGCCATGGTTGATCTGGTCGCAGCGAACATCGCCGCCGATGTGCTCGCCGAGGCGCGGCATCCGCATATTCAGGTGCATCCGGTCGGCACTGCCGCGGAGCTCGGCGAGGCGATGAAGGATGCCGCGGCATCCGGCGATGTGGTCGTCATGGCTGCGGCGGTCGCCGACTATCGTCCAGCATCCGCATCCGACCAGAAGCTGACCAAGGAGGATGGCGCGCTCACGAGCATCGACCTCGTTGAGAACGAGGACATCGTGGCAGGCCTTGCCGCCTCTCGCCCGCATGGTCAGATCATCGTGGCCTTCGCCGCAGAGACGCTGCGCGACCCGGAGGAGCGGCGCGAGCGTGCCCGGCGCAAGCGCGAGCGCAAGGGTGTCGACCTGCTCGCCGTGAACCTCGCGGACGCCGATCACGGCTTCGAGAAGCCAGACAATGCGGTGGAGATCATCGGCGCAGAGGGAGCGGTCGTGGCATCCGCTGAAGGTTCCAAGCGCGAGGTTGCCCGCGTGATCTGGGATGCCGTGCGCGCGGCGCGCCGTTGAGATAAAGTTGAGTCAAGATCACTCAACTTTGAAGAGGAGCTTTCCAGGAGGAAGCGATGACCAACCCCGCACAGGATGACCAGCAGTCCGCTCTCGAGCAGTTCGGCATCAATCTGACCGACCGCGCCCGCCAGGGCAAGCTTGACCCGGTGATCGGCCGTGACAGCGAGATTCGTCGCGTCAGCCAGGTGCTGACCAGGCGCACGAAGAACAACCCGGTACTCATCGGCGAACCAGGCGTCGGCAAGACGGCCGTGGTCGAGGGGCTGGCGCAACGGATCGTCGCGGGCGATGTCGCGGAGTCACTCAAGGGCAAAGAGGTCATCACCCTCGACATCTCCGCTCTCGTTGCGGGTGCCATGTATCGGGGCCAGTTCGAGGAGCGGCTGAAGCAGGTCCTCAAGGAGATCACCGAATCCGACGGTCAGGTCATCACCTTCATCGACGAGCTGCACACGCTGATGGGCGCCGGTGGCGGCGAGGGGTCGGTCGCCGCATCCAACATGCTCAAGCCCATGCTCGCCCGCGGTGAGCTGCGCCTGATCGGTGCCACCACACTCAACGAATACCGCGAGTTCATCGAGAAGGATGCTGCGCTCGAGCGTCGCTTCCAGCAGGTCTATGTCGGTGAGCCAACGGTGGAAGACACCATCGCGATCCTGCGCGGACTCAAGGAGCGCTACGAAGCGCACCACAAGGTCGCCATTTCAGACAGCGCGCTGGTCGCCGCGGCAGCCCTGTCGAACCGGTATATTCCCTCGCGTCAGCTACCAGACAAGGCGATCGACCTGATCGATGAGGCGGCATCCAGGTTGCGCATGGAGATCGACTCGGCGCCGGTCGAGATCGACGAGCTGCGCCGGTATGTCGACCGGCTGAAGCTCGAAGAGCTCGCTCTCAAAAAGGAGAAGGACGCCGCGTCCAAGGAGCGTCTCACCGTGCTCCGCGAAGACCTGTCCGTGAAGCAGGTCCAACTCGGCGAGTTGCAGGCGCGGTGGGAGCGCGAACGCGCCTCGCTGAACAAGGTCGGCGATCTCAAGGCCCGATTGGATGCCGCCCGCAGCGATGCCGACCGCGCCCAGCGTGAGGGCAATCTCGAGAAGGCCTCCCGGCTGCTGTACGCCGAGATCCCGGCGCTCGAACGCGAAGTGTTCGCGGCAGAGCAGTCCGAGGGTGACGGCGACGGTGAGGGGCGCATGGTCAATGACCAGGTCACCGAAGAGGACATCGCCGGCGTCATTGCGGCGTGGACTGGCATCCCGGTCGGCCGCCTTCTGCAGGGCGAAAGCGAGAAGCTGCTGCATCTGGAGGCCGAGCTCGGCAAGCGACTGATCGGCCAGAAAGAGGCCGTCGGCGCGGTTGCGGATGCGGTGCGCCGCTCGCGTGCGGGTATCAGCGACCCTGGTCGCCCGACCGGATCGTTCCTGTTCCTCGGCCCGACCGGTGTCGGAAAGACCGAGCTCGCCAAGGCGCTCGCCGAATTCCTCTTCGATGATGAGCACGCCATGGTGCGCATCGACATGTCGGAGTACGGCGAGAAGCACTCGGTGTCCAGGCTTGTTGGCGCCCCTCCCGGATACATCGGTTATGAGCAGGGCGGTCAGTTGACCGAGGCCGTGCGGCGCCGCCCGTACAGCGTCGTGTTGCTGGATGAGGTCGAGAAGGCGCATCCGGAAGTGTTCGACGTGCTGTTGCAGGTCATGGACGACGGTCGCATGACCGACGGCCAGGGACGGACGGTCGACTTCTCGAATGTCATCCTGATCCTCACCTCGAACCTGGGCTCGCCGATTCTGATCGATCCGACGATGTCGCTCGACGACAAGCGCGACAGTGTCATGGCGCTGGTGCGTCAGGCATTCAAGCCGGAGTTCGTGAACCGTCTCGACGACATCGTCATCTTCCAGTCGCTCACGGAGGATGATCTCGCTCAGATCGTGGAGCTGTCGATAGACCACCTGCAGACGCGGCTGCGTGAGCGTCGACTCACTCTCGCTGTCACACCCGATGCTCGAGCGTGGCTTGCCGAGCGCGGATATGACCCGGTGTATGGCGCGCGTCCGCTGCGACGGCTCATCCAGAACGAGGTGCAGAACAAGCTGGCCACTGCGCTGCTCTCCGGTGGCGTGCGGGACGGAGATACTGTGCGCGTGGATGTGTCCGTCGACGGCGCGGGGCTGGTGCTGACCACGGACTGAGTGATCGTCGGTTGGTGGCGCTCGGTCGCGGGTCGTTGGTCGCCCTGACGCCTGTAGCGGGAAGGAAGACACGGCTCCGAGGTCATTCGGAGCCGTGTTTTCCTTCCCGCAACGTCCGAAGCGTGCGAGTCAGGGGCACCGGCGACGACGCGGACTTGCCCGTCCGTGAAAGATCGTACTTCTTTCGCCGCCTGGCCGCGTTATTCTTCCGGTTACGGCGGAGTTGCCCCAATAGTGTGTGTAGTTCGCGTGCCGGACGACCGACGCACGGCCGCGACGTGCAAGGGAGCAGTGGATGATGCGAATTGGCATCGTGACAGAACAGAGCGGTGAGACGAGAGTCGCCGCGACGCCACAGACTGTGGGCGCGCTGCGGGGACTCGGATACGAGGTTGCGGTCGAGCGGGGTGCGGGTGTGGCATCCGCTTACCCGGATGATGCGTATGCGGCAGCCGGTGCGACGATCGTCGACGCTGATGAGGCCTGGGCGTCGCCGATCCTGTTGAAGGTGAACGCCCCGACGGATGCCGAGATCTCGCGCATCGCGGACAGCGCGACGTTGATCGCCCAGCTCAGCCCGAACCTGAAGCCGGAGTTGCGTCAGGCTCTCGCGACGCGGGGCATCACTGCGCTCGCGCTGGACGCGGTGCCGCGTATCTCGCGCGCCCAGTCGATGGATGTGCTCAGCTCGATGTCGAACATCTCCGGTTACCGTGCGGTGATCGAGGCGGCGAATGAGTTCGGACGCTTCTTCACCGGTCAGGTGACCGCGGCGGGCAAGGTTCCGCCGGCGAAGGTACTGGTTGCCGGTGCGGGTGTCGCCGGACTCGCTGCCATCGGTGCGGCGTCAAGTCTCGGCGCAATCGTGCGCGCGACTGATCCTCGCCCCGAGGTCGCCGATCAGGTGAAATCGATCGGTGGGACGTATCTCGAAGTCATCGTTCCTGATGAGCAGAAAGAGGTCTCCTCTGACGGTTACGCCAAGGCGACCAGTGAGGCCTACAACCGTCGGGCCGCCGAGCTGTATTCCGAGCAGGCTGCCGACGTCGACATCATCATCACCACCGCGCTGATTCCCGGGCGCGCGGCGCCTCGACTGATCACCGCAGCTGACGTCGCCGGCATGAAGCCGGGCAGCGTCATCGTCGATATGGCCGCGGCGCAGGGCGGCAACGTCGAGGGCTCCGTCGCCGGAGAGCGATTCGTGACCGCAAACGGTGTGGTCATCCTCGGCTACACAGACCTGGCCGGGCGTCTGCCCACCCAGGCCTCGCAGCTGTACGGCACGAACCTGGTCAACCTGCTGAAGCTGTTGACGCCTGAGAAGGACGGCCAGCTCACGCTCGATTTCGATGATGTCGTGCAGCGGGCGGTGACGGTGGTGCGGGGCGGTGAAGAGACCTGGCCCCCGCCGGCCGTGCAGGTGTCAGCGGCGCCGGTGGCCGCAGCCGTCGCAGCTGTGCCGGTCGCACCGAAGCGTGCGCTCGGCGCCCGGGGCAAGGCGGCGCTGATCGTCGTGGGCATCGCTGCCCTGTTCCTGGTGAACGCGGTCGCCCCTGCGCCGCTGCCGCAGCACTTCACGGTGCTGCTGCTGTCGATCGTGATCGGCTTCTACGTGATCGGTAAGGTCGCGCACGCTCTGCACACTCCGCTGATGAGTGTCACGAACGCCATCTCCGGCATCATCGTGGTCGGTGCGGTCGTGCAGATCGCGAGCCCGAACATCGTGGTGCAGATCGTCTCCGCAGTGGCTGTGCTGGTGGCATCCATCAATATCTTCGGTGGGTTCGCGGTGACCAGAAGGATGCTGAAGATGTTCTCCAAGGGCCCAGACACATCGACAGGAGCAGAGCAGTCTGCGGACAAGGGAGCCCGTCGATGAGCGCCATTGAGATCTCGGCGTCGGTCGCCGGAGCCGCGTACATCGTCGCGGCGCTGCTGTTCATCATGAGTCTTGCCGGTCTCAGCCGGCACGACACTGCTCGCTCAGGTGTCGGCTATGGCATCGCCGGTATGGTCATCGCGCTTGTCGCGACGGTCTGGGTCACGTTCCAGGGTGCGTGGGGTGAGCCGCATGCGGTCATCGGACTGGTGCTGTTGGTCGTGGCGATGCTGGTCGGCGCGGCCATTGGTCTCTGGCGGGCACGCAAGGTCGAGATGACCGGGATGCCAGAACTCATCGCGCTGCTGCACAGCTTCGTAGGGCTGGCCGCAGTGCTGGTCGGCTGGAACGGGCACCTCGCCGCACCGGACTACACCGGCGCGCTGGCAGACATCCATCACGGTGAGGTGTTCATCGGCATCTTCATCGGTGGAGTGACCCTCACCGGCTCCATCGTCGCGTTCCTGAAGCTCTCGGGGCGGATGTCCTCGAAACCGCTCATGCTGCCGGGCAAGAACGTGCTGAACCTCGGTGCGATCGCCGTTTTCATCGCGCTGACCGTCTGGTACGTGATTGCCCCAGGGCTCGGGCTGCTCATCGTCGTGACGCTGCTCTCGCTCGCTCTCGGCTGGCACCTGGTCGCATCGATCGGCGGTGGCGATATGCCGGTCGTCGTCTCGATGCTCAACAGCTACTCGGGCTGGGCGGCTGCGGCAGCGGGCTTCCTGCTGAACAATGACTTGCTCATCGTCACCGGCGCCCTGGTGGGTTCCTCCGGTGCGTACCTGTCGTTCATCATGTGCAAGGCGATGAACCGCTCCTTCATCTCGGTGATTGCCGGAGGCTTCGGCATCGCCGCGCCCAAAGGCGACGAGGTCGACCATGGCGAGCACCGTGAAATCGATGCGGCATCCGTCGCCGACATGCTCAGAGATGCATCGACCGTTGTGATCACGCCCGGCTACGGCATGGCCGTTGCGCAGGCGCAGTATCCGGTCGCGGAGCTCACCCAGAAGCTGCGCGACCGAGGAGTGGACGTGCGGTTCGGTATCCACCCGGTCGCTGGACGCCTGCCTGGGCACATGAACGTGCTGCTGGCGGAGGCCAAGGTGCCGTACGACATCGTCCTCGAGATGGACGAAGTCAACGATGATCTGGCATCCACCGCCGTCGTGCTCGTGATCGGCGCGAACGACACGGTCAACCCCGCCGCGGCGGAAGATCCTTCGAGCCCCATCGCCGGGATGCCGGTGCTGCGGGTGTGGGAGGCAGAGAACGTCATCGTGTTCAAACGCTCGATGGCCTCCGGTTACGCCGGAGTGCAGAACCCGTTGTTCTTCCGCGACAACGCGCAGATGCTGTTCGGCGACGCCAAGGAGCGTGTCGACGATATCCTCCGCGCGCTCTAGCGCCGCGTCTCAGGGCTGGCGGTATCCGGCGCAGTCGAGAACACACAAACCGTCCTTCCTTACGCTCGGGAAGGACGGTTTGCGTGTTCTCGACGCCGGATGCGAGATGCCGCCACCGTGCGCTAGTCTCGGCGGCATGAGACTTTCCGGCCGGTTCGTTCGCGTCTTCCAGTGGATCGCACCCGTGCTGCTGCCGCTGATGGTCCTGTTCGGACGAGGGGTGCTGGGCGCACCGATGGGCTGGATGACGCTCATCGGCATATTCGCCGCCCCGTTCGTCATCATCGCGATGTACATCCCGCCGATCATCGTCGCCTTCGATCGCGATGCGAAGGCCGGACGCAGCACGCGTCGGGGCTACAACATCGCGAGCTGGGTCGTCTGGGGTGGACTGCTCGGGATCATGTTCACCCTCGCGGACGGCGGCGACTCCCCGCCCTTCGGTTCTGTCCTCTCCACCTGGGGCCTGAACACCGCTGTGACCGGCGCGCTCTTCGGCGCCGCGATGTTCGCCGTCGTCATCGGCTGGATCGCGGCGCTGGTATACGCCATCGCCGGCGTCGTCGTGTCCCGCGCCGAGGGGCGAGTCGCCACCGGAACCCAGACCGTGGTCCCGCCGCTCAGCGGCCGGTGAACTCCGGCTTCCGCTTCTGCTGGAACGCGGCGAAGCCTTCGCGGTAGTCGGCGGTGTCGCGGAGCGCCGCCTGGTTCGCGTTCTCCGCGGCGACGGCATCCCAGAGTGCGAGCCGCTCGTCGCGCAGTCGTGCGATGAGTCGCTTACTGGCCAGGAACGCCTGCGTCGCGCCTGCAGCGGCGCCGGATGCCGCGACAAGAGTCGTGGAGATGACATCAGCGGACGGGAGCACCTGGGAGAACAGTCCCGCGTCGACCGCTTCCGTGCCGCTCATGAGCCTGCCGGTGTAGATGAGATCGAGTGTCCGGTGCGCGCCGAGACGTTCGTAGAACAGCGCGTGCCCGCCTGAATCGAGCGTCGCGCCGAGCGCGGCGAAGGGGGAACCGATTTTCGCGGTGTCGGCGACGTAGACGACATCCGTCGCGATCAGCAGGCCGAGCCCGACGCCGAGGCAAGCGCCGTGGGCGGCGGCGAAGGTCGGTGCCGGGAACGCGGACATCTTCTTGAGCAGCGGAGTCACGAGGCCGTCGAGGTAGCCGGTGACGTCGTCGGTCGCGGGGTCGACTCCGGCGATGTCGCGTCCGGCGCAGAATCCTGCTCCCTCGCCGCGCAGCACGAGCGCGCGGACGCCTGCCGCCGCGGCCTCGTCGTAGGCCGATCCGAGGTCGGCCAGCGCCTGCTCGTCGAGCGCGTTGCGCTTCTCGGGCGCATTGAGCATCACATGGGCCACACCTTCGATGATGGTCAGATCGATCATGCGAACTCCTTCAATCACGTGTCGTAGTCGACGACAACGGTCTTCGTCGTCGGATGGGACTGGCAGGTCAGCACATAGCCGCGCTCGAGCTCGTCCGGCTCGAGGGCGAAGTTCTGCGTCATACGCACCTCTCCCTCCACGAGTCGTGCGCGGCACGTGCCGCAGACTCCGCCGGCGCACGCGAACGGCACGTCACCGCGCACACGCAGCGCAGCATCCAAAATTGCCTCATTGGCGGCGACCGGGGACTCCACAGTGGATGACAGCCCATCGAGGGTGAACTCGATGCGGCGCACCTCGTCGCCCGCGTTGACGATGACGGGGCGCCCTCGGTCGACGCGCGGACCGTCGGCATCGCTTGTGAAAAGCTCGAAACGGATGCTGGAGGAGGGCACGCCGCGACGCTCGAGCGTCTCGCGGCACAACGCGACGAGATCGAACGGCCCGCACAGGAACCACTCGGTGACGGTGGCCGGCGGCAGCAGTCCGTCGAGGATCGCGCCGAGCTTCTCCGCGTCGATGCGACCGGAGAGCAGAGGAGCGGTGCGCTGCTCGCGGGAGAGCACATGATGCAGAGCGAGGCGGGCTGGGTAGCGATCCTTCAGGTCGGCGAGCTCGTCGAGGAACATGACGTCCTGCGTGGCACGGTTCGTGTAAACGAGGCTGACCTGCGCTGTGGGCGAGGACGCCAGCACATGAGCGGCCAGCGACATCATCGGTGTGATGCCCGATCCCGCTGCGATACCCGCGATGTGTGCACCGTCGAGGTCGGGGAGATTCGTCGTGAAGCTCCCCTCCGGACTCATGACCTCGATGCGGTCGCCGGGAGCCAGGTGCTCGTGTGCCCAGACGGAGAACAGCCCACCGATGTCGCGCTTGATCCCCACACTGATCTGGCCGAGGGACGGCGCGCGGCAGATCGAATAGCTACGCCGAACTTCCCGTCCGTCAACGTGTGCGCGCAGCGCGACGTACTGCCCCGGTAGGTATTCGTAGTCGCTCTGCAGCTCCGGCGGCACGGTGAAGGTCACCTCGATGCTCTCCGGGGTCAGCGGTCTGACCTCAGAAACCAGGAGTTCATGGAAGCGCCCTCGGCGGCGCACGGTCGTACTCATCAGCCCGGTGTTCATAGCGCTTTGAAGTGATCGAAGGGTTCGAGGCAGGCGCGGCACTCGAAGAGCGACTTGCAGGATGTCGAGCCGAAGCGGGAGGCTTCGTGGGTGTCGAGGGATCCGCAGCACGGACACTTCACCCCGAGCCGGAGGCGGATCGGACCCTGCCCGATCAGACCCTGCCCGAGCGCCGCGCGGGCATGTGGCGGAGCGATGCCGTAGTCGCGGAGCTTCTGCTTTCCGGCATCCGTCATCCAATCGGTCGTCCACGCGGGTGACAGAGTCGTGCGCACCTCGACGTTGTCGAATCCGGCCGCGGTCAGTGCGAGCACGACGTCATCGCGCATGGCGTCGAGCGCGGGGCATCCGCTGTAGGTGGGGGTGAGCGTGACGATCACGCGCTCGCCGTCGACAACGACCTCGCGGAGCACGCCGAGATCCTCGATCGTGAGGACAGGGATCTCTGGGTCGGTGACGGTCGCGGCGATCCGCCAGGCATCCGCCCGTTTCGTGGTGGTCACCATGATGCCCCCGGATGCTGCCTCGCCAGCACCTGCATCTCGGCGAGCAGATGCCCCATCTCGGGGAAGTGGCTTCCGCGGCGCCCGCCGCCTGCCGATGCGCGCGCATCGGGAATCTCGAGCGCGGCCTCGGCGAACACCGCTGCGATCACGGCGTCGAAGCCGGCACTCAGCGTGGAGGGGCGCACCGCGATCCCGTCGAGGTCGTCGATCAGCGGTTCGTCTCGGAACAGTTCTTCGACGTACGGCCAGACATCCCCGATCGCGCGGAGCATCCGGCGGCGAGATTCTGCGGTTCCGCCGGCCAGGCGCAGCGTCCACTGCACGGCGTGATCGCGGTGGTAGTCGACCTCTTTCAGCGCCTTCTCGGCGACTGCGGCGAGCGTCGCATCCGTCGAAGAGCGCAATGCCGAGTACAACTCGAACATGTAGGCGGATGCCGCGAGCTGCCGCGCGATCGTCTGTGCGAAGTCGCCGTTGGGCTGCTCGAACAGCCACGCGCTGCGGAACTCCGATTCATCGCGGAAGTACGCCAGGTCGTCTTCGCTTCGGCCGTCGGCGGTGCCGGCGTAATGCAGCAGGGAGCGTGCATGGCCGAGTAGGTCGAGCGCGATGTTGCCGAGCGCGACGTCCTCTTCGAGTTCGGGACCGTGCGCGATCCACGCACCGAGTCGCTGAGCGAGGATCAGGGCGTCATCGCCGAGCCAGAGCGCATACTCGGCGGTGGCTGCCGTGGTGACCGACGCGTCGGCTCCCGTCAGCTCTGCGGCGAGATCGAGTGCATCCACCGTGACTGCGCCATGCGGGAGGGGTCGCACGTTGTCGCTTGGGCCAGTCATAGGTGGGGCACCCCCTCGGATGCGGTGTAGTACACCGCGTGGCGATAGTTCTTGCCTGCGGGGCTCTCGAAGAACGCGCCCTTGGCATCCGGATCGCTCGTGGTGATGGCATCCGCCGGCACGACCCAGATCGAAGTGCCCTCGCCGCGCCGCGTGTACAGGTCGCGGGCGTTTCGGATCGCGAGTTCGGCATCCGGCGCGTGCAAGGAGCCCGCGTGCACGTGACTCATACCTCGGTTCGCGCGCACGAACACCTCCCAGAGCGGCCAGAGCTCTGTGTTGTCGATGCCGGGCGTCGCCATCACGCCACAGCCTTCGCAGCGCGCAGCTCTTGCTTTCGGGCGTACTCCGAAGCAGCCTCGCGCACCCATGCGCCCTCTTCGTGTGCCTCACGGCGCGCGCGCAGCCGCTCAGCATTCATCGGACCGTTGCCGCCGAGCACCTCGAAGAACTCGGTCCAGTCGATCTCGCCGCCGATGTGCTCCTGCGTCTCTTCATCGAAGTGCAGAGCGGGGTCCGGCAGAGTGACGCCGAGGATCTCGGCTTGCGGCACCAGCATCCCGATGAAGCGTTGACGCAGCTCATCGTTCGAGAAGCGCTTGATGTTCCACGCCATCGACTGCGCCGAGTTCGGAGAGTCGCCGTCGGGCGGCCCGAACATCATCAGGCTGGGCCAGTACCAGCGGTCCACGGCATCCTGCGCCATCTTCCGCTGCGCATCCGTGCCCTTCATGAGGGTGAGCAGAATCTCGAAACCCTGCCGCTGGTGGAAGGACTCCTCCTTGCAGACACGGATCATCGCTCGCGCATACGGACCATAGGATGCCCGGCACAACGGCACCTGGTTGCAGATCGCGGCGCCGTCGACGAGCCAGCCGATCGCACCCATATCCGCCCAGGTCGGGGTGGGGTAGTTGAAGATCGACGAGTACTTCGCCCTGCCGGTGATGAGCTGTTCCGTCATCTCCTCGCGGGTGATGCCGAGGGTTTGGGCTGCCGAGTAGAGGTAGAGGCCATGGCCTGCTTCGTCCTGCACCTTCGCCATCAGGATCGCCTTGCGCTTCAGGCTCGGCGCCCTCGTAATCCAGTTGCCCTCCGGTTGCATGCCGATGATCTCGGAGTGCGCATGCTGGGAGATCTGGCGGATCAGCGCACGGCGGTAGGCATCCGGCATCCAATCGCGCGGCTCGATGCGGGAATCGGCCGCGATGATTTCGTCGAAGCGGCGCTGTTCGTCGGAGTATTCCTCCTCGACGGACGAAGGACCTTCGGGGGCGGTCATGTTCGGCTCCTTTGCCATGCACGTCTTTACTGACCGATCGTTTAGTTATTCTCGCACAGTGGATCGTGGAGCGCAAAGCTCGTTCGGCCGAGGCGACGTGAGGGGCGAACGCGATGTCGGTCGCGTGAGGCAGAGTGGAGACATGACATTCGACGCGCCGCGCTCACCCGAACAGGCATCGGACACCCGCGCCGCTGCCCTCGCCGCGTTGCGCGACCTCGTGGGGCGCCCGGACGTCTCGTTTCACGACGGGCAGTACGAAGCGATCGAGGCGCTGGTCGCTGAGCGCCGGCGGGCGCTCGTCGTGCAGCGAACCGGGTGGGGTAAGTCCGCGGTGTACTTCGTCGCGACCCTGCTGCTGCGTAGGCAGGGAGCGGGTCCGACCGTGCTTGTCTCGCCCCTGCTGGCGCTCATGCGCGACCAGATCGCTGCAGCCGAGCGGGCCGGCGTTCGTGCGGTCGCGATCAACTCGACGAACGCGCACGAGTGGAGCGATGTGCTCGCCAGCCTCGAACGCGATGAGGTCGACGTGTTGCTGGTCTCGCCGGAGCGGCTCAACAACCCTGCTTTCCGTGAGCAGCAACTGCCGGCGCTTGTGAAGCGCATCGGCATGCTCGTCGTCGATGAGGCGCACTGCATCAGCGATTGGGGGCACGACTTCCGCCCCGACTACCGGCGGCTGCGCGACCTCATCGCGCAGATGCCCGCGGAGGTGCCTGTGCTCGCCACGACGGCGACTGCGAACAGTCGCGTCGTGGCGGATGTCGCCGAGCAGCTCGGCACAGGCGGCGCGGGCGGCGACACCGGGCCCGAGGTTCTCACCATTCGCGGACCTCTTGCCCGTGCATCCCTGCGGCTCGGGGTGCTGCGGTTGCCCGATGCCTCGAGTCGTCTGGCATGGCTGCTCAGTCATCTCGATGATCTGCCTGGCTCTGGGATCATCTATACGCTCACGGTGGCGGCGGCGGTCGATACCGCCCGCCTGCTGCGCGAACGCGGCCACGAGGTGCGCGCCTACACCGGTCAGACCGACACGGATGAGCGCATGGAATCCGAGGGCATGCTGAAACGCAACGAGGTGAAGGCCCTCGTCGCGACCAGCGCGCTCGGTATGGGCTTCGATAAACCCGACCTCGGATTCGTGTTGCATCTCGGGGCACCCTCGTCACCTGTCGCGTACTACCAGCAGGTCGGTCGTGCGGGCCGTGCGAGTGAGAGCGCTGACGTACTCCTCCTGCCCGGCGTCGAAGACCGTGACATATGGCACTACTTCGCGACGGCATCCATGCCGAATCAGGAGCGTGCCGAGCGCGTGATCGCCGCGCTCGGGGACCAGCCGATCTCGACCCCTGCGCTCGAGGCGATGGTCGACATCCGCCGCACGCCGCTCGAGCTGCTACTCAAGGTGCTTGACGTCGATGGTGCTGTGCGCCGGGTGCAGGGCGGCTGGGTCGCCACCGGTGCGCCATGGGTCTATGACGCGGAGCGGTACGAGCGCATCGCCGCCGAGCGTCTCGCCGAGCAGCGGCACATGATCGAGTACGAGCAGACCGATGGATGCCGGATGGAGTTCCTCCAGCGTTCACTCGACGACGACACGGCAGTGCCGTGCGGGCGGTGCGACAACTGTGCGGGCATCTGGTTCCCCCGTGAGATCAGGGCGATCGCGACCGCCGCGGCGACAGAGTCGCTCGACAAGGTTGGCATCCCCGTCGAGCCGCGACGTGCGTGGCCCACGGGCGCCGGCCGTCTCGGAGTCCCCGTCAAGGGACGCATCTCCGCCGCCGAGCAAGCCGGCGAGGGTCGGGCGCTCGCCCGGCTGACCGACCTCGGATGGGGTGGCACGTTGCGTACGCTGTTCGCAGCCGGCGCTCCCGACGAGCCGATCTCGCCGCAGATGCTCGCCGGGTGCGTTCGGGTGCTCGCGCAGTGGGGGTGGACAGAGCGTCCGGTCGCTGTCGTTGCCATGCCGTCGCGCTCCCGGCCGCTCCTTGTCGATTCGCTGGCTCGAGGACTCGCCGAGGTTGGGCGACTGCCCTACATCGGGGCGTTGGGTCATGCGAATGGAGGCCCGACCGGCCAACCGGGCGGCAACAGCGTATTTCGCCTCGCTGGGCTCTGGGACCATTTCACCGCCGATGGTCTCGATATCCCTGCTGGTCCGATCCTGCTCGTCGATGACCAGGCCGACAGTCGGTGGACGCTGACGGTTGCCGCTCGCGTCCTCCGTCAGGCGGGCGCGACCGAGGTGCTGCCGTTCGTGCTCGCCCTGCGCGGCTGACAGATTCTCTGCGGCGACCAGCTCAGAGGGCCGGATGTGCACGGTCATCGGCGTCGAGCAGGCGATGCGCCGCAGCGGCAAGCTGTGGGATGTCGTGCCGTGCGGTTGCCGTGACGATCGCGTGGGTCGTGTCGAAGTAGCGGTGCGTGAGGTGATCGCGCATCCGAGCGATGTCGCTCCACGGGATGCCCGGCTCGTGGAGCGTCAGCGAAGGGTCGAGATCTTTGACAGCTTCGCCGATCTCGATGAGCCGCACGCGGATCGCGTCGAACACGATGTCGTCGGGGACTTCGGCTCGCGTGATGTGCCTGGCGATCGCCTCGCAGGCGGCGATGATATCGAGTAGGCGATCACGGCTCCGTCTACTCACAGCGTGATCGCTTCTCGCTCAATGATGCGCGCGATATCTGGTTTGAGGCCGGAGCGTGGGATGAGGTCAACGCGTCGACCGAGTAGCGCCTCGGCCTCTCGTTGCATCCGCAGCAGGTCAAACATGCCCACCGTCGGCGAGACATCAACAAGCAGGTCCACATCGCTGGATTCTGTGTCGTCGCCGCGCGCAACGCTTCCGAAGAGCCGAATGATTTCGGCGCCGAGTGGTTCCAGAGCGGCTCGAAGCTCATTTGCCCGTGCGAGCACGCGGGTTCGTACGTGTCCACGCTCAACGAGGAGGGGTGATACCTCGATCGTGAGGCCGATGGTCGAGAGCAGGTGGTCAACCACGGCGAAAGACGGCTCTCTTCGACCATTCTCATACTCACTGATCACGCTTTGCGTGACGCCGGCAAGCTGCGCTAGGGCAACCTGAGTCAACCCGCTTTCCTGGCGGGCGATGCGGAGCAGTTCGGCGGCGCGGCCCATGCTTCAAAAATATCGCACATACGCGATATTGACAATGCGCGATGCGGTGTCTACTCCTTCTCCACCAGCGTCAGCACGTCATAGGTTGCGACGGTGTCGTCATTCTGATTGCGGATGACAGCGTCCCAGCACACCTCGCCGTACTCGTCGGTCTCGCGCGGCGTGATCTTCTTGGCGGTCAGCTCGACACGGATGCTGTCGCCCGGCGAGACCGGAGTCACGAAGCGCAGGTTCTCCAGCCCGTAGTTCGCCAGTACTGGCCCGGGGTCGGGATCCACGAACAGCCCCGCGGCCCAGGAGATGAGCAGGTACCCGTGCGCGACTCGTCCGGGGAAGAACGGATTCGCGGCGGCGGCTTCCTCATCCATATGGGCGTAGAAGGTGTCGCCGGTGAAGTGCGCGAACGTCTCGATGTCGTCGAGGCCGACTTCGCGGGATGCCGACGCGATCCGATCGCCCAATCTCAGCTCGGCCAGGGACTTACGGAAGGGGTGGATGCCGTCTTCCCTGGAAACCGCCCCGGCGTGCCAGACTCCGGTCAATGCCGTGAGCATGTCGGGGGAGCCCTGCACCGCCGTGCGCTGCATGTGGTGCAGCACCGCGCGGATGCCGCCCAGCTCCTCGCCACCACCAGCTCTGCCTGGCCCGCCGTGTACGAGACCGGGCATCGGGGAACCATGGCCTGTCGATGAGCGCGCGTCGTCTCGATCGAGGAACAGGACACGACCGTTGGATGCCGCGATCCCGCTCATGATCTCGGTCGCAAATGCCGCATCGTGTGTGGCGACACTCGTGACGAGCGAGCCGCCGCCGCGTGCGACGAGTGCCGCAGCATCCGCGGTGGTGTCGTAGGTCAGCAGCGATGCTACCGGGCCGAACGCTTCCACCTCGTGCACGGCATCCGCCTGCGCATCGTCGAAGCGCAGCAGCATGGGAGAGACGAAGGCGCCATCGGCAGACGCAGAGATAGCGGCGGGCGGCTCGGTGGATCCGATGACGATTCGCCCACCGGCATCCTGCAGCACCCGAACCTGCCGTTGCACCTCATCGCGCTGCGCGAGCGAGACGAGCGGGCCCATGGTGACACCCTCATCGCGCGGGTCGCCGATGACCACTTTCTCGGCGATCCGGGCACGGACGGCGTCGATCACGGCTTCTGCCTGCGCGGTCGGCACGAGCGCTCGCCGGATCGCGGTGCACTTCTGGCCGGCTTTCGAGGTCATCTCGGTGACGAGCTGGCGCACATAGGCGTCGAACTCGGGTGTGCCAGCCACGGCATCTGGGCCGAGCACCGATGCGTTTATCGAGTCGGTCTCGGAAGTGAAGCGCACGCCGGCGGGGGTGCGATCGCGCAGCGCCGAAGCGGTCGACGCACTGCCAGTGAATCCGACGGCATCACCCAGGCGCAGGTTCTCGAACAGTGTCGGCACGCTGCCGCTCACGAGCTGCAGCGACCCATCGGGCAGCAGACCCGAGTCGACCAGGATGCGCACGAACGCCTCGGCGAGATATCCGGTGGGAGTGGCGGGTTTCACCAGCGAGGGCATCCCGGCGAGGAAGGCGGGCGCGAACTTCTCCAGCGACCCCCACACCGGAAAGTTGAAGGCGTTGATCTGCACGGCGACGCCGGACAGCCGCGTGTAGACGTGGCGACCGAGGAAGCTGCCATCCTTCGACAGCGGCTCGACCGGGCCGTCGACGTACACCTGCGCGTTCGGCAGTTCGCGTCGCCCCTTTCCCGAGTATGCAAACAGCACACCGATTCCACCGTCGATGTCGACCCAGGAATCAGCCTTCGTCGCGCCGGCGCGCGCGGACAGCGCATACAGTTCGTCCTTACGCTCGGTCAGCACCAGGGCGAACTGCTTCAGTAACACCGCGCGCTGATGGAAGGTCAGTGCTCCGAGTGCCGCCTGCCCGGCGGTACGCGCGTAGTCGAGAGCTGCTGCGAGATCGAGGCCATCCGTGCTGACCCGTGCGACCTCGTCGCCGGTGGAGGCATCGCGCACGACGCTCACGTTTACCGGTGCGGCGGGCGTCCACCAGGAGCCCTGCACGTAGCTCGGCAGGATCTCGGTCATGTTGCATCCCATCTGTAAAAGCCTTCGCCGCTCTTGCGGCCGAGTTTGCCGTCAGCGACCATTTGGCGCAGCAGGGCGGGCGGCGCGAAGCGCTCGCCGAGAGTCGCGTGCAACTCTTCTGCGATGCCCAGGCGCACGTCGAGTCCGACGATGTCGGTCGTGCGCAGCGGACCCATCGGATGCCGGTATCCGAGCTCCATCGCGGTGTCGATGTCTTCGGCGGATGCGACGCCGGCATCCAGCATCCGGATGGCCTCGAGAGCGAGCACGAGACCGAGCCGGCTGGATGCGAAACCGGGGGAGTCGCGCACCACGATCGGGGTCTTGCCGAGCGCCTCGACCCACCCGCGAGCCTGCGCAATGACGGCAGGATCGGTGGCTGCACCGGCGACGATCTCGACGAGGACGGATGCAGGGACGGGGTTGAAGAAGTGCAGCCCGAGGAATTGCTCTGGGCGGGCGAGGGATACCGCCAGTGCGTCGATCGATATTGACGAGGTGTTCGAGGCGAGCATGGCGGTCTTAGCGATCACGCTCTCGATGCGCGCAAGTGCGTCGGTCTTCAGACCGCGGTCTTCCGGAACGGCCTCGATCACGAGGTCGCAGTCGGCGAACCGGGCGATATCGGTGCCGAGGCGCAGCGCGGCGTTCAGTTCATCGGCGGAGACGTGAGTTGTGCCGCGTTCGATGGATCGCTCCACGCTCTCGCGGATCCGCAGTGCCGCGGCATCCGCCGCCTCCCGGTCTCGCTCGACGACCAGCACCTCGCTGCCGACCAGCAGGAAGGCGTGGGCAATACCAGCGCCCATGCGTCCGCCGCCCAGCACGCCAACCTTCAGGTCACCGCCATTCGGAAACTCGACCCTCATCGGTGGCCCCGCCGCTCGAGAAACTCGGTCATCCGGCGCATCTTCTCCGGGCTTTCGAACAGCTCCGCCTGCAGCTCGCTGTCGAGTGCGGGGTGGGCATCGCGCGGTGCGCGCATGGCTGTCTTCGTGTGCCGGATGGCGAGGGGGTCGGCCACGGCGATTCGATCGGCGATCGCGTGCGCAGCCGCGAGCAGATCGGCGGGCGCATGAATGCCGGAGATCAAGCCCGCAGCCAGAGCCTCATCGGCAGTGAGCAAACGAGCGGTGAGCAGCATTTCGCTGGCCAGGCCCCCGCCGATGATCTCACGCAGGCGCCAGGTCGCCCCTGCCGCGGCGATGATGCCGAGGCAGGGTTCCGTGTTGCCGATCTTCAGCGTCGGTGTCGCGATACGGATGTCGGCGGCGTAGGCGAGTTCGGCGCCGCCACCGAGCGCGTAACCGTCGAGCGCGGCGATCACCGGCATCGGCAGCTCGTGGATGCGGATGAAAGCCGTCGCATTTATGGCGCGGCGCGCGTCTTCGGCGCGACGGGCGCGCAACTGGGTGATGTCGGCTCCGGCAGCGAAGACTCCGTCTGTTCCGGTGAGAATCAGTGTGCGGGGTTCGGCCTCGAGCTCCTCGCAGAGCGAGTGGAACGCATCGACCATCTCGCGGTCGATTGCATTGCGTTTGTCGGGTCGGTTCAGACGCGCGATGACTCGGTCTGAGTGGCGGTCGACGACGAGGGCGATCTCGTTCATCTGCGCTCCCGTCCGCACCCTCGGTCGATCTTTTTTGAACATTCGGTCAGTATTTAATTATGGCAAGGAACCGCCGGGTCGGCAATGGTGCCAGACTAGAGCGCGTGTCAGTGTCTGAGGAAGCGATCGAGGTGGTGCCTGCTCGTCGCGGCCGCCCTGGGTACGACCAGCAGCAGGTGCTCGAGATCGCCGTGCAGGTGTTCATCGAGCAGGGCTACGACGCGACCTCGGTGGCCTCGCTGGCTGGGCGTCTTGGTTTGACCAAGTCGGCGCTGTACCACCACTTTGAGTCCAAGGAGGCTCTGCTGGAGGTCGCACTGGAAGAAGCGATCGGCTCGCTGGAGGGTGTGCTGCGTGAACCCGGTGCACAGAGTGGATCCGCCCGTGAGCGGCTTGAGTACGTACTTCGTGGCGCTGTGTGCGTCCTCGTGGAGAAGCTCCCCTATGTGACTCTGCTGCTGCGCGTGCGCGGCAATAGCGACATCGAGCGTGCGGCTCTCGAGCGCCGTCGAGCGTTCGACCGGGAGGTCACCGCGCTCGTGCGTACGGCCCAGATCGAGGGCACCGTGCGCGCCGATCTCGAGGCCTCGGTGGCCACTCGCCTGCTGTTCGGCATGGTCAACTCGATCGTGGAGTGGTACCGCCCGACCGGCGCCGAGGGCGCGGCGGAGCTCGCCGATGATGTGCTGGCTGTGGCGCTGGATGGCCTGCGCACGCGCTAATCACGCGTCGCCGGCCGAGAACGCATAAACTGCCCTTCCCGACGGCTCGGAAGGACGGTTTCTGCGTTCTCGATCCTGGATCGTGCCGATCAGGCGCTGGCGATAACCGTCTCTGCCAGGGGACGACGAGCGCGCGGCGCAGCCTCGCGTTCCTGCATCTTCTCGGAGAGCGTCGACGGGTCGCCGAGCTCGCCGAGGGCGATCACTGAGATCGGGGCGAAGCGGCTCTCCACGCCGGGCAGAGCGGCAAGCTGCTCGCGCTCGATGCCGCCCATCTGGTGCACAAAGAGGCCGTCGGCGTGTGCCTGCACGGAGAGGTGGGCGACAGCCTGGCCGAGGTCGTACTGCGCCCACGGACGCGGCTTGCCTTCGGCATCCGTCAGTTCAGCGAAGGCCACGATCAGCACCTGGGCGTTGCCGGCCCACTCTCGGTTGAAGCCGATGAGCGAATCGTCGATCTGGGTGTGCAGGTCGGTGCCGCGACGGCTGACGATGAAGCGCCACGGCTGGGTGTTTGCTGCGGACGGCGACCAGCGAGCGGCCTCGAGCGCTGCGGCGAGCTTGTCCTCGTCGATCGGCGCGCTGGTCTCGAACGCGCGCGGGCTCCACCGCGCGGCAAGCACGTCGAGAAGGGGCACAGAGGTCTCAGCGGTGCGCACAGTGGTGCGCTCGGCGGTGGGAATGCTCATGATGTCCTTCGGGGTCGAATATTCGGGTGGACCCCGTCGTCCAGCACTGCATTCAGCGTAATGGACTCCGCTGTACGCCCGTCACTGAAGGCAACGGACGGTCAAACAGCCGCGGCCAAGCGTGCTGCCCTGCGCTCCTGCTGCACATCAGGATCCGGCACCGGCGCCGCCGCGAGCAGTCGCTTCGTGTAGTCGTCAGACGGATACTGCAGCACCTGCTCTCGTGACCCGGACTCGATGATCGACCCCTGCCTCAGCACGGTCACGCTGTCGCAGAGCTCATCGATCACAGCGAGATCGTGGCTGATGAACACGCACGCGAAGTTCAGCCGTTCCTGCAGCTCGCGGAATACATCCAGCACCTGGGCCTGCACTGATACGTCCAGGGCGCTGGTCGGCTCGTCTGCGATGAGCAGCGCTGGGTCCAGTGCGACGCCGCGAGCGATGGCGACGCGCTGCTTCTGTCCGCCCGACAGCTCGTGCGAATACCGACCTGCGCGGTCGAGGAGGCCGACTGATTCGAGCAGCGCATCCGCGCGATCGGTCAGCTCGCTCCCGCGCAGACCTTTGATTGCCTTGAGCGGCTCTTCGACGCTCTGCCGCACCGTGTAGCGAGGGTTCAACGACATTGCCGGGTTCTGGAAGACGACTCCGATCCTGCGGCGGGTCTCACGACGCACGGCTCTGGTCGCGGTGCGCATGTCGATACCATCGACGGTGATCGATCCGGCTGTCACCGGAGCCGCCCCGATGATCGCTCGTCCGATCGTCGACTTGCCACTGCCGGATTCACCGACGAGACCGAGGATCTCGCCCCGGTGCACCTGCAGACTCACTCCTTCGACCGCGCGGAAGAAGCCACGCAACCGGCCGCCATAGGTGACCTCGAGATCAGCGACGTCCAGCACGAGCGGAGCATCCGCTGCCGTCTTGCCCGACGCCGCACGCTCGCCGATGCGCGGAACCGCGCTGAGTAGCTGCTTCGTGTATGACGCGGTCGGCGTGAGCAGCACACCCCGCACCGTCCCCTGCTCGACGAGCTCGCCGTCTCGCATGACCACCACGCGGTCGGCCAGTTCCGCGACGACGCCCATGTCGTGCGTGATGAGCAGCACGGCGCGTCCGTCGCGGCGACCGAGGCGGGCGAGCACATCGAGCACCTCCGCCTGCACTGTGACATCGAGCGCCGTGGTCGGCTCGTCGGCGATGAGTAGCTGAGGGTCGGATGCCAGTGCCATCGCGATGCCGACCCGCTGGCACTGCCCACCGGAGAGCTCATGCGGGTATTGCTTCATGCGCCGTGCTGGCTCAGGAATCTCGACCAGTTCGAGAAGCTCGATCGCACGCCTGCGCGCCGCACCAGCGCTGAGCGAACGGTTATGCGCACGAACGGCCTCGACCACCTGGAAGCCGATTGTGAAGACCGGGTTGAGGGATGCGACCGGATCCTGCGAGATCAGCGCGATCTGTGCGCCGCGGACGCGTCGCAGCTCACCGGAGCTGAGACCGAGAAGCTCGCGGCCGTGCAGCTTCACCGAGCCCGTCGCGTGTGCATTCTCGGGGAGTAGGCCGATCACCGATAGCGCTGTCACCGATTTGCCGGAGCCGGACTCGCCGACGACTGCGACGACCTCGCCGGGCGCGATGTCGAGATCGAGCCCGTGCACGACCTCGATCGGGTTGCGGGTGCCGAAACGGACGCGCAGATCGCGGATGCCGAGAACGGGGTCGGTGGTCGGTGCACTCATGTGTCAGGCCCTGTCTTCGCCCGCGTCACGGGCACGTTTGTGCTCCCGCCAATCGGCGAGCATCTTGTGGTGGTAGTCCTGCACCCACTCCAGGTAGTCGCGGCCGTTGGTGAGGCGGATGCGCGCATCATCATCATCGGGAGTCAGCCAGCGAAGTGCGGCATCGAGGGAGCGGATCTCTTTCTCGAAGTAGCGCCGTTCGTTCGCCAGGAAGCTGCCCCACGGGTCTTCCTCGGCTTTGAAATAGTGGCTGCGATCACCGGGCACGGGATGGCGCCTGATGAAGTTGGTGTCGATCAGTCGCCTTGTCGCCATCGACACGGCACCGGTGCTCGCGCCGAGTGCCTCGGCGAGGTCGGCCGACGAGATGTACGTCTGGTCCATGATCATCAGGTAGCCGAGCACCTTGCCGTCCATGCGGGACGTCCCGGCCATCTCCCAGATGAGGCTGATTTCCTCGGCGAACTGGCGTCGATACTGCTCGCGCTCGTCGACCTCGCCGTGCGTGACCTCGCCGTGCGTGATCTCGCCGTGCGTGATCTCTTCAGGAGTGGCATCCGCCATGTTCGATCCCTTCTCGTTCACCATCAGCATCCCACTCTCATCGACGCTCTCGCGGATCGAATACGCTGCGCAGCTCCTCGCCGAGGGCGACGACCGCGAGCACGGTGAGTGCCAGCAGGATGCTGGGCAGGATGAGCACGTGCGGTGCCGTTTGGAACACACGAGAGCCTGCGGCAATCTGCAGACCCCACGAAATGGATGGCGAAGACAGCCCGATGCCGAGATACGTCAGCGTGCTCTCGGCGACGATGACGCCGCCGATGGTGAGCGTTGCCATCAACAGCACCGGCTGTACGGCGTTCGGCACGACGTAACGGCTGAGGATGCGGCCGGTGCTCAGACCCATGGTCCGCGCGGCGAGCACATGGTCGGCTTTCGCGACCGAGCGCACTGACGCACGCATGAGCCTGGCCATCATCGGCCACCCGAACACTCCCAGTACGACACCGACGGTGAGCACGTTGCGGGTGCCCAGCATATTCAGCACCACGATCGCGGCCAGCAGGAAGGGGAAACCGAGGAACACCTCGGTCAGCCGCGAGACGATCCAGTCGGCGGTGCCTCCGCCCATCCCGGCGACGAGGCCCATCACAAGAGCGATCGTGAGGGATATCCCGGTGGCAAGCAGGCCGACCGCGATCGAGGACTGCGCACCGTAGACAGCGCCAGCCCAGATATCGCAGCCCTGGAGGTCAAAGCCGAACGGATGCCCGGGGGCCGACTCGATCTTGCTGTCCGCGAGGTCGCATGCGCGAGGGTCACCGTTTCCGAAAAGCGCGGCGAAAGGAGCGGGGGCGACCGCGAAGGCGAGCATGACGAGGAGGATGGCGGCGCTCATCCAGAACAATGGTCGGCGCAGCAACATCTGCCACGCGGCCGGTCGCGGCGTCTGGGGCAGCACAATTCGAGTCGTCTTCGGTGCCGGGATCTTCGCGGTCGTGGGTGGGATGTTCTTAGGCACGGCGGATCCTCGGGTCGAGCAGCGCGTGGATGGCATCCACAAGCAGCGAGGTGATCAGGAAGATGACGATGAGCGCCGTGGAGATACCGACGACCATCGCGGCTTCGTGATCTCGGATCGCGGTGAACAGGAGGTTCCCGACACCGGGGAGGTTGAAGATGCCCTCGATGACGACCGTGCCGCCGAGCAGGAACCCGAGGTCGGTCGCCAGAAAGGTCGCGGTGGGGATGAGTGAGTTGCGCATGACGTGCAGGCCGATGACGCGGCCCTCGCCGATGCCCTTTGCGCGGGCGGTGCGCACGTAATCGGCATCCAGGTTCTCGATCATCGACCCGCGGACAAGACGTGAGACGGAGGCGAGTCCGATCGCGGCGATCACGAGGGCGGGGAGCAGATATGACACCGGCCAACCCTCGCGGATGCCAGCGACGGGCAACCAGTCCAACCGCACCCCGAACACGATCTGCGCGGTGATGCCGAGGACGAAGATCGGGATGCAGCTGAGGCCGATGGTGATGACCAGCAGTCCTTTGTCGATCACCGTGCCTTTCTTGAGGGCGGAGACGATGCCGACGGCGAGGCCGAGGACCACCTGGATCGTCCAGGCGGTCAGCGCCAGCGTGATTGTGACAGGCCAGCGCGCGGACAGCTTGTCTGCCACCGGGCGCCCGGTGAGGTCCAGGCCGAGATCGCCGCGGAGGAGGTTGCCGAGATAGTTGGTGTACTGCACCCACAACGGCTGATCGAGCAGGTACTTGGCGTTGATCGCATCGACCACTGACTGCGGTAGCTGGCGGTCGCCGGCAAGTGCGCGGATGGGATCGCCCGGCAGGCTGAACACCGCGAAGTAGATGATGAAGGTCACGCCGATGAACACCACAGCGAAGCCGGTCAGGCGCTGCAGAACGCTCACGGTCAGGCGCATCAGCCGCGCTCCAGTTGCGCATGTGCGGCGAGGATGGCGCCGTACTGCACGCCGACGACGCGGGCCAGCGGGATCGGCGTCGAGCTACGTCGGGCCGAGGCCTCGTGGAACCAGGCCTCGAACACCTGCTGTGCATCGCGCGCCGCGGTACGTACGTCAGGGGAGGCGAGACCTGCATCGACCTCGGCCTGCAGCGCGCGCAGCAGCATGCCGCCCCAGCGCAGTCGGTGAAGGTCCACGAGACCCTCCAGGCTCGACAGCTCCGCGACCGTCGCGGGCCGATCATCTTCGGCATCCGCCCGCGCGATGTTACCCTCGCCGGCGCCCAAGGCCATCGGCGAGAACACTCGTGCAGCGCGCAGCAGCGCGGTGTCCATCCGCACCTGCTTCGCGACGCGCTCGAGGAGCGCGATCAGTGTTGCGCCGGTCTCGACGAGCTGCTCTCCGCTGCGGCGCAGGGCGTCGCGGTAGAGGGTCTCGGTCGGGGTCGTGTCATCGGCTGCGGGGTCGCTGAACTGCGGCAGCTCGGCGATCATCGACAGGGTGTTGTACTTCCGCGCGTATGAGGTCGACGCGTCACCGGCGGAGCCGGGAGGGTAGGGGTCGAAGCCCTGCGCCTCTGACCAGTCGTAGACGTCTTCGAGCGTGCCCATCTCGTAAATGGCCTGGTCGAGCACGGTGAAGTGCGCGCCCTCCGCTTCGCCGGCGTGCAACGGCACACCGCAGGATGCCGTGACCTGGTGCAGCAGCGGGTAGAGCGTTGGAACCGCGCGGGAGAGGTAGAAGTAGGCGCCGCCGCCCTCGCTGTTGTGCAGCGGCACATACAGATCTGGCCGGGTGCTGTCGATCGCGCGCGCCAGTGCCTGCGTTTCCGGCATCATCGCGTCGAAGTATGCCGTCTTGTAGTCGAACGGGAACGTCCACTCGACCTGCTCGTCCGGTGCGGGGCGGAAGAACTCACGGGCGTAGCGTTCGCGGTCCGATGGGTCGCCAAACCAGCCCTCATTGAGACGCATGCCATCGGGGTCGGCGCACGGAATGATGTGCCATGCCGTGTCGAGCCCCTCACGGAAGGGCTCATCATGCAGGAGCTGATCGAGCAGATGCAGGATCGTGAGGGACCCGATCGGCTCATTGGGGTGCACCGCGCCGACGATCAGCGCAGACCTACTGCCCTCGCCCACGTGGTACAGCCGGATCGGCTCACCGAGCCGGCTTGTGCCGATGCGTTCGAGAGTGATGAGGTCGGGGCGCTCTGCGCGCAGTTCCTCGATCCGCTCGTGGAGTTCATCGACGGTGGGGATACTCGTCTGCTCTGGTACCGCGCCGGCACGGCGGAGGATGTCCTCCACCGTGCCGAGCATTGTTGCGGGGTCGTGCAAGGGTTCAGCTCCGATTTTCGGGATCGACGGTTCAGTCGGCGACGACGATCTCGGACACGTTGACGGCGCCCGAGTTCGTGTGCAGTTCAGCGATGCGATCCGAGGTGACGTACAGGTAGCGGTTGCCGAACAGCGGCACCGTCGGGAAGTCCTCGAGGATGCGTTCCTGCACTGCGGTGTAGCCCGCGTTGGACTCCTCGACGGTCGCCGCGGCATTTGCCGCCTGGAGCAGCGCGTCGACTTCGGGGTTGCTGTATCCGCCTGCGCCGAAGTTGCCTTCACCGGTCGCGGTGAACACTGCGGTCAGCGTGTTCTGCTGGCTCGGGTAGAGCGCGCCCCAGCGGGCACGGAACGGTCCGTCGGTCGCGCCCTGTCCGACCATGTCGACGAATGCGGCGAAGTCTGCTGACGGGGATGCGATCGCGCTCTCGATGCCGAGGTTCTGGCGCAGCTGGTTGGCGATCGCCTCGAAGAGGTCTTCCTGGCCCCAGTTGGCGATGAAGTGCACCTTCAGCTCGCCGTCGATTCCGCCGGCCTCTTCCAACAGCACTTTGGCAGCCTCTGGGTCGAACTCGCAGTACTCGCCGCAGACGCCGTCGGGATTGCCCGGCATGCTGGGCGCGGTGAGTGAGGTCGCCGGCACCTGGGATCCGCCGAAGACGGCGTCGTTGATCGCTTCGCGATCGATGGCCATCGAGATCGCCTGGCGTACGTGCACGTCGGAGAAGGCCCCGGATCCGAGGTCGAAGCCGAGGAAGTCCACCCCTGGTGCATCAAGTTCGTACACATGATCGCCGAACTCAGTTCTCGCCTGTTCCACCTGCGACGCTGCGATCGCGACGATGTCAATCTCGCCGGCGAGGGTATCGGTATAGGCGGTGGCGGTGTCGAGGTACGGAACGAATGTGACCGCGTCGATCGTCGGCTCGTCGCCGGCGAAGTCCTCATATGTCACAGCATCGATCGGCTCGGTGGCAGACCATCCGTCCACGAGACGGAATGGGCCGTTGCCGATCGGGCTCTCCTCCCACGCCTCGAGGTCTTCCAGCGCGCCAGCTGGCAGTGGGTACAGGCCGGTCTGCCCGATGGTCAGCTGCAGCGGGTACTGCCGGTCGGGAGCGCCGAGTTCCACGGTGAAGGTCTGGTCGTCGACGATGGTGAGTCCTGCGAGCTCGGTGGCCGTCGGCTCGCCTTCGCCAGGGTTCATCTCGGCGTATCCGACGACGTTGGCCAGCTGCGCGCCGTTGACCCAGGCATTCGGGCCGTAGGCGGCGAAGTTCCAGGTGTCGACGTAATTCTGCGCGGTCACGGGTGTGCCGTCGTGGAATGTCCAGCCGTCGCGGAGCGTGATTGTCCACGTCTTCGCGTCATTCGATTCGACGGATTCGGCGGCCACGAATCCGATCTCGCCGTCCTCGCTGATATTCGTCAGCGGGGAGAAAAGCGTCTCCAGAATTGCGTACGATCCGAACTGGTTGCCCGGGACGAAGGAGTCCGGCTCCTCCACGGCGTACCGAATCGGGTCGGCTACGGCGGCGGGGTCTTCGTCTGTCGCCCCTGCCGAGCATCCTGTGAGTGTCAGCGCCAATGCCGCGGACGCGGCTACCAACAGTCGTGCCTTGCTGTGCATAACTCCTCCTTGAGCCACAACGTACGGAAACCGTGTCGGCTGCGGCGGGCGGGCTGCTCGGGTGTGCAGCCGTCTACCAGCACGCTAGAACGGTTTCAGTTCAGTCGTCAATGAACTTTCAGGAATTACTGAAAGTTGTAATAGGAGTGAAACATGCGCGACGCGTGAACGCAATACCTCGGCGGAAAACGACAGAGGAGCGGATGCCGCGGCCACTGTGGCCACGGCATCCGCTCCTCATTTCGACAGGCTCAACGAGCGGTGCGGATTAGCGCCGCAGCGCCTCCCCAAGCTTCACGCGAGCGCCCATCTTCAGCAGGGAGTTCTCGTAGATCTTCGCGCCGATGGTGATCACCACAGCGCAGGCCACGAGCATGAGCGCCAGCGAGGCGAGTGGCTCCCACCACGCCGCCTCGTTGAAGAACAGGCGGATCGGCATCCCCACCGGAGCGGAGAACGGCACGTAGGAGAGCACCGTCATCACTACCGGGTTGTCGCCGAAGAAGATCACCAGGAAGTACGGGATCATCGTCAGATACGTCACCGGCATCATCGTTGTGCCGACGTCCTCCTGTCGCGAAACCAGGGAGCCGGCCGCCGCGAACATGGCTGCGAGCAGGATGAACCCGAAGAAGAAGAACACGGCGAACCAGGCGACTGGGCCGCCGATGCCCTGCAGGATTGCTGTCTGGCCCGACACGATGAGGCCGATCGTGCCGACCACCACCAGTAGGAGGATCTGCGACATCGCGAGCAGCGTGTTGCCGAGCACCTTGCCGGCCAGCAGCACGCGGGCGGGAATCGCGGAGAGCAGGATCTCGATGACGCGCGTCTGCTTCTCCTCGACCACACTCGTCGCGATCGGAGAGCCGAACGAGATCGCGGCCATCATGAACACCAGCCCGAAGGCGATGCCGAGGATGTAGCGCATACCGCCGCCGGCAGCATCCGGGTTCAGCAGTTCGACCGTCGGCGACTCGGAGAGCAGCATCAGTAGCGACTGGGGAGCCTCCTTGTCGGCGATGATGACGGTCCCCGTCGGGGAAGCGGCGTCATCGATCACGGCTGCGTCGACTTCGCCTGCTGTGACGAGCCTCTCGGCCTCCGCACGATCGGCGACGTCGGTGATCTCGAAGCCGTCGACGCCCTGCAGCGTCGCGGCGGCAGAGCTCGTCGCGGCGATCGGCGTAGAGCTGGGCGTCGCACTGGCGATACCAGCCCAGATGATGCCGGCGAGAGCGATCAGCAGAAGGACGCCGGTCGAGATGAGATACGCCTTGCTGCGTAGCTTCGTGCTCAGCTCGCGCTCGGCGACGAGCCAGATGCCCTGCGCAGGAGAGAGGGATGTCGCGCGTGCCGGCGCGGTGGAAAGAGTCACTGGATGACCTCCTTGAAGATCTGTGAGAGCGAAGGATGCTGAGGGGCGAAACGCGTGACGTCGCCGCCTTCGAGCGCTCGCCGGAGCACGCGCTGTGCGGTGGAGGGGGCGTCCACATCGAACACGGCGCTGCCGCCCTCGAAGTCGACGACACTCACTCCTGGCTCTTCGCGCAGCCAGCCCACGTCGCCGCTGCTGTCCAGCTCCCAGCGCGGTGCGGAGTGCTGTTCGCGTAAGGCGTCGCGGGGTCCGGCGGCGCGGATCGTGCCGCCGGCGATGATGACGAGGTCGTCGCAGAGGCGCTCGACGACGTCGAGCTGGTGCGAGGAGAAGAGCACGGAGACTCCGCGCGCTGCGCGTTCCTGCAGCACACCGGCAACTGTTTCGACGGCGATTGGATCGAGGCCAGAGAACGGCTCGTCGAGGATGAGCACATCAGGATCGTGCACCAGCGAGGCGGCGATTTGTGCACGCTGCTGGTTGCCGAGTGAGAGCGCCTCGATGTTGTCGTTCAGCCGTTCGCCGAGTCCGAGTTCGGTGAGCAGCGCCGTGGCGCGGTCCGTGGCATCCGACTTGGAGAACCCGTGCAGGCGGGCGAAGTAGACCACCTGCTCGAGCGCCTTCATCTTCGGGTAGAGCCCTCGCTCCTCCGGCATATAGCCGAACTGCCGTCTGGCGTCGGCCGTGAGCTCCTCCCCGCCGAGCGTGACGGAGCCGCCGTCGGATGCGAGAAGGCCGAGGACGATCCGCATCGTGGTCGTCTTGCCTGCGCCGTTGCCGCCGACGAAGCCGGTGAGGTGGCCCGCAGTCACCGGGAAAGTGACGTCGTCGAGTACCAGGCGCGTGCCGTAGCTCTTGGTGATTCCTGTCAGTTGCAGGGTTCCTGTGGTCATACCTCCACGTTATGAGGGCGCGGCGTGTGGCGGCATCCCCCGTGGGGCGGATCTTCGGCGTCCGCCGCGCGGTGGAGTGTCGTGGGTGGTCGCTTCGGGGTGGTGTGGGCGGCTATGTGCGACCCCTGCCGGGGTGAGGCGCGTGCGGTGGCGGGGCGCCTCAGACGAGGTCGAGCAAGCGCGCGGGGTTCGCGACCAGCATCCGGTCGACGGCGTCGGCGCCGATCGTCTCGCGCAGGCGCGGCAGGTACCGGTCGCCGAGGTAGGCGAGACCGGGCATCCCGCCGTAGGAGATGTAGCGCGTGCGACGGGCGACGTCGCCGCCGAGGAGGATGCGATCACCCGCGCCGCGCTCGACGACCGCTGCCGTCAGTTGCAGAAGTTCCGCGTCGCTGCGTGTGCGGGGCCGCGCGAAGCCGTCGTATCCCAGGTACGCGCCGCGCTGGGCGAGCGAGGAGTGCAGACCGGGATCAGGGTCGCGGTCGGCGTGCGCGAGCACAATGCGATCGGATGCCACGCCCTGGGCCGCGAGCAGATCGAGCACCTCGTGCGCCGCGGTGCAGAACTCCAGGTGCACCATGACCGGCGCATTGGTCTCCCGGTGCGCGGTAGCCAGGGCATCCAGCGTCGTCCGCTCGAACGCGCTGATCTGCCAGTAGTCGATGCCGCCCTTGAGCATGCCGGCGCGCACCGGTGCGCCCGCGTTGGCGCGTGCGGTCGGGACATCCGGGCTCTCGAAGACGGTCGCGTCGTCCGCGGCCATCCCCTTGGTGAGGTCTGCGACGAACAGCTCGGCCAGCTGCTCGACGCTCCAGACCTGGAGTGGATGATCCTCGCCGTAGTGCGCTTCGCGGTGCAGCCCGGTCGTGGCGACGACGTGCAGCCCGGTTGCCTTGCTGATGCGTGCGAGAGCCTCGGGGTTGCGGCCGAGGCCGAAGGGAGTGGCATCCACCATCGCGGCGAAGCCGCTCGCCTTCAGCAGGCCAGCTTCGGTACTCGACGCCTCTTCGTCGTCGAGTTCGTCGCCCGGCAGCAGCGGGGTGACCTGAAAAAGGTGCTCGTGATAGTTCGCCCGACCCAGCAGTGCAGGGTCGATATCGCCGAGGACAGTGCGGATCATCAGCGCGCAGCCTCTGCGGCATCCGCGAGCCGTTCGACGATCTCGGGCGTCAGCTCCAGTTCGAACACGTCGGCAACTACCTGCGACCAGCCGTGGATGAAATAGCGCCAGCCGTCGATCACGTGCAGGTCGCGGGCATCCTCCTGTGCGCGTGCCTGGTGCAGGAACTCCAGCGTGCCGCGGTAGTTGAACTCCCAGACGTATGCGCCCTCGGGGAAGACGACGTCATCGGGCAGGGGAGAGCCGGGGCGATCCTTGCCGAGGCCGGTGGCGTTCACGATCAGTGAGCCGCGGGGCGCGGCAGCGACAAGGGCTGCCGCATCCGCCGGAGTCTCGGTGCGTACGTACTCGATCAGACCCTCGCGGGTGCCGTGCTGGCGGTGCACCTCGCGCAGGTGCTCGAGTTTCTCGTCATCCCGGGCAGTGACCGTGATCTTCGTTGGTGCGTCTTCGCGCTCGGCGAGTGCCCAGCTGAGTGCTGTGCCAGAGCCGCCGGCTCCGAGGATGACCACCTCGCTGCCCGTGGTGGCGAAGTAGTCCGCAGGCAAGAAGTCCTTCAGAGCGAGGTCGACGGTGATCGGATCTTTCGCGCGGCCGGAGAGTCGGGATCCGCGCTTGGCGATGCTCGAGATTTCCGAGCACGACACCGCGAACGGGTCGAGCTCATCGAACAGATCGGATGCCGAGGCATACACATTCATCTTGTGCGTGGTGACCAGGGCGCCGCGGTGCTGCGGGTCGTCACGGATCTGCTCTACCAGGGCGACGTACTGCTCTGGTGAGGCATCCATCGGCAGGTCGTGGCCGATCAGTGTGCGGGTGGGAAGCCCCAGGATGTCGGCCCAGAGTGGGAACACCTTCATGATCGACGACGAGCCGGTGGTCACGCCGACGAACCCCATGTAGTCGCTGGTGGGAGTGGTGGTCATGATGAAGCCTTTCAGCGAGTGACGGGGAAGCGCGGCTCGGCGCCGGCGAGGACGGCGAGAACATCGCCGAGCGAGAGCGAGCCCATGTTGTCGACGGCCTGGGTGGTCTGCGCGCCGAGGTGCGGGGTCACGATCACGCGCTCTGCGAGGTCGACGGCGAGCAGCGGGCTGGCGGATGCCGCGGTGTCGCCGTCGAGGGTGTCCGCCGCGTATCCGGCCAGACGCCCCTCGCTCAGGGCCGCCGCGACAGCCTGCTCGTCGATCAGATCAGGGCGTGCGGTGTTGATGATGATCGCGGCGGGATTGATCGACTCGAGCCGTGCGGCATCGACCAGCCGCTGTCCGCCGGGGGCGTGCAGCGTGATGAGGTCCGCCGTCTGGAACAGCTCGTCGAGCTCTGCGGGTTCTGCCCCGAGCTCGCGGATGCGGTCGGCCGGGAAGAACGGATCGGCGGCGAGGATGCGCGGGCCGAAGCCGCCGAGGCGCCGGGCGACGCCCTGCCCGATGCGGCCGAAACCGATGATGCCGACCGTGGCGGATCCCAGCTCGCGTCCGCGGCGCACGCTCCAGTCACCCTGGCGCACGCGCCGGTCGCCGTCGGGAATGAAGCGGAGGGCGGCGAGCATGAGGCCGATCGCATGGTCGGCGACGGCATCTGCGTTCGCGCCGGGGGTGTTGGTGACCCGGATGCTGCGGGCCTCGGCCGCCGCGATGTCTACGGCCTCGGTACCGACGCCGTAGCGCGCGATCACTTGGAGGTTCGGGGCGGCATCCATATGAGCGGCGGTGACCGGGCCGGTGCCGGCGATCCAGGCATCCGCCGTCGCAAGCAGTGGCGCGAGCTCGGTGAGGTCATGATGCGCGGGGCCGCGGACGATCTCGTGCCCTTGTGCGGCGGCGACGGCGACCAGATCGATGTCGCCGTCCGAGAAGGAGCGGCTGGAGGCGAGGATGGTGGCCATCAGAGGGTCCCTCCCCGAGGAGTGGCCGCAAACCACGGCGCGAGCGCGTCGTAGGCGGAGGTGAAACGGGCGTGCCGCTGTGCGTAGACCGTGTGGCGACTGGCATCTGGCGTGAACTCCGCCGTCACCTCGCTGAGCGCGCGTGCCGCCGAGAAGTCGGCGAGTCCGAGGCCGACGGCGCCGGTGACTGCTGCTCCGAGGCTGTTCGCCTCCTCGACGATCGTGCGTCGGCGCACCGGCATGCCCCACACATCCGCCAGGATCTGCAGCAGTGCGTCGCTCTGGGCCCCGCCGCCGACGGCGTCGATGCGGTCGATCGCAGCGCCCGATTCGCGGAAGGCGTGGATGCTGGTGAGCAGGTTGTATCCGATGCTTTCCAGCACTGCCCGCACGAGGTGCTGCCGGGTGTGGTGGCGGCCGATGCCGACGAAGGCGCCGCGGGCGTTCGGGTCCCAGATGGGGGAGCGCTCGCCGAGCAGGTACGGCAGGAAGTAGAGGTCTTCGGTGTCGAGGTCGCCACCGGCCTCGGCCGTGAGGCGCGCAGTCTCGGGCCTCGCAGGGTCGGATGACAGTGCCTCGGAGATCCACTGGATCGAGGCGCCACCGGCCTGCATCGTCGCGGTGGGGACGAAGCTGTTCGGCACGACGTTGTCGAAGGTGAAGGTGCGCAGGCCCTTGTCGATGAGGGGAGCGTGCGAGGCGAACGAGATCCAGGACGAAGTGCCCAGGCTCAGATAGGCGCCGTCCTCAGGTGCGACGATGCCTGATCCGACGGCGGCCATCGGGCCGTCGCCTCCGCCCATCACCACGCGCACCCCGGTGTGGAGTCCGAGAGCTTCGGCAGCGTCGGCGGTCAGGGACCCGGCGATCGCGGTCGAATCGAGAATCTCGGGGAACAACGTGCGATCCAGGCGTGCGGCCTGCAGAACCTCGTCCGACCAGTCGCCGGTGCGCTGGTCGTAGGCGTTCGTGCCGGAGGCATCCGATCGATCGGTTGCAAGGCGCCCAGTAAGGCCGAGCACGATGTAATCCTTCGCGACGCAGAAGCGGCGCACGCGCGCCCACACATCGGGTTCGTTGTCGCGCACCCACATGACCTTCTCGATCGAGTAGGTGGGGTTCAACCGGTGACCCAGCAACTCATACGCGTGCGCGGCGCCGAGTGCCTGCTCGAGTTCGCGCTGCTGTGCGACCGCGCGGGTGTCGGCCCAGATGATCGCGGGGCGCACGGGCGCACCATCGCCGTCCAGGAGGACCGCGCCCATCATCTGGCCGCTGACGACCAGGCCGGTCACATCGGCGGGCGCCGTTTCCGTGCGCGCGAGGAGGTCGCGGGTGGCGGATGCGACGGCATCCCACCAGTCCTGTGGGTTCTGTTCGGCAATGCCACCGGCGGCGAAGTGGGCGAGGTAGCCGACCGTCGTGGCGGCGATCAAACGGCCGTCGTCGTGGTGCAACGATGCCTTGTTGCCGGTGGTGCCGAGGTCGTGAGCGATGATCACGGTTCGTGCCTGCTTCGTTGGTTGCGGTTCCGGATTGTGCTGTTTTGGAGTATATCTGTAATTACAAGTAACTTGTAGTTACAAGCCGTCGTCGCATCGGATCGCTCAATTCAGAGCCCCATCATCATCAGGAGAGCACCCGTGAGCACCCACCCCGTCGTGGATCTTCCCACCCTGCTGGACATCGCGCCCCAGGGCGGCATCGAGGGGCGGTCCCGGCGTTACGAGAAGTTCATCGGCGACATGGATGGTGTCTACCGCGATGACGCGGCCTGGCAGGATGCCGTCGGCGAGCGCGGCGTGGAGGAACTCGTCTACTGGGTTGACGACCATCGCTATCAAGAAGGTCCAGGGGCCTTGATCGTCGGCACGAGCACGTTGCTACCCGGACGCTACGGGGAGGAATTCGCCGTCACTCGCGGGCACCTGCACGCCGTGGCCGACCGCGCCGAGCTGTACTACTGCCTGAGTGGCCGCGGCGTCATGCTGCTGGAAACCCTCGATGGCCAGACCTCGGCCGTCGAGCTCACCCCGGGCCAGGCCGTCAACGTGCCTGGCCACTGGCTCCACCGCAGTGTCAACGTCGGCGACGAGCCTTTCGTGACGCTGTTCTGCTACGCCGCGGATGCAGGGCAAGACTACGGCGTCATCGCCGAGGCCGGCGGCATGAAGAACCTCGTCGTCGTGGACGATGACGAGGGCTGGGCACTCAAGTTGAACCCGGATCACCGCGGGTACCGCGCGTACGCGGAGGACTGAGGCGCGCTACTGCTTCTGCCTTGGACCGTGCGCAGCGTCGCCCGCGGAGTCCGTGGTCACCGCTACTGTCAGTGATCATGACGACTTCGGTGGATGACGTGCATGCGCGGTCGGGGCTGCGGCTCGGGCTCCCGCTCGCGATCGGCGCGGCGTTCGCCTTCGGGATGTCCGGCGCCTGGGCGCGCGGCCTCATCGATGCGGGGTGGACGCCGGGCGCAGCTGTCACGGTGCGCATCTGGGTCGCGTCGCTGGTGCTGGTTGTCCCCACGATCATCGCGTTGCGCGGGCGGTGGCGGCTGCTGCGCCGAAACGCCGGGATCATCGTCGCCTATGGCCTGCTTGCTGTGGCAGCAACGCAACTGTTCTACTTCCAGGCCGTCGCGGTGATGGATGTCGGACTCGCTCTGCTCATCGAATACACCGCGCCGATCGCCGTCGTGCTCTGGTTGTGGATGCGTCGGGGAGAGAAGCCCACATCGCGCAGCATCTTCGGCGCCGCCGTCGCGTTTGTCGGGCTCGTGCTCATGCTCGACGTGCTCTCCGGTCGCAGCGTCGACGTCGGTGGTGTCCTGTGGGCGTTCGGTGCGATGGTCGGGGCCGCGGCGTACTTCCTGCTCTCTGGGAAGAGTGACACCGGGCTCCCGCCGATCGTGCTCGCAGGATCGGGCCTCATCGTGGGTGCTGTCGGACTGACCGCGGCGGGGCTTATCGGCATCCTCCCGATCGCGTGGAACACGGATGATGTCACTTACCGCTTCGGGCCCGGGTATTGGTCAGCGCCGTGGTTCGTCCCCGTGCTCGCCATCGGCATCATCGCCACAGCTCTGGCCTATGTGCTCGGGATTACGTCCACGCGGATGCTGGGCTCACGGCTGGCATCCTTCCTCGCACTGGCGGAGGTCATCGCGGCACTGCTGTTCGGCTGGTTGCTGCTCGGGCAGCTGCCGAACGTGCTTCAGGCCGTCGGCGCGGGGCTCGTTCTGGTGGGGGTCGTGCTCGTCAAGCTCGGTGAACCCGTTGCGGCAGCAGGAGCGGATCCGCTCGTGCCGCCTATTTCGAACGGCCCTTGAAGTCGCCGGCCCTTGAACTCAGTGGCACTTGAACTCGGCGGTCCGTCGGACGAGACTGGCCGCACCGGTGTCCGATCGGGCCCGGCGAGAGGTCAGAGAGGACAGGGAAATGGCTCACGGAGACATCACGCACATCGACATTCCAGTGACCGATATGGCGCGGGCGCAGGAGTTCTATTCGCGTTTGTTCGGGTGGAACATCGCCGAGATTCCGGGCTTCGAGGGGTACCCGATGTGGCAGGCGCCGAACAAGATCAGCGGAGGAGGGCTGGCGCCGCGCAGTGCTGACTTCGATCAGCCGCGCTCGTACGTCGAGGTCGATTCGATCGATGAGACCGTCGCCGCGGCCGTGGATGCCGGCGCGACCCTCGCGATGGCGAAGCAGCCGATCAGCGAGACGAGCTGGTGGGCCGTGATCGTCGATCCTGATGGCAACTCGATCGGGCTGTATGAAGGTGTGACTGACGCCGGATGATCATCCGGAGGCTGAAAGCGCTCGGCCCGCGCAGCACGGGCTTCGATTCTCGGCTAGCGTCGAGAAACGCAGTCAACAGTGCGCGAATCGAGGAGCAGAACATGGCCGAGCACGAGACCGTGGTCCGCTGGCACGACACGGATGCCGGGATGGCGGCGCTGCCGCAACTCGATGGAATCGAGTACCTGCGCCGGATGCAGCGGGGCGAGCTCCCCGGTGCGCCGATCGCCGCCCACATCGCCATGGAGCTGCAGGAAGTGGATGTCGGCACCGTGACATTCGTCGCACGCCCGGACGAGTCGCACTACAACCCGATTGGCGCCGTGCACGGCGGGTTCGTCTGCACGCTGCTCGACTCGGCACTCGGATGCGCCGCGCACACCCTGCTGCCCGCGGGGACCGGGTACACCTCGATCGAGATCAAGGTGAACTATCTGCGTCCGGTCATGAAGGGGAGTGGTCCGCTGACCTGCGTCGGTCGCGTCACCAAGCCCGGCTGGCGGGTGAGTTTCGCCGAGGGGGAGGTCCTCGATGCGCAAGGGCGCGTGGTGGCGACGGCATCCGGATCATTGCTCGTGTTTCCCCTGGAGGGCGAGGGCTGACCTGCGGGTATCTGTATACGTTCCAGGGTGACAGGATAACCAAACCGGCCCTTCGGCGCCTTTTATGTATACACTAGCCATGTGAGCACCGTAGTCGAGCGAACCAGAGCGAGCGATCGCGCCTATGCGACGTTGCTGGAGGAGATCCAGTCCGGCGATCTCGCCCCCGGCACCGTTCTCGCCGAGGTCGAGCAGGCCGCACGTCTCGGCGTGAGCCGCACCCCGCTGCGCGAAGCGCTGCAGCAGCTCAGCGCTGACGGGCTCGTCGAGCAGCAGTCGCCGCGCGTCACCGTCGTCACCGATATCGATGCCGACGACATTCGCGCGCTGTTCGAGATTCGGCGCGCGCTGGAAGAATCCGCTGCGCGCCTCGCCGCTGCACGCGGCAATGCGGAGCTGTTCGCGAGCCTGGCATCCGAATTCGCCGCTGCCGGAGCATCCCTCGCCGCCTCGACCGGCCGCGATGACTACTACGCGCTCATCGCCCGCTTCGACCGCGCCGTCGATGCCGCTGTCGACAACGACTACATCGCCGCGGCGCTGCGCACCGTGCGTACGCACCTCGTGCGTGTGCGCCGACTGTCGCGCGACAACCCGACCAGGCTCATCGCCTCGGTCGCCGAGCACCAGCTCATCGCCGAGGCGCTCGCCGAACGTGACGGCGATCTCGCCGCTCACGCCACACACGTGCATCTGCGGAACGCTCTCACCAGCATCCTCGAATCCCTACCCTCCGACAACCCACTTGCGACTGAAAGCTGAGCACAGCCATGACCGTCAACCACCACGTCCGCGTCTACAAGAGCGAAGAAGATCTGCCCCGCGAGAACCAGCTGGCCTGGAAGATCGCCGAAGTCGCGACCGATGCCGTCGAGGTCGAGCAGGCCGTCGTCGACATGATCATCAACCGTGTCATCGACAACGCCTCTGTCGCCGCGGCATCCCTCACCCGCGGTCCGATCAAGGCCGCCCGCGATCAGGCGTTCAGCCATCCGGTCTCCACTGGCGGCAACGGCGCGACCGTGTTCGGTGCCCCGCTCGAGGAGCGCACCAGTCCCGAGTGGGCGGCATGGGCCAACGGCGTCGCCGTGCGTGAGCTCGACTACCACGACACGTTCCTCGCAGCGGACTACTCGCACCCCGGCGACAACATCCCGCCCATCCTTGCGGTCGCCCAGCACGTCGGTTCCGACGGGCGTGCGCTCGTGCGCGGTCTCGCTACGGGTTACGAAATCCAGGTCGACCTGGTGAAGGCGATCTGCCTGCACAAGCACAAGATCGACCACGTTGCCCACCTCGGCCCGTCGGCTGCGGCCGGCATCGGAACCCTCCTCGGCCTTGATGCCGAGACCATCTACCAGGCGGTCAGTCAGGCGCTGCACACCACCACCGCTACGCGGCAGAGCCGCAAGGGCGAGATCTCGACGTGGAAGGCGCACGCCCCGGCCTTCGCGGGCAAGATGGCCGTCGAGGCCGTCGACCGTGCCATGCGCGGACAGACCAGCCCTTCGCCGATCTACGAAGGTGAAGACGGCGTCATCGCCTGGATGCTGGATGGCCCGGATGCTGCGTACGAGGTGCCGCTGCCCGCAGCGGGCGAGGGCAAGCGCGCGATCCTCGACACGTACACGAAGGAGCACTCGGCTGAGTACCAGGCGCAGGCCTGGATCGACCTGGCGCGCAAGCTTCACGGCGAGGGCATCGACACGACGGCGATCGAATCCGTCGTGCTGCACACGAGCCACCACACGCACTACGTGATCGGCTCCGGCGCGAACGACCCGCAGAAGTACGACCCGACCGCCTCGCGCGAGACGCTCGACCACTCGATTCCGTACATCTTTACCGTCGCGCTGCAGGACGGCACGTGGCACCACGTCGACTCGTACGCTCCTGAGCGGGCATCGCGGGCCGACACGGTCGCACTGTGGAACAAGGTGACGACGCTCGAGGATGCCGAGTGGACGCGCCGCTACCACTCCAACGACATCGCGGAGAAGGCCTTCGGCGGACGCGTGGAGATCACGCTGACCGACGGCTCTGTCGTTGTGGATGAGATCGCGGTCGCGGATGCTCACCCGCTGGGTGCGCGGCCGTTCGCCCGTGACAACTACATCGCCAAGTTCCGTCTGCTCGCCGAGCCGGTTCTTGAAGCGGCTGAGATCGAGCGATTCCTTGAGCTGGTGCAGAGGCTTCCTGAGCTCACTGCGGCAGAGGTTGCGGAGCTCTCAATCATCGCGAAGCCGGGTGTGGTGGAGGCCGAGCCGACCACCAAGGGGCTGTTCTGATGCGTACCGCGTGCACAACTTCGGATGCCGCGGCCGACACGCCGCGCTCTGCGCGTGTGCCTCGGCGTTTCGTATCTGAGATCCGAAGTTGTGCTCGCGAGTCGAGCCGAAGAGGAGGGTTCTGATGCTGTACTCCCACACCACTCCCGCTGAGAAGCGGCGGCTGTTCCGCGAGCGTCTCGCCTCCGGTGAGCTGCTGCGGTTCCCCGGCGCGTTCAACCCGCTGAGCGCCAGGCTGATCGAGCAGAAGGGGTTCGAGGGCGTCTATATCTCGGGCGCTGTGCTCGCCGCCGATCTCGGCCTGCCCGACATCGGACTCACGACGCTCACCGAGGTCGCTGCCCGTGGTGAGCAGATCGCGCGGATGACTGACCTTCCCGCGATCATCGACGCTGACACCGGCTTCGGCGAGCCGATGAATGTGGCTCGCACGATCCAGGAGCTAGAGAATGCCGGTCTCGCCGGTGCTCATATCGAAGATCAGATCAACCCGAAACGCTGCGGTCACCTCGACGGCAAGGCCGTGGTCGATCTCGGTACTGCGGCGAAGCGCATCCGTGCCGCCGTCGATGCGCGGCGTGACGAGAACTTCCTCATCATGGCGCGCACCGACATCGCCGCAGTTGACGGTCTGGAGGCGGCGAAGGATCGCGCGAAGGCACTGGTGGATGCCGGAGCCGACGCGATCTTCCCCGAGGCGATGCGCTCGCTGGAGGAGTTCGCGGCGATCCGTGCGGCAGTCGATGTGCCGATCCTGGCGAACATGACCGAGTTCGGCAAGAGTGACCTGTTCTCGGTCGACCAGCTGCGGGATGTCGGTGTGAATATCGTCATCTGGCCGGTGTCGATGCTACGCATCGCGATGGGCGCGACCGGTCGTGCACTCGATACGCTGATCGAGGAAGGACATCTCACGAGCAAGCTCGGCGAGATGCAGCACCGCGCCGACCTCTATGACCTGATCGATTACGAGTCGTACAACCACTTCGACTCGGGCGTCTTCAACTTCACCATCACGAAGGAGTGAGCAATGGCTGACAACGACATCAAGAAGGGCCTGGCAGGGGTCGTCGCTGACGAGACTGCCGTCAGCAAGGTCAACCCCGAGACGAACAGCCTGCTGTATCGCGGTTACCCGGTGCAGGAGCTGGCGGCGACCCAGTCGTTCGAAGCTGTTGCCTACCTGCTGTGGCACGGCGAGCTGCCCACTTCCTCTGAGCTGGCGGATTTCCGGGCCACCGAGCGTGCGAATCGCGCGCTGTCGCCCGCCGTCAAGGAAGCGATCGATCGCCTGCCGATCGACTCGCATCCGATGGACGAGGTGCGCACCGCGGTCAGCGTGATCGGCGCGATCGAGACGGCGGGCATCAGCAACGTTCTGGATGCCGTCGGCACTCCCGAGGAGAACCTCGAGCGCAGCCTGAAGCTGTTTGCGGTGCTCCCGGCGATCGTGTCGTACGGCCAGCGTCGTCGGCGCGGGCTTGAGATCGTCGAATCGCGGGACGACCTCGACTACGCCGCGAACTTCCTGTGGCTGACCTTCGGCGAAGAGCCGGATGCCGTCGTCGTCGATGCGTTCAACCGCTCGATGATTCTGTACGCGGAGCACTCCTTCAACGCATCCACGTTCACCGCTCGCGTCATCACCTCCACTCTCAGCGACCTGTATTCGGCTGTCGTCGGCGCGATCGGTGCGCTGAAGGGCCCGCTGCACGGTGGAGCGAACGAAGCCGTGATGCACATCTTCGATGAGATCGGATCTGCATCCGAGGTCTCTGGATGGTTGGATACCGCGCTGGCGGAGAAGCGCAAGATCATGGGCTTCGGCCACCGCGTGTACAAGCGCGGCGACTCGCGCGTGCCGACGATGAAAGTGGCGCTCGACACTCTGGTCGCGCACTACGACCGTCCGGATGTCGCCGAGCTGTACGACACTCTCGAGAGCGAGTTCGTCTCGCGCAAGGGCATTTATCCGAACCTCGACTACCCGTCGGGTCCGGCGTACAACCTCATCGGCTACGACACGCTGACGTTCACGCCGCTGTTCATCGCGGCGCGCATCACCGGTTGGACCGCGCACATTCTCGAGCAGCAGGCGTCGAACGCGCTGATCCGACCGCTGTCCTCGTACAACGGTCCGGATGAGCGTCACATCGAGGAGTACGTGCCGGACACCGCGGCGATCGACGTGTTGGAGCGGGCTGAAGAGGCGGCGGGGTGATGGCTGCCTCTCGCGAGAAGATCGCGATCGTCGCCGGGGCACGGACCCCGGTCGGTCGCTTCGGCGGGGCGTTCAAAGACACTCCGGCACATGAGCTGGGCGCTGCGGCGACGGTTGAGGCGCTGCGGCGCTCGGGTATCTCGGGTGATCGCGTCGGCGAGGTCGTGATCGGCAACATCGGTCAGGTTGCGGGGGATGCCTATATCTCGCGTCGGATCGCTTTGTCGGCAGGCCTCGACGTGAACACTCCCGCATTCACCGTGAACCGGTTGTGCGGCTCTGGTCTGCAGGCGATCTGGTCAGCGGCGCAGGAGCTGCTGTGGGGTGGCATCGCCGTCGCCGTCGCCGGTGGTGCCGAGAACATGACGCGGATGCCGTTCTACGACTTCAACGCGCGGTTCAACGACCGGCTCGGGCATCGCTCGCTGCTGGATGGCACGATTGCGATGCTCACGGATCCGTTCACCGAGAAGCACATGGGCACGACGGCAGAGAACGTCGCATCGCGTTTCGGTGTGACGCGGGAAGAGCAGGATGCTTTCGCGCTCGAGTCGCAGCGACGTGCGGCGACTTCCGAGGCGCAGGTGGCTTTTGTCGAAGAGATCGTTTCGGTGACCACCTCAGGGCGTAAGCCCGTTGAGGTGTCTCGTGACGAACATCCGCGACCTGAGACGACGCTGGAAACTCTGGCCGGATTGCCTGCGGCGTTCGCCAAGGATGGCACGGTGACTGCTGGCAACGCGTCGGGTATCAATGACGGTGGTGCAGCGACAGTGCTGATGCGCGAGGCGGATGCTCGTGCCGAGGGTGCACCGGTGCTGGCCACGATCGAGGCTGTGACAACGGCCGCGCTTGAGCCCGAGATCATGGGCTACGCGCCGACGCTGGCGTTGAAGAAGCTCTTCAAGCAGACGGGGCTCACGCCCGCCGACATCGACACGGTCGAATTAAATGAGGCGTTCGCATCTCAGGCGCTGGCTGTCATTCGCGATGCGGGGCTCGACCCGGCTCGCGTGAATCCGTATGGAGGAGCGATCGCACTCGGGCACCCGGTCGGGGCGACCGGAGCGATTCTCACTGTGCGTGCTGCGTTGACGCTGCAGCGTACGGGTGGCGAGTACGCGATCGTGACGATGTGCATCGGCGGCGGGCAGGCGCTGGCGGCGCTGCTGAAGCGAGGGTGATCAGTCCGATCCCGTGTTGATCTCGCGTGTGCCACGAACAGTCACAGACAGGAGTAAAGCGGCCAGGAACACGAAGATGGCACCCGCGTCTGCGAAGCTCGTGCAGGCGGGGGTCAACGGGGCGGCTGAGGGCTCTGCTCAAAGCGTTTCGGAGGGCCGTCGCGAGGCTGAACGTTCTGCGACCCAAGGCCGCGGGTAGCTAGGGCGATCAGTTGACCGGGCGCTTCGACTGGCTCAGTGGTCAGATTTCGAAATCTTCGCCATGGAGGATCGTCAGTACTACGAGCGGAAAGGTGAAGTGAAGGGTGGTAACTGTTGCTGACGCACTCCGAAGATCACATCGAGATACCTCCATCCACTGGGAGAACGGCACCGGTGATGAAGCCCGACTCCTCAGCGGCTAGGAATTCGATCGCTCCAGCGATCTCAGCGGGAGCCGCGAACCGTGCGATCGGTCCCGTTAGTTCGGGAATACGCTCCTCGGGAATCGAAGCGGTCATTCGAGTCGCCGCCTGAGGTGAAATCGCGTTGACGGTGATCCCGAAGCCGGCGAGCTCCTTGGCCGCGGTCTTGGTGAATCCGATGATTCCAGCCTTCGCCGTCGCGTAGTTGGCCTGACCGAGGTTGCCGTGCAAACCCGTGAACGAGGTGACGTTGATGATGCGGCCGTAGCCCTGGGCCCGCATCGTCGAAACGACGGCGCGACTGAAGCGGAATGTACCACCGGCATGGACGGCCAGAACGGACTCCCAATCCTCGTCAGTGAGCTTCCACAACATACGGTCGCGGAGGATGCCGGCGTTGTTGATGAGAATGTCCACGCGACCGGTGTGCTCGAGTGCCGTCTGGATGACGCGCTCGGCATCTTCGGTTCGACTGACATCGGCCTGTACGGCGATCCCGCCGACGTCCGTGGCTGCTTCGGTGAGCACGTCTGCGTCGAAGTCGGCCATGACGACATCAGCGCCGGCCAGCGCGAATGCGCGGCTAACCTCTAAGCCGATTCCTCGCGCGGCGCCGGTGACGATGACGGTGCGTCCGCTGAAGTTGAACGTGAGGTTTGCCATGGTGTGCCTTTCGATCGTGATGGTCGTAATGGGCTCAGGCGGCTGACCAGCCGCCGTCGCTGGGCAGAACGACGCCGTTGATATTGGCGCCCTCATCGCTCAGGAGGAACGTGATCGGAGTGGCGAGCACATCTGCGTCCACACCCGAAGGGATGATCGGGTACGAGGCGCGGACACGCTGTCTGCCCAGTTCTGATCCCCACGTGGTCTGGATGTTCGTACGCACGGGGCCGGGCGCGACTGCATTCACTCGGATGCCGCTGGGGCCATACATGTAGGCGCTACTGACAGTGAGGCCGATCACTGCATGTTTGGAAGCCGTGTACGCGACACCCGCTGCCGATCCTCGCAGAGACGCTTCCGATGCCACATTCACCACCGACCCTCTGCCCTGTTCGACCATGCGCGGGACGACTGCACGCATCAGCATCATCGGAGCGTCCACATTCACAGCGAAGACACGTTCCCACACGGCATCCGATACCTCGCCGACCGGGGTCATGTCGTCCATGACTCCCGCGACGTTCGCGAGTGCGTCGATCCGATCGCCTGCGGCGCTGACCACGCGAGCGATCTCGGCGGCATCTGTGATGTCGGCGGCAACGGTGATCAGCTCGCCGCCAGCGGCTTCTGCGACAAGGTCGGACAGGCGTTCCGCGGCGATGTCGACGGCGACCACACGGCCGCCTTCCTGGGCAACGCGCAGTGCCGTCGCCCGACCTATTCCGGAACCGGCGCCGGTGACGATCACAGTCTGATCCGTGAAGCGGGCTAATTTGATGAACGGGTCTTGAGAGCGGGGACGATCGGACATGCCATCTCCTCTTCTGGCGGGACGACGATGTCCTGCGCGGGGTTGATCCGTAATAAATCTACCGTATGATCGGTAGAAGATTCTCGCAATGAACATCAGGAGGTCAACGGATGACCCTCGTTAATTGGCGTCCTCTCGACGGCGTCACCGTCGTGGATTTCACGCGCATGGCGCCCGGTGGGACGGGGACGCTGCTGTTGGCGGACCTGGGCGCAACCGTCCACAAGATCGAACACCCGACCGGTGGAGACGACACACGTCATCTCAAGCCGAAGGTCGGCGCAGATTCATCAGCACAGCACCAGTACATGGACCGCGGCAAGCACTCGGTGCGCGCGGATCTCAAGCAGCAAGCAGATCTCGCCCTGGTGCGATCGCTCGTTGCAGACGCGGATGCCGTAATCGAGAGCTTCCGACCCGGAGTGGCAGCGCGCCTCGGCATCGGCTTCCATGACCTCGCCGCGATCAACCCCTCGCTGGTCTACGTTTCTTTGTCGGGTTACGGACAGAGCGGTCCGCGCGCTGCGACGGCCGGGCATGACCTCAACTTCGTTGGATACGCGGGCCTATTAGGCGAGACCGTCCCGCGAGTCTTACAAGCGGATGTGACCGGCGGAATCCTCGCCGCTCTGGCGATCGTCTCTGGTGTCGCACGCGCACGCCAGGACGGAACGCCCGCACATGTCGATCTCTCACTCGCCGATGCCGCCCTCGCGCTCGGCGGTATGCAGGTGGTGGAGGCACTCGCCGCACGCTCTCTCGACGTCGAAGTGGAGACCCCTCTCAACGGTCAGTCGCCCTGTTATCAGATCTACCGTTGCGCAGATGGTCGTTCATTGGCCGTCGCTGCGATCGAGCCGAAGTTCTGGCAGCGTACCCTCCAGTTGCTGGGCCGCGAAGAATGGCTGGTGCGACAGCATGACCCCACGCTGATCTCAGAGTTCGGCGCAGTCATTGCCACCGAACCGCAGGCGCACTGGGTGGAAATCCTGGTGGAAGATGACACGTGTGTGAGCCCCGTGCTCGACCCGCAGGATGTGAGCTCTGATTCCCACATCCTCGAGCGCGGTGCGCTATGCGAATACGACTCTGTGGCCGGGCCTCTCTGGCAAGTCGCATCGCCGTTCCGAAATCTCGCCACGATCCCGGCCGCTGTCGGCCATTCAAACTGACTGAAGGAGTCCCCATGCGTGAAGCTGTCATCGTTGAAGCAGTCCGCACCCCTGTTGGGCGCAAGAACGGCCCGCTCTCGCGGGTGCATCCGGTCGATCTGGCCGCAGCCACTCTCACTGCGCTCGCCGAGCGCTCTGGCATCGATCCGAGCCTGGTAGATGATGTCATCTGGGGCTGTGTTAGTCAGGTCGGCGAACAGTCGATGAACGTCGGCCGTTATGCGGTGCTCGCCGCTGGGTGGCCGGAGAGCGTCCCCGCAACTACCGTCGACCGCCAGTGCGGTTCCTCGCAGCAGACGGTGATGTTCGCAGCAGCCGGTGTCATGGCCGGCCACTACGACATTGTGGTCGCCGGAGGTGTTGAGTCGATGAGTCGTGTGCCGATGTTCTCTTCTGTCGCGAACGGACCCGGAGACCCAGGCAACGCTGTCGGAATCAGCGACCGCTACGGGGACACGCTTGTGCCACAGGGCGTGGGGGCGGAGATGATCGCCGAGCAGTGGAACCTTAGCCGTGAGGACCTCGATGCGATCGCCGTGCGATCGCATCAGCGTGCGGCTGCCGCCATCGCCGACGGTCGTCATGAGGGGCACATCATCCCGATCACCGTTCCTGCCGATGACGAGAACGAGGAAGAGGTCTTTTCCGTCGACTCGGGGATTCGTCCCGGCACGACGATGGAGATCCTCGCGGGGCTGTCGGCTCCGTTCCGAGAGAACGGTCGCATCACCGCAGGCAACGCCTCTCAAATCTCCGACGGTGCTGCTGCCCTGCTCATCATGACTCCCGAGAGAGCAGAAGAGCTGGGGCTGACGCCCATCGTCAAGATCATCCACTCTGCCGTTGTCGGTGTTGACCCCATCACCATGCTGACCGGACCAATTCCTGCGACCCGCAAGGTGCTCGAGCGTTCGGGGATTCCTCTTTCGGAGATCGGTGCATTCGAGGTCAACGAGGCATTCTCGTCCGTCCTCGGAGCGTGGCAGAAAGAGATCGGACCGGATCCCGATCTCGTCAACCCCAACGGAGGCGCGATCGCCATCGGCCACCCACTGGGCGGTTCGGGTGCGCGGATCATGGCAGACCTCGTCCACCACATGCGGCGCAATGACATCACCTACGGCCTGCAGACGATCTGTGAAGGCGGCGGCATGGCCAACGCCACGATCTTTGAACTGTGGAAGGCATGAAGAGATGATGAAACGTGCTGTCGCGACCGAGATCTCGACTGACCCCGCATCCGTTATCTCGGTCATCGATTCCCCGATTCCCGATCCCGCGCCCGGATTCGTGCTCGTCAACGTGCGAGCCGCGTCACTCAACCAGCATGACCTCTGGTCGATCAAGGGGGTCGGCACGACCGCCGAGCAGTTTCCTTTGGGCATCGGTTCCGACGTCGCCGGCGTGACTGAAGAGGGGCGCGAGGTCATCGTGCACTCGCTGATAAGCCCTGCGCCTTCCGGCCCGGGCGGTGAGCTGCTCGATCCGCGTCGGAGCATGTTCGCCGAGGCCAGCACCGGTGGCGCAGCGGAATGGGTGCTTGTTCCCGAACGAAACCTCATCGATAAGCCGGCCGAGCTCGATTTCGTCTCGGCCGCCGCACTGCCCACCGCGTGGCTGACGGCATATCGCATGCTGTTCACCGCCGGGAGTGTGCGCCCCGGCGATACTCTCCTAGTGCAGGGGGCGGGTGGAGGAGTCGCCACGGCGCTGATCTCGCTTGCTGCGGCAGCCGGCATCCGCGTCTGGGTTACGGGACGTAATGAGGCACGCTTGGCACGTGCCCGCGAACTGGGCGCACACGCGACATTCGAATCTGGAACACGCCTACCCGAGCGGGTGGACGTCGTGCTGGAGACGGTGGGCGAGGCGACGTTCGAACACTCGCTCCGTTCGGTGCGGCCAGGTGGACGAGTCGTCGTTGCCGGCGCGACGACGGGCAACCGTGTGAACGTTGACCTCAACCGGATCTTTCTGAATCATGTGTCCATCGTCGGGACATCGCTGGGTGAGATCGAAGATCTCCGTGCCCTGGTCCGCTTCGTCACCTACGCCGGTATCCACCCGCTCATCGATTCGACATTCGCGCTCGACGATGCTGCGGCAGCTGTCGCCCGCTTGGCCGACGGCGAAGCGATCGGAAAAGTCGTCATCACACCCTGACCTCTCATTGGCCGGGCTGACAACACAATCAAGAAGGAGTAAAGCAGTGGATTTTAACCTCACCGAGGAGCAAGAAGACTTCCGCGGATTCGTGCGCGAGTGGGTCGACAAGGAAGCTCCCAAGTCAGCCGCGCTGGAATGGGAAAAGAACGAGCATGAGTTCCCGTTCGAGCTCTGGGACAAATTCAGTGCAGCAGGCTTCCACGGGATCGGGATCCCGGAGGAATACGGCGGCCAGGGTGGCGACATCGTCACGCAGATGATCCTCGCTCGCGAGCTGTCGCGTAACCTCGCCGGTCTTACCTGGGTCTGGGGCATCACTTCCTTCGCCGGGGGTAAGTCGGTGGGCCTGTATGGCTCGGAGGAGCAGAAGCAGAAGTACATCCCGCGGATCTGCTCGGGCGAGGACAAGTGGGCAATCGGATTCACCGAGCCCGGCGGCGGCACCGACGTGCTCGGGGCGATGCGCACGGTCGCCAAGAAGGTCGATGGCGGTTGGGTGATCAACGGACAAAAGACGTGGAGTTCCATGTCGCACGTCGCCGATTACATCCTGTTGCTCGCCCGTACCGACGAGAACGTCGAGAAGCGCCATCAGGGGCTGACACTATTCATTCTGCCCACGAAGTCTGACGGGATCACCATTCGTGAGATCCCGAAGCTGGGAATGCGTTCGCTGGGCTCATGCGATGTCTTCCTCGACGACGTATTCGTTCCCGATGAGAACGTGCTGGGAGAACCGAACAACGCCTGGCGTCAGGTGATCCCCACGCTGAACAACGAACGAGTCATGCTCGCGTCGTTCTGTGTCGGCATCCTCGACGGCGTACTCGAGGACGCCCTGCGCTACATGAACGAGCGCGAGGCGTTCGGCGGCAAGATCGGTCGGTTCCAGGCTCTGCAGCACCACGTCGCCAACATCGCCATGTGGCGCGATCAGTCCGAGCTCATGGTGTTCAAGGCGGCGTGGCTGCAGTCGCGTGGCGAACCTGCCGGGCAGGCGTCGAACATGGCGAAGGTGGTCGCGTCAGAACTCGCGGGGCAGGGTGCAGACCTCGGCCTGCAGATCCTCGGCGGAATGGGGTATTCGGCGGAGACCAACATGCAGCGGTACTGGCGTGACGTGCGCCTCTTCCGCATTGGTCCGATCACGAACGAGATGGCACGCAACACGATCGCAGAAGGCCTCGGTCTGCCTCGATCCTTCTAAATCGAGCACAGAGCACCGCCATGAGCCCCCGCAGCAGAGGTACCCTTTTGGCCGCTACTGCGGCATTTCTGGGCATCCTGTTCGTGGGGCTCTCTCTGCGTACGGTGATCACTTCCATCTCCCCGCTGTTGGAGGTGATTTCGGCGGAGGTGCCGCTGGATGGGGTCACACTGGGCATCATTGCAGCGGCACCGACGTTGGCGTACGCGCTGAGCGGGGTGATCACCCCGCTCATCGGGCGCCGTGTCGGGCTTGAGCGAACCATCATGCTCGTTCTTCTTGTCATGATCGCCGGGCATGCGGTGCGGGCGGTGTCTGTAGAGCCGGCAGGTCTTCTGATCGCAACTGTGGTGACACTGTTTGCATCGGGAGTCGGCAATGTGTTAATCCCGCCACTCATCAAGCGACACTTTCCGGAACGGATTGGCGTCGTCACAGCGGTCTACGTGGCAAGCCTCGCAATCAGCAGCGCTGTTCCCGCACTGGTGGCCGTTCCGCTGGCCGAGCTCATCGGCTGGCGTGCTTCATTGGGAGTGTGGTGCGTAGCAACGGTCGTCGCGCTGCTGCCGTGGATCATCGAAGCCCGCGTCTCGCGGACTCGACGTGATGCGGGGGACGCATTTGCGGAGCCGGGTCTAGCGCGGGGTGGTGGCTCCGTGCATCCCGGCGGGCGGATGGCCTCGAGTTGGATCGCCTGGTCCCTGGTTGGGCTGTTCGCGATGTGCTCGTTCGGCGGGTTTGCGATGCTCGCGTGGATGCCGACGATCCTCGTCGAGACAGCAGGACTCGATCCGGCGGCTGCTGGCTCGCTGTTGTCTCTGTTCGCCGTCTGCGGGTTTCCGATCGCCATCCTCGTGCCGCCGATCGTTGACCGGATAGCTGCGGCCATCATTCCCATCATCGTGATCGGAATGCTCAGTTTCGTGGTCGGGTACTCCGGGCTCCTCCTTGCTCCGAGTGCAGCACCGGTGCTGTGGGTGCTCGCCCTCGGCGTGGGCTCGCTGCCCTACCCGCTCGCATTCACCCTCATTGGGCTGCGCACGCGGTCGGCGGCGATGGCACTGCGGTTGAGCGGGTTCGTTCAGGCGGTTGGTTACGTCCTCGCCGCAATTGGACCCTTCACCGTGGGGATCCTCTACGAACTCACGGGAACGTGGTCGCTGCCGCTGGCCTTCCTCATGGTTGCGGTGCTGTTGGCGGTTCCTGCGGTCTTCGTTCTGGGCAGACCAGGGTTCGTCGAGGACGAAATCGTCGCGCGAACGGGTCGACTTCGCCGTTGAAGCGGATGTCGACTGGGGCGGGTAGACCCGCTCAGCCCCGCCCGCTCACGACAGGTACTGCTCCTTGAGCTTGAACTTCTGAATTTTGGTGCCCGCGTTCATCGGCCATTCGGTCACGATGTGCACCTCGCGGGGCACCTTGAATTTCGCCAGACCCTTGGCGGCAAAATCGATGATCTCCTGCGGATCGACGTCATGGCCTGGGCGCAACTCGACGAACGCCACGGGAACCTCGTCGTATTTGTCGTCGGGCTTGCCGACGGCGGCGGCGACGGCGACAGCCGGGTGGGACATCAGATATGCCTCGATCTCGATGCAGGCGACATTTTCGCCACCGACCTTGAGCATGTCCTTGACTCGACCCAGGAAGGTCAGGTAGCCGCGCTCATCGACGCTGCCGCTGTCGCCGGAGTTTAGCCAGCCTTCATCATCGAAGGCCTCAGCGGTCTTCTCCGCGTCGTTGTGATAGTTCGTGAAGAGGTTGAATCCGCGGAACCAGAGTTCACCGCCGACACCAGGGCCGACAGGCTCGCCGGTCTCGAGATCCCGCACCTGCATCTCGACGCCGTCGAGGGGGAAGCCGGCAGTGGAGCGCTCTTCAGCGGAATCATCAAGGCGCCCCATCACTGCGATGCCACCCAACTCGGTGGAGCCGTAGCAGCTGATCTGCTTCGTCCCGTTCGGGAACTGCTCGGCGTACTTGCGCAGCAGTTCTGCGGGGCCGACGGTGAGAACTGCGCGGACCTTCGAGAACGCCGCCTCCACATCGTCAGCGTTGTTCAGGAGCGGCTGGGTCAATGCCGGGTACGCGGGGAAGAGTACAGTGGCACCCTCGTTGCGGATGAGATCCAGCGCTCGCCCGGGATCGAAGTAGACCATCGATATATACGTCGCGCCGGCGTCAAGGACTCCGGTCATCGGCGCCTGTGAGCTGACGTGGAAGAACGGCAGCGCGTTCCACAGCTTGTCTTCCGGCGTGAGGCCGAACCGCTCCCGACCGACCTGATAGCCGGTCGCGACGATCGAGCGGTGGGGGAGTCGGCATCCCTTCGGGTTAGCTGTCGTTCCGGACGTGTAAAGCATCATGTACGTGGACTCGGGATCGGTCTCGAGTGCAGCGTCGAGCACGGTCTCGGCGAGGACACTTGCCGCGTGGGCGAGGAAGCTCTCGGCTGTGCCGAAGCCGGTTGCCTCACTAGTGCCGAAGAGATAAGCACCCAGAAGAGCAGGAGCTTCCGGAGTCGTGCCGGCGACGCCCATACCGGCGTCGGCCAGACCCGGGAGCGCCTCATGGAAACGCTCGACCAGGTCGACATGCTCACGGGCGATGTCGTTGATGAGCAGTACGCGCACACCCGAGTCCTGGATGACATAGGCAGACTCTCGAGGAGCCAGACGTGTGTTCATCGGCACGGCAACAGCCCCTGCCAGCGTGCTGCCGAAGAGCGCATGGATCAGATCGATGGAGTTGTGCATGGCGACGCCCACGTGATCGCCGGGGCGGATGCCGAGGCCGACGAGCGCGCGTGCGAACTCCAGCGAGCGGTCGAAAAGCTCCTGGTAGGTTTCGTGGATGATATCGCTGCCGGTGTCGAAGACGAAGGCATCTCGATCGGCAAACTTCTCCACGCCCCGGAACAGGAGCGCGGGAACCGTGTTGTGATGTGTAGGGGTGTGCACGGTCTCAACGACTCCTTAGTTTTCACTTCTTCGTGGTGTACTCAGGGGAACAAAAGCTCTTACAACCATACGGTTGTTAGAAACAAATCTCAAGGGTCGACCTACCTCAGTTTCCGTGAACGTGTGGCGTGAGAATGTTTCTGCCATAGCCAGGCACAGCCGGCGTCGGAATCAGCGCCGATGCAGATCATAATGTCTTCGCTCTAGTGAGCTGACCGGTTCGATCGCGCCCACGACCGGTAGCTTGGATGTATGACCAATCAGGACGTCACAGCTCCGCCGGCGAGCGCGCGCAAGACGTCGCGTCCGATCTCTCGCAAGTCCGGGGACGAGCGCTGGGAGGAGTTGCTTGACGTCTCGGCACGAATGTTCGCTCGACACGGCTATGCAGCGACTTCGCTGCAGCAGATCGCTGATGAGCTGGGCATCCTCAAAGGCAGCATCTACTACTACATCAAGTCAAAAGGCGACCTGCTGTACGAGGTGATCCGAAGTGTCTACTGGGACGGCTTCGAACGGTTCCAAAGCTACAGTCAGGAGTCCGGGACCGGTCTGGAACTGCTCGCCAGAGCAATCGAGGGGCATGCGGTTTTCCTCGTGGAGCATCTCACGGCCACAACTGTCTACCTGCACGAATTCGAGCGTCTCGAACCAGCTCGACGTGAGCAGCTGACTGAGTACGATTATCACCAGCTGGTCCGTGACCTCATCCGGCGGGGGCAGGCAGATGGGAGCGTTCGAGGTGACGTTGACCCGTCGATCGCGGCCCTGGCGATTCTCGGTTCGACCAACTGGATCTACCGGTGGTACCGCGCAGGATCGAAGTCTCCGGAGGAGATCGGGAGCGAGTTCGCGAAAATATTTGTCACCGGCCTGGCAACAGGCTGAGCTTCAGGCCGCGACCGATCAGGCCGACCGAGCTAGCGCCGCGAGATCGAAATCCTGGTCCTGTGCCTGTTCGGGCGTGATACACGGGCCATGTGTCAGCAGGGAGCGCGCGGCGATATGGTCAGCGGGTTTCGAGAATGATTCGGCACCCAGCAGTCCTCCGTCGTTGAACGCGAAGATGCTGAATCGACCGCTGTCACTGTCACCGCGCACCACGTAGCGATCTGCTCCCGCGACCAAGCCAGCAATCTGGAGTTTCACGCCGGCCTGCTCGGTCCAGAACCACGGTGCCGTGATGTACGGCGTCGTCTGTCCGGTCAGGCCCGCGGCAACCGACCGTGCTTGATCGGTTGCGTTCTGCACGGATTCCAGCCGGATGTCGCGTCCGCCGTAAGGAAATGCTGCGACATCGCCGATCGCCGAGACCGACGGGTTCATCGTGCGCAGGAACTCATTGACGCGAATGGCGCGCAGCGACGTGTCGCAGAGGTCGGCGCCGGCTGGTGCGATGTTTGCCGCGGAGCCCACGCTGACGAGGACGAGATCGGACGGCAGCAGCTCTCCTGAGCTCAGCCGCACTGCGGTGACCCTGCCCGCGGCGCCGACGATCGCGTCGACTGAAACGGCTGTTCGCACCGTTACTCCGAGGCCGCGATGCTTCTCGACGAGAACATCGGATGCGACTGCGGTCAGGGTTCGCGCCATCGTGCGCGCCGCTGTCTCCAGAACAGTGACCTCGAGCCCTGCTTTGCGAGCAGTGGATGCGACTTCCATTCCGATGAGGCCGCCGCCGATGACGGTCAGCTTCGCGCCGCTTTGCATCGCAGCACGGAGGCATTCGGCATCGTCGACGGTCGAAAGTTGGAACACGCCGCCAAGCTTCGCCCCGCTGCCCGGCCACGGGCGGGGCGCAGAGCCTGTGGCGATCACAAGGTGGTCGTAATCCAGCTTGCGCCCATGCGAGAGTTCGAGGCGCTTCCGGCTGTTGTCGATGCCGACGGCCGACTCGCCGAGTGCAAGCTCGATGTCGAGCTTCTCGTAGAACGACATGGGCCGGAACGCGAGCGATTCACGATCGAGGTCTCCACTGAGAAGTGCTTTCGACAACGGCGGGCGCCGATAAGGCCGTTCGATGCTGGCATCTACGAGCGTTATGGCGCCGTCGTACTCGCGATCCCGGAGCGCTTCGGCTGTGGTGGTTCCGGCCTGGCCTGCGCCAACGATGACGACAGAGCGCATGTCAGACCTGGGCCTCGGGGAGTCGGACGCGTGCGTGCAGTATCGATTCGTCCATGATGAGCTGGCAGGAGAGCCGAGAGCACTCATCCACGGGTGACGCCGCGAGTTCGAGCATGTCGCGTTCGTCCTGGGTCTGCTCGGGCAGTTGTCCCGCCACTGATTCGACATAGACGTGGCACGTTGCGCACATGAGCTGGCCACCGCATTCACCGACGATGCCTCGTACGCCGCTGGACACCGCCGCCTGCATGATGCTGGTGCTCGCAGGAACAACAAGTACCGTCTCGGTGCCGTCGGCTGCCAAGTACTCGACGCGGCTCATGCTGTTGTCTCCCTCGAGTCGTACTCGACGTGGAGTGCTGTGACCGCTCGTGCGGCGATGAGTGGTTTCCAGCAGATGTTATCGGTGACGCGGAGGCCGGGGAGCCGTTCGAAGATCTTCGGCAGCGCGATGCGCGCTTCGATTCGGGCGAGCTGCGCCCCCAAACAGGCGTGTGCACCGCGGCCGAACGCGATATGTGACGGCTGGGTCGGCCTGCGGATGTCGAACGTGTCGGCGTTCTCGAAGATGCTCTCGTCCCGATTGGCTGAATGCAGTACGAGGTAAGCGCGGTCGCCCGCGTTCAGAGTCTTGCCGCCACGCTCGTGGCTCTCCGCGACCCAGCGCACGATGACCTTGATCGGCGCCTCGTAGCGGAGCACCTCTTCGATGGCGGTGTTGATGAGCGACGGCTCGGTGAGTAGCTGCCCGCGCACATGGGGCTCGCGTTCGAGTATGACGAGGAAGTTGCACAGCAGGTTCGTCGTGGTCTCGTGTCCGGCGAAGAGGATGAGCGTGCACATCGAGAGAAGCTCCGCCTCTGTGAGCACGTCACCGTCCGCAGTCGGAGTCATGAGGGCTGAGATCATGTCGTCGCGAGGGTCGGTTTTGCGCTTGTCGATGAGATCTCGCAGGTAGTCCTGCATCTCGCCGACGCTTGTGAGCGCGCGTGTGTAGCGATCGGGCGCGGCCTTGTCTCCGGCGCTGAACGCGACCAGCGCGAGCTCATCCGACCATTTTCGAAACAACGGACCGTCGCTGGCCGGTGCCCCCATCATGCGTGCGACGACAGTGGCGGGCAGTGGGCTGGCGATTCCCTCGATGAAGTCGGTGCTGCCGGAAGCGATGAAATCATCGATCAACTCGTCGACGAGTTGACTCATCCACTCCGCCATCCGGGCGATCTGCTGACCGCGGAAGGCGTTGTTTGCGAGCTTCCGCAACCGTGTGTGCACCGGTGCATCGGTCACCGAGAGCCAGTCACCCATGACCTCGAGCATGGGTCCGAGGCGCTCGCGGCGCTCCGGGGGCAGGATCTCGAGCAGAGGACGGATGCGGTCGGACGAGAGTCTCGGGTCCATGAATCCGTCGACGACGTCGTCGTATCGTGTCAGCAGCCAGGCCCGTTGCGCGGCGTCCCAGTGCACGGGATCGTGTGCTCGCAGATCTGCCCAATAGGAGTTCGAGTCCTCGATCAGTTCGGGGGAGAGAATGTCTTTGCTTTCGACGGACATGTGGGTTCCTTATCGTGTTACCTTCACGGCATCCACAGAGTACCCGCCAAACGATCGTTTGTCGACTATCGATAATTCGATCGGATGGCAGGATCCGATGATTTTCTTCGGGATGATGTTTGACTTTTCCCACCCGGGGCCCGAGACTCTTCTATATAACAACCAGTTGTTAGATTTATTGAAGAGTTCTGACGCGTGGACGTCCCGATCTGCTCGTCACTCGCATGGATCTTGTCGACCCAGTGAACAGCGAACCCCCATACAAGAGGAGAGTGCAATGAGGCACACAATCAAGGCAATCGCGATCGCAGCACCGCTTGCGCTCGTTCTCGCCGCATGCAGCGCGACGTCCGACGGATCCGCAGAGGGAACGGGCGACGCTCCCGCTGATGTGAGCGAGGTGACACTATCGTTCCTGGGTGATATTTCCGGGGCTGCAGCATTCTGCGGCAGTGAGGCTCAGACCGGTTTCGAGGTTGCCATCGACTGGGTCAATGAGAATGACTTCGCTGGTGGTGTCACCCTCAACCCGGACATCCGCGACACGCAGACCGACCCGAAAGTCGCTGCGACCGAAGTTCAGTCGATCGTCTCGAGCGACTCAGTGGGGGCCGTGATCGGCTGCGCCTCGGGTGTTTCGCAGGCTACCGCTGCGGCAGCGCAGAGTCTCAGCTTGCCGATCGTGGCCATGCAGTCCGGCAGCGAAGCCGTGATCGAGGCGGGCGATCACATCTTCCGCACCACAGCACCGCAGTCGACGTACCACTTCCGTCAAGCGGAGTACTACATCGAGCAGGGCATCGAGTCCGTCGCACTCGTTACCCAGTCCGACGTTCCGACACTTGTCGAGGTCGCCGAAACCATTTACCCGCCAGTCTTCGAAGAAGCCGGCGTCGAGATCGTCTCGAATGAGAGCTTCTTGGGTACTGACACGGACTTCACCGCTCTTGCCTCGAAGGTCGTCGGTGCCAAGCCTGATCTGGTCCTCCTGCTCGGCCAGGGAACTCCGAACGTGACCGTCTCGACCGCGATTCTGAACCAGGGCTATGACGGTTTCGTCGGCGGCTCGGCGGGCTTCGCTAATGGGGTTCTCGAGCCGTTGGGAGCGAGCGCGGACGGCTTCACCTGGCCCACGGACTTCAGCGTGGATGGACCGGCTGAGTCGACTCAGGAGTTCGTCAGTTACTACGAGGAGCAGACCGGCGAAGCCCCCGGAGCGTTCGCAGCTGAGACCTGGGATGCTGTTCTGCTATTCGCCGCTGGAATCGCTAATGCCACCGACCCCAGTGACCGCGCGTCTGTGCTCGAGGGCATCAATCAGGCCGCTGATGCTGGCTTCGACGGTGCGGTCGGACCGATCAGCTTCGAAGACCGTGACGCCCGCATCGATGGCATTCTCGTCGAGTGGCGAGACGGTGCAGTCAACGTCTTAGGCTAGCTAACCCCGCGGGAATCGAGGGGCGGCGCGTTGCGCGTAGCGCCCCTCGACTCCCGCTTGAATCCTCCGCAAGTCGCTGTAGAAAAAGGAAAGGAGGGGTGAGACCGTGCTTGGTCAGTTCGTCAACGCCATCATCCTGGGTTCGCTGTATTTGATGTTCGCCCTGGGGCTTTCGCTCTCCTGGGGCGTGCTCAAGGTGCTCAACCTCGCGCATGGCTCGATCTTCATGTTCGGTGCGTTTAGCGCGTACATCGTCACACGCGAGGTGTCGCCAGACATCCCGTTGTGGGTGCTCGTCATCTTCGCGGCCGTCATCGGTGCAGTGCTGTCAGTCATCCTGCAGATCTTCGTCTTCCGACCGATTATGCAGCGAGCCGCCGATCAGCATGCGGCTGAGCTTGCGATCCTGATCGCCAGCATCGGAGCGAGCCTCATCCCTATCGCGGTGGCACTCAACTTCGCCCGGGCCGAAGTGGTGAATCTTCCGATGGAGATCACGCAGACGCCCATCCACAAGTTCGCCGGGATCACGATCTCCGACCTTCAGATCACCATCATCCTGGTTGGTATTCTTTCTACGCTCGCTCTGTGGTGGTGGGTCTCTCGCACGCAAGGCGGTCGTGCCCTGCGCACGATCGCGCAGGATCCCAAGACCGCCGAGTTGCTCGGCATACCCGTCGCTCGTATGTCGGCGCTGACCATGGCGGTCAGTGGCGCGCTCGCCGGTGCCGCTGGACTTCTGCTCGCAGCCAACTCCAACGCGGTCGATGCTCATTCCGGTGAACACCTCCTGCTCAAGGCCTTCGCCGTCATCATTCTTGGCGGCGTCGGATCCATTCCCGGTGCAGCACTGGGAGCATTCGTGCTCGCATTTGCGGAGACAGCCGCCGTGGTCTTCGTCGGCGGGAGCCTCCGAGACGCGATCGCCTTCGCTCTCATCCTCGTGGTGCTACTGGTGCGACCACAGGGAATCTTCGGCGAGAAAGCGTGGAAGCGCGCATGATCGACTTCCTGGCGCAGAATGATCTGCTCCTCAAAACCTTGATGATGTACATCGTGCTCGGACTGAGCGTCCAGGTGGTGCTGCGAGCGGGCGTCTTTTCGCTCGCCAGCGCCGGCTTCTGGGGGATTAGCGCGTACACGACGGCTATCCTCACCAAGCTCATTCCCTGGCCGTTGGCGATCGTCATCGGACTCCTGATCTGCGCGGCAGCATCGGGCCTGCTCGCCCTGCTGCTCACCCGCCTACGTGGTCTGTACCTCGGCATGGGAACGATCGCATTCAACCTTCTGGTCGTCGCGGTGGCGCTCAACTGGACGCCCGTAACGGGAGGCCCGTCCGGAATCTTCGGGATCCCCATGGTGATGTCCCTACCGGCATCCATTGGCCTCGCTGTGCTCGCCGTCGCCAGTGTGGCGTTGTGGCAGTCCCGTTCGGGTGGACGCTTCGCCGATGCGCTGCGAACGGACGAACCACTTGCGATGTCTCTCGGGATCGATACTTTCAAGCTTCGGATCGCGACTTTCATGTTCAGTGCCGTTCTCGGTGCGCTGTCTGGCAGCATGTCCGCGCTCAGCTACGGCGTGCTCGGGCCGAACGACTCAGGTTTCTCCCTGGTTGTAATGGGGCTGACGATCGTCGTTCTCGGTGGGACATCCTCATGGGTGGGAGCTGTGATCGGCGCGTTCATCGTGACGATGCTGCCGCGTTGGATCGGGTTCGTCCGTGAGTGGACCGATGTCGTTTATGGTCTGCTCATCATCATCATGGTGATCTTCGCGCCGCAGGGAATCTGGGGCATCATCCAGCAGCTGTGGCACCGTGTGCGTCAGCGGAAGCTTCCGGATGCTCCCGTAGCGCCGGCCACAACGACGATCCGGTTTCCGACGAAGAGGGAGCAGAGGTCATGATGGCGCAGGCATCACAGCCGGTCCTCGATGTCGACGACGTCAAGGTCCACTACGGCGGGGTTCGTGCCGTCGACGGCGTCTCGTTCCAGGTCTGGCCGGGCGAGCTCGTGGGCATCGTCGGGCCAAATGGCTCAGGTAAGACGACGCTCGTCAACGCGATCACCGCGTTGACGCACATCACCGACGGTGACATCCGAGTCGATGGTGAGACGATTAAGAAGTTCGCCGCACCGCGTATTGCGAGGCTGGGCGTTCGTCGCACCTTCCAGGCAATTCGTCTGCTCCCCGATCTCACCGTTGTCGAGAACGTGATGTTGGGAGCGGACGACGGTGGAAGCCCGCTCGACGCGGCCTTCCGACCCCTCCGTGCCGCCAAGGCGCAGCGTCGATCACGGGTTGCTGCGCTCGAAGCGCTGGGTCGAGTCGGGATGGTCGAGTACGCCGAGCTTCTCCCGGGCGCTCTGCCCTATGGGTTCCAACGGCGCGTGGAGATCGCTCGAGCTCTCGCGAGCTCACCGCAGCTTCTTCTGCTTGACGAGCCGGTCGCGGGCATGAATCCGCGAGAGCGTGAGGAAGTCTCAGAGCTCCTGCTGAACCTTCGCTCCGAAGGTCTCACCCAGTTGCTCATCGAACACGATCTGGGTCTTGTTACGCGGGTATCGAGCCGGATCGTCGTTGTGGACTTCGGCAAGGTGATTGCGACAGGTGATCCCGTTGAGACAATCCGTGATGAGCGAGTGAGGGAGGCCTACCTTGGTCGAAAGAACGCATGATCTGCTGCAGGTGAAAGACCTGCGCGTCGGATACGGGCACCTCATCGGTCTCCGTCGCCTCGACGTCACGGTTCAGGCAGGGGAGATCTCAGTGATGCTCGGCGCGAACGGTGCTGGAAAGTCTTCTGCGCTCAATGCGATCGCCGGTTCAGTCAAATCCCGGGCCGGTCGCATTGTCTTCGACGGAGCCGATATCACACGTAAACCTGCCTGGAAAATCTCGCAGGCCGGGTTGGTGCTCGTCCCCGAAGGGCGCCATATCATCGGGCCGTTGACCGTGTCGGAGAATCTCAGGCTCGGCGCGTTCGGTAGAGGTTCTGCGAAGCAAGCGCGCGAGGGGGAGGAGGAGATCTATGAGATCTTCCCGATGCTCGCCGAGCACCGTCGCAGCCTCGGTGGGCTTCTCAGCGGTGGGCAGCAGCAGCTTCTTGCGTTCGGTCGAGCGCTCATGGCCAAACCGAGGCTGATCCTGCTGGATGAGCCATCTATGGGGTTGGCGCCGATCATGGTTGACCGGGTGCTCGAAGCTGTCGTCAGAATCGCGGGACGCGGTATCGGTGTGCTGATGGTGGAGCAGAATGCTGCCGCCCTGGACGTCGCCCATCAAGCCGCTGTGCTTGAGCAGGGAATGGTCGTCGTTCGCGGGACTCCGAACGAGTTATTGGCTGATGATCGTGTCACCCAGGCGTTCCTCGGCGTCGCCTGAGCCGGATACTCGGCTACCGTGCCGCCGCGAGGCGACGCGTGTAGCTGAGTCGGTCAGTCACCACGTGCCCCGTGATCGCACCGGCGCTGGTGCTCACATAACCGCTCGCGTAGAGCGAGCCGGGCGTGCCGATCAGAGAGTCGAACTCAGCTCCCAAGCCACCGGCGTACACACCGTCCGCTCGAATGTGGAACGCGGCCCGCTCACCGCAGCTGAACAGGTCGAGAACGTCGACCGACAGTCCCTCGAGTCGCGCGCGCTCGTGTCCGGCTTCAGATTCATCGTCGAACTCGACGTCGTCGCTTGCGAACAGCTCTCCGTGCTCCAACCATCTTCTGACCGATGATTCGACCGGGTCTGACTCGGCGGCGAGGGAGTCAGTCCAAGGATCGGTTCCGGGCGCGGGAACCGGGTGGGATGCTGCGCCCTCTGATTGGCGACGTCGGGAGAAGTAGTCCTGCTCGACTCGACACTCGGTGAGGCGTTCGCCGTCCCAGCGGTACAGGCTGACCCCGCGCCACGAGGCGTCCTTGCCGGTGAGAAGGGACTTGCCGTGTTCACTGAAACGCAACGCGGCGCGGTTGCCACTGGTCATGAAGTCGTGGACGGTGAAGCCCAGCCCCGGGTACTGACGGTACTGCTTCTCGGTCGCGGGCTTGTAGGCGTCGTCGCGACCCCGAATCTCGAACTCACCCATCCGCAACACGTAGTCCTTGACCATCAGGCGATCGCAGACGTCGAAATCGTGGCTGGCTGTGTAAGCGTATGCGTAATCGCGCAGCAGAAGGCCGAGTGCGGGGATGCGGGAACCGGTCATGGAGTCCATCGTGGGGGCTTTCAGATCAGGCCGCGCGCCCGCAGGCGGGTGGCGACATCAGCGATCTCGTCGCGGATCATCGTGGGGATGGTGAATGAGGTGGGGTTGAGGATGTCATCCAGATGCGTGGCGATGTCGTCGGCAGTGGCATCGGCCTTTGCGGATATCCATCCTTGCGTCAGCCCGTAAACGACTCGTGCGTAGCGACCGGCGAGGGCGGAGAACGCCTCACCGGTCACGCGGCAGTCGCTGCTGGCGAGATACACGGCTAACGGGGCAACCGTCTCGGGTGCACGCCGGGCGGTGAGCGAGTTCAGGAGCGCGCGCACCCCCGCAGGGTCTTCGCCGACGTGAGCAGTTCCGGCTGCGATCTGCGAGATCGCATAGGGCAGTACCGAGTTGACTTTGATGTTGAACTCCGCTCCCTCGAGGGCGAGCGTGCGCGACAACGCCATCACTCCGCCCTTGGCGGCACCGTAGTTGCCGTTGCCGACGTGGCCGAAGGTCGATCCGGAGCTCGTGAAGACGATGCGACCGTAGCCCTGAGCTTTCATGTGCGGCCACGCAGCTCGGGTCGTGTACATCGCAGCGAGAAGGTGCACGGCTACCACCGACTCGATGTCTTCATCTGTGAGCTCATCGATTGTTCCGGTGCGCAGGAACCCGGCGTTGTTGATGATGGCATCGATGCGGCCGAACGATTCGACCGCTGTGGCGACGAGGCTTTCGGCGCCGGATGCGGTCGAGATATCGGAGCGGTCCGCGACTGCGCGCCCACCTGCGGCTTCAATCTCGGCGACCACCGCATCCGCCCGCGGGGTCCCTTCATCGTCCATCGCCAGGTCATTGACTACGACTGCGGCGCCGCGTCGGGCGAGTTCTCGGGCGTAGGCACGGCCGAGACCCCGGCCCGCTCCAGTGACGACAGCGCACTGGCCGTCCATTCGAATTTCAGTCATGGGTACCTCACGGTCGGTGTCGGTCGCTGGTCAGGCTGGCGGCGCATCAGCTGCGCTGCCGACGAGTTCGCGGATGGCGGTGTTGGCGTCGTGGACGGCTTCGCCGATGCGGCTGATCTGCCGCGCGTCGCCGATCAGGATGCTGGTGATGCCGTGTTCGGCGAGTTCCGCGGCCAGGGTGTCGTCGCTGCGGCGGCCCTGGGCAATGACGATCATCGCTGCCGTGATGTGTGTTGTACCGGCATCCTCGTTGAGAGTGACACCGGTGCGGTCGATCGAGAGAACATGGGTGCCGGTGCGGATGGAGACGTGTGGGTTCGCGCGCAGCCGGGTCAGCAGAACCTTGCGATACAGCGGTTCGGCGGCTCGTGCGAGCTGATATTCGTCCGATCGAGAGATGAGCACGACATCCAATCCGCGTGCAGCTATGAGCTCCGCGGTCTCACAGCCCGTCTCCCCGCCACCGTAGACGACGACCGGACCTCGCCAGGATTCTGGCGTCGGACCGCGATCTAGAAGCAGATCATAGGCCGATACAACGTGCGCCAGGTCGTCTCCCGGGATGGCCTGCGCGGTCGGCACGGTTCCCTGTGCCTGAATGACCGCGAAAGGATCGAGAGCAAGAACGTCGTCGAGGGTTGCCCGAGAGCCCACCCGCACGTCGACTTCTGACGCGGCGAGGCGACGCTCGAGATAGTCCCGATACCAGAGCAGGTTGTCTTTGTGCGGTGGTGCGGCCGAGGTGATAATGCCTCCTCCGAGGCGGTTCTCGCTTTCGAACAGCGTCGTGGTGAAGCCGATCGACTCGGCCTGCACCGCGGCGGCGAGGCCTCCGGGGCCGCCGCCGATGATCACGATCCGTCGCCCGTGGCCGACGTTCTCCGTGATCAGCGGCACGGTCTCGCGCCCGGTCCGCGGATTCTCCGCGCATCCGGTAGGGAGGTGCTTGAAGACGCGATCCGCGCACCAGTTGCAACTCGTGCACGGCCGGATGTCTGCACTGCGCCCCTGTGCGGCTTTGGCGACCCAGTGCGCGTCGGCCAACAGCGGACGACCCAGCGCAACCAGATCCATGTCTTCGCGCAGGAGTGCGGATTCGGCGGTTTCTGGAGTGCGCGAGCCGATTCCCGCGACCGGGACGTCGACAGCATCCCTGATACGCCGGGTCATCTCGAACCGCCAGCCCTCCTTCGACATGGGGTCGATCGTGCGCTCCAGCGAACCAGTGAGCGAACCGGTTGAGACGTCGATGCCGTCCAACCCGGCAGCAACGAGTCGAGGTGTGATCCGCGCCATGTCCTCGATGCCGAGACCCCCCGGTGCGAAGTCATCCGCGGAGATACGGTACAGGAGCGGGACGTCCCCGATCGCATCCTTGATCGCGCGAATGACAGCGATGGGGAACGCGAGCCGGCGCTCTTCATCACCACCCCATTCGTCATCCCGCTGGTTCGTCAGCGGGGAGAGGAACGCCATGAGCAGGTATCCATGCGCGCCGTGCAGCTCGATCGCCTCGTACCCGGCGAGCAGTGCGCGACGGGCAGCCTCGCGAAAGCTGGCGATGAGGCCGACGATCTCGGCACCGATCAGCGCGCGGGCGCGCAGGCTGTCGTCACGGCGCGAAAGGACGTTGCTGGGTGCTACGGCCACGTGACCCTCTCGGGGTACGGCGAACTGCCCCGGCGCCTGCAGCTGCAGAGCCGGCGTCGCACCTCCGGCGCGGATCGCGGCTACCAACCGTGCATGGCCCGGGATCGCGGCGTCGTCATCGAAGACGAGCTGACGCTCCTCTGAAACTCCGTAGCTACTGTCGATGCAGGCGAACTCCACGGCGATGAGGCCGACGCCACCCCGCGAACGCTCTGCGTAATACGCGATCTGGGCCTCAGACACTCGGCCACCGGGATCGGACAGCCCCGATGACATCGCCGCCATCAGCGTACGGTTCCGGATAGTGACAGAGCCCAGGGTGAAAGGGCTGAGCAACGTGGGATAGCTCGTCACGGGATCACCACATTCGCGACACCCTCGACCGCACGCTCACCCTTCTCGATGTCGAGCCAGACGCGGCTTGTGATGTGCATGCCGTCAGAGTGACGCTCGATACGCTCGATGCTCCCACCGGCTGTGACGATATCGCCCTCGAATACATTGGCCAAGAGTCGCGATTGGAAGCGCTGCAGGTGTGCGGTCGGGAAATTCTTGCGCACCATGTCCATCATGTACGCGAGGTTGGTGGGGCCCTGGTTGATGAGTCGGTCGCCGAGACCGAGTTCGCGCACGGCGTCCGCGTCGAGGTGGATCGGGTTGGGGTCATCGAGAAGCACAGACATTGTCTTCATGGCTTCTGCGGTAACCGCCGTGACTCGGTGTGGGGTGAGAGCGTCGCCGGGAGAACGTTCGTTCACGGAAGATTCTCCTTTCGGGGCAGGACGAAAGAAAGGCGAGCGGATGCCACCATATTCCCGTCGTCGTCGACGAGGCGCTCTTCGAAATCGAGGAGGTCGAAGATGCCGGCTGCCCTGCCCTGCTTGCGAGTGATGTCGAGGATCGTGCCTTCGACGCGGTATTCAGTGTCGGCTCGCATCGGCGTCACGTATTCGAACTGGACGCTGCCGAGCATCGGACCATCATCGATGTCGAAATGAGCGAGAGCGCAGACTTCCCCGACGCTCATGCCAATTCCTCGCTGGGTGGCCAGATATGCGTAGATGGGGTGCAGTTCACCTGCGGGTCCTGGGGAGCCCAGCACGTCGACCAGCAGGGGTGCCTCGGCCGCCGGAATGCTGATCGTGCCGGTCATCAGCGCTGTTCCAGGAAGAGCTCGAAGATGCTCGGGAAGGTCTGCTTCGGGCATGGATCCTCCGGTCGTTCCGCTTGGTCGACGTCGATGAGGCGCGGGATGGCCTCTGTGTTACTATACCGACTGATTGGTAGAAATGATACTCAGTGAAGGGCGGGGGCATGGCGTTCAAACGGTCCGCACGGTCAATTTTCGAGCCCGAGCACAAGGAGTTCCGCAGCGCGGTCCGTGAGTTCCTCGCTCGCGAGGCGCTGCCGAAGGTAGCGCAGTGGAAGCGGGATGGCATCATCGACCGTGATTTCTGGCGCAGTGCGGCAGAAAACGGCTTCGTGGGTTTCGCCGTGGAACCCGAGTACGGCGGCTTGGGCATCCGCGACTTCCGGTACAACGCGATCATCGAAGAAGAGGTCGTCTACGCGGGGGCAGCGACGGATGCCTTTCAGCTGACGAACAGCATCCTGGTCCCCTATCTGACCGATCTCACCACCGCAGAGCAACGCGAGCGCTGGCTGCCGGGTATCACCAGTGGAGACATCGTCCCGGCCATCGCAATGTCCGAGCCCGGCGCTGGCTCCGATCTGCGCGGTATCAAGACGACTGCCCGGTGGGATGGCGAGCAGTGGATCCTGAACGGATCGAAGATTTTCATCACCAGTGGGATCCAGGCCGACTTGGTGATCGTGGCAGCACGCGTCGAACGCGACGACATCGAGGGTCTTGGGCTCTTCGTGGTCGAGGCGGGCATGGTGGGCTTCGAGCGCGGGCGCAGGCTCGACAAGATCGGCCGGGAGGCTCAGGATACCGCTGAGCTCTTCTTCGATAATGTCGCCGTACCCGAATCCAACGTGCTCGGCGAAGCTGGCAGGGGTCTCAGCCTCATGATGCGTAATCTCGCATCCGAGCGCCTTGCGATGGCGGTCACCGCGATCGCTGATGCTGAGCGTGCGTTGGAACTTACGACGGAATACACCGAAGAGCGGGTTGCCTTCGGTAAGTCGATCTCGAGCTTCCAGGCCAACAGCTTCGACATTGCCGAGATGGTCACGGAAGTGCGCGTGGGGCGAGTCTACGTCGACGACTGCATTCGCCGTCAGGTCGCAGGCGAACTCAGCGATGCCGAGGCTGCGGGCGCGAAATACTGGGCCACCGAACTCGAATGGCGAGTGCTCGACCGCTGTTTGCAGTTGCACGGCGGCTACGGATACATGAACGAGTATGAGATCGCCTGGCGCTGGCGTGACGCCCGGGTGCAGCGCATCTACGGTGGCACCAGCGAGATCATGAAGGAGATCGTCGGACGCTCGATCGGGCGGTGACGCAAAGTTCTGGCGCGCGGCCTTCGAGTATCTCGTTAGCGTTACCGCCGGGATACCGGAATTCCCAGACCCTTAGGCGACCGACTGCATGCCGGGCAGTCCGGCGCGTACGAAGTTGGTGCAGGTCTTCGAGAGCTCAGCGGCTGATACCGTGCCCGAGCGGTACCACGTGTAGGGCCAGCAGATCGTGGCCAACACCATATTGGCCACGAGTCGAGTGTTGGAGTCCGCTGCCAGTGAGCTTTCGGCTTTGAGCTCTTCCAAGAGCGCGATCAGTGCATCGTCGTATGCATGCCGGGCTTCGCGCACGCTCTTCAGGCGGTCGCCTTCGAGTCGGTGCCATTCATGGTGGTAGACGGCCACACGGGTCACGTTGAGCGCGAGGTAGGTGACCTGCGCTTCAACGAAGTGCAGCAGCCGCTCCAGCGCGGGCACATCCTCCTGCTGGCGGGCTTCATCGAGCTGAGCGCGAGAGACTTCGTGGACGTCCTCCACGATGCGGTAGAGAAGGTCCTCCTTCGACTTCATGTAGTAATAGAGGCTCCCCTTGAGCAGCCCTGTCGCGCGCGCGATGTCATCCATCGAGGTCTGAGCGTATCCCTGACGGTGGAAGAGGTTCTCGGCGATCTCCATGATCTGCTGAGCGCGTTCAATACCCTTCGCTGTGCGCGGGGAGTTCCGTGCGGCCTCGGAAGCCACATTCGTCGTGCTCGCCATAAGTTCCTCCGTCTATCAGTCTGTCGTGACTCGCGCGTTCGAGCGCGGTGCCGTGTGGATGCCGTCGCGATCGAGTTCAGCGATCAGGTGATTCTGTAGCTCGAACTTCTTCACTTTCGTTCCCGACATTGGCCATTCGACCACGAAACGTATGTATCGGGGAACTTTGTACGTTGCGATCTGATTGACGCAGAACTCGATGATATCTGCCTCGGTCGCTGCCAAGTTCGGGTTCAGCTCGATGAAAGCCGCCGGCACTTCACCGTAGCGAGCGTCCCGCACGCCGACGACCTGAGCAACCCGAACGGCCGGATGGTGCACGAGCAGGTCTTCGATCTCGATGGCGGCGACGTTCTCGCCTCCAACCTTCAACATGTCCTTGTAACGGCCACCATAGATAAAGTTGCCGTCCAAGCGGCGGGCTGCGCGGTCGCCGGAGTGGAAGAACCCCTCTGCATCGAAGACAGCGGCGTTGATCTCCGGTGACTTGTAGTAGCCCTCGAAAAGGGCGTAGCCGCGATAGCAGAGCTCGCCGAATTCTTCGTCAGGCACCTCGTTGCCGGTGTCCGGATCCACGATCTTGGCCTCCATGCCGGGCACGACGTGTCCCAGGGTGTTGACTCTGACCTCGAGTGGGTCATCAGGATGACCCATGGTCAAATTGCTGGCGGTCTCCGTCGCCCCGTAGGAAGTCACTTGCCGAGCCCACGGCATCCGGTTCTCGAACTGGGTCATACGTTCGGGCGTCGCAATGTTCTGGATCACACGCACGTGGGAGAGATCGGACGTGGCGAACTCGGGGTGATCGAGGATCGGAAGCCATATTGCTTCGAAGGCGGGGTAGAGAACAGTGCACTTCTCGTCGCGAATCGTGCGCAGTGCCTGGCCCGGCTCGAAGTGACCGGCGTGGCAGAACGTTGCGCCGAGCGTGAAGCACGCGAACATCGGGACGATGCCACCGCAATGGAACAGCGGAAGCGGGTCCCAGAACGCATCTTCCTGGGTCAGAGAGAAGAAGGACTGCGCGACGTTCGGGCCATGACGCGAGATCGACTCATGAGTGAGGAGACATCCCTTGGGTCGTGAGGTCGTTCCTGAGGTGTACATGAGGAGTGCGATGTCACGTATGCGCACCCGGTTCTGGCGGTTCTTGAGCTCATCGAGCGAGATCCCGGCTGCTGCGGCATCGAACTGTGCACGTGTCAGGAACGAGTCCACACGTCCGGAGAAGTCCACGACGTGCCGCAGTGCGTCGCCGATCGATTCGTACGCGTCACCCGGCTGCGGGTTGAGCACGCGATGAACGAGACGTGGGTAGTCGGTGCCGGCATCATCAGCATTGACGAGAAGGACGCTGAGATCGGCGTGACCGATGATGTAACTTGCCTCGGCCTCTTTGAAGCGGCCGTTTATCGGCACGCTCACCGCTCCGACCTTCGCGGTGGCGATGAGGGCGAGCACGAAATCCAGGCAGTTATGCATCAGGATGCCGACGTGATCTCCCGAGCGCACGCCCAGTCCGATCAGGCTTGATGCGAAGGCATCGGCGCGCTGCGCCAGTTCTGGATAGCTCAGCCGCACGCCTGACGGCATGACAAGAGCGATCCCGTCATTCGTGGCCGCTTGCCGATCGACGATGTCGCCGAGCGGACTGGCCGGGGGTGTCAGGGGCATGCTCGTGTCCTCTGTCTTACTTCATCGCGCGCAGTTGCCGGTGTACCGCGATGCGATTGCTCGCGCCACGCAGGTCGTTCACGGTGTTGCCTGTGAGGTCACCGATCGCGCCGACCCAAGTCTGGATGGTGCAGCCCAGGAGCTCATCGTCGTCCGGTAGGCCCCCTTCGTACGTGCCGATGATCTTGGCATTGAAGCCCACTCGGTTCGCCTCAGCGACGACGGCGATCAGCTCTGTCGTGATGATTCGGATGCGGGGCTGTTCGGCCTGTGCGAATCCGGTGTCGAGTCGGGATTCCGCCGGCGGCCATGCTTCGAGGCCATTCAGCCAGGAACGCACGATTGGCGCCGCAGCGGCGGATGCGCTCGGACTCGCATCCTCATGCCCCGACCAGGGGTCGACCGCAACCGGGGGCACCGGGTCGCTCACGCCGGCCTGGAGCTGACGGCGTTTGCCGTAGTGGTCCTGTTCCACCCAGCATTCCACGAGCCGGCTGCCGGCAGCGCGGTAGATGCCCATGCCGATCCAGGAGGCCTCGTTGTCGGGGTGACGCGATGACCGACCGTGTTCGCTGAAGAGCACCGCTGTCTTCTCGCCGTCCGTAACGAGTTCATGGATGCTGTAGCCCAGCTGGGGGAACTGCTCCATCTGTAGCTGCACGGCAGGAAGGTAATGATCGTCGCGTCCTACGAGCGTCTCGGTGCCCACGTGCAGGGTGTAGTCATCGCTCATGATCTCCAGCGGCACAGCGAAATCGCGGCTGTTCACGAATCCGTACGCGTAGCGACGCAGTACTTCGATCATCCGGTTCAACTCCTCATCGAGTGGATATTCTTAGGGTACACCTTATTCGACCAAACGAACGGTCGAACGTGTATGGTCGAACATGCAGACAGAGGGGGCATGAATGGACAGCACAACTTTGCGCGGCCGTGCCGCGCTTGTCACCGGTGGTTCCCGGGGGATGGGCCGTGCGATCGCCGTGAAGCTCGCTCGCCAAGGCGCAACGGTCGCATTCTCATACCGTAAAGACGGCAATGCCGCCCGTGAGGTCGTGGCCGAGATCGAGGCGTTCGGCGGACGTGCGGTATCGATTCCCGGTGATCTGCGTGCCCCTGGTGCCGCTGGTGATCTCGCGCGCCGAGCTGCGGAGGAAGTCGGGCCGATCTCGGTGTTGGTGAGCAATGCCGGGATGGCATCTCGGGGACACACGGTCACCGAGAGCTCGCGAGACGAGTACCAGGACATGCTGCAGATGCATGCCTTTGCCGTCGTGGAGATGGCCGGGGTCGTGCTTCCGGGGATGCGCGAAGCCGGGTCGGGCAACATCATCGTCGTCACCAGCAACGTGACGATCTCGCTGCCGGCCAACACCGCCCCATATGCGGTGGCAAAGACTTCCGCGGAATCCATCGTGCGGGTGCTGGCGATGGAAGAGCGGGCCAACGGCATCCGAGTCAATGCTCTCGCGCCCGGGCTGGTCGCCACAGACATGGGCGAGCGTCTCGTCCGCGCCAGCGTTGACAGCACGCTCGACTCCCTCGCCGACGCCTATCCGTTCGGGCGCGTCTGCCGCCCCGAGGACATCGCCGATGCGGTGGCGTTCCTTGCTGCGCCTGATTCGTACGTGACCGGCCAGCGATTGGTCATCGACGGCGGAGGCCCGGCGCTGCCGCTTTACTGATGAGAAGGATGATGATGACTGCCCAAGACTGGACGACACCCGGGGCGTGGGAGATCGCGCCCGATCTCTACCGGATTCCGCTCGCAATGCCCAGTAACGGTCTGCGCGCGGTCAACGTCTACGCTTTTCGTGCGGGCGATCGCGTCACTATCATCGACTCCGGATGGGCAGTTCCCGAAGCGCGTGCGCAGCTCGATGCCGCACTGCAGAGCATCGGTCTCGGGCTGCACTCCATCGACGAGTTCCTCATCACCCACTCCCACAGTGATCACATCACCCTCGGTGTGCAGTTGCGCGCAGAATTCGGGATGAAGCTCAGCGTCGGCAAAGACGAGGAGCCGAACATCCGGGCCGTGATGGAGCACTGGTTCAACGGTTTCAAGATGAACTTCCAACGGCTGCGTGCAGCAGGTGCCGGCAGCGTCGCGGATGCGATGCATGCTCGGATCGAGGCGAATCCCGATGCCGAGCGGATGGCCGAGGAGTACTTCGAGCTGCCCGATCGCTGGCTCAACAGCGATGAGGTCATCCCGGTCGGTCGGTACCGGCTGCGTGCGATAGCAACGCCTGGGCACACCCGTGGACACCTCGTCTTCGCCGACGAGGCTGCCGGAATTATCGTCACCGGTGATCACGTTCTGCCCACTATCACTCCCTCGATCGGCTTCGAGGCGCAACGCAATGGCCTTCCGCTCAAGCGGTTCCTCGAATCTCAAGAAGTGATGCTCGCGCTGCCGGACCTGCGTGTGCTCCCTGCGCACGGAGCTGTCGCTGACAGCCTTCACGCACGATCGCGGGAGCTCATCGAATACCACGAGCGGCGTCTCGAGGACTGCTTCGTTGCGGTGCGGGGCGGGGCTGCCGATGCGCTCGAGGTTGCCCGGCTGATCGGATGGACGCGGCATCTGCGGCACTTTGACGAGCTGGACGAGTTTAACCAGATGCTCGCCGTCACCGAGACTGTCGCTCATCTGGATGTTCTCGCCGATCGCGAGCGGATCGCCGCGGAAGTCATCGACGGCGTGAAGTCCTACCGTCTGCTGCGGCACGCATAGACGCACTGCCCGAAGGCGATGCTCCCGACCGTCGCCCGGCCGCCGCTCAGCTGGCTGGGGTAGCCAAGCGGGTTTCCGTCGCGAACGATGCACCGGACGTCGCCAGCAGCGGCAGGCGTGACCCGACGGGGAATGCGCTCTCTCCGAGTTCAGCACAGCGCGCGATGACCCAGTCGAGACCCTGCTCGCCGGCCCAGTGGTACGGGCCGCCGAGCGCTCGCGGGAAACCGATCCCGAGCACCGATGCGACGTCACCGTCGTCGGGATGGAGAATCGTGCCATCTTCCCAGCACAGGAAGCACTCGGTCGCGAAGGCAAGCAACAGCCGATCGGCGATGGTCTGCTGGTCCATCTCGCTCGGCGTGACTGACAGAGTCTCGACGACCACGGGATTCACCCCCGTGCGCCTTCCCTCCTGGTAGGTGTAGAAGCCGGCCCCGAAACGTCGCCCCTCCACCCCAGCTGCAATCAGAGCTTCGAGGGCGCCGCGCACCGCGGCGACCTTCAGTCGGTCGGCCATCACGGGCTCGGCGACCTGGGTGATGCTGGCCTTCACGACCAGGTCGAGGGTCGCCTCGTCATGAGCTTGTAACGGGCCGATGGGGAACCCTGCGGCCTTCGCGGCGCTGTCCACAGCAGCCGGATCTGCACCGTCGAGAAGGAGTCGCACTCCCTCCATGAGCCAGCGCGCGTATACGCGCGACGTGAAGAATCCAGGCTTGTCCGCGACGACCACCGGGAGCTTTCCGAGTGAACGCGCGAGTGACCCGGCGCGCTCGACGGTCTCCGCAGAGGTGCCACTGTGCGGCACGAGTTCGACCAGCGGCATCCGCTCGACCGGAGAGAAGAAATGCATTCCGAGGAAGCGCTCGGGCGAATCCACAGCGGATGCCAGGCTGCTCACCGGGATGGCAGATGTGTTGGTCGCCACCAGCGTTTCAGCGGCGACGATGTCGCTCACGAGTTCGAGTGTCTCGCGCTTGACTGCGGGCAGCTCGAATACCGCTTCGATGACTGCATCCGCCGACTCGAAACCGGACCATCCAGTCGTGCCGGCCCAGTTCGCGATCAGCTCGTCCTTGCGGCTGGGTGCGCTGCGAGTGAGGACTCGATCGACGTAGGAGCGGGCGCCGTCGAGCTTGTCATCAGTCATGTCGCGGACGACCGCGGAGAGACCGCGACTCACCGCGGTGGCAGCGATACCGGAGCCCATCTGTCCGCCTCCCACCACCCCGACGCGCTGGAATGCAGCGCCAGCGCGTCGGCTGCGTCGTTTGATGTCATTCTCTGTCGTGAACAGATGAATGCGTGCCTTCGCCTCTGCGGAGTCGACGAGTGATACGAATGACGAGCGCTCTGCGGCGCACCCCGCTGCGTATCCGTGTGCGATGCCGGTGCGCACGGCGTCGATGATGGCCTGTGCGGCAAAAGAAACCGCGTCGTTCTGGCGCTCGGCGACAGCGGCGAGGGCTGTGTTCGCGTCCTCGCCGAATGCCGCGCGCGGAGTGTCGCCGTCGACGAGGCGCTGAGCCGTCGCCAGTGCCGTCGCGAGCAGGTCGTCGTCGGCGATGGCGGCCACGAGGCCGAGCTCCTGTGCCTTGGCGGCATCGACAGTCCGTCCGCTGAGAAGTAGGTCTAGTGCCGTCGACGTGTCGACGAATCGCCGGATCAGCTGGGTTCCTGCGCCGCCCGGGATGAGCCCGAGGGTGATCTCCGGCAGGCCGAGGGACGTGCCCCGAGCCGCGACGATCGCGTGCATGGAGAGTGCGACCTCGAGTGCTCCGCCAAATGCCGCGCCGTGCACGGCTGCGACATAGGGCTTGGGAGAGTCGGCGATGTCGGCCATGAGCTGATGCACGGACGCGAGGAATTCGTCGGCGCCGGGGCGCGCAACGAGTTCAGGAAGCCAGGAGACGTCGGCCCCGGCGCCGAAAGCCCCAGGCTTTCCGGAGGTCAACACCACAGCGGAGATCGTGTCGTCTTCCGTTGCCATGCGCATCTGCTCGCGGAGCTCGACGAATACCGACTCATCGACGACGTTCATGGAGCGGTCGGGGTAGTCGAAGGTGAGAACGGCGATCCCGTCGTGGTCTATGCGTGTGATCCGCGCCGTGTCGTTCATGAAACCCCCATCTACCAACCGACCAGTTGATTACACTATTGCACTCACTCAGCGTGTGTGCAACAACCGTGCGGCGCTGGGTCGGGATCGGTGTAAAGGCGCTACCCGCGGCAAGTAGAGACCACCAGGTATCCGATGCGACGAATACACCGCGAAAGGTCTCGTCACAATGACTTACGAACTCACCCACTTCATCGGCGGTAAGCATGTTTCCGGCACGTGCGGACGCTTCGCGGATGTGTTCGATCCGTCGACGGACGAAGTGCAGTCCCGCGTCCCGCTCGCGACCACGGCTGAGGTCGAAGCCGCGATCGCGAACGCCGAAGAGGCGCAGGTCATCTGGGGCGCCACCAACCCGCAAAAGCGCGCCCGCGTGCTGATGAAGTTCGTCGAACTCATCAACAAAGACGCTCCAGAGCTGGCCAAGACGCTCTCTCGCGAGCACGGCAAGACCGTCGATGATGCCCTGGGCGACATCCAGCGCGGTGTCGAGGTCGTCGAATTCGCCATCGGCGCCCCGCACTTACACAAGGGCGAGTATTCGAGCGCGGCAGGTACTGGGATCGATGTCTATTCGATGCGTCAGCCACTCGGCGTCGTCGCCGGCATCACTCCAACTTCCCGGCCATGATCCCGCTGTGGAAGATGGGTCCGGCGCTCGCCGCTGGCAACTCCTTCATCCTCAAGCCCGGCGGGTGTGCTGAACGTCGTCAACGGCGATAAGGAATCCGTCGACGCGCTCCTGCACGACGATCGGGTGAAGGCTGTCGGTTTCGTCGGCTCGACTCCGATCGCACAGTACATCTACGAGACCGCCGCCCAGAACGGCAAGCGCGCTCAGTGCTTCGGCGGGGCGAAGAACCACATGATCGTGATGCCCGACGCTGACCTCGACCAGGTTGCCGACGCTCTGATCGGCGCGGGTTACGGTTCGGCTGGCGAGCGTTGCATGGCGATCTCGGTCGCGGTCCCGGTCGGCAAGGAGACCGGTGACGCGCTCGCCGCGAAGCTCACCGAGCGTGTCAAGGCGCTCAGGATCGGCCCGGCCCTCGCAGAAGGCGTCGACTACGGTCCCCTCATCACGGCCGAGGCGCTCCAGCGCGTCGAGGGCTACATCCAGACGGGCATCGACGAGGGCGCGACGCTGCTAGCCGATGGCCGTGGATACACGGTCGAGGGTTACGAGAACGGGTTCTACCTCGGCCCGACCCTGTTCGACAATGTGTCGACTGACATGACGGTGTACAAGGAAGAGGTCTTCGGGCCTGTGCTGTTCATCGCACGCGCCGACGACTACGAGCAGGCGCTCGCGATGGCGAGCGATCACGAGTTCGGCAACGGCGTCTCGATCTTCACACGCGACGGCGACGCCGCCCGTGACTTCTCCGCACGGGTGAATGTGGGCATGGTCGGCGTCAACGTGCCGATCCCTGTCCCGATCGCCTACCACACGTTCGGCGGGTGGAAGAAGTCCGGTTTCGGTGATCTGAACCAGCACGGTCCTGATGCCTTCCGTTTCTACACGAAGACGAAGACGGTCACGAGCCGTTGGTTGTCGCACGATCTGAAGGAAGGCGCAAGCTTCGTCATCCCGACGATGCACTGATCGCCATGTACGCGTCACTTACCCCTGATGAGCGCACGGCGCTCGTCGACGCTGTGCGGGATTTTGCTACAGCCCGCCTCGCCCCGAACTCGGCACACTGGGATGCAGAGAAGTTCTTCCCTGTTGACACACTGCGAGAGGCGGGCGAGCTCGGTCTCGGTGGCATCTATGTGAGAGACGACATCGGAGGATCGGGGCTTTCCCGGCTCGATGCGATAGCGATCTTCGAGGAGCTCTCCAAGGGCGACACGACGATCGCGGCCTACATCTCGATCCACAACATGGTCGCCTGGATGATCGACGCGTTCGGCAACCAGGAGCAGCGCGAACACTGGCTGCCCGGCCTGGTCACGATGAACGACCTCGGCAGCTACTGCCTCACCGAACCCGGAGCAGGCTCTGACGCCGCAGCGATCACGACGTCGGCAAAGCGTGACGGCGACGAGTATGTGCTCAACGGCACGAAGCAGTTCATCTCGGGGGCCGGGTCATCTGCCGTCTACCTC